>NZ_JBHLWR010000006.1:2227500-2900221 GCF_042432745.1 Camelimonas abortus | reverse complement strand
GCAGATCGCCAACAGCGCGAGCCTGCCATATCTGCGCTACACGCCTGACCCGGCAATGGTGGTTCAGCGCCCGTCGCTGTGAGCAGCCGCCTGTCCCGTCGCCTGCGCTTTTGCAGGAGATCAGCCTTGCCGCAGAAGACATTAAGCGCGACCATCGGCATTTACGATGCTTCGCTCGGCGCTCAGTCTAACGAAACGTCTGGCAAGGCCATTCTCGCTCGCCAGCGTGAGGCGACGTAGGCGCGTTTGTGTACGTGGATCATTTCACCTATGCGATCCAGCGCACGGGCGAGATTCTCGTTGACCTGATCCCGCGCATTTACGACACGGCGCGCACGCTGCGCATTGCCGGCGAAGACGGGACCATTGAAGAACTGGCGATCAACCAGCCGAACGGCATCGCTGTTGAAGGCGCTGCGCCGATCCTGAATGACCTGACCGTTGGCAGCTATGACGTAACGCTGTCTATGGGTCCGAGCTACACCACGCGGCGCGAGGAAGCCCGCGAGGGTATGCGGGAAACTGGTTCAGTCGGCTCCGCAACTGTTCCCGGCTATTGGCGATCTGTACGTGCAGGCGCAGGACTGGCCGATGGCCGACAAGATGGCCGAACGCCTGAAGGCGATTGCCCCGCCGCAAATCCAGCAACTGATTGCGCAGGACAGCAAAGAGCAGCCAGCCCCGCCGCCTGAGCCATCGCCGGCTGAACAGCAGGCCATGCAGATGGAGATGGCCGCCAAGGACGCTGAGACGCGCCAGAAACTGGCTCTGGCTGCGAAAGCAGAGGCTGACGCGCAGAAGGCGCAGATTGAACTGGAGCGGCTTGCAATGGAGGCGCAGCTTGCCGCGAGCATGCCGGCAGAGCCAGTCGCGCCGCAGCCAGCCGCTGATCCTCGCGTGGACGAAATCGCCGGGGCTGTTCAGGAATTGCAGGCTGTCGTGGGCGACCTGTTCGCCATGCTGCAACAGCCGCCAGAGCCGCCGCAGGACATGCCACAGGAATTGCCGCCCGATACGATGGGCGCGCCGCCTGAGATGGCGATTGATCCAGAGATGATGCCGACAGAGCCGCCGCAGGGCGGCTCTTTGGTTGGCCCTGACGATCCCGGCCAAGCGCCGGTCTGACCTTCACGCAGGCAGGCGCATGACGCGCCAGTCGCGATGACGGGCGCCGCCCTTTGAGGCGGCTTTTTTGTGAGCACAGCAATGCAGGATGACGACCAGGTAGACGTGCCAGTGGCCGATGAGCCGCAGGCCGAAGCCGAACAGTCTGAGGTCACGACCGAAACGACGGACGAGGCCAAAACAGGACAGGAGGCTGAAGCAGACGCCGAAGGCGCAGACGCCGCAGGCGATGATGGCGACGAGCAAGAGGATGGCGAGAAGCGCAAGAGGCGGTCAGGCGTTGACCGGCTCAAGCGCAAAATCGCTGAGTTGACTGCTGAACTGGAATTGCAGCGCAGTCGCGGGCCTGTTCCCGCTGACAGTGAGGCGATCAGGCGAGCGGTTGAAGCGGAAGTGGGCGAGCCGCCAAAGATCGAGGATTTCGAGGATTATTTCGCGTATGAGCGCGCGATGACGGCCTACGAAATTGATCGACGGCTGGCAGAAAAGGAAGCGAAGCGCAACGCAGCCGCGCGTCAGGCGCAGATGACGGCTGCACAGCAGATCGCTTTGGAAGACTTCCGCGAGCGCGAGGCTGAGGTGGCGAAGGCCATCCCGGACTACGTGCAGACGATGGCGCAGGCTGGCGCAATGCCCGCATCTGATGCCGTTACCCGGCTTGTTATCGAGTCCGATAAGGGGCCACTGCTCAAGTACCATCTCGCGAAAAATCCGGCGGACCTCCAACGGCTTAACGCCATGGACCCGCTGTCTGCCGCGCGCGCTATCGGGCGACTGGAGGCCAAGCTGAGCCTGCCCACCGCAAACCGCACTTCTAAAGCCCCTCCGCCGACCGCCCCGATCAAGGGCGGCGCTGGCCCTGCATCCGATGAAGCAAAGTTGGAAGCGTGGCTGAAAGCGAAATACGGCTGACGGGCGGAGACTGACCAATGGCAAACCGCACTCTCCAGACTTCCCTCATCGCCAAGGCTGCCGTTCGCATCCTTGAAAACGAACTCGGCGCGGCCAAGGCCGTCTATCGCGGATACGAGGATGAATTTTCCAAGTCCGTGAATGGCTATGAGGTTGGCGACACCATCACCATTCGCCGCCCGGCCGACTTCACCGTTCGCGATGGCGCTGTGGCGTCCAATCAGGACGTGAGCGAGGGCAAGACCTCGCTTGTGATCGACAAGCAGAAGGGTATCGACTTCAGTTTCACGTCGAAGGAACTGACGCTCGACATCACCGAGCTGTCGGAGCGCGTCATTCGCCCGGCGATGATCCAGCTTGCCAACCAGGTGGACAAAGACCTGCTCAGCCTCGCCACGTCCGTTCCGAATTGGGTCGGCACTCCCGGCGAGAGCATCAAGGGCTTCAAGGATTTCGCCGCCGCCGTCGAGCGCCTGGACGAGCTCGGCGTCCCGAAGGGCGACCGCTCTGCCTTCCTTGCCCCGTCTGACTTCTGGGGCCTGCTCGGCTCGCAGACGAACCTTTACGTGCAGGACGCCGCTCGCGGTGCCTACCGTGAAGGCGCGCTTGGCAACATTGCTGGCGTGAACACCTTCATGAGCCAGAACGTCGCCACGTTCACCACTGGTTCGCGCTCTGGCTCGTCCATTGCGGTCAACGGCTCGATCACCGCAGCCACTGTGACGTGGGAAGCGGTGCGTGACACCAACGTCCAGACCATCAGCATTGACGGCCTTGGCGGTGCCACGCAGACGCTGGCGGCTGGTGACGTATTCACCATTGCCGACGTGTATGACGTCAACCCGGTGACGAAGCAGCCGCTGCCTTTCCTGAAGCAGTTCACCGTCGTTGAAGGTGCAACTGGCTCCGGCAGCGCCATCGCCTCGCTGAAGATCACGCCTGCGATGATCTGGAGCGGCGCGCACCAGACTGTCGCCGTGAAGGCTGGCGTAACCGATCTGGACAACAAGGCCATCACGCTCGTTGGCGCGGCCTCCACCGGCTACCGCCAGTCGATGATCTTCCACAAGAACGCCTTCGCTCTTGTGATGGCTCCGCTGGTCGCGCCGCCCGGCGCTGTCGATGTGGCCCGCGAGTCCTACAAGGGCATCTCGGCCCGTCTGGTCCCGTACTATGACGGCTCCAACGACGTGTCGCGGTACCGCCTGGACATTCTCTACGGCATCAAGGCCGTCGATCCGCGCCTTGCGATCCGCGTCAGCGGCAGCGCTGCGTCCTGACGCCTTCCGATACCATCACGACAAAAGGAGCGGCCTACGGGCCGCCCTATCCATTTCTGAGGGCATCACATGGCAAGCAAGGCCGAACTGATTGACGCGGTGCTGCAAGACCTTGGCGTGCTCTATGCCGGCCAGACTGCCGGTGCTTCTGACGCGGCGCTTGTTGAGCGGCGGCTAGAGAGCGTGCTGGCCGATCTGGCCCAGCGCAATGTCATCTATGTGCCGCCGGCTGACGATATTGACGATCAGGTTTTCCAGCTGCTGACAGACATTCTGGTTGAAACCTGCGCGCCGGCGTTTGGCCGTGGTCGCGAATATCAGGTGATCGAGCGGGCTGAATCCCGGTTGCGCACCATCGCCCGCATCGGCAAGGGCGTGCCTGGCGCTCGCCTCAAGGTTGATCGCTCGTTGCTCGGCGCGTCACGTCGGCAGGGTCGCCTCTGATGGTGGCAGTTCCCTTCCCCAAAAATTCCACGCCTGGATCGCGCCCCGGTGAGGGCGACGGTCGGCGGATCAACGCATGGGTTGACAAGGACGGCGACCGTGACGTGGTGCGCCGTTCGCCCGGCCTCGTGCATGTACTGTCCACCGGCAAGAGCGGCGTTCGCGGCGCGCTCAAGGTCAATGACGAGTGGGTGATTGTCTATGATGGCGCGGTGGTTCGCATCAGCGGGTCGACCGTAACCACGCTGACAGGCTCAATTCCCGGCACCGACGGCGTGACGCTGGCGCGCAACAACCGCACGACTGATGGTGTGTCCACGCCCGACATTGTGGCTGTGCGGGCGTCTGGCGGGGCTTACGTCATCGGGTCAAGCGCCGTCTCGGCCTACCCAGACGCTGATCTGCCGGCGACGGTCAACAGCGTCGAGTTTCTGGGTGGGTATTTTCACTTCACCGTGCCGGATGGCCGGCTGTTTGCCAGCGAGCTGAACAGCACGGACGTTAACGCGCTCAGCTTCACCACGGCAGAGAGCCGGGCCGATGGCCTGCGACGTGTGATTGCCGCCGGGTCGCTGCTGTACGCCATGGGCGAGTCCACGATTGAGCCGTACCAGAACGCGGGCACGATGCCCTACCCGATGCAGCGCGCTGCGACGGTGCTACCTGTAGGCGTCATCGCTCCGATGGCCGCAATCGGCAATGACGAGGCGTGGAATAACCCCATCTTTTTCGTGGGGTCCGACTTCACCGTGCGCGCTCTGAGCGGCTACGAAACGGCGCGGATTTCCACCCCGGACGTGGAGCGCTTCATCCAGGCGTCTGACCGGGCGTCAATCCGCATGTCGGCCTATGTCTGGCGCGGCGTGGGATTCGTCATCATCACGTCGGATCAGGGGTCGTGGGAATATGACACGACGGGCCGCGTGTGGAATGAGCGCACCAGCACTGGCGCAACCGGCTGGCGTGGTGGCCCGACGTGGTTCGACACTGACCGCTGGCTGGTCGCGGATCGCCTCACAGGCGACATTCTGACGTTCTCTGGATCCGTCTTTACCGAGAACGGCGCGGCCATGCCGGTGCATCTGGAGTCCGGCCCGGTGAAGGAATACCCGGCGCGCGTATCCATCCCGTCGCTGTTCATGGATTTCACCGAGACAGACGCCGACGTGGCTGTGTCGTGGTCGCATGACGGCGGAAAAACATGGTCCACGCCCGTTACTCGCTCACTGAAAGATGCTGAGACGTGGCCGGTGCGCGTCAATCGCCTTGGCATGAGCACGCATCACGGGCTTCGCGTGCGGATCACAACCGACACGGCGAAGGATTTCGCTTTTCTTGGCGCTAGCATCCCTGACCCTGACGCGAGGCCATCAGGCTAATGGCTGACGATCCAGACTATACAACCGGAACTGTTCCGCTTGAGGTCGATCCGCTCACCGCGCCTTACGTCATGCCACGCGAGGTGCGGCGGATTGATGGCGGTGGATTCCCGACTACAGCAATGCTGGATTGGGAACAGGCGTCGCGCAGTTGGATGGTCAAAACGACCGTGGACCTGCAACGCAAGGTGACGACAGTTGAGCAGGAGACTGCTGACGCATTCGCCCGCGTTCAGGATGACATGAGTGCTGTCGTCGGCGCTGGCGAGGCTCTGGCGTCGCGTGTGACTGCTGTTGAGGCTGGTGTTGGCGCAAACGCAGCGGCCATCATCAGTGAACAGACTGCGCGCGCGAACGGTGACAGTGCGCTGGCAAGTAGCATCAGCAGCTTGACGGCGACTGTCAGCAGTAACACCGCCGCGATAACAGCGGAGCAGACTGCGCGCGCGAACGGCGATAGTGCTCTGGCGAGTTCGATCAGCAGTCTATCCACGACGGTCGGCGGTCACACCGCGTCCATTTCCAGCCTGATGACGTCCGTGAATGGCCTTGGCGTCCAGTATGCGGTGCAGGGCTACGTCGGGGGATCATATGGCGGCTTTGTCTTCACCGGCGTGAAGCGTGCTGATGGTGCTGGCGCAACCTATCTCCTGGAAATCACGTCAAACGTCGTAATCAATGGCGATCTGCTAGTCACGGGCACGGTCTTCAACGATAAGCTAAGCGACAGCGCCGTCTCCCGTGCCTGGGCCGCCGAAGGAGGGACCTCGGCATCAATTACCCCGACATTCAGGGGTACCGGATTTCTCGAAATTTACGCCCAATTCAAGGGCGATGCGAACGCTTACGCAGCCATTGACCAGTTCGTTCTGCGTGTCCGCGAGGATGGAAACATCATCTCCGACACCCCGATTAACCACGCCCAAAACGGCACGGGGTCTAGTGCGGCGAGCCGCTACGGTGCGACCAGCATAATTCACGTCCGCACACCATCCGCCGGATCCCACACGTACAGCGTCGAACTCGTCAAGACTGTCGCCGCGACCGGGATCCATATCAGCGGCTGCCTGATCATCGCCAAAGAGTTCTCGAAATAGGATAGCGCCATGGCACTTTTCTCTGGATCATCCCAACGCCGCTTGGCGATGTGGCAGATTGGCGAGGCTCAGAAGGAACGTGAGCGCAATGATGCTCTGATCGCTGAAGCTCGTGGGCAGGCGCTTAACGAGATCGGTTCTGGCGTCGATCAGGCGGTGCCCTATTACACGGGCGCAATCGACCGCTTCCAGCCGTGGGTGCAGTCTGGGCTGGATGCTGTCGGCCAGTACAACACCACGCTAGGCGATATCGGCGCAGCCAATGACCAGTATCGCGCGCGGCAGGATGACATTTACGGCTATGGCGGCGCAGAAGGCACTGCGCGCGCCCGCGCAGCATTCAATTCATCGCCGGGCTATGAATACCAGCGTGACCAGGCCATTGACGCTGTGGCCCGCAAACAGTCAGCAATGGGCATGCTTGGCAGCGGCAACACCGCCACGGCCATTCAGGACCGTGCGACGCAGCTTGCCAATCAGGACTACTGGAATTGGGTGAACGGCCAGAACACCAGCCAGAATACCTGGCTGCAAGGCGCTCAGACGCGACTGGCTGGCTATGGCAACCTTGCGCAGCTCGGCGCTAACGCCACCAGTCAGCAGGCTCAGCTTGAGCGCGGCATCGGTGATCTGTACGCGGGCGCAGGCGCTCAGAAGGGCAACGTCTGGATGCAGGGCGCTGGCCTGAACGTCGGCAGCAACAACAACTACCTGAACAGCATTTCGCAGTCTGCGCAGACGGCTGGCCGGGCGGGACAGGATGCGCTCGCCAGCAACCTCAACTTCGGCATCAACGCGCTGGGCACCGTTCTTGGCGGCGCGTCGTCGCTCAAAAAGGCGGGGTTCTTCTGATGGCAGCGTATTCCTTCGATGGCGCGTTCAGGAACCTCAACAGCGCGGTCACGGGCTTTGGCGACGCTTACGAGGAAGAGCGGAAGCGCAACGCCTTGGCTGGGCTGGGCCAGCGTCTAGCTGCGGGGGATTACGCCGGAGCGGCCCAAGGCCTGATGGCTGCCGGTGACGTCACCAATGGCCTGAAGGCGCTTGAACTCGGGCGCACGCTGGAGCAGCAGAAGGCGGCGAGCGCAGCCGTGGCTGGCGCTCTTGGCGGTGGCATGACCGACCTGAACGCGCCCGGTGGCGGCATTGCCGTCGGCGGGGCTCCTGCGCCTGCGGTCAACCTCGGCACACCGAACCAGATCGAAACGCGCTTCATGTCGGCCCTGCGAGAGTCCGGGCTGAACAATCCGTTCGGCCTCGCGACCGTCGCGGCTTATGGCAAGCGTGAATCTGGCTGGTCGCCACAGAACGCCAATCGCACGTGGTCTGATCCGTCGCAGAGCGGCAAAGCTGGCACGTCTGGCGGTCTGTTCTCATGGCGCAATGAACGGCTGCGGAACCTTTACAAATTCGCCCAGCAGCGAGGCGAGAAAATCGGGGCTATCAGCCCTGAGACGCAGGCGGCTTTCCTTGCCAGCGAAGACCCGACATTGATTCCGCGCCTGAACGCGGCCAAGTCGGTCGATGAGGCCAATCGCATCATGGCCAACGCCTGGCGGTTTGCTGGGTATCAGGGGAATTCGCCTGAGTACAATGCCCGGCTCAAGACAGCGATGGCCTACCTGCCTCGTTTCCAAGGGCAGCCAAACACCATTCAAGCTGCAACTGGACAGCAGCAGACGCAGGTGGCGCAGGCTGACGCTCCAGCCGAAGGAGCGCGGCCAGCGCAGGGCTTCGCGGTGCCGGGGCAGGGTCAGTCATCTGTCCGCGCGCCCATGACGCCACAGCAGGCGCAGGCCGGCATGCGTCGTATCCAACAGGTCATCGCCGCTACGCCGGGGCTTAACCCCGCTCAGATCAAGGTGCTGGAGCAGCGTTACAACGAACTGGCCAAGTGGGCTGATCCGACGACCGCGCAGACGATGGCGCTCAACGATCTGAAGATCCGACAGGCAGAACAGGGTCTGTCTGGGGACAAGATGCAGCGTGAGGCCGCAGATCGAGCAGTGGTCGCGGAACAACTCGGCCTTACCCCAGGATCGCCGGCGTATCAGTCATATGTGCTTACCGGCAAAATGCCCCGCGAGGATCAGCAACCGCTTACCGCCACGGACAAGAAGGCCATCCTCGAAGCAGACGAGATGGTTGAGGCCAATCAGGGCGCGATCAACAGCCTGAAAACCGCGCTCAAACTGAGCGACAAGGCGCTCGAAGGCTTTGGAGCCAGTGGCCGGGCATGGGTGGCCAATAACCTGCCTGACTGGATGGTCCCTGATGGCGTCGCCTCAAAGGAACAGGGGCAGGCGACGGCTGAACTCGAAAATGTTGTTGTCGGCAATGCGCTCAACTCGCTCAAGACGATCTTTGGCGGCAATCCGACGGAAGGTGAACGCGCGATCCTGTTACAGATGCAGGGATCTGCAAGCCAGCCAAAGGCTGTTCGCGAACAGATTTACAAGCGCGCCATCGCGGCTGCTGAACGGCGGCTGAAGTTCAACGAGCGTCGGGCGCAGGAGATGCGCGGCGGGACATATTTCAAAGCAGGCAACAGCCCGCAATCTGGAAACATCCCTGTCGTGTCGTCACCGCAGGAGCTGGAGGCGCTGCCATCGGGCACGACGTTCCAAGCCCCCAATGGCGCAATCAAAATCAAGCCCTGAGTGGGGGTGCGAATGGCTAACTGGTGGGATTCCTATCCTGACGCGCCGTCACCAGGCGGCAACGTGAGTGCACCGGCAACTGGCGGCAACTGGTGGGATGCGTACCCTGACGCGCCATCGCAGCAAAGCGCATCGCCGGCACCCGCGCAGCAGTTCGACACGGGGCGCTTTGACCTCGGCAGCGTGAAGAATGACCCGTCGCTGGCCGCCGGCCTCAACGCGAAGAAAGCCGGGATCGAGGCGCAGGCTGCAACGCCCGACCCGGCAATGGAGGCGTGGCAGGCGGCGCAGCGGGCCAGTCTGGTCACCAAAAGCGGACCGAACGTTAGCCGCCATACCATTCCGAAGTACTCATCGGCGGCGGACCGCGTGGGCGTAGCCGCCGGCGGGTTTGTCGAAGGTATCCCGATTGTCGGGCCGATCCTGACTGGTGCGGCTGAACGTGCGGCTGTGCTTGTCGGTCAGCCATTCGTCAGCGAAAGCTACAGCAACCGGCTTGCTGCGTTGCAGGCGGATCGCGAGCGAGCAAAGGAAGCGCATCCATACATCAACGCCGGCACTCAGTTGGCTGGCGGGCTTGTGTCTACGGGTGCTGTCGCCAACACGCCGATGGGCGCGAAGCTGCTGGGCGATGTGGGGGGCAACATTGGCCGAAGGATGGCCGCCGGCGGCATTTCTGGCGGCGCAATTGGCGGGCTGGACGCGCTGACACGCAGCGGGGGCGATTTGGAAAGCGCCGCACGAGGCGCGGCCCTCGGTGGCGGGATCGGGTTCGTTGCTCCTGCCGTGATTTCTGGCGTGAGCAAGGTCGCAGACGCAGCGGCGAAGAAGGCCAGCGCTGGCTATCGGGTCAAAGAAGCCCTATCCCGCGATGCTGCTGCTGGGAACCAGATGCTGACCCGGCAGGAGCTTGCGGCGTTGCAAGCCGAAGGCGTTCCAGTTGTCGTGGCCGACATGGGCGGCGAGACGACACGCGCTCTTGCCCGTAGCGCGGCTAACACGTCACCCGAGGCGCGCGACGCGCTCAACAAGGTGGTGTCGGAACGCTTCGCCACGCAGTCTACCCGGATTGCCGATGACGTAGCTGGCCTGTCTCCGCTCGGAGCCAATGCCACTGAATCGCTCGACAAGCTGCGGGCGGCTGCTCGCGCAGCAAACCGTCCACGCTATGCTGCGGCGTATGCCAAGGGCGCAACTGGAGTATGGGATGATGAACTGGCCGCCCTGACCCGCGCGCCAGACGTTGCAGACGCTATCCGTAAGGCTACGCGCACCGGCAACAACAAGGCTGTGGCTGACGGTTTCAAGCCAGTCACCAATCCGTTTGTTGTTACGGATGCCGGCGACGTTGTGTTGCGGCAGGCGGCAGATGGCTCAACCGCCATCCCGTCGCTTCAGTTCTGGGATTACGTCAAGCGGAACCTGGACGATACCATTGAAGCCGCAAAACGAGCCGGCAACAGGAACGCCGCTGCCGACGCAACGGCGCTAAAGCAGAAACTTGTCGCCAAACTCGATGCAATTGTGCCGGAGTATGCTGCGGCCAGGTCCGGTGCAGCGGCGTTTTTCGGTGCGGAGGATGCGCTGGAGGCCGGCCAGAAGTTCCTGACGGCCAAGGGGCAAAACGAAGCATACAGGAAAGCGTGGGGGCAGTTCTCTGCGCCAGAGAAAGCCCTGTTCAGAGAAGGCTATGCGTCTGCTCTGGCATCGAAGCTGCGCGAGACGCCTGACCGCCTGAATGCCGTCAATCAGTTGATGCGCAGCCCTGCCGAGCGTGAGCGCATCCGCATGGTGTTCGGGCCGCAGGGCGCTGCCAAGCTGGAAGCTCGCCTGCGCGTTGAGAACATCATGGATGGCCTGCGCACAGCCGTTCAGGGCAACAGCACGACGACGCGGCAACTTATGGAGATGGGCATGGCCGGCGGTGTCGGTAGTGCCATCACCGGCTGGCAGAGCGGTATGGACCCTAGTTCAATGAGCATCGGGTTTGTACTTGGTGCTGCTGCGCGTTACGGCGGCGGCAAAATTGACGCCCGAGTGGCGCAACAGGTCGGGAAACTGCTTTCCAGCAGCGACCCCGCCATGATTGATCGCGCCTTCCAGATGGCAGCGGCAAGGCCGGCAATCATGCGGCTTCTGGAAAATGCAGAGCGGATTCTCGTTTCTGGCAGCGGAGCTATCGGTGGTCAGTCGGCATCACCGCGCCGTTAGCACAGCGTGAAGTCCTGCGATCAGCAGAACAAGCGGGAGCAGGATGCTGCCATAGACGACATGCCAAGGCGTGTCGTCTTCCCCTTTCTCCCGCTTGGAATGCAGGTAGAGGCCGTAGACCAGCGCCACCGTCAGCATATTAGCCATCATGACGGCGGCGAACACGGACCAGAATTCGGTAGGGAACTTCAAAGCTGGCCTCGCTGGCGTTCGACGTTGTCCAATCGGTCTTTCAGCTTCCGGATCTCATCTTCCTGTTCGTTCACAGCTAGCTGCGCGTTGTACACGAACGTCACTGTGAACATAGTCAGTAGCATTACAGCCCCCGGCGCAGACTGATCCGCGACCCACCAGAGAACCAAGCCGGCAGCAAGCCCGTACATGGCATACCGGAATTTCATTCGGCGTCCTTTGGGTTGGCAGTGATGAGTCGTTTTGGGCGGATGGCTCGCACCAGCCCCCAGAGTGATCCCGCGACGCTAGCACGGCCAGTTCAAACGGAAAACGTAACGCTGGCGTGGCGGGCGGCCAGGCAGGCTCACTTGGGCGTTGAAATGAGTAACAGCCCAATCACCAAAAAGGCCCCAGGCATAATGATGCTGCCATAGATGACATGCCACGGCGTGTCATCCTCGCCCTTCTCACGCTTCGAGTGCAGGTAAACGCCGTATAGGAAGCCGACCGTAAGCAGGTTAGCGGCAATAACTGCCGAGAACGTGAGCCAGAAGTCGAGCGGGAGGATCTTCATACTCAGCCTTTACCATCGTTAGCGGGAACGTCTCCATAACGCTCCCGCCGCCATCGCCTTATCGTGTCGCCTTTCGGAACTCGATTCCGCATTTTTTCATGCGGGACGCCTGCTCAATGGCTTCCATCTCGCCTTTGAGGCGCGCTACCTCAGCACTGGTCGCACCATCGCCCTTGATAAAGAACAGGGCGGGCCAGAACAGGACAATGCCGACGCCTGTAGCAACAGCGTCATTGGTCGATTTCTGATCTTGAACGCCAATAGCTTGCGCTGCCCTTTGCGACAGACGTTGCGCCTCATAGGAGATTTCGTCGCAAGTGAAGTCTTTGTAGATCATGGGCGAGACATATGCCGCGCCGATGTTCTCCGATTTAGACGCACACGCTGCCAGCACCAGACACGCTAGCCCAACAATCCCAAGTCTCATGCTTAGCCCCCATAGCGATTCCGCGACGCTAGCACGGCCAGTTCAAACGGAAAACGTAACGCAGCGTCAGCCACCCTACCCGCTCATCAAGCGCCATCTCATCCAGCGGCGGTGGATAGATCAACCATCGCCCCCCCCTGTTCAGCAAGCCGCCTCCGGGCGGCGTTTTCTATGGAGCCGCCAATGGCCGGTGCTGGCTATTCCGTCGACTTGTCATTCACCGACGATGAGGCGTTTGAATTCGCCGTCGCGCTGTCGTCTGCCACCGATGAGCCTATTGAGTGGGACGATTACCGTGCCGAGTATTCAGTCCGGCGCGAGGATCAGCAGCTGGCGCTCCTGACCAGTGACAACGGCATCGACGCTGACGTGATCGATGGCGAGTTTTTGTTGACCATTTCATCGCCGTCGCTGGCGCTGGAGCCGGGTTGCTATCGCCACGGCCTGCGGCTTGTCGAAATCGAGACGGGCAAAGCGGCGCAGCTGTTCGACGGCATCATCACCATCACCGAAGGGAATTTCTGATGAGCGTTGCTCTTCTTAACCGGCAGCGCGTGCGCCTGCGCGTGCTGCCCGGCCTCGTTGGCCCTCAGGGTCCCAAGGGTGATCCGGGGCCTCAGGGCGAGCCCGGCCCCCCCGGAGAGACTGGTCCGCAGGGTCCGACTGGGCCTAAGGGAGACCAGGGTGTGCCTGGTCCCCAGGGCTCGGTAGGTCCTATGGGGCCTCAGGGACCTAAGGGAGACAAAGGCGATCAAGGCGCCAGCTTTACTGTTAACGCTACAGGGCCACTAGCAGACAGAAGCCTTTACGACAGCGAGCCTGTTGGGTTTTCGTTCCTGTCTACGGATGAAGGGCTGCTGTATATTCGTGAGGGAGCCTCGGGGTGGTCTCCCGGTATTCCGTTCGGTAAGGGCGACACCGGTCCTGGCGTTGCGCCTGGGGGCTCCTCCGGGCAGGTGTTATCCAAGACGTCTTCAACCGATTATGACACAGGGTGGGTGACGCTGACCAAGGCCGACGTTGGCCTCGGCAACGTTGACAACACGTCTGACCTCGCCAAGCCGGTCAGCAGCGCCACGCAGGCCGCGCTGAATGGCAAGGCTAACGCCAGCGTCACCATCTCTGCCGGAACGGGTCTGACAGGCGGCGGCGACCTCACTTCCAACAGGACGATTTCGCTCGACGCCGCATCTGTCGCTAGTTTGGCGATGGCCGACGCCGCTGTTCGCTACGACACCGACTCTCAGGGCCTGAACAGTACGCAACGCACCAACGCCCTGACGAACCTTGGCGTTACGAGTACCGGCAGGAGTGTGCTCACAGCAGCAAGCCAGTCAGGTGCGCGCACAGCCATTGAGGCACAGCAGTCGCATGCAAACCTGACGGCGCTGTCCGGCGTATCGGCTGCCGCAGACCGTTTGCCGTATTTCAACGGCGCGTCGTCAATGACGTATACGACGCTGTCGGCATTCGCCCGCACGCTTCTGGACGATGCGGATGCTGCGGCGGCCCGCACGACACTCGGAGCCGCTCCGCTCCCGAAATCCACGATCGGCACTGGCATCTGGCTCCCATTCCAGTCCAGTGCGCCGGGACAGCCCGCAATCCTTCCGGCAGGCGGCACATACGCATATTTTTTGATCACCTATAATGCGTCTGGTGTGATCTCGGGCCCGGTTAGCGCAGGCATAGCGGCAGGGGGGGCGACGGTTGGCGTCCCCATGTCGAACATCTACCACAGCGGTCTCGCATGGAGCATCGCATGACGATCCTACTCATCTATCGGCGACCGGACGGAACCTTTGTGGCCGACCTGAACGGGCTTCCGTACCACGTCATCCCATCTGATCCCTATTGGGATGAAGCCGTGGCTGAAGCGGCCCGTCTCGGCGACGCGCTGCCCTTTGAGCCTGAGCCAGAGCCACAGCCGCAAGCCATCCCGCCACTGACGCGCCGCCAGCTGCGCCTCGGACTGCTGTATGCTGGCATCTCCACGTCGCAGGTGGAGGACGCGATTGCGGCGATCCCGGACCCGACAGATCGGGAGGTCGCTTTGATCGAGTGGCAGGACGCCACGATCTACGAGCGCAGCCACCCGCTGATTGACCAGATCGGGTCGGCGCTCGGCCTGACGCCGGAGCAGATCGACGCGATGTGGGCAGACGCCGCAGCGCTGTGACCAGCAGCACACCCCGGACAACAGCCCGCCTTCTGGCGGGCTTTTTTTGTCGGAGGATACTATGTGGCTCCGAATGACGATGGCGGCCCTTGCGCTGGCCGCCCTGACCGCGTGCGCGGGCCGGGATAGTGCTTCCCGCCTGCACGACGTGGTGCGCTACCACTATGAGGGCGGGCGATGACGGCGGTGCTGGTCGTCCTGCTGTGCGCAGTCCTGAACCGGATGCGTGGTGACGACCGCTGGCGGCCCCGCTGGCTCCCTGGGCGGGCGCTCTGGTACGTAACGCCGCTGGTTGCCGGTGCTGCCGTCATGCAGACTGGATCGGCGCTGCTCGGCGCTATCTGGGCGCTTGGCTATCTGCTCTGGGCCACCCCGTCATGGGGCCATCTGATCGGCATGGGGCGATTCATGCCGGATCGCTCGCCGGGCTGGTTCGAGGCGATGTTGCTGGACTGGTCGCGCGGGCGCATCCCGCTGGCCTTCTGGGCGCGAAATTTGCTCGCCTTGCCTGCGTTCGCCGGCATCGCTCTTGTCTATGGCAGCGCGTGGCCTGCCCTGCTCGCCTTTCCGTTCGCGGCGTTGATTGTGGTCGCATACGAGGCAGCATGGCGGCTCCGACCGCACAACCCGATATGGCTCGCAGAGGCGCTAACCGGCGCGCTCTGGGGGCTCGCAATCCTGACCATCTGACCCGCTTCGGCGGGCTTTTTTATGGGTGCTCCACATGGCTGCATCAACGTACAAAGAGGCTCTTTCCGCCGTGCTGAAGCACGAAGGCGGCTACGTGAACCATCCGGCAGACCCTGGCGGCGCTACCAACCGTGGCGTCACCCAGCGGGTCTATGATGCCGAGCGCAAGCGGCGTGGTCTGCCTACTCGGTCCGTCCGGCAGATCACTGACGCCGAATTGCAGGCGATCTATCGTCAGCAGTATTGGGAGAAAATCCGCGGAGACGACCTGCCGCCTGGTGTGGATTACGTCGTCTTTGACGGCGCGGTGAATAGCGGCGTCGCTCAGTCGGCAAAGTGGCTTCAGCGAGCGCTGGGTGTCCGCGTGGACGGCATCATCGGCAATGCGACCATCGCCGCGTGCTGGGACGTGAAAGACCATGACGCGCTGATTGCCGACATTTGCGCGCGTCGCATGGCTTTCCTTCAGGCACTCAAAACCTGGCCGACGTTCGGAAAGGGCTGGTCGCGGCGCGTCTCTGACGTGCTCAGAACGGGCCAGCAGTGGGCGCGTGGCAAGGTAGGTCCGGCTGTCACCGTCGTCGAGCCAGGCATGTCCGCCAAAGCGAATGTCGAGGATGCACGCCCGTTGCCATCCAGCGGCATGGCTGACGCGGCTATCGGCGGCGGGTCTGTGCTCGGCGTGATCGGCGGGGCGCTTGAAGGTGCTCGTGATGCGCTGACGCCTCTTGCCGGCGGGTCTGCCACTGTCAATGGCATCGTCGCCGTGCTGGTTGTCGCTGGCGTGGCGCTTGCTGTCGGCGGCGCTATCTGGCGGGCGCAGCAGCAGCGCAAGGCGGCGCAGGTGGCTGACGCGCTAGGCTATGCGGTGGCGGCATGATTGCATTCATTCTCACTCACTGGCGCACTGTGGCCGCGATTGGCGCTGTCGCGGTGCTCGCGCTGCTCGCGTGGCGCATCAATGATCTGGCCTATGAGCGCGGCAAGGCCGACGCCACCGCCCGGCAAATCCACATTGAAAGAGGGCTTACCGATGAAGCGAATCGCGCTGATGCTGACGCTCGCCGCTGTGCTGCCGATCCTGACTGCCTGCGCCGCGACGACGGGTGGCGTAGGGACTGAAGCGACGTGCGCTCAATGGCGCGCGATTAGCTGGAGCCAGCACGACACTGCCGAGACGATTGGCGAAGTGAAAGCATCGAATGCACGCCGCAAGGCCTGGTGCGAGTGAGGTGGCACGCATGGAGCTAGCAGCTTGGCAGGAGATTGCCGCCGTCGTCGCCATTATGTCTGTGCTCAGCGGAGTTGTGTGGAAGCTTCAATCCCAGATCAACCAGCAGTCGCGTGAGTTGGACGCGTTCAGGGTCGAGGTTGCCCAAACCTACGTCACCGCAAAGGCCATGCGCGAGATGGAGGATCGCATCAGCCAGGCGATTGGCCGGCTGGCTGACAGGCTCGACAGGCTGTTTGAGATAGGGCCGAGATGACGGGCGTTAGGTTCAATGAACCTGCGAGCACTCCGCAATTTTAGCCTAAGTCATTGATTTTATGGTGGGCCCGGCAGGACTCGAACCTGCAACCAGACCGTTATGAGCAGGCGGCGGATCGTTGAATCTCTTGCGTTCTGGCGAAAAGAGCAGACTTTACAATGCGCTTTTCCGAACCTGATTCAGCCATTCGCCGCCTGTCCAGGTTCAATGAACCTGCGAGCACTCCGTAAAATATGGCTAGCGTCATGCAATACGCTTGATGCTCGTGAAATCCAGTATTTCAGCCTCATCACGCAGATGGTCTGGCGAAAAGCGCGCATAGACCCGTTCTGTTACTGCCGTGCTGCTGTGGCCCAGGTACTGACTAATGCGCGCCATCGGCACTCCTGCCGCCGCCAGATGAACGGCGGCTGTATGGCGCAGGACGTGGGGCGTCACGTTTTCAAGTCCAGCGGCAGCAACGGCGGCGTTAAACCCCGTCTTGATGCTTTTGACCGGCCGGCCCGCCCATTCGATGACATGATCCGTCAGCGCACCAGATCGGGCATGTTCTAGCGCAGCGCGAAGCCCGGCGTTCATCGGGACAATTGCCCGGCCCTTGCGCGGCCCTGTCGCATCCGTGCGCAAGTTTATCTGGCCGCGTTCCATGTCCACGCGATCCCACGTCAATTCGAGCACAGCGCCGACGCGCCCGGCGGTGGACAGCATGAGCAGGATCGACAACCTGATGTGATGCGCCATCGGCGCGTCAAGCAGCCGCGCGATTTCAGCCGTCGTAAGGTATCGCTCTTTTGGGGCTGGCTTCGCAGGCCGGTCAATGCGTGGGGCTTTGTCCCGGCCAAGCGCCCACACCAGCGCCGTGCGCAGGTGGCCTAATTCAGTCCATATCGTGCCATCATGCTTGCCTGCCTTGCGCCGGGCTGCTGTGTAATCCCGGCACTTGGCCGTCGTGACCTGCTCTGGGCGAAGGTGGCCGAAGAAAGGCCCTATGGCCTTCCATTCATGGCGCATGGCCTCTGCCACACGCCGTCCTTCCTTTTCTGCACGGTAGGCATCCCATATATCGGCAATGGTTCCCGTGTCGGGATTGCCAGCATCCCTGCGGATCGTGTCTAGCGCCTCGCGCTCCGCGTCCTTCGCGTTGAGTGCTTTAAGACGATAACGCTTTCGCTTCCCGTCAATCCACCATGAGACGACGTATCGCCCGTTGAGGCGTCCGATGCTGTAATCTGGCATGCCTGATACTCTGCGATGGCGTCAGCCGGGATTCTAATCAGTTTGGAGCCTAACCGGAAAGCGCGGAGTTCGCCGCGCTTTATCAGGTTGCGGACGTGGTTGCCCGTGCAGCCCCATATTTCTGCAACCTGCTCAGGCGTGAAAACGCGCGCGACTTTTGCTGTGGTCATTCCGCGCTCCTTTCAAGGATGGCCTCAACGGGTCGGTCAGGCTGTGATTGATATTTACCGGCGTATGGAACCGTCGGCATGTCGAGCCGCTGGAACACAACCTGCGCAATCGGATCGCCTGCCGCGATCCTGATGTGGTTGGTGTGGTGCTGGTTTTTCAGCTCAAGGGTCAGCCAGCCGTGCCATCCTGGCTCGATCACCGTATTAAACACAGACAACCCCTGCCGTGCCCATGTGCTCTTGTCGTGGACGATAGCCAGCACGTCGTCGGGCATCTCGAAGTGCTCGACGGTTGACGCCAGCGAGAACTCGCCGGCGCGCAGGAAAACGTCCTGTTTGATGCGCACGTCATAGCCTGCGTGCGATAGGCCGTAGGAGCGGCCATTGTGAATGGTGTGCTCGCAGAACGGGCGGACCGGCTGGATGGCGCGGATGGTGGCGGCAGAAAGGATCATGCCTCGCCTCCCGTGAGCGCCCCCCAAGCCACAGGAAACAGCGGCCTGATGATCGCATCCCATTGTTTCGCAAGGTCCTGGATTTCGCGCTGTGCGGTTTCATGGGTGCGTAGGGTGTACGCGCGAGCGAAGGCTGCCAGGGAGCCGGTCACATAATAACTCGTCAACATACTCTGAGGCAGGACCATGCGGGCTTGTTCAGGAGCAGTACCAAGGCGCAGCAATTCATTATAAAGCGTCACGGCTTCCTTGGCGTAGCAGGCCACAGCCTCACGGGTCCTATGGCCCATCTCCACAGGCTCATCGCTACTCCCCTGCTTCACGTGGTCCGCGCGTTTCCGCCAGACTTCCGGCTCATAGAACTCCGGCTCGTCGTCTACGTAGCGGCGGCTCACCTCGTTGTATGAGAAACCTACTACGTGTTTGAAACGCTGCCGGGCCACAAAGATCGGTACGGTTTCACGCATGGTAATCATGCAGTGCGTGAAGGGCGTGAAGTGGTTGTGACGGGCCAGGTAGGCGATAAGCTTGGCGTCGCGGGCGGACAGCCGCTCTAGGTACACATCATCCTCGCCGGAGAAGTGCTCCTTGTCCCACTCACTCTCCTTGTCGAATGAAACCCTGGCCGCATTGGCCACCACCAGGTCACTACCCATGTGCTGGATGTATTCTGCTGTAATCATTCGCTCCCCCTTGCCCTGATGGCGGCTTCCATCAGCGCGGCGACAGCTGCCTCGCGAGTTGCGAAGACACGACCGTCCTGGAGACGCCTTTGATCCGTGGCCCGGCCGTCCCACTCGCTCCACCAGAGATCGTCGAAGTCATCACTCACGCACCAATATGCGGTCCCCTTTTCCGGCGGCTCTTTCAGCGGCTCCGGCACGGGCAGCATGACAAAAAAATTGGTGGCCGATTTCGCAACGGGGCGCAGGCATGACAGCAGAACGGTGCTGTGCGATCCGTCGCGCTCGCGCACCCATGCCACATCTCCGTTGCGAGCCAGCACCGTCACTTGCCGCGCTGGATTATCCCCATCGACGGTGGCTTGCGCCGGCAGCGGGCACGTCGCCAGATCGACCGGGGCTGGGCGGAGCACTTTGAGCCTCGACGTATCTACCGATGCACCGCAAATCCTGCCGTCGTGCGCCTCATAGGTGATGATGGCCGATCCCTTCAGGTCATCGACAGACATCACCTCCACTTCCAGCGCGCACACATCACCTTTGCTCATGTTCATCAGACATACCTCCGGCGTTCGCGCTCTCTGCGCGCAGCGCGTCCCACTCTGCCCGCAGCGCCTCGATCTCGGCCTGTAGCGTGGCGGTGTGGTGCAGGACGTTGGCGCGGGCGTAGGCTTGCATCTGGTCGTAGCTCCACGCTTGATACATCCCAACGGCCTCGCCCTTCGGCATCGGCAGCAGCTTGATGTCGTCAGTCATTGCTCGCCTCCCGCGCCTGGAGCATGGCGTCTGCCAAGCGGTACGCGATGGTCGCAACACGTTCTGCAACGGTTGGGCCACCAGCATCTCGCTGGTAGTCGATGTTGGGGTAGTCGCTATCCGCGCTCGTCGCAGTCATCATTGCGGCGGCGATGTGCCCGGCGAACCAGTCGCGGAGCGACATGCCGGGATTGCCGTGGTAATGCGATCCATCGCTGTGCTTCTCATTCCAGGGAAATGCCGGCCCGCCGTCGTTGATTTTCTGGTCAGTCATTGTCGCCTCCGCCATCCAGATCCTTGTTCACGATCTTGCCCACTAGGCACGCGCGGACGCGGCGCTCGAAGTCGGCCTGGGCGGCGGCTTTGGCAGCCTCCAAGGAAGGGTATGTCCGGTTGTGATCCATGCCCTTCAT
Organism: Camelimonas abortus; assembly: GCF_042432745.1. Taxonomy (NCBI): domain Bacteria; kingdom Pseudomonadati; phylum Pseudomonadota; class Alphaproteobacteria; order Hyphomicrobiales; family Chelatococcaceae; genus Camelimonas; species Camelimonas abortus. The sequence goes on along the minus strand of NZ_JBHLWR010000006.1, from coordinate 2,879,866 downwards.
GAAGTGCACACGGCGCGCAATCCGTGTGTCGATGATGTATGCCTCGCCGATCCCGCCGGCGCTCGCGACCAGCCCGGCGGGATGCTCCTCCCACACCAGCGGCTTGACCTTCACCTGCGGGCTGGCGGCTGGAGGCCAGTAATCCAAATCAACGTCTAATTGCGTCCCGTCGTCGCTCATCCGAACCGCGCTTACCGGAACGGATTGAAAGCCTTGGATGCACCCGGAGGACGTAACAAATCGGGCTGTTACATCGGGCGTCACCGGCTCCTGCGCAGGCGCGGCAGGGGCGGCGGCGAGCATATCGCGGGCATCCTCTAGCCCTGCCTTGATCTTCTGAAACGCTTTCTCTGTCATCAGACAAACTCCAGGCATTCGCGCTCCTGCGCAGGCACGTCGCGCGGCGCGTCAGTCATGGCTGGCCTCCCGCTTCGTCAGCGCGATCAGGGCCTCTGCGTGGGCGCGGGCGGCGGCTGCCTCCTTCAGAGCAGCCGGAAGGCGGATGCGGATCTGCGCGGCAGTAATCAGGTCAACCTGCTTGTCCGCGTCATCGACAATCGAGATTGCCGGGATTCCGCGAACGCCGTGCGCGTCAGCAACGTCGGGCTGTTCGCCCATGTCGATGTATTCCAGCGTAACGCCATGGTTGGTCGTCTCGCGCTCGACAAATGGCTTCAGCTGCTGGCATGCCTGACACCAGGGGCCGGTGAAGTACAAAACCTTCATGCTGCGATCCTTTTGGCGAAGTGCTCACGGTAGAAGCCGTGCTGGTCGCGGAGCATATCGAGCAGCTTTCGCGCGGACTTTTGCGCGGCGGCGTCCAGCTTTTCCTTGGCGAAGTGCTCCTGAACGCCGGTCAGCAGAACTTCCAGCGCGTCTCCGAACGCGGAGCCTGCGCACAGTTCAATCGTTCCTGACGACAGCAGTTCTTCAATCAGGTAGTAATGCGTCATGCCGATGCGAGCGCCGGGCCGGTTGTTCAATTCGACGGCGATCTGCCGGCAGACACGCATTGCTCGGTTCAGAAGTTTTTCGGCCCGCTTGTGGTCAAGATGCTCAATCAGTTCCCACACGGCGAAATAGCAGCCATTGAGTACGCCGCGCGTGTAGTGGCGTTCTTCATCGGTGCGCTGGATCGGGTACTGCGACTGCGCGAAGTCATAGACCATGATCGGCAGTATCAGCAGTTCGCAGCAGAGCCTGTCGTTGTGCCAGTTCATGCTGACCTCACAGCCAGACAGAGCAGGCGTAGTCAGCCACGCCGCCGATGATGCAAGAGGCTGCGAACAGCCAGAGGAATTCGGTGGCGGTCATGGTCACTCCGCAGGCTTGGCGGTGGCAGGCCAATCGATGGGCGACAGGCCAGCGGCCTCGCGCAGTTCATCAATGGCGGCCTTGGCGCTTTCGATGTGCCGGCGAGCATCCAGCCCGCACGACGCTGCGATTTCGTGGCAGATCATGTGCCCGGTCAGCGCCCCGATGGCGCTGGCGACCGCTATAGACGGCAGAGAAGCCATGCCGTTGAGGTAAATGCCGCGCATATCAACGACGCTACCGGAAGCAGTTGCAGGCTCATGATTGATTCCGATGTGCTTCATGGCGCTCACTCCGCAGCCATGCGCATGTCGTTGCGATAGTCGGCGTAGCCATCCGAACGCCTGGACTGGTAGTGGCCGTAGTAAGCGAGGCCGTAGCTGTCGATCAGATCGACGGCAGCGAAGCTGGGGGTCTCGGAGTCGCGGTAGCTGTTCAACGCCAGCTCTGTCGCAACGTCTTCTGTCACGTCGCGCATCTGTCCGTCGGAGTGCGAATACTCCCAGACGCGGAATATCGTCTCGACGTCCGCTCCATTGATCTGGCGAGCCAGTTCGGCCAGCGACTGCGCGTCGTCAAACTCAATGGTGGGATCAAGCCCGTCGCATGATCCGTGGATCAGGAAATAGCGGGGCGGAATCTCGTTGCCCATGTCGGTCTCCATGCCGTGTGGCGATGGAGTGATGATTGCAAAACGCAGACCTCATGTCAATTGCGAAATGCAGAATAAATTGCGTGACGCAATCAGGCGCACTTGCCGGGTGCATAACAGGCAATAAAAAACCCCGCTCGAAGGCGGGGCTAGGAAGCGCAGCGAGTGTCTGTGGCTACTTGGTTCGCCACTGTCCCGAGCGGATGACGGTGTGAACCTCTGCCGCCCACTCTACGACCACATCCTCAATGAGTGGCGCATTGACGCTTTCGAGGTTGAACAGACCCTGGGCGCGTCCTCTCCGCAGCCGTTTCACGAAGTAGCGCCCGTCTGCCAGCTTCACGATGCACTCTTTGCCGATCAGGTCCAATGGGTCGCGCCCATCCCGGAAATACCCGATCACGTCACCGTCATCGTACCTGGGGTACATAGAATCCCCCCGGACAATGACGCCGATTGTTCCGTCTGCCACAGGGAGGGCTGTATCAAAGACCTCCATAGGCTCCCCTGGCGCATGATCATCAATTCCGTACACTTCGGCTCCTGCCCCCACATGACCGTACACCTCTAGCCTAAAGCTAGGCGGTAGCTCATGTGGATCGCCCTCGCCGAATGCCAGCCATGCAGCTGAGACACGGAATGCGTCGGCATATGCCTTCAGTTCCTCCATGCGAATGCCGCGTGTTCCGGCCTCATGGCCAGAGTATGTGCCATAGGGGACGCCCAGCCGCTCAGCGGCAGCCCTGGCTGTTTTGATGCCGCGCGCGATGCGCGCCTGCTTGAGTCTGTCATGCACTTCCATGTCGGCAGTATGCAGAGCCGCTGATTGCAAATCTGATAATTCAGGCTTGACGTGGATGATTGCGTAATGCAGATTAGTTTGCGTCATGCAGAATTTTTCATCCGTTATCGATGCCCTTGGCGGTTCGGTCCAGTTCGCAAAAGCGATCGGATGCAGCGTGGGCACAACCAGTGCATGGAAAAGCCGCGACTCCATCCCGCCCCGGCACTGGCGGCGGGTGGTCGAGGTTGCACGCCGCAAGCGGGTGCGAGGCATCACGTTTGAGGTCCTCGCCGACCTCGCAGCCCAAAAAGAACGGAGGGCGTCATGAACGCCCCCCGCCTGTCTCACCGGATCCGGGCGCGCTCACGTGCGCCCGCACGAGGCCCCCACGGGGCGCGTCCTCCCTGAAACTGGCCGGGGGCTTTGACGGCTCCCGGCACCTTTTCAGACGCGACGAGACGCTGCCGCTCCAGCCTGCCAAGGATTAAAGCGGCAACGTCTCCTACAGATCGCCAGTTTTCCGTCTCTTTCGCCAAGTCGCCTCCTTTCTGAACACCAGTGGAGCACAGGCGAATGGGACGGGGCATCCAGCAACAGCGGATAAATCATCCGCAAACGGGGGCGCGAATGACAGACGCCGCCATCACTGATCTTGACCGGCTGCGCGACATGGAACGCGCCGCTGTTCGCCGGGAGCAAATGCGCTCCGGCGGATCAATAGACGACGCTCGCAGGCGAGTTGCTTCGCGGGCCGGGATCGCTCCTGGCACGCTCTACAACATCGCCCGCGACCGCCTGAAACGCCTTGATGCGCGCGTGCGCGATGCGCTCACCGCCTACGCCATCAAGGACATGGAGCGCGAAATGCGGGGGCTAGCGCATGAACTGGAAGTGGCTCGCCAAGTGGGCGGCTCTGCGCGTTCGGTGGATCTGGACCAAGTGGAAGCTCTGCTGGCGGAAGCCAAGGCGCTATTAGCGGAGGCTATACGTGAATGATGTAGCGAGCACCGGCATAGCAGCCGATGAACTGCGACAGATTGTGGAGCGCATTGAGCGCTTCGACGCAGAGATTGCGGACCTGAACGCAGGCAAGAAGGACGTTTACGCCGAAGCCCGTGGCCGTGGCTTCGAAGTGAAGATCATCAAGCAGGTCATCGCTTTGCGCCGCAAGGATGCTGCCGAGCGCCAGGAGCACGAAGCCGTCCTGGAATTGTACCTGCAAGCACTCGGCATGGCGTGACGCCCTCACGTGTAGGCGCACGCGTAGGAGGCAGCAATGCAACGCCTCAACGAAATCTACGTAGCCAGCCAGAAGGCCGAAAAGACCCGGCGGCTGGTGATCGAACAGCAAGCCAAGGCCAACGGTCTGCGCGTCATCGGATGGCGCAACGGCAAGCCGGTGGTCAGGAAATATCAGGGAGCAGGACATGCAACAGGGGAGCGTCGAATGGCTTAACGCCCGCGTCGGCAAGGTGACTGCCTCGCGCGTCGCTGACGTGATCGCCCGCACGAAATCCGGGTATTCCGCCAGCCGTGACGCCTACATGTCGCAATTGCTGGTCGAGCGACTGACCGGGATTCCGGCGCAGCAATACACCAGCCCTGCGATGCAATGGGGCACCGATACGGAGCCGCAGGCGCGTGACGCATACAGCTTCCTGCACAACGTCCGCGTCGAGCAGGTCGGCTTGATCGAGCATCCAGTGATCGGCATGTCGGCTGCTTCGCCCGACGGCCTGGTGGGCGCAGATGGCCTGGTCGAAATCAAGTGCCCGAATACCCACACGCACATTGATACGCTTCTGTCGGAGCGCATCCCGGCTCAATACGAGGCGCAGATGCTCTGGCAGATGGCCTGCACCGGCCGCGACTGGTGCGATTTCGTCAGCTTCGATCCGCGTGTGCCGGCAGAGTTGCAGATTTTCGTGAAGCGGTTCCACCGCGACGCCGAACGCATCGCCAGCATTGAGGCCGAAGTCATCAAGTTTCTTGCAGAACTGGACGACAAGCTGTCCGCTCTGCGCGCCCGCTATTACCGGCAGGAGGCCGCGTGATGACCGATCAGATCATCTCCGAAGTGATGGAAATGTCCGCCGACATTTCAGCATGGGCGCCAGCTTTCGTGGAAGCACAGAAGGCTATGGGCGACGTGATCAAGACCAAGCGCAATGACCACTTCAAGTCGAAGTATGCCGAACTGGCCGACGTGATTGACGCGGTGCAGGGCGCTCTGAACGCCAACGGGTTCAGCATCATTCAGCCCGTCTCGACGGAGGCGGGAGGGTCGGTTGTCCGCATCACGACCATGCTGATGCACAAGAGCGGCCAGTGGGTGCGATCCACGCTCTCTCTGCGCCCGGTGAAGCCTGATCCGCAGGGTGTTGGCTCTGCCATCACCTATGGTCGCCGCTATGGCCTGATGGCGATGACAGGCGTTGCTCCCGAGGATGACGACGGCAACGCCGCCAGTGGCCGCGATGGCCGCTCGCAGCCCATGCAGACGCCGCCCGCTCCGAACGCCGCCGCGACAGCCGCTGAAATCGAGCGCGAGATTGACCAGGCTGAGACTGAGGCAGCGCTGAAAGAAGTGCTCGCCCGCAATAGCCAGCGCCTCGCCGCTCTGCCTGACGCCACCAAAGAGCACCTGCGCAAGGTCTACGCGCTCAAGCAAGCCGCGATCCGTGAATTCAGCAAGGCAGCCTGACCATGAAAAACATCACCATTGCCGGCAACATTGGCCGTGACGCAGTAACCCGCACGACTGGCAGCGGCGACAAGGTGACGGGCTGGCCCGTTGCTGTCGAGGAACGTGGACCTGATGGCAAGCGCACGCTCTGGTTTGACGTGGCGCTGTGGGGTAAGCGCGGCGAAAGCCTGTCGCAATACCTGACCAAGGGGTCGCGCGTCGCTGTGTCCGGTGATCTGTCCACCCGCGAGCATGATGGGAAGACCTATCTCACCGTTCGCGCGGATCAGGTCACGCTTTTGGGCGGTGGATCCGATCGGGCAATCGCACCGGGCAATGACAACGCTGGCGGCAACTATGCCGACCAACTGTCAGACGACATCCCATTCTGATGGGCGATCCATGGCGCAGACAGTGATCCTACGCGGCGCATCGCAACGGGCCTTCGCAAAGACCCTGATTGATCGCGCACCAGTTGACGCCGTGGTGACTGTAAAAGCCGCCACGCGCACCAACGAGCAGAACGCGCTTCTCTGGTCACTTCTCAGCGAAATCAGTCGCGCAAAGCCGGAAGGCCGGCACTGGACGCCTGAGACCTGGAAATGCGCGTTCATGCACGCGCTAGGCCACCAGGTGCAGTTCGCAGATGGGCTGGATGGATCGGGGCCGTTCCCACTCGGCTTCCGGTCTTCCCGCCTCACGGTCCGGCAAATGTCTGACCTGATCGAAGCAATTCACGAATACGGCGCCCGGCACGGCGTCCGATTCCACGACTCTACGGAGGCCGTATGATTATCGCAAAGCCTCAGAGGCGCAAGAGGGTTCAGCGGGAGCTTGGCCCGCACAAGGCCATCGCCGCCTTTCTCGACTGCGCATTGCCGGAGGAATACCGCTACACGCACGTTCCGAACGGCGGCGCGCGCGATGCCCGCACTGGTGCGATGCTCAAGGCAATGGGCGTCAAGGCTGGCGTGCCGGACATGGTGGTGTTCGGTCCCGGCTCCTGGTGTGGCCTGTTGGAAATCAAGCCAGCCAATGGCGGCGCGTTGTCGCCAAGCCAGAAGGCATGGGCGGAATGGGCTGGCCAGAATAGCGTCTGCTACGCCGTTGTGCGGTCTGTCGGAGACGTTCAGGTCGCGCTGAATGACTGGCGCATCCCTCTGCGAGCGGAGGTGGCGGCATGAAGCGCAAGAGCCTCACCGCTGCCCAGCGTGTCCGCGTGTTCGATGCGGCTGGTGGCGTCTGCCATATTTGCTCACTGCGCATACAGGTGGGCGAGCCGTGGGACGTTGAGCATTGCAAGCCTCTCTGGCTCGGCGGTGCTGACGAGCCGTCCAACATGCGGCCAGCGCATATCCGTTGCCATGCGGTCAAGACGGCTGGCGAGGCGAAGACCCGCGCCAAAACCGACCGCGTGCGCGCCATTCACCTCGGCATCAAACCGAAATCCCGCAATCCGATCCCAGGCAGCAAGGCGTCCGGCTGGAAGCGCCGCATGGATGGGACAGTCGTTCGGAGGGATGCGCGATGAACGCCCCGATCCGGTTCTACACAACAGCGGAATTGATGCAGCTCTATGGGCTTGTGCCGACGTCTGTCAGGGCTGATTCCGCCCGCGCGTCAGACCGGGCCTATAAGGCACGCAAGAAGGCAGAGCGCAAGGCGGCGGAAGAGCGCAAGGAGCGCAAGCGCGCGTCAGACCGGGCCTATAAGGCGCGCAAGAAGGCAGAGCGCGAGGCGGCTCTAGCCGCAGAGGCCCAACGCAAGGCGGCGGAAGAGCGCGCCGTGCGTATGGCCGAAGAGCGCGCCCAACGCGAAGCCCACCGCAAAGCCAGAGAGCGCGAGCGAAGGCGTATCAAGCGAGCGCAGGCGCTGGCGGAACGCCAGCGCCGCGAGATGGCTGAAAAGCTTGCCCGCACCAACGCCATGCTCTCTGACCTGCGTGCGAGGGGAGAGCGTGACATCCTCCTGGTCGGCAGCGCCAAGTGGTCGCTGCTCGATGTTGAGAAGGCTGTGTGTGAGCACGCAGGAGCCACAAGGGCCAGCCTTCAGGCAGTCGCCGGGCGATCTCCCCCCTTGGTTAACGCCCGGCACGCTATCTGGTTCGTCGCCCGTCATGGGCTGCTGATGAGTCTGACAGGCATCGGCATGCGGATGAACCGCGATCATTCGAGCATCTTGTACGGCATCCGCCGCGCGGCCAAGGCTGTCGAGCGCTCCGGCATCTCCCTGACGCAACACGCACCGAACGACGCGATCCGCGTCTATGAGGCGCTGCAATCACAGGATGGCAGGCCATGAGCAAGCCGTGGCTCAAATTTTACCCGGCTGACTGGCAGTCGGAAGTCACGCTCAAGCGCGTTTCTCGCGCCGCTCGCTCGCTCTGGATCGACATTATTTGCCTGATCCATCAGGGCGGTGACGGTCGCCTGCACTTCAACGGTCAAAACCCGACTGAGCGCGACCTTGCGGCTGTGCTCGGAGATGATCCGCGCACCATCCGCAGGCTGATGCGCGAGCTGGAAGACGCAGGCGTGTTTACGAGGAACGACGAAAACTTCGTCACATCTCGACGCATACTTCGCGATAACTTTAAGGCCGAACGAGACAAGAATAACGGCAAACTTGGCGGCAACCCCGCCTTAAAAAACAATGGGTTAGCGGAAAAGGGGGTTAACCCCCGGGTTAAAGCCCAGAAGCCAGAAGCCAGAAGCCAGAGGCTAGAAGAAGAAAATAGGAGGGATGCGCGCACTGCTTCGCAGCCCGCGCCACGCGCCGCCAATTCGCGCGGCTCTACCATCCCTGACGACTGGTCGCCCAAGGCATCCCACTACGACCTCGCCCGCCAGTACGGACTGGACGCAGCGTGGGTGGATCGCCGGGCAGACGCCATGCGGGATTGGGCCATTGGCAACCGCAATCGTGCCGTCGCCCGAAAAGCAGACTGGGACCGGACATTCACCGGCTGGCTTCGCCGTGATGCAGAGCAGGCCGCCAGCCGCAAAACCCAGATCATCCCCTTCGCCAAGCATCAGGAGCGCCGCAATGGCCACGCAATCTCTGACGCACTCGCAGAACTCCATGCCATCGCAGAGGCCGCAGAGCACGGTGGGTTTCCGCCGACCGGACGCGGTTTCGGTCACTGAGGCAACCAGCTACGCCCGCATGCTGATGGGATGTTTCCCGCAGAAGGACGTGGGCGACGTGAAGTTGTTCGCCGCCGCCATGGTTCAGCTCATGAGCGACTACCCGGCCTACGTGCTGGCCGATGTGGTTAGCCCGCGATCCGGCCTGCCTGTCCAGTGCAAATGGATGCCGTCCATGGCCGAAGTGAAAGCCGCCTGCGAGGAATCCGCCGCCAGGCACGCGATGGCCCGGCGTGAGGCGGAACAGCGCCGACAGGCAGCGTCTGATCGCTGCGCCAGGCCCTGCGATCCAGAGCGCGCCGCAGCGATCCTGCGCGCAGTGTCCGACGAGTTGCGCCGCAAGGCCGCTGAGGCTGGCTTGGGAGACGCAGAATGACGCATCCAGTCCGTTCTATCCTCGACCACTGCGCCGCCATCGTTGACCAGCGCGGCCAGCCCTACGGCGGCATCGAAGACAGCTTCGCCAGAGCCGCCACGATTGCCGGCGCACTGATCGGCAAGGCGCTGGACCCCGCCGACGTGGCTCTGGTGCTTCACGCGGTCAAGCTGGCCCGCCTCGCTGGCAATCCCGGCCACGCCGACAGCTACGACGACGGGATCAACTACCTGGCTTTCGCCCGCCACCTGCGCGGCGTCCCCGCGCCGACTGTCAAAACGTATGACCCGATCAGGACACCCATCCCGATCTGAAGCCAGCCGACGCCAAGCCCATCACTGCCCAAGGACGCCCGAATGTCGAAGCTCAAGCTCAAGCTCAAGCGCAAGTCTGGTCGCAAGCCCGTGGCGGGTGTGATCCGCTCCGCATCGGGTCGCATCGCAAAAGCCCACAGGAAGCCCGTGGAGACGCAAGAACAGATTCTGGCTGTCGCCATAGCCCAGCCCCATCGAAGGGGCTTCAGCGACCCTAAGAATCCATTTTTGGGCTATTCTGTAGGCCGACTGTTCGCCGCAGGGCAGATCAGCCAGATCCAGCACGACGCAGCAGAGTGGTACGGCAAGCTCTGGCTGTCCTATCACCGGCACATCACCGGCATCACGCCGCCTCGCGTGAGCGCGCACCTGAGCGAGTTCGTCGCCGCCAGCAATTTCCGCCTTCCCCACGGCAACGACAACGAGAACTGGCACGCGATTGACCTGCTGCGCGCCCGCATGGATGGATTGCAGGAGGCTTTCGCTGAGCGCGGCCAGCACTTCACCGCAAACAAGCTACTGCCTGCGGTATGCGTGTTCGACATACCCCCAGCGGCTTGTGACGTGGTGGCGCTGCGCGAGACGCTGAACACTGTGTGGCGTTTTATGCAGAGGGGCTTGACAACCGCGCGCGCGTGACGCATTATCGGGGCCGAAATTTCTGGTGGGAGTCCGCCATTGAGCCGGGTCAAGCGCCCCGCTTGTTGATTCTGAGATTGCGACCGCCTTGGCAGAGCGCAGCGGGGATCAGGTGAGCCCAGCGGGTTCTGCCCCAGCGCACGTTCACAGACCACGGCGGCGCAAGCTAATCCACCCCAGCCGAGACGCATAGTCTGGCTTCGCTTGAGTACAAGCGTGCATCGTACCACTAGCCGCGATGTGGGGTGTAGTAATTGCGCGGTCGGTCTCTCTCTGCCCTCCCCCCTGGTGGCTATGATTGATCGCGCAAACCGTGTCTGCGCCTAGCGCTCCCCGTAACCGGGAGCACTGACGACCTGGGCATGTCGCAGAACTGCCCATACACTCCCTCGCTGGCGACGGCGACGTTCGGATCCGGAAATAACCGCCACTTGCATGAACCTGCGCTCTTAACTGCGTCCTTATGAGCACAGCTTCAGCACAAGGCACTGTCACGACAAGGCGGCCTTCGCCGGAGGCTTACGTCTCACTCAGCATCGAGTGGCTTCTCCAGATAACAGCACAGGTCGCGCAATGAGTGACAAGCCGAAAGGCGGACGGCCTACAGAATACCGCCCTGAGTATTGCGAGCGCGTAATCCAGCTTGGCCGCGAGGGAGCAAGCAAGGCGGAAATGGCGCATGCACTTGGTGTGAGCCGCAACACCCTCGACAATTGGGCAGAAGCAAACCCCGAGTTTTTGAGCGCCGTAAAGGAGGCTGTCTCGCTAGCTCAGGGCTGGTGGGAAAGTGAAGGACGCAAGGCGACGTTCGGGCTTGTTCCTGGCTTCAACGCAACAGCCTTCATCTTCAACATGAAGAACCGTTTCCCCGACGACTGGCGCGAGAAAACGCAGCAGGAAATCAGCGGACCAAACGGCGGCGCTATTCCGATTACAGCGGTGGAGAGAGTCGTTGTCAGGCCGAAGGATACAGATTCCAACGGCTGAGGTTTTCCTGCCATTGCTGGAGCCTGCGCGAGACAAGGGGGCGTTCGGCGGTCGCGGCTCAGGAAAGAGCCATTTCTTCGCTGGCCTGATGATCGAGGATTGCCTGGCTGCCCCCGGTGAGATTGGCGAGGGGATGCGAGCGCTCTGCATCCGTGAGGTGCAGAAGGATCTGACGCAATCAGCAAAGGCGCTCATTGAGGCGAAGCTGGTGGCGTTCGGGCTTGGCGAGGCGGATGGCTTCAAAGTGTTCCGCGACGTGATCCAGACGCCAGGCGACGGCATCATCATCTTCAAGGGCATGAACGATTACAGCGCCGACAGCGTGAAGTCGCTGGAAGGCTTCCGTCGCGCATGGTGGGAAGAGGCTCACACGGCCACGGCTCGCTCAATCAGCCTGCTGCGCCCGACGATGCGCGCGGCTGGAGCGCAGATGTGGTGGTCATGGAATCCGAAGCGGCGCGTTGATCCGGTTGATGTGATGCTGCGCGGGCCAGAGCGGCCCACTGGAGCCGTCGTGGTGCAGGCCAACTGGCGCGACAATCCATGGTTCACGCCGGAACTGGAGCAGGAACGGCAGGACTGTCTGCGCATGTCGCCTGACCAGTACGACCACATCTGGGAGGGCGATTACGCTACGGTGAGCGTCGGCGCTTACTACGCCGCCAGTCTGACGCAGGCGAGGAGCGAGGGCCGCATCTGCCGCGTGGTCGCTGATCCGCTGATGCAGGTTCGCGCCGTCTGGGACATTGGCGGCACCGGCGCAAAGGCCGACGCCTGCTCGATCTGGATATGCCAGTTTGTCGGGCGCGAAATCCGCGTGCTCGACTACTACGAGGCGCAGGGGCAGCCGCTCGCCACGCACGTCAACTGGCTTCGCGACAATGGCTATGGCAAGGCGCTGTGCATCCTGCCGCATGACGGCGCGACGCAGGATCGCGTTTTCGACGTGTCATATGAGAGCGCGCTGCGGCAGGCAGGCTTTGAGGTCGTCGTTGTACCGAACCAAGGGCGCGGCGCTGCAATGGCTCGCATTGAAGCTGCCCGGCGCATGTTCCCCGCCATCTGGTTCGATGAAGCGAAGACGGAAGCCGGTCGCGAGGCGCTGGGCGCTTATCACGCGCGCCGGGATGAGGCACGCGGCATCGACCTTGGGCCTGAACACGACTGGTCATCGCACGCGGCCGATGCCTTTGGCCTGATGTGCGTGGCCTACGAAGAGCCCAAGGTTAAGCGCGAAAAGAAACGTCCCGCTGGTTATGCGCGCGGCGGCTGGATGGGTGCATGAGCATGGCGGAAAGCGACAAGAAGCCAGAGAGCACGACCGCTGACGACGGTGAGTTCCTGCGTCTTGCGCATGAGCGTTACAACTCCGGCTATGAGCGCGAGCGCGAGAATATCCGCGAGGCGTATTATGACCTGGAATTCCACGCTGGCCTGAACCAGTGGGAAGATGAGGCGAGGCGTGTCCGCGAGGGCCGTCCATGCGTGACCATCAATGCCCTGCCGACGTACACGCGCCAGATCACGGGCGACATGCGCCAGATGCGTCCGGCCATCAAATGCGTCGGCGTTGACGACAACGCTGACCCGGAGACTGCCGAAGCGCTGTCGGCTGTGATCCGCTACATCGAAAACCGCAGCAAGGCGCAGTCTGCTGTCTATTCGATGGCCGCTGATAGCCAGGTTGTCTGTGGCATCGCTCACTGGCGCGTCATGACGGAATACGCCTCCGACACGACGTTTGACCAGGATATTCGGCTGGCGCTGATTGACGACGGCGTGTCCGTGATCTGGGACCCGGACAGCACGGACCTCGCCCGCTCTGACGCCCGCTGGTGCTTCGTGCCGGTTGATATGAGCCATGCGGCTTTCAAGGACCGCTACCCAGGCAAGACAGTTCAGGACTGGACGACGAATTATGCCATAGACGGTGGCTTGTGGGCGTCTGACGACCACATTCGCGTGGCTGAGTACTGGTATAAGAAGACCGTCAAGCACCGCCTCGTGCTGCTCAAGAATGGCAGCGTCTATGACCTGGACGACCCGAACGAGCGCCGCGCTGAGCAGAACGCTGAGATTGTCGAGGCGGCCCGCGCTGCCGATATGGTCGCTCGTGAAGACGCTCGCACGGTCGATGAAGTCTGGCGCGCTGTTATCTCATGCGGTGAAGTGCTTGAGGCGCCCACGCGCCACGTCGGGCGTCATATCCCGATTGTGCCGGTGATCGGCAATGAGCAGACAATCGGTCGCCGGCGCATCCGATATGGTGCGATCCGCTTCGCCCGTGATCCGCAGCGGCTGTACAATTACGGGCGTTCAGCGCAGATTGAGTTGACCGCGCTCCAGCCGAAAGTGCCGTACGTTGGCACTGAGAAGAATTTCGAGGAATACGAGGATGAATGGCAGATCGCCAACAGCGCGAGCCTGCCATATCTGCGCTACACGCCTGACCCGGCCAATGGTGGTCAGCGCCCGTCGCGTGAGCAGCCGCCTGTCCCGTCGCCTGCGCTTTTGCAGGAGATCAGCCTTGCCGCAGAAGACATTAAGCGGACCATCGGCATTTACGATGCTTCGCTCGGCGCTCAGTCTAACGAAACGTCTGGCAAGGCCATTCTCGCTCGCCAGCGTGAGGGCGACGTAGGCGCGTTTGTGTACGTGGATCATTTCACCTATGCGATCCAGCGCACGGGCGAGATTCTCGTTGACCTGATCCCGCGCATTTACGACACGGCGCGCACGCTGCGCATTGCCGGCGAAGACGGGACCATTGAAGAACTGGCGATCAACCAGCCGAACGGCATCGCTGTTGAAGGCGCTGCGCCGATCCTGAATGACCTGACCGTTGGCAGCTATGACGTAACGCTGTCTATGGGTCCGAGCTACACCACGCGGCGCGAGGAAGCCCGCGAGGGTATGCGGGAACTGGTTCAGTCGGCTCCGCAACTGTTCCCGGCTATTGGCGATCTGTACGTGCAGGCGCAGGACTGGCCGATGGCCGACAAGATGGCCGAACGCCTGAAGGCGATTGCCCCGCCGCAAATCCAGCAACTGATTGCGCAGGACAGCAAAGAGCAGCCTGCCCCGCCGCCTGAGCCATCGCCGGCTGAACAGCAGGCCATGCAGATGGAGATGGCCGCCAAGGACGCTGAGACGCGCCAGAAACTGGCTCTGGCTGCGAAAGCAGAGGCTGACGCGCAGAAGGCGCAGATTGAACTGGAGCGGCTTGCAATGGAGGCGCAGCTTGCCGCGAGCATGCCGGCAGAGCCAGTCGCGCCGCAGCCAGCCGCTGATCCTCGCGTGGACGAAATCGCCGGGGCTGTTCAGGAATTGCAGGCTGTCGTGGGCGACCTGTTCGCCATGCTGCAACAGCCGCCAGAGCCGCCGCAGGACATGCCACAGGAATTGCCGCCCGATACGATGGGCGCGCCGCCTGAGATGGCGATTGATCCAGAGATGATGCCGACAGAGCCGCCGCAGGGCGGCTCTTTGGTTGGCCCTGACGATCCCGGCCAAGCGCCGGTCTGACCTTCACGCAGGCAGGCGCATGACGCGCCAGTCGCGATGACGGGCGCCGCCCTTTGAGGCGGCTTTTTTGTGAGCACAGCAATGCAGGATGACGACCAGGTAGACGTGCCAGTGGCCGATGAGCCGCAGGCCGAAGCCGAACAGTCTGAGGTCACGACCGAAACGACGGACGAGGCCAAAACAGGACAGGAGGCTGAAGCAGACGCCGAAGGCGCAGACGCCGCAGGCGATGATGGCGACGAGCAAGAGGATGGCGAGAAGCGCAAGAGGCGGTCAGGCGTTGACCGGCTCAAGCGCAAAATCGCTGAGTTGACTGCTGAACTGGAATTGCAGCGCAGTCGCGGGCCTGTTCCCGCTGACAGTGAGGCGATCAGGCGAGCGGTTGAAGCGGAAGTGGGCGAGCCGCCAAAGATCGAGGATTTCGAGGATTATTTCGCGTATGAGCGCGCGATGACGGCCTACGAAATTGATCGACGGCTGGCAGAAAAGGAAGCGAAGCGCAACGCAGCCGCGCGTCAGGCGCAGATGACGGCTGCACAGCAGATCGCTTTGGAAGACTTCCGCGAGCGCGAGGCTGAGGTGGCGAAGGCCATCCCGGACTACGTGCAGACGATGGCGCAGGCTGGCGCAATGCCCGCATCTGATGCCGTTACCCGGCTTGTTATCGAGTCCGATAAGGGGCCACTGCTCAAGTACCATCTCGCGAAAAATCCGGCGGACCTCCAACGGCTTAACGCCATGGACCCGCTGTCTGCCGCGCGCGCTATCGGGCGACTGGAGGCCAAGCTGAGCCTGCCCACCGCAAACCGCACTTCTAAAGCCCCTCCGCCGACCGCCCCGATCAAGGGCGGCGCTGGCCCTGCATCCGATGAAGCAAAGTTGGAAGCGTGGCTGAAAGCGAAATACGGCTGACGGGCGGAGACTGACCAATGGCAAACCGCACTCTCCAGACTTCCCTCATCGCCAAGGCTGCCGTTCGCATCCTTGAAAACGAACTCGGCGCGGCCAAGGCCGTCTATCGCGGATACGAGGATGAATTTTCCAAGTCCGTGAATGGCTATGAGGTTGGCGACACCATCACCATTCGCCGCCCGGCCGACTTCACCGTTCGCGATGGCGCTGTGGCGTCCAATCAGGACGTGAGCGAGGGCAAGACCTCGCTTGTGATCGACAAGCAGAAGGGTATCGACTTCAGTTTCACGTCGAAGGAACTGACGCTCGACATCACCGAGCTGTCGGAGCGCGTCATTCGCCCGGCGATGATCCAGCTTGCCAACCAGGTGGACAAAGACCTGCTCAGCCTCGCCACGTCCGTTCCGAATTGGGTCGGCACTCCCGGCGAGAGCATCAAGGGCTTCAAGGATTTCGCCGCCGCCGTCGAGCGCCTGGACGAGCTCGGCGTCCCGAAGGGCGACCGCTCTGCCTTCCTTGCCCCGTCTGACTTCTGGGGCCTGCTCGGCTCGCAGACGAACCTTTACGTGCAGGACGCCGCTCGCGGTGCCTACCGTGAAGGCGCGCTTGGCAACATTGCTGGCGTGAACACCTTCATGAGCCAGAACGTCGCCACGTTCACCACTGGTTCGCGCTCTGGCTCGTCCATTGCGGTCAACGGCTCGATCACCGCAGCCACTGTGACGTGGGAAGCGGTGCGTGACACCAACGTCCAGACCATCAGCATTGACGGCCTTGGCGGTGCCACGCAGACGCTGGCGGCTGGTGACGTATTCACCATTGCCGACGTGTATGACGTCAACCCGGTGACGAAGCAGCCGCTGCCTTTCCTGAAGCAGTTCACCGTCGTTGAAGGTGCAACTGGCTCCGGCAGCGCCATCGCCTCGCTGAAGATCACGCCTGCGATGATCTGGAGCGGCGCGCACCAGACTGTCGCCGTGAAGGCTGGCGTAACCGATCTGGACAACAAGGCCATCACGCTCGTTGGCGCGGCCTCCACCGGCTACCGCCAGTCGATGATCTTCCACAAGAACGCCTTCGCTCTTGTGATGGCTCCGCTGGTCGCGCCGCCCGGCGCTGTCGATGTGGCCCGCGAGTCCTACAAGGGCATCTCGGCCCGTCTGGTCCCGTACTATGACGGCTCCAACGACGTGTCGCGGTACCGCCTGGACATTCTCTACGGCATCAAGGCCGTCGATCCGCGCCTTGCGATCCGCGTCAGCGGCAGCGCTGCGTCCTGACGCCTTCCGATACCATCACGACAAAAGGAGCGGCCTACGGGCCGCCCTATCCATTTCTGAGGGCATCACATGGCAAGCAAGGCCGAACTGATTGACGCGGTGCTGCAAGACCTTGGCGTGCTCTATGCCGGCCAGACTGCCGGTGCTTCTGACGCGGCGCTTGTTGAGCGGCGGCTAGAGAGCGTGCTGGCCGATCTGGCCCAGCGCAATGTCATCTATGTGCCGCCGGCTGACGATATTGACGATCAGGTTTTCCAGCTGCTGACAGACATTCTGGTTGAAACCTGCGCGCCGGCGTTTGGCCGTGGTCGCGAATATCAGGTGATCGAGCGGGCTGAATCCCGGTTGCGCACCATCGCCCGCATCGGCAAGGGCGTGCCTGGCGCTCGCCTCAAGGTTGATCGCTCGTTGCTCGGCGCGTCACGTCGGCAGGGTCGCCTCTGATGGTGGCAGTTCCCTTCCCCAAAAATTCCACGCCTGGATCGCGCCCCGGTGAGGGCGACGGTCGGCGGATCAACGCATGGGTTGACAAGGACGGCGACCGTGACGTGGTGCGCCGTTCGCCCGGCCTCGTGCATGTACTGTCCACCGGCAAGAGCGGCGTTCGCGGCGCGCTCAAGGTCAATGACGAGTGGGTGATTGTCTATGATGGCGCGGTGGTTCGCATCAGCGGGTCGACCGTAACCACGCTGACAGGCTCAATTCCCGGCACCGACGGCGTGACGCTGGCGCGCAACAACCGCACGACTGATGGTGTGTCCACGCCCGACATTGTGGCTGTGCGGGCGTCTGGCGGGGCTTACGTCATCGGGTCAAGCGCCGTCTCGGCCTACCCAGACGCTGATCTGCCGGCGACGGTCAACAGCGTCGAGTTTCTGGGTGGGTATTTTCACTTCACCGTGCCGGATGGCCGGCTGTTTGCCAGCGAGCTGAACAGCACGGACGTTAACGCGCTCAGCTTCACCACGGCAGAGAGCCGGGCCGATGGCCTGCGACGTGTGATTGCCGCCGGGTCGCTGCTGTACGCCATGGGCGAGTCCACGATTGAGCCGTACCAGAACGCGGGCACGATGCCCTACCCGATGCAGCGCGCTGCGACGGTGCTACCTGTAGGCGTCATCGCTCCGATGGCCGCAATCGGCAATGACGAGGCGTGGAATAACCCCATCTTTTTCGTGGGGTCCGACTTCACCGTGCGCGCTCTGAGCGGCTACGAAACGGCGCGGATTTCCACCCCGGACGTGGAGCGCTTCATCCAGGCGTCTGACCGGGCGTCAATCCGCATGTCGGCCTATGTCTGGCGCGGCGTGGGATTCGTCATCATCACGTCGGATCAGGGGTCGTGGGAATATGACACGACGGGCCGCGTGTGGAATGAGCGCACCAGCACTGGCGCAACCGGCTGGCGTGGTGGCCCGACGTGGTTCGACACTGACCGCTGGCTGGTCGCGGATCGCCTCACAGGCGACATTCTGACGTTCTCTGGATCCGTCTTTACCGAGAACGGCGCGGCCATGCCGGTGCATCTGGAGTCCGGCCCGGTGAAGGAATACCCGGCGCGCGTATCCATCCCGTCGCTGTTCATGGATTTCACCGAGACAGACGCCGACGTGGCTGTGTCGTGGTCGCATGACGGCGGAAAAACATGGTCCACGCCCGTTACTCGCTCACTGAAAGATGCTGAGACGTGGCCGGTGCGCGTCAATCGCCTTGGCATGAGCACGCATCACGGGCTTCGCGTGCGGATCACAACCGACACGGCGAAGGATTTCGCTTTTCTTGGCGCTAGCATCCCTGACCCTGACGCGAGGCCATCAGGCTAATGGCTGACGATCCAGACTATACAACCGGAACTGTTCCGCTTGAGGTCGATCCGCTCACCGCGCCTTACGTCATGCCACGCGAGGTGCGGCGGATTGATGGCGGTGGATTCCCGACTACAGCAATGCTGGATTGGGAACAGGCGTCGCGCAGTTGGATGGTCAAAACGACCGTGGACCTGCAACGCAAGGTGACGACAGTTGAGCAGGAGACTGCTGACGCATTCGCCCGCGTTCAGGATGACATGAGTGCTGTCGTCGGCGCTGGCGAGGCTCTGGCGTCGCGTGTGACTGCTGTTGAGGCTGGTGTTGGCGCAAACGCAGCGGCCATCATCAGTGAACAGACTGCGCGCGCGAACGGTGACAGTGCGCTGGCAAGTAGCATCAGCAGCTTGACGGCGACTGTCAGCAGTAACACCGCCGCGATAACAGCGGAGCAGACTGCGCGCGCGAACGGCGATAGTGCTCTGGCGAGTTCGATCAGCAGTCTATCCACGACGGTCGGCGGTCACACCGCGTCCATTTCCAGCCTGATGACGTCCGTGAATGGCCTTGGCGTCCAGTATGCGGTGCAGGGCTACGTCGGGGGATCATATGGCGGCTTTGTCTTCACCGGCGTGAAGCGTGCTGATGGTGCTGGCGCAACCTATCTCCTGGAAATCACGTCAAACGTCGTAATCAATGGCGATCTGCTAGTCACGGGCACGGTCTTCAACGATAAGCTAAGCGACAGCGCCGTCTCCCGTGCCTGGGCCGCCGAAGGAGGGACCTCGGCATCAATTACCCCGACATTCAGGGGTACCGGATTTCTCGAAATTTACGCCCAATTCAAGGGCGATGCGAACGCTTACGCAGCCATTGACCAGTTCGTTCTGCGTGTCCGCGAGGATGGAAACATCATCTCCGACACCCCGATTAACCACGCCCAAAACGGCACGGGGTCTAGTGCGGCGAGCCGCTACGGTGCGACCAGCATAATTCACGTCCGCACACCATCCGCCGGATCCCACACGTACAGCGTCGAACTCGTCAAGACTGTCGCCGCGACCGGGATCCATATCAGCGGCTGCCTGATCATCGCCAAAGAGTTCTCGAAATAGGATAGCGCCATGGCACTTTTCTCTGGATCATCCCAACGCCGCTTGGCGATGTGGCAGATTGGCGAGGCTCAGAAGGAACGTGAGCGCAATGATGCTCTGATCGCTGAAGCTCGTGGGCAGGCGCTTAACGAGATCGGTTCTGGCGTCGATCAGGCGGTGCCCTATTACACGGGCGCAATCGACCGCTTCCAGCCGTGGGTGCAGTCTGGGCTGGATGCTGTCGGCCAGTACAACACCACGCTAGGCGATATCGGCGCAGCCAATGACCAGTATCGCGCGCGGCAGGATGACATTTACGGCTATGGCGGCGCAGAAGGCACTGCGCGCGCCCGCGCAGCATTCAATTCATCGCCGGGCTATGAATACCAGCGTGACCAGGCCATTGACGCTGTGGCCCGCAAACAGTCAGCAATGGGCATGCTTGGCAGCGGCAACACCGCCACGGCCATTCAGGACCGTGCGACGCAGCTTGCCAATCAGGACTACTGGAATTGGGTGAACGGCCAGAACACCAGCCAGAATACCTGGCTGCAAGGCGCTCAGACGCGACTGGCTGGCTATGGCAACCTTGCGCAGCTCGGCGCTAACGCCACCAGTCAGCAGGCTCAGCTTGAGCGCGGCATCGGTGATCTGTACGCGGGCGCAGGCGCTCAGAAGGGCAACGTCTGGATGCAGGGCGCTGGCCTGAACGTCGGCAGC
This sequence comes from Camelimonas abortus, assembly GCF_042432745.1. Taxonomy (NCBI): domain Bacteria; kingdom Pseudomonadati; phylum Pseudomonadota; class Alphaproteobacteria; order Hyphomicrobiales; family Chelatococcaceae; genus Camelimonas; species Camelimonas abortus. The sequence continues at coordinate 2,859,632 of NZ_JBHLWR010000006.1, read as the reverse complement.
AACAACAACTACCTGAACAGCATTTCGCAGTCTGCGCAGACGGCTGGCCGGGCGGGACAGGATGCGCTCGCCAGCAACCTCAACTTCGGCATCAACGCGCTGGGCACCGTTCTTGGCGGCGCGTCGTCGCTCAAAAAGGCGGGGTTCTTCTGATGGCAGCGTATTCCTTCGATGGCGCGTTCAGGAACCTCAACAGCGCGGTCACGGGCTTTGGCGACGCTTACGAGGAAGAGCGGAAGCGCAACGCCTTGGCTGGGCTGGGCCAGCGTCTAGCTGCGGGGGATTACGCCGGAGCGGCCCAAGGCCTGATGGCTGCCGGTGACGTCACCAATGGCCTGAAGGCGCTTGAACTCGGGCGCACGCTGGAGCAGCAGAAGGCGGCGAGCGCAGCCGTGGCTGGCGCTCTTGGCGGTGGCATGACCGACCTGAACGCGCCCGGTGGCGGCATTGCCGTCGGCGGGGCTCCTGCGCCTGCGGTCAACCTCGGCACACCGAACCAGATCGAAACGCGCTTCATGTCGGCCCTGCGAGAGTCCGGGCTGAACAATCCGTTCGGCCTCGCGACCGTCGCGGCTTATGGCAAGCGTGAATCTGGCTGGTCGCCACAGAACGCCAATCGCACGTGGTCTGATCCGTCGCAGAGCGGCAAAGCTGGCACGTCTGGCGGTCTGTTCTCATGGCGCAATGAACGGCTGCGGAACCTTTACAAATTCGCCCAGCAGCGAGGCGAGAAAATCGGGGCTATCAGCCCTGAGACGCAGGCGGCTTTCCTTGCCAGCGAAGACCCGACATTGATTCCGCGCCTGAACGCGGCCAAGTCGGTCGATGAGGCCAATCGCATCATGGCCAACGCCTGGCGGTTTGCTGGGTATCAGGGGAATTCGCCTGAGTACAATGCCCGGCTCAAGACAGCGATGGCCTACCTGCCTCGTTTCCAAGGGCAGCCAAACACCATTCAAGCTGCAACTGGACAGCAGCAGACGCAGGTGGCGCAGGCTGACGCTCCAGCCGAAGGAGCGCGGCCAGCGCAGGGCTTCGCGGTGCCGGGGCAGGGTCAGTCATCTGTCCGCGCGCCCATGACGCCACAGCAGGCGCAGGCCGGCATGCGTCGTATCCAACAGGTCATCGCCGCTACGCCGGGGCTTAACCCCGCTCAGATCAAGGTGCTGGAGCAGCGTTACAACGAACTGGCCAAGTGGGCTGATCCGACGACCGCGCAGACGATGGCGCTCAACGATCTGAAGATCCGACAGGCAGAACAGGGTCTGTCTGGGGACAAGATGCAGCGTGAGGCCGCAGATCGAGCAGTGGTCGCGGAACAACTCGGCCTTACCCCAGGATCGCCGGCGTATCAGTCATATGTGCTTACCGGCAAAATGCCCCGCGAGGATCAGCAACCGCTTACCGCCACGGACAAGAAGGCCATCCTCGAAGCAGACGAGATGGTTGAGGCCAATCAGGGCGCGATCAACAGCCTGAAAACCGCGCTCAAACTGAGCGACAAGGCGCTCGAAGGCTTTGGAGCCAGTGGCCGGGCATGGGTGGCCAATAACCTGCCTGACTGGATGGTCCCTGATGGCGTCGCCTCAAAGGAACAGGGGCAGGCGACGGCTGAACTCGAAAATGTTGTTGTCGGCAATGCGCTCAACTCGCTCAAGACGATCTTTGGCGGCAATCCGACGGAAGGTGAACGCGCGATCCTGTTACAGATGCAGGGATCTGCAAGCCAGCCAAAGGCTGTTCGCGAACAGATTTACAAGCGCGCCATCGCGGCTGCTGAACGGCGGCTGAAGTTCAACGAGCGTCGGGCGCAGGAGATGCGCGGCGGGACATATTTCAAAGCAGGCAACAGCCCGCAATCTGGAAACATCCCTGTCGTGTCGTCACCGCAGGAGCTGGAGGCGCTGCCATCGGGCACGACGTTCCAAGCCCCCAATGGCGCAATCAAAATCAAGCCCTGAGTGGGGGTGCGAATGGCTAACTGGTGGGATTCCTATCCTGACGCGCCGTCACCAGGCGGCAACGTGAGTGCACCGGCAACTGGCGGCAACTGGTGGGATGCGTACCCTGACGCGCCATCGCAGCAAAGCGCATCGCCGGCACCCGCGCAGCAGTTCGACACGGGGCGCTTTGACCTCGGCAGCGTGAAGAATGACCCGTCGCTGGCCGCCGGCCTCAACGCGAAGAAAGCCGGGATCGAGGCGCAGGCTGCAACGCCCGACCCGGCAATGGAGGCGTGGCAGGCGGCGCAGCGGGCCAGTCTGGTCACCAAAAGCGGACCGAACGTTAGCCGCCATACCATTCCGAAGTACTCATCGGCGGCGGACCGCGTGGGCGTAGCCGCCGGCGGGTTTGTCGAAGGTATCCCGATTGTCGGGCCGATCCTGACTGGTGCGGCTGAACGTGCGGCTGTGCTTGTCGGTCAGCCATTCGTCAGCGAAAGCTACAGCAACCGGCTTGCTGCGTTGCAGGCGGATCGCGAGCGAGCAAAGGAAGCGCATCCATACATCAACGCCGGCACTCAGTTGGCTGGCGGGCTTGTGTCTACGGGTGCTGTCGCCAACACGCCGATGGGCGCGAAGCTGCTGGGCGATGTGGGGGGCAACATTGGCCGAAGGATGGCCGCCGGCGGCATTTCTGGCGGCGCAATTGGCGGGCTGGACGCGCTGACACGCAGCGGGGGCGATTTGGAAAGCGCCGCACGAGGCGCGGCCCTCGGTGGCGGGATCGGGTTCGTTGCTCCTGCCGTGATTTCTGGCGTGAGCAAGGTCGCAGACGCAGCGGCGAAGAAGGCCAGCGCTGGCTATCGGGTCAAAGAAGCCCTATCCCGCGATGCTGCTGCTGGGAACCAGATGCTGACCCGGCAGGAGCTTGCGGCGTTGCAAGCCGAAGGCGTTCCAGTTGTCGTGGCCGACATGGGCGGCGAGACGACACGCGCTCTTGCCCGTAGCGCGGCTAACACGTCACCCGAGGCGCGCGACGCGCTCAACAAGGTGGTGTCGGAACGCTTCGCCACGCAGTCTACCCGGATTGCCGATGACGTAGCTGGCCTGTCTCCGCTCGGAGCCAATGCCACTGAATCGCTCGACAAGCTGCGGGCGGCTGCTCGCGCAGCAAACCGTCCACGCTATGCTGCGGCGTATGCCAAGGGCGCAACTGGAGTATGGGATGATGAACTGGCCGCCCTGACCCGCGCGCCAGACGTTGCAGACGCTATCCGTAAGGCTACGCGCACCGGCAACAACAAGGCTGTGGCTGACGGTTTCAAGCCAGTCACCAATCCGTTTGTTGTTACGGATGCCGGCGACGTTGTGTTGCGGCAGGCGGCAGATGGCTCAACCGCCATCCCGTCGCTTCAGTTCTGGGATTACGTCAAGCGGAACCTGGACGATACCATTGAAGCCGCAAAACGAGCCGGCAACAGGAACGCCGCTGCCGACGCAACGGCGCTAAAGCAGAAACTTGTCGCCAAACTCGATGCAATTGTGCCGGAGTATGCTGCGGCCAGGTCCGGTGCAGCGGCGTTTTTCGGTGCGGAGGATGCGCTGGAGGCCGGCCAGAAGTTCCTGACGGCCAAGGGGCAAAACGAAGCATACAGGAAAGCGTGGGGGCAGTTCTCTGCGCCAGAGAAAGCCCTGTTCAGAGAAGGCTATGCGTCTGCTCTGGCATCGAAGCTGCGCGAGACGCCTGACCGCCTGAATGCCGTCAATCAGTTGATGCGCAGCCCTGCCGAGCGTGAGCGCATCCGCATGGTGTTCGGGCCGCAGGGCGCTGCCAAGCTGGAAGCTCGCCTGCGCGTTGAGAACATCATGGATGGCCTGCGCACAGCCGTTCAGGGCAACAGCACGACGACGCGGCAACTTATGGAGATGGGCATGGCCGGCGGTGTCGGTAGTGCCATCACCGGCTGGCAGAGCGGTATGGACCCTAGTTCAATGAGCATCGGGTTTGTACTTGGTGCTGCTGCGCGTTACGGCGGCGGCAAAATTGACGCCCGAGTGGCGCAACAGGTCGGGAAACTGCTTTCCAGCAGCGACCCCGCCATGATTGATCGCGCCTTCCAGATGGCAGCGGCAAGGCCGGCAATCATGCGGCTTCTGGAAAATGCAGAGCGGATTCTCGTTTCTGGCAGCGGAGCTATCGGTGGTCAGTCGGCATCACCGCGCCGTTAGCACAGCGTGAAGTCCTGCGATCAGCAGAACAAGCGGGAGCAGGATGCTGCCATAGACGACATGCCAAGGCGTGTCGTCTTCCCCTTTCTCCCGCTTGGAATGCAGGTAGAGGCCGTAGACCAGCGCCACCGTCAGCATATTAGCCATCATGACGGCGGCGAACACGGACCAGAATTCGGTAGGGAACTTCAAAGCTGGCCTCGCTGGCGTTCGACGTTGTCCAATCGGTCTTTCAGCTTCCGGATCTCATCTTCCTGTTCGTTCACAGCTAGCTGCGCGTTGTACACGAACGTCACTGTGAACATAGTCAGTAGCATTACAGCCCCCGGCGCAGACTGATCCGCGACCCACCAGAGAACCAAGCCGGCAGCAAGCCCGTACATGGCATACCGGAATTTCATTCGGCGTCCTTTGGGTTGGCAGTGATGAGTCGTTTTGGGCGGATGGCTCGCACCAGCCCCCAGAGTGATCCCGCGACGCTAGCACGGCCAGTTCAAACGGAAAACGTAACGCTGGCGTGGCGGGCGGCCAGGCAGGCTCACTTGGGCGTTGAAATGAGTAACAGCCCAATCACCAAAAAGGCCCCAGGCATAATGATGCTGCCATAGATGACATGCCACGGCGTGTCATCCTCGCCCTTCTCACGCTTCGAGTGCAGGTAAACGCCGTATAGGAAGCCGACCGTAAGCAGGTTAGCGGCAATAACTGCCGAGAACGTGAGCCAGAAGTCGAGCGGGAGGATCTTCATACTCAGCCTTTACCATCGTTAGCGGGAACGTCTCCATAACGCTCCCGCCGCCATCGCCTTATCGTGTCGCCTTTCGGAACTCGATTCCGCATTTTTTCATGCGGGACGCCTGCTCAATGGCTTCCATCTCGCCTTTGAGGCGCGCTACCTCAGCACTGGTCGCACCATCGCCCTTGATAAAGAACAGGGCGGGCCAGAACAGGACAATGCCGACGCCTGTAGCAACAGCGTCATTGGTCGATTTCTGATCTTGAACGCCAATAGCTTGCGCTGCCCTTTGCGACAGACGTTGCGCCTCATAGGAGATTTCGTCGCAAGTGAAGTCTTTGTAGATCATGGGCGAGACATATGCCGCGCCGATGTTCTCCGATTTAGACGCACACGCTGCCAGCACCAGACACGCTAGCCCAACAATCCCAAGTCTCATGCTTAGCCCCCATAGCGATTCCGCGACGCTAGCACGGCCAGTTCAAACGGAAAACGTAACGCAGCGTCAGCCACCCTACCCGCTCATCAAGCGCCATCTCATCCAGCGGCGGTGGATAGATCAACCATCGCCCCCCCCTGTTCAGCAAGCCGCCTCCGGGCGGCGTTTTCTATGGAGCCGCCAATGGCCGGTGCTGGCTATTCCGTCGACTTGTCATTCACCGACGATGAGGCGTTTGAATTCGCCGTCGCGCTGTCGTCTGCCACCGATGAGCCTATTGAGTGGGACGATTACCGTGCCGAGTATTCAGTCCGGCGCGAGGATCAGCAGCTGGCGCTCCTGACCAGTGACAACGGCATCGACGCTGACGTGATCGATGGCGAGTTTTTGTTGACCATTTCATCGCCGTCGCTGGCGCTGGAGCCGGGTTGCTATCGCCACGGCCTGCGGCTTGTCGAAATCGAGACGGGCAAAGCGGCGCAGCTGTTCGACGGCATCATCACCATCACCGAAGGGAATTTCTGATGAGCGTTGCTCTTCTTAACCGGCAGCGCGTGCGCCTGCGCGTGCTGCCCGGCCTCGTTGGCCCTCAGGGTCCCAAGGGTGATCCGGGGCCTCAGGGCGAGCCCGGCCCCCCCGGAGAGACTGGTCCGCAGGGTCCGACTGGGCCTAAGGGAGACCAGGGTGTGCCTGGTCCCCAGGGCTCGGTAGGTCCTATGGGGCCTCAGGGACCTAAGGGAGACAAAGGCGATCAAGGCGCCAGCTTTACTGTTAACGCTACAGGGCCACTAGCAGACAGAAGCCTTTACGACAGCGAGCCTGTTGGGTTTTCGTTCCTGTCTACGGATGAAGGGCTGCTGTATATTCGTGAGGGAGCCTCGGGGTGGTCTCCCGGTATTCCGTTCGGTAAGGGCGACACCGGTCCTGGCGTTGCGCCTGGGGGCTCCTCCGGGCAGGTGTTATCCAAGACGTCTTCAACCGATTATGACACAGGGTGGGTGACGCTGACCAAGGCCGACGTTGGCCTCGGCAACGTTGACAACACGTCTGACCTCGCCAAGCCGGTCAGCAGCGCCACGCAGGCCGCGCTGAATGGCAAGGCTAACGCCAGCGTCACCATCTCTGCCGGAACGGGTCTGACAGGCGGCGGCGACCTCACTTCCAACAGGACGATTTCGCTCGACGCCGCATCTGTCGCTAGTTTGGCGATGGCCGACGCCGCTGTTCGCTACGACACCGACTCTCAGGGCCTGAACAGTACGCAACGCACCAACGCCCTGACGAACCTTGGCGTTACGAGTACCGGCAGGAGTGTGCTCACAGCAGCAAGCCAGTCAGGTGCGCGCACAGCCATTGAGGCACAGCAGTCGCATGCAAACCTGACGGCGCTGTCCGGCGTATCGGCTGCCGCAGACCGTTTGCCGTATTTCAACGGCGCGTCGTCAATGACGTATACGACGCTGTCGGCATTCGCCCGCACGCTTCTGGACGATGCGGATGCTGCGGCGGCCCGCACGACACTCGGAGCCGCTCCGCTCCCGAAATCCACGATCGGCACTGGCATCTGGCTCCCATTCCAGTCCAGTGCGCCGGGACAGCCCGCAATCCTTCCGGCAGGCGGCACATACGCATATTTTTTGATCACCTATAATGCGTCTGGTGTGATCTCGGGCCCGGTTAGCGCAGGCATAGCGGCAGGGGGGGCGACGGTTGGCGTCCCCATGTCGAACATCTACCACAGCGGTCTCGCATGGAGCATCGCATGACGATCCTACTCATCTATCGGCGACCGGACGGAACCTTTGTGGCCGACCTGAACGGGCTTCCGTACCACGTCATCCCATCTGATCCCTATTGGGATGAAGCCGTGGCTGAAGCGGCCCGTCTCGGCGACGCGCTGCCCTTTGAGCCTGAGCCAGAGCCACAGCCGCAAGCCATCCCGCCACTGACGCGCCGCCAGCTGCGCCTCGGACTGCTGTATGCTGGCATCTCCACGTCGCAGGTGGAGGACGCGATTGCGGCGATCCCGGACCCGACAGATCGGGAGGTCGCTTTGATCGAGTGGCAGGACGCCACGATCTACGAGCGCAGCCACCCGCTGATTGACCAGATCGGGTCGGCGCTCGGCCTGACGCCGGAGCAGATCGACGCGATGTGGGCAGACGCCGCAGCGCTGTGACCAGCAGCACACCCCGGACAACAGCCCGCCTTCTGGCGGGCTTTTTTTGTCGGAGGATACTATGTGGCTCCGAATGACGATGGCGGCCCTTGCGCTGGCCGCCCTGACCGCGTGCGCGGGCCGGGATAGTGCTTCCCGCCTGCACGACGTGGTGCGCTACCACTATGAGGGCGGGCGATGACGGCGGTGCTGGTCGTCCTGCTGTGCGCAGTCCTGAACCGGATGCGTGGTGACGACCGCTGGCGGCCCCGCTGGCTCCCTGGGCGGGCGCTCTGGTACGTAACGCCGCTGGTTGCCGGTGCTGCCGTCATGCAGACTGGATCGGCGCTGCTCGGCGCTATCTGGGCGCTTGGCTATCTGCTCTGGGCCACCCCGTCATGGGGCCATCTGATCGGCATGGGGCGATTCATGCCGGATCGCTCGCCGGGCTGGTTCGAGGCGATGTTGCTGGACTGGTCGCGCGGGCGCATCCCGCTGGCCTTCTGGGCGCGAAATTTGCTCGCCTTGCCTGCGTTCGCCGGCATCGCTCTTGTCTATGGCAGCGCGTGGCCTGCCCTGCTCGCCTTTCCGTTCGCGGCGTTGATTGTGGTCGCATACGAGGCAGCATGGCGGCTCCGACCGCACAACCCGATATGGCTCGCAGAGGCGCTAACCGGCGCGCTCTGGGGGCTCGCAATCCTGACCATCTGACCCGCTTCGGCGGGCTTTTTTATGGGTGCTCCACATGGCTGCATCAACGTACAAAGAGGCTCTTTCCGCCGTGCTGAAGCACGAAGGCGGCTACGTGAACCATCCGGCAGACCCTGGCGGCGCTACCAACCGTGGCGTCACCCAGCGGGTCTATGATGCCGAGCGCAAGCGGCGTGGTCTGCCTACTCGGTCCGTCCGGCAGATCACTGACGCCGAATTGCAGGCGATCTATCGTCAGCAGTATTGGGAGAAAATCCGCGGAGACGACCTGCCGCCTGGTGTGGATTACGTCGTCTTTGACGGCGCGGTGAATAGCGGCGTCGCTCAGTCGGCAAAGTGGCTTCAGCGAGCGCTGGGTGTCCGCGTGGACGGCATCATCGGCAATGCGACCATCGCCGCGTGCTGGGACGTGAAAGACCATGACGCGCTGATTGCCGACATTTGCGCGCGTCGCATGGCTTTCCTTCAGGCACTCAAAACCTGGCCGACGTTCGGAAAGGGCTGGTCGCGGCGCGTCTCTGACGTGCTCAGAACGGGCCAGCAGTGGGCGCGTGGCAAGGTAGGTCCGGCTGTCACCGTCGTCGAGCCAGGCATGTCCGCCAAAGCGAATGTCGAGGATGCACGCCCGTTGCCATCCAGCGGCATGGCTGACGCGGCTATCGGCGGCGGGTCTGTGCTCGGCGTGATCGGCGGGGCGCTTGAAGGTGCTCGTGATGCGCTGACGCCTCTTGCCGGCGGGTCTGCCACTGTCAATGGCATCGTCGCCGTGCTGGTTGTCGCTGGCGTGGCGCTTGCTGTCGGCGGCGCTATCTGGCGGGCGCAGCAGCAGCGCAAGGCGGCGCAGGTGGCTGACGCGCTAGGCTATGCGGTGGCGGCATGATTGCATTCATTCTCACTCACTGGCGCACTGTGGCCGCGATTGGCGCTGTCGCGGTGCTCGCGCTGCTCGCGTGGCGCATCAATGATCTGGCCTATGAGCGCGGCAAGGCCGACGCCACCGCCCGGCAAATCCACATTGAAAGAGGGCTTACCGATGAAGCGAATCGCGCTGATGCTGACGCTCGCCGCTGTGCTGCCGATCCTGACTGCCTGCGCCGCGACGACGGGTGGCGTAGGGACTGAAGCGACGTGCGCTCAATGGCGCGCGATTAGCTGGAGCCAGCACGACACTGCCGAGACGATTGGCGAAGTGAAAGCATCGAATGCACGCCGCAAGGCCTGGTGCGAGTGAGGTGGCACGCATGGAGCTAGCAGCTTGGCAGGAGATTGCCGCCGTCGTCGCCATTATGTCTGTGCTCAGCGGAGTTGTGTGGAAGCTTCAATCCCAGATCAACCAGCAGTCGCGTGAGTTGGACGCGTTCAGGGTCGAGGTTGCCCAAACCTACGTCACCGCAAAGGCCATGCGCGAGATGGAGGATCGCATCAGCCAGGCGATTGGCCGGCTGGCTGACAGGCTCGACAGGCTGTTTGAGATAGGGCCGAGATGACGGGCGTTAGGTTCAATGAACCTGCGAGCACTCCGCAATTTTAGCCTAAGTCATTGATTTTATGGTGGGCCCGGCAGGACTCGAACCTGCAACCAGACCGTTATGAGCGGCCGGCTCTAACCATTGAGCTACAGGCCCGTCGCTTCCCGGCGGCGCTCCCGCGCCTTCTCCGCGCGCCGCGACGCCGCGCGCCCGACGCTGCGAACCTCGGCCGGAAAGGCCGGAGACAGTCACCGTCCCTAAATGCCATGGCGACGCCGGCGCAGCAAGGCCGCCGGCGCGCGGCGGGCGCGTCAGCCACAGCCCGCCGTGCGACGCACGACCTGGACCCTGCATGAACCCCGCATGAAGCCGGCCCTGGCCCGGGCCCGAACCGGCTCCGGCGCGCCCGCGCGCGGGCCGCCGCTCACGCGGCCGCCATCGCCGGCCGGTGCAGCCCCCGCTGGCGCAGCAGCAGGAACAGCACGACGCCGCCGTTCATCAGGTTGAACATCAGCCCGTTGAGGAACGCGGCCTGGTAGGAGCCGGTGACGTCAAAGATCAGCCCCGACATCCAGCCGCCCAGCGCCATGCCGATCACGGTGGCGAACACCAGCACGCCGACGCGGCCGCCTGCCTCGCCAGCCGGGAAATATTCGCGCACGATGATGGCGTAGCTGGGCACCAGACCGCCCTGGAACAGGCCGAACAGCGCCGAGATCACGTAAAGCGACGGCAGGCTGTCGAACATCAGGTAGAGCGCAAGCGCCACGCCCTGGGCCACGGAGCTGAGAAACAGCGCCCCCAGACCGCCGATGCGGTCGGCGATGAAGCCGCAGCCGATGCGGCTGATGATGCCGCAGGCAAGCATCAGCGACAGCATCTCCGCGCCGCGCGCCGCGCCATAGCCCAAGTCGCCGCAATAGGAGACGATGTGCGCCTGCGGCATGGCCATGGCGACGCAGCAGGCCACCCCCGCCAGCGCCAGCAGCGTCTGCAGCCGCGCCGGGCTGATGCGCAGCGCCCGGACCGGATCGGCGAACGCCTGCACGGCTCCCGCCGCCCCGGAGGGAACCGCCGGCGCGCGCCGGCGCAGCAGCAGCGCCAGCGGAATCATCGTCGCCACGCAAAACAGCGCCACGCCCACATGCGTCGCGCGCCAGCCCCACAGCGCCACCGAGCGCTCGACCACCGGCGGCCAGAACGCGCCGGCGAGGTAATTGCCGGAGGCGCAGATCGCCACCGCAAGGCCGCGACGTTTCAGGAACCAGCAGGAGATGTCCGCCACCAGCGGCCCGAAACAGGCCGATGAACCGGCGCCGATGAAGAAAAACAGCAGCGCGAAGGCAGGAATGCCCGGCGCCGCGGCGCTGGCGGCGTAGCCGGCCGCCATCAGCAGCGTTCCCAGCGCCATGGGCGCGGCCACGCCCGTGCGGTCGGCCAGCCGGCCGAAGGCCACGCCGCCGACGCCAAAGCCCAGCATCACCATGGTGAAGGGGAGCGAGGTGGCGGCGCGGTCCACGCCGAACTCCGCCTGCACCGCAGGCATCACCACCACCACCGACCACATGCCGACGCCGCCGATGGTGCTCAGCAGCACGGCCGCCACCAGGCGCCGCCACGCGACGCCGCCGTCAATCTCACCCATTCGCCCTGCTCCCCTGGCCGCCTGCGCGGCGGCGACGTTTCCTCCGGTTCTGTGAAAAAATATCCTGCGCCAGCCAGAAAGCACGCATGTTTTGTTTCACGCCGTCCGGCCGCGCGGGCCCTGCAGCCGCCCGCCCCGGCGGCGGTGATTGCGCAGGCGGGCGCAAGGGCGCATCTGACAGGGGCGCGAACCCGCGCGAACGGGGTGGCGACATGCTGCGACTGTGGGGAATCTGGGTGATCGCCAGCGTCATCGCCGGCCTTGTTCTGGGCTGGCACGGGCGCGCCGGCGCGGCGACCGCCGCGGGCCTCGCCTGCGGCGCCTGCGCCTTCGGGCTCAATGTCGGCATGGGCGACGCCGCTGGCTCCGCCCTGTGGTCGATGGCGGCTGGGGGAAGCGGCTTCATCGCCGGCGGCCTCGCCGGCCAGGGCCTCGCCGCCCTGTGGCGCCGGCGGCGCTGACGGCGCCCCGAGGGGCGCCTTGACCCGGATCGCCGCCGGGGCCGATCATGCCCTCCTGACAGCGGGAAAACCCGCGCACGCACGGGGAGGAGGGCATGCAGGACGGTCCCAGGGTCGTGGTGATAACCGGCGCGGGCTCCGGCATCGGCGCCGCGACGGCGGCGCGCTTTCTGGCGGCTGGCGACCGGGCGGCGCTGGTTGACCGCGACGCGCAGGCGCTGGCGCGCCAGCTGGCGGCGCTGCCGCCTTCCCATGCGGCGCGCGCCCTCGCCCTCACCGCCGACGTGGCGTCGCCGCAGGAGGTGGACGCGGCCGTCGCCGAGGCGGCCGCCTGGGGCGGCGGCGTCGACGTGCTGGTCAACAACGCCGGCATCGGCGGTTTCGGCCATGTGGACCGGCTGCGTGACGAAAAATGGCGGCAGGTGTTCGCGGTGAACGTGGACGGCGTGTTTTACGCCAGCCGCGCGGCGTTGCCGCACCTCATCCGCCGGCGCGGCAATATCGTGAACGTGGCCTCCATTTCCGGGCTTGGCGGCGATCACGGCTTCGCCGCCTACAACGCCTCCAAGGCGGCGGTGATCAATCTCACCCGCGCCATGGCGCTGGATCATGGCGGGGAGGGGGTGCGGGTCAACGCCGTCTGCCCCGGGCTGGTGGAGACGGCGCTTTCGGCGCAGCTGCGCGAGACGCCGGAAATCGCGCGGCGCTACGGGGAGGCCATCGCCCTCGGGCGGCCGGCGCAGCCGCACGAAATCGCCGAAGTGATTTTCTTCCTGGCATCGCCGGCGGCATCCTACGTGACGGGCGCGGCCATCGTCGTCGACGGCGGGCTGACGGCGGCGACCGGGCAGCCCAATTTCACCCGCTTCCTCACCGGCGAGACGCGCACGGGCGCGCCGCCACAGGCGCCCCGCAGCGCGGCCTCCCATGCAGGCGAAGGAGCGACGACATGACCCAGCCCATCACCGGAGCCCAGTGCGCGGCCGCGCGGGCCCTCACCGGCGTTTCCGTCGCGACGCTGGCGCAGCGCAGCGGCGTGAACGCGGCGCTCATCGAAACGTTCGAAGCAGGCGCCGACCTGCCGGACGCGCGGCAGGCGCAGGCCATCCGCGCCGCGCTGGAGTCATTCGGCGCGGTGTTCATCGCAGAGGACCGCAAGGGCGGCGACATGGGCGCAGGCGTGCGCCTGCGCTTCACCGCCGCCACCGCGCGCCACGTCAACGCTTGGGAGAACGAAGGCGGCGCCGCCGGCGACGACGACGTGCCGGCGTGAGGCGAAAGGGGGCGCGCCGCGCCCTTTCGCGGCGCCCGGACGACACGCGCGCCGGACGAAGACGCCGGCCGCCCCCGCTCCCCCTCCGGCGCGGCGGCGCGCGTCCGCGGGCGTTGACAGCGCCGCCAAACGAACAAATAGTGAACATACATGCGCGCGTCCGGGCCCGGGCTGAGGCCCGGCGCATACGCAAACCGTTGCGCGGTCTGTCATTAGCGGAGAATCGGCGGGTGGTTCCGACAGGCGAGGCCTCCAGCGCGCAGGCGCGGATCCGCCCCCGGCTGTTCGGGGTGGCGGAGCTGGACAATGTGCTGGCCGACGGCGGCGTGGCGCCCGGCCAGACGCATGTGATCGAGCCCGCCGCGCGCGAGGGCGCCGCCGGCGCGGACGCCGCGGCGGTGCGGCGGGACGGGCTGGCGGCGGAGGCCTTCGCGCTGGGGTTCTGCCTGCGCTCGGGCCGGCCGGCCGCCTGGCTGGCGCCGCCGGCGGACCTGCTGGCGCCAAGCCTGTGGGACACGCAGGCGCCGGCCGTGGCTGCGGCGACGCTGGTGCGGCGCATCGAAACGGCGTGGACGGGGCGCGCGCCTGTGGCCCCGCAGGCGCTCGCCGGAGCCGGCTGCCTTGTGGCGGTGCTCGACATGCGCCGGGCGGCGCGGCTGGAGCCGGCGCTGCGGCTGGCGCGCGCCCTGGCCCGGCGCGGCATGACCGCGGCGCTGCTGGCGGCGGACGCCGAGGCCACGGCGGCGCGCCTGCGCCTCGCCGCCGCGGTCTGGCGGGTGGGCGCGGCGGATGAGCCGGGGGAGACCTGGCTGGTGGAGCTGGCGCGGGAAGACCGGGTGCGACGGGTGTGCGTCCGCGCCTGCGACGCCTCCGGCCGTCTGGCTCCTGCGCCGCGACTGCAGGCGCCGGTGGCGAAGGAGCTGACCCGCCGTCTGGCGCGCCGTTGAAGCCGGGCTCCCGCCGGGGCCGGCCAGCCGGCGCACGGGCGGCCGCAAGCCGGGCCTCCGGCGCCGCGCGTCCGGAGGCGGGAGCGGAGCAGGCGACGCTGCGGCCGGACGCCCGGGGCCCGGCGCGGGGCGGGGGCGATGTCGGCGGCGGCGTCCCGTGGAACGCCGCGGCCGCCATGCGCCCGGCGGACGCCCAACCGCATCGGGACGCGACGCGCGGGCGCAGGGCGCCAGAAGCGGACGCGCAGGCGGCGGCCGGGCGCCCTGGGCCTGAGCCCCTGGACGGCGAACGCTGACAGGCGCCCCGGCGGAACAGCCGCGGAGAACCGGCGCCGGGGCGTCGACGCGGCGACGGAGCGGCGGAGCGGCGGAGGCGCGGACTGACGCCGGCGCCGCCAGGACCGGGGCGTCGACGGACTGGGGCGTCGACGGACCGGAAGCGGTCCGGCGGGCGACCGCCGCCTGACGCGCGCCGGTTCGCCTGCAACGGCAGGGCTGGCGCAGGGCCGCCGGGCGGCCCATATTGTGACGTGCGGCGTGCAGGCGCGCGGCTTTCCCCCGGGCGACGCCCGGCGAACCGGGGGCTGGCGTTTCCTGGCGCGCGGCGGGACGCCCCCAGACGCGCCGCGCCGTCACGACGGGCGGCGGCAGGGCGCCGTGAAGGGAGGACGTCATGTTCCTGATGCGCAAGAAGCTGGAGCTGCCGACGCCGGAGGAGGCGCTGCCGGGGCGCGCGGAGCCCATCCCCACCGCCAGCCGGCACTTCGTCACCGGCGCGCCGCTGCATGGCCCCTGGCCCGGCCTGGCCGCCATCCAGCTCGGCATGGGGTGTTTCTGGGGCGCGGAGCGGCTGATGTGGAATCTGCCGGGCGTGGCGGTGACCGCCGTGGGCTACGCCGGCGGTCTCACGCCCAATCCTACTTATGAAGAAGTTTGTTCCGGCCTCACCGGCCACGCGGAGGTGGTGCTGGTGGTCCATGACCCTGCGCGCCTGCCGCTGGAGGAGCTGCTGGCCGTGTTCTTCGAGAACCACGACCCGACCCAGGGCATGCGCCAGGGCAATGACGTCGGCACGCAGTACCGCTCGGTGATTTACGCTCCGGAAGAGCAGCTCGCCACGGCGCGCAAGATGCGCGACGCTTACCAGCAGCAGCTGCGCGCCGCCGGTTACGGCGCCATCACCACGGAAATCGCGCCGGCGCCGCCGTTCTATTACGCCGAGGAATACCACCAGCAGTATCTGGCCAAAAATCCCGGCGGCTACTGCGGCCTCGGCGGCGTCGGCGTCGCCTGCCAGCGCGGCCTGAACGTCTGACCCCCCTGCAGCGGCGCTTGGCCGCGGTCACGGCCGCTGGCCATCCCCTCTCCCGCCCGGCCGCGCCTGTTCCCGCCCTCTTTCGGCCGCTGCCCGCGCGGGCGCGGAAAGATCCGCCGCGATCACGGCTGTCACGCCATCCGCCTCATAAACCCGCCTGGCGGCTGACGCTCCGGGCCCGGCGCCCAGATTCACCAGATACCTTGATGGATAATAGATATACTTTCCTTGTTTATTTAAACACCCCTCCCAAATTTCAGATTGCTTCAAGTAAAAGTCAAGAATGTTCTCCAGAACATCGCGGAGTGACCGTGCGCCCAATACGCCGGAAGCGTCCAGACAATACTGACGCATGACTGGCCGCGCCAGTCATGGAAGCTGCAGCGCACGTACTACTCCAGAAACAGAGGGGACAATTCATGAACAACAGACTCGTCTGCGCCGCATCCATTCTCGCGATGTCGGCGTCCGCCGCGTTCGCCGCCGATTTGCCAGCGTCGTATCATTCGCCGGCGCCGGTCGCGCCGGCCGCCGCGCCCCGGGGCCCGAACTGGACTGGTTTCCATATCGGCGTAACCGCCGGAGCCGCCACCCTGTACGGAGATCCGCGTGGCAGCATCCCGGACGCCAGGTATTTTCGCAGGGGCGGTGAGACCATCCCGCTCAGCCCAATCGGCAACAAAACCGCGGTCTTCACCACCGGGATCAACGCTGGTTACTCGTTGCAGGCGGGCCCGCTGGTGCTGGGCGTCACCGGCGAATACAACCTGCTCCTGAGCGGGCAGCACACCACCCTGAGCGGCGCCTTCACCCCTGGTGACCAGCCGGACTTAGATACCAGGCAGACCTACATCGCAAGCGGCAGGGCCGATACACGCCTGGCGGCGTTTGGCGCCGTGCGCGGACGCGTCGGCGTTCTCGCCTCGCCCGACCTGCTCCTGTACGCGACCGGCGGCGCCGCCTACGGCAAGCTCAGACAGTCCTTGAGCCGGTCCGGCAAACTGACCGTTCCTCGCGCGACCTGGAGGACGGATACGTTTGACTCCGCAAGCGTACAACGCAACGCGTGGGGATGGACTGCGGGCGCTGGCGTGGAATACGCCGTCAGCCGCAACTGGTCGGTGAACGCGGAGTATCTTTATCTCAGCTTCCGTCCAACCATCATGCAGCTGACCGCAGACGACGGGGTCACCGTAGCGCGCGTCAGGCAGCCGGGCGCCTTCCATATCGTCCGCGCCGGGCTGAATTACCGGTTCTGATCTGGCGTGATCCTTCCGCAACTGCGATTTGCCCGGCCTTTGCGCCGGGCTTTTCGCATCGGGGGGAGCCGCGGTCATCCCGCCCCCCGGGACCACCCTTCCGGAACGCCGGGCGCCGGTAACCGGCCGCCGCCGGCGCCGGCTTCAGCGCGTCATTTGCCCGTCTCCCCTTTCAGGCCCCTGGCGATCGTGGCGGCGGTGACGCGCAGCAGGTCGAGATAGGTCGGCGCCGGACCGTCCGGGCCGGTGAGCGAATCCACATACAGCACGCCGCCGTAGCGGGCGCCGGTTTCGCGCGCCACCTGCTTCGCCGGCCGGTCGGAGACGGTGCTCTCCGAGAAAATCACCGGCGCATGGATGGCGCGCATCGCGTCGATCACCTTGCGCACCTGCTGCGGCGTGCCCTGCTGGTCGGCGTTGATCGGCCACAGATACAGTTCCTTCAGCCCGAAATCCCGGGCCAGATAGGAGAACGCCCCTTCGCTGGTCACCAGCCAGCGGGCGCTCTCGGGCACGGACTCAATTTCGGCGCGGACCGGCGCCACGACGGCGCGGATCTGCTCCTTGTAACGCTCGGCGTTGCGGCGGTAGGTCTCCGCATTGGCCGGGTCGTGCTTCGCCAGCGCGTCGCGGATGTTGTCGACGTAGATGAGCGCCGCCGAGGGCGACAGCCAGGCGTGCGGATTCGGCTTGCCGCTGTACGGCCCCTCGCCGATGCCGATGGGCGCGACGCCGGCCGAGACCACCGCCTCCGGCACGTCGCCAAGCTTGCGCAGGAACTTCTCGAACCACAGCTCAAGCCCAAGGCCGTTGCGCAGGATGAGCCCGGCCCCCAGGGCCCGCTCGATGTCGCCGGGCGTGGGCTGGTAGTTATGGATCTCCGCTCCCGGCCGGGTGATCGACTCCACCACCGCCGCATCGCCGGCCACGTTGCGGGCCATGTCGGCGATCACGGTGAATGTGGTCACCACCTTGAACTTTTTCTCCGGCGCGGACTGCGCCGCGGCCGGCGCGCCCGCAAACAGCGCCGCCAGCGCCAGCAGGGCGAGGGCGACGAGCGCCCCGCGCCGCCCCCCGCCCGCCATCGCCGCGGCGCGGGCGCGCCGCGTCGTCATGGCGGCGCCTTCCGTCGCCCCGTTCCGCATTTCCCTCATTGCTTCACCGTCCCTTTCACGCGACGTCGCCGCACTCTGGCGCTCGCCGCCCTGATGTGCAAGTGAAAACCAGTTGCAAACATGCGGCGCGCGGCCGCCTGCCTGTCCCGCCCCGTTCATTGCGCAGGCAGCTCGGTCGAGGTCCGCAGGCCCACCACCACCGCATCGGGCGTACGCCGCCATGGCCGCAGCGCGTCGGGCCCGCCCCCGCCGGGGCGGCGCACGTACTGCACGAAAGGCTGGAGCGACAGCCCGCCGGTCACGGCGGCGCGCCACGACGCCTCAAGCGTCAGTTCCGGAACCGGAAGCCGCTCCCTCTCCAGGTCCGCGCAGGCGGAGCGGACGGGGCGGGCGTAAACGGCGCCGACGGCGAGCACGTCGTCCGGCCGCGCCGCGAGCAGGCCGGTGACGGTGACGCCGGCGTCAATGGCGAGATCCACCGGCGCGCGCCGGGCGAGCGGCGTCCATGACAGGCGCCCGAACGCCGTGACCTCGCCGCCGCCGGCGCCGCGCCACAGCGTCTGCTCCACCGCCACGTGGAAGCCGTGCAGGCCATGGCCGCGCTGCGCGGGCGGGGCGGCGTCCGGCGCGGGGAACCGCTGCGTGGCCCGCCAGGCGCCGAACTTCAGCGCGCCGGGAAGGTCGCCAGGCCCCGCGCCCTCGCCCGCCAGCTCGGCGATCATGAAGGCGCCATGGCGCCACGCCCGGCCAGGACCGCGACGGTTCCAGCGCCCGCTCCGCCACGGCGCGCCGGCGTAAACGCCGGCCCGGAAGGTCCAGGCCGGCGCGAGCCGCGCCTGCGCCTCGACGCCGGGAGCGGCCGCCGGCCATGCCGGCCCCCCGCCGGGCAGCGCCGCGGCGGCGGGCAGAGGCCAGCCAAAGCCGGCGTTGACGAACGCACCGGCGGCCGTGAGCGCGGCGAAGGCGGAATCGGCGAGCAGATGGCCGGCGCGCAGCGTGAGCGCGCCCCCGGCAAGGCTCTGGCGCAGCCAGATCCCGGCCGGCCGCAACGTCGGCGCGGTCTCGGCGCCGGAGGGCGGCGCAAAGGCGCCGGTCACGACCGCGAGCCCCCGGCCGCCTGCCAGCTGGATACCGGCGTGCAGGCTGGCGCCGCGCCAGCCGGCGAGCGCCTCGAGGTCGGCGTCCACATGGGGCCGGGCCGCGAGCGCGGCCCCGCCGGCGCGGCGCCGGCCGCCGCGCGCGTTCGCCATCAGGTCGGCGGAGGCCTCCATCCCCCATGAAAGGCCCGCCAGGGCGTCCCCGGCCGGCGCCTCCGCTTCAGGCGGCCGTCGCCGGCGCGCCCCCTCCTGTTCCGCGGCGCCAGCCGCTGCGTCCGCGCCCGCCAGCGCCAGCAGGGCGAGGCCGCCGGCGCGGGCCAGCGCCGCGCCCCTGTTCCGGATCGTGACTGTCCGGCTCATCTCTCCTCCACCGATTCGCTTATGCAAAGCAGTTGCAATAAATGCCGGCCGCAGCCATCTTTGCAATTGCAAACTGTTTGCATGTTTTGAGGGGCGACGGATCGCGGCGGATCGGGCGGGCGGCGCAGACCACGGCGGCGGCGTCCCTGACCGGGGAATGGCGTGCGGTGTCATGAGGGTCGGGCCGTGGCCCCGCCTCCGGCGGTTCCAATGCGAAACGTCGGGCGCCCGCCGGCGCGCGGCGTCACCGTCAGCGTCAGCGTCAGCGGCAGCGGCAGCCGTGGGGGCGAATGGGGAATGCGGGCCGCCTGCCCGGCCGCCGCCGTTGCTCCGTCCGCCCGCAAAACGCGCCTGCGGCCGCCGGCGCCCTCCCCCATGGCGACCCCGCCTCCGGGGACCGTCAGGGCGGCGCAGCCGCCGCGCGTCGGGCGCGGCGGAAACGCTGGCGAACCGCGAGCGGGAGCCGCAGCATTGCGCCGTAACCGGCGCGCGCTCCCTGCGCGGACCGTGCCAATACGCGCCAGAAACAGGAGCCAGAATGCAATATATCAGACCGTGAAGATAATATTGCCGGATTTTCCAAAGACAACGCCAAATCAGCGCATGTATACTATTTTCATATACTTATAAATCTTTCATGGGAACGAGACAATGACCCCATGCGCCCACGGGCGTCGTGGGCGCATGGGGTCACGGAGGCTGGAGTTCAGGGATGGCGTAACTGCCGGATACGGCCAGACCCGCCGGGGTCGGAGCGGCGCAAGCCGCAGGCAGGAGCGCGGCCGCCAGGCCCCCCTGCCGGGCCAGCCTCACCCCAACCGACGCCGCAAAGGACGCCGGCGCGGCGCGCGGCGAAACCCGCCGCCGGGAAGCCGGCGACCAGGCGGCGCCCGCCCGCAGGACGGCGGGGGCGGGCCTGCGCCGGACAGGCGCGCCAAGGCAGCGACAGGCGGATCACGCCGCCTGTCTCACCTCCTCCGCCGGGACCTGTCGCGCGCCCTCGCCGGCGACGCCCGGCTTCGCCCTGGGGGAGCCTGGCGCGCGGAAGTCACCGGCTCAGTTCGGGCGCGCCGCGTTCTGGCGGGACGCCTCCGCGTCCTCCCCGTCCTGGCGGCGCAGCGGCAGGTGCTCGAGCGGCGGCTGCGCGCCGCTGGCGAGATAGGCCTGGGCCCGCACCCGGCGCAGCTCCTCGCCCGCGACCACCTGAACCCAGCCGTCGCCAGTCTTGTAAAGGCCACGTTCCATCACGTTCGAAGTCATTGGCTTTCCTCCTGAAATCGGGGTCGCCCTGGACGTGAGGATGGGCGCCGGGGCCGGCGATTGCAACCCTCAGGCGCGGTTTTTCCGCCGCGGGGCGGCCGCGCCGCCCCCTGCGGTGACACGGCGCTTTGACCTCGCCGCGCCGGCGCGCAATACAGGGGCATGAGCAGCGACGATCATTCCATTTCCCTGCATTTCGCCACCCCCATCTACCGCGCCCGCATCGCCGCCGGCGCGGACGATCCGCTGGTGCGCGAGCTGGACGGCGCCTGCCGCAGCCTCGCCGAAGACGACGAGGCCGGCCTCGCCTGGTGCGAGGCCAACGGCTATCCGGGCTACACCTCCTACGCCTCGCTGGACGACCTGCCGTGGCGTTTCCCCGTCTTCGGCCAGCTGCAGAAAGAGCTGGACCGGCACGTGGAGCGCTTCGCCGCCGCCCTGGACTTCGACCTGAAAGGCGGCCGGCTTGAATGCGATTCGCTGTGGGTGAACGTGCTGCCGCCGGGCGGCATGCACTCCTCGCACCTGCACCCGCATTCGGTGATCAGCGGCACCTTCTACGTGGCGCTGCCGCCGGGCTCTGCGGCCATCCGCTTCGAAGACCCGCGCCTCGCCTTCATGATGGCGGCGCCGCTGCGCCGCGGCGAGACCGGCCGGCCGTTCGTCCGCCTCACGCCCGAGCCCGGCGAAGTCCTGCTGTGGGAGAGCTGGCTGCGCCACGAGGTGCCGATGAATGAATCGGAGGAGGAGGCGCGCATCTCCGTCAGCTTCAACTACGCCTGGAAGTGAGGGCGGGGCGGCGGCTTCGCCCGTCGCGCGCCCGCCGCCCGAGGCGCGGCTCCGCCGCGGAGCCCTGGCCTTCACCCCTCCACCAGCGCGATGCGCATGGCGAAGGCGCGCGAAGCGCCTGGCGGCAGCTCGACCATGCCCGGCTTCTCGTAGAGATCGCCCGGCCGGGCCGGATCGCCCGGCAGCGGCGCGGCGTCGGCGTAGCCGTGCCATGGCTCGATGCACACGAACGGCGCCTGCGCCCGCGGCTTGCTCCACACGCCGAGGTCCGGCATCTCCGGAAACGTCACGGCGATGTGCGGCCGGCCCGGCGCGCCATAGAGCACCCGGCGGCTGCGCGCCGCGCAGAACACCAGCGCGCCCTCGTCGAACAGGCTGTCGGAAAGCGGCAGGCGCCCGTCCGGCCCCACCGGGCTGCGGCGCAGCGGCGGCAGCAGCAGGCCGCTGGCGTCCGGCCGGCGCAGCGGACCGGGCTCCGGAAACTCGAAGACGAGCGCGTGCTCCTCGCGCGCGCCGCCATAGGGCAGCGGCCAGCGGAAGGCCGGGTGGAAACCGAACGCCGCCGGCATCGGCCGCCGGCCGCGATTGGTCACGAGCGCCTCCACCTCCAGCGCGTCGCCGGCGACGCGGTAGACGACGTCCAGCTGGAAGGGAAAGGGATACATCTCGCGCGAGAGGGCGTTCTCGCGCAGGCGCAGCCCGACGCTGTCCGCCTCGCGGAAAGTGACGGAGAAGCGGCAGCGCCGGGCGAAACCGTGCTGCGGCATGCGCCATTCCTGCCGGCCCAGCCGGTAGGCGCCGCCCGCCAGCGCGCCGACGACAGGAAACAGCAGCGGCGCCCGGCCGGTCCAGTAACGCGGGTCGCCGTCATAAAGCAGGTCGCGGCCGTCACGGTCGCGCAGGATGGCGAGCTCGGCCCCGAACGGCTCGATCTCCGCCACCATGCCGCCGGCGCTGATGCGCACCCGGTCGTCGTTGGCTGCCTGCATCCTCTTCCCGCCTGTCGCTCTCCGTCGCGGAGCGCCCGGCCGCCGCCGCGCCTCCCTGTCGCGGAGGATTTCACCACCATGACGCAAGCACAAGCGTCGCGCCAAATGTGGCCGCAGGCCGCCACAGGAAAAAGCGCCAGTTGGGAGAAAAAGCGCGCCGGGGCCGGCGCGGCTGGCGCCGGCCCCGGCGCGCGGGGCGGACAGTGCGGACGCAGGCTCAGTTGTCGAGGAAGCTGCGCAGCTTGCGCGAGCGGCTCGGGTGCTTGAGCTTGCGCAGCGCCTTGGCCTCGATCTGGCGGATGCGCTCGCGGGTCACCGAGAACTGCTGGCCGACCTCCTCCAGGGTGTGGTCGGTGTTCATGCCGATGCCGAAGCGCATGCGCAGCACGCGCTCCTCGCGCGGCGTCAGCGAGGCCAGCACCCGCGTGGTGGTTTCGCGCAGGTTGGACTGGATGGCCGCGTCGATCGGCAGGATGGCGTTCTTGTCCTCGATGAAGTCGCCGAGGTGGCTGTCCTCCTCGTCGCCGATCGGCGTCTCGAGGGAGATCGGCTCCTTGGCGATCTTTAGCACCTTGCGCACCTTTTCCAGCGGCATGGCCAGCTTTTCGGCCAGCTCCTCCGGAGTCGGCTCGCGGCCGATCTCGTGCAGCATCTGGCGCGAGGTGCGGACGATCTTGTTGATCGTCTCGATCATGTGCACCGGGATGCGGATGGTGCGGGCCTGGTCGGCGATCGAACGGGTGATCGCCTGCCGGATCCACCAGGTGGCGTAGGTGGAGAACTTGTAGCCGCGGCGGTACTCGAACTTGTCGACCGCCTTCATCAGGCCGATGTTGCCCTCCTGGATCAGGTCGAGGAACTGCAGGCCGCGATTGGTGTATTTCTTGGCGATGGAGATCACGAGGCGCAGGTTGGCCTCGATCATCTCCTTCTTCGCCTGGCGTGCCTCGCGCTCGCCCTTCTGCACCATCATCACGATCTTGCGGAACTCGGAGATCTCCAGCCCGGTCTCCGCCGCGAGATTCTGGATCTCCTGGCGGATGGCGCGGATCTGCTCCTTCTCCGCCGCCACGAAGTTCTTCCAGCCCCTGGTGCCCAGCTTGGAGACGCGCAGGATCCACTTGGGATCAAGCTCCGCCCCCTGGTACTGCTTCAGGAAGTCCTCGCGCGACACGCCATGGCTCTCGGCCAGGCGCATCAGGCGGCTCTCCATGCCGATCAGGCGCTTGTTGATGTCGTAGAGCTGCTCGACCAGCGCCTCGATGCGGTTGGGGTTGAGCGAGAGGGACTTCACGTCAGCGACGATCTCGTCCTTCAGCTTGCGGTACTTGCGCTCCTGGGCCGGGGTCAGGCGCAGGCTCTGCAGGCGGTTCTCGATGTCCTGGTCCTGCAGGCGGCGCAGGCGCTTGTAATTGTCGGCGATGCGGTCGAAGGTCTCGAGCACCTTCGGCTTGATCTCGGCCTCCATGGCGGACAGGGAGAGGTTGTTCTCCATGTCGTCGTCATCGTCGCCGGGCTCGGCGGCCTCGTCGTCGGACGCCTCGCCCACGGCGGCGCCGCGGCCGCCGTCGGGACCGGCGTAGGTGGCCTCAAGATCAATGATGTCGCGCAGGAGAACCTTGCCCTCCACCAGCTCGTCGCGCCAGATGATGATGGCCTGGAAGGTGAGCGGGCTCTCGCACAGGCCTGCGATCATCGCCTCGCGGCCGGCCTCGATGCGCTTGGCGATGGCGATTTCGCCCTCGCGCGACAGCAGCTCCACCGAGCCCATCTCGCGCAGGTACATGCGCACCGGATCGTCGGTGCGCTCGCCCGGCTCGCGCGTGGAGGCGGAGCTCACCGCCACGGCGCGCGGCGCCGCCTCGGCCAGCTCGCCGCCCTCCGCCTCCTCGTCATCGGCCTCGGCCTCGGCGGCCTCGTCGGTCTCCTCGGAGTCGATGACGTTGATGCCCATTTCGGAGAGCTGCGAGAGTACGTCCTCGATCTGCTCGGAGCTGAACTCCTCGGACGGCAGCACCTCGTTGAGCTCTTCATAGGTGACGTAGCCGCGCTTCCTGGCGAGCTTGATCATCCGGCGCACGCCGGCGTCCGTCAGGTCGAGGAGAGGGCCGTCGGTCTGGGTTTCGGCCGCGTCCGGGGCGTCTTCCCGTTCCGTCGCTTTTGTCGCCATTCGCTCAAGCTCCACTGTGATCCGTCCGGCGCGCGGCGCCAGACGCAGCTCCGGCGCTCCCGGGAGGCGGGAACGCCGGACATTTCCCTGACGGGACGGCGGCGACGCCGTCCCCCGGCCGGGCCCGACGGGCCGGCCGCCGTCATTCGCTCCACGGGAGGCCCGCCGCGGCGGCGCCTCCGTCCGGTTCCGGAACGGCCCGACGCACGTTCCGGCGGCTCGTCTTCCACAGGCGCGGCGTCGCCCTGCCCGCAGGGCGCCCGCCGCCATCCTCCCGCGCCGCCGGGCCGTACGCGCCATGCCGCACGGCAGGACAACAGCGGACGGCGCCGGCCGCCGCCCCCCCTTTCCGCCATTCTTGCGATCACGCCCCGTTCGGGACACAATCGCGAGCGATTCATGCTTCGCCCGCAGCGCCGCCCGAAGGTCCGGCCGCGCGCCGCTTCGCCGGAGCCGGCAGCCGGTCTCCTGGAGCCGGCCGCAGGTCCTGCCCCGGACAGCCCCGCCCCCCGGACAGCGAAAAAATCCGCGCCGGCCCGACCGTCGCGAACCAGCCCGCTTTCCCCGCTCCCCGCCAGTCCTTCCGCCCGCGCGACGCGCGACGCCACCCGCGTTCCGCAACGGACGACGGACGTTCATGCGCCGGCCGGCGGCAAATGTCGAATCAGGCGCTGGCTGCTATCCGGCAATTTTACCAGATGGCGACGTATGACGCACAATCGCCAGCGGCGGACCACGCCCGCGCGCGGCGCCCGCAGCATGGCGCGAACGCCTTCCCGGATGGTTAATCCGGCCCGGGATGGTTAATCCGGCGCGCCCGCGCGTCGCGCGGCTCCTGCTGCCTGGGCCGCCTTGCGCCCGGGGGGGGCGGCGCCCGCATGGGGCGCGCGGTCCGCCGTCGCCAGGGCGCCGTCATGGCTCAGTTCCGGTCCCAGTCGTCGGACCGGGCTTCGGCTCCCTCCAGACTGTCCAGCCTCATTTTCACGTCGCACAGCCAGCTGAAGTTCGCTTCGGTCTGCTCTTCGGCGAAGGCCTGCTGCGCGGCGGCCAGCTCGTTATGTAGGGCGCCGGCGCGGCTTTGCAAGGTCATGGCCTGGCGCAGCATTTCGGTTACGGCGGGCATGGCGGCGTCCTCCGCCAGCGCCCATGCGGCGCCCGCCGCCATGCGCCGGCTGAGGGCGGGCAGACGCTCCGCCAGGCCGGCGGCGCGCACCGCCGCGCGCAGCGCCGCCGGATCGGCCGGGTCGACGTCCGGCCGCGCCAGGCAGTCGAGCAGCGCCCGGGCGGCGCGGCGCGCCTCCGGGCCGCGGAACTCCACGCCGGCGAGCTGCTCGCCGAAATCCGCCAGCAGGGCCGGATGGGCGACGAGCAGCGCCACGATCAGCATCTCGCGCGGATATTCGGCTGCGCCGGCCAGGGCGGCGCCGGCGGGCAGCGCCGCGCCGGGCGCCGCGGCCCCGCGCCCGCCGGCGCGCGACGGCCCGCCCCGTCCCGCTCCGCGCCCGGCCTGCGCCGGCCAGCCCTCGCGTCGGCCGCCACGGGGGGCGGAGGGCGTCAGCGCCGCCACCCGCGCCCCGATCTCGGCGCGATAGTGCCGGCGCAGGGTTTCGTCGCGGATGCGCGCCGCCGCCTCGCGCAGGCGGTGCTCCAGCGTGGCGCGGCCCTCGGGGGTGTCGAGGGCCAGCCCCGCGGTCTCGCGCGCCCACAGCATGTCGATCATCGGCATGGCGGCGCCGAGGGCGGTCCGCACCGCCTCCGGCCCGCCATGGCGCAGCAGGTCGTCCGGGTCCTGCCCTTCCGGCAGCAGCACGAAGCTGACGCTCTTGCCCGGAACCAGCAGCGGCAGGGCCACGTCGAGGGCGCGGAAGGCGGCGCGCCGCCCGGCGCCGTCGCCGTCAAAGCACAGCGACACCGTGTCGGCCGAGCGCCACAGCAGGGCCAGCTGGTCGGCGGTGAGCGCCGTGCCCAGCGGGGCCACCGCCTGGGGCAGGCCGGCCATGTCGAGGGCGATGACGTCGACATAACCCTCCACCACGTAAATGGCGGCGGGGCCCCGGGCGGCGGCGCCGTGCAGCGCCTTGCGGGCGTGATGCAGGTTGTAGAGCAGCGCGCCCTTGTGAAACAGCGGCGTCTCGGGCGAGTTCAGATATTTGGGCTGCACGTCCGGCGCCATGGCCCGCCCGCCGAACGCCACCGGCCGGCCGCGCGGGTCGCAGATGGGAAAGATCACCCGGTCGCGGAAACGGTCGTAGGGCGCGGGGATGTCGGCGCCGGCGACCAGCAGCCCGGCCTCGACCATCAGCTCGACGGAGACGCCCTTCGCGGCGAGGGCGTTCTGCAGCTCGTGGCGGCCGGCGGGGGCGTAGCCGATGCGGAAGCGGCGGCGCGCCTCCGGCCCCACGCCGCGCCCGTCCAGATAGGCGCGCGCCCGGGCGCCGCGCGGCGAAGCCAGCTCCTCCTCGAACCAGCGGGCGGCCAGCTCCACCACCTCATGCAGGCCCTGGCGGCGGCGCTCGCGGCGCGCCTCCCCGGGCGTTTCGCGCGGCAGCGTCACCCCGGCCTCGGCGGCGAGGCGCTCCACCGCCTCGGCGAAGGTGAGGCCCTCCGTCTCCATGACGAAGGTGAAGATGTCGCCGTTGCGCCCGGAGGAGAAATCGAAATAGCGCTGCTTGTCGTCGTTGACGAAGAAGGACGGGGTCTTTTCGGCGTTGAAGGGCGACAGCCCCTTCCATTCGCGCCCGGCCCGCGTGAGGCGCACGCGCCGGCCCACCACCGCCGAGACCGGCAGGCGCGCCCTGATTTCATCCAGAACGGACGGTGGAAAACGCATCGGCCTGTCGCGAAAGCAGCGTCCGCGCCATGGCGGCGCGGACTCGGTCGTTCCCGTCGCATTATAGGCGCCGCCCGCGCCCACGCCACGGGCCGGGTCCGGGCGGCCGCCGGCGACGCGGGCCAGGCCCGCGCGCCGGCGCTGCTCAGCCGCCGAGGGCGGCCTTCACCACGGCGCTGGCCTCGGCGAAGTTCATCTGGCCGGCGTATCGGGCCTTCAGGGCGGCCACCACCTTGCCCATGTCCTTCATGGAGGCGGCGCCGACCTCGGCGATGGCGGCCTTCACCGCCTGCTCGATGGCGGCGGCGTCCATCTGCGCCGGCATGAAGCTCTCCAGCACGGCGATTTCGGCGCGCTCGGCGGCGGCCAGATCGTCGCGGCCGGCCTTCGCGTAGATGTCGGCGGATTCGCGCCGCTGCTTCACCATCTTTTGCAGCAGGGCGAGAATCTCCTGGTCCTGGAGCTGGTCGCGCCCCTCGCCGCGCGCGGCGATGTCCTGGTCCTTCACCGCTGCGATAATGAGGCGCACGGCCGCCAGCCTGGCCTTGTCGCCGGCGCGCATGGCCTCTTTCTGGGCGGTGGCGAAAGCCTCGCGCAACATGTTCGTCTCTCCGCTGGTTGAGCCGTGATCGTTGACGGCCGCGGACGCTCACCCTAAGTGTCCGCGTAATGTGATGACGCCGCCGGCGCGCCCCGGGCCGCGCCGGGCCCGCCACGGCCGGCGGCGACGGATGCGGCCGGCGCGCGCCGCAGGAAACCCCGGACTTAGGACAATGGCGACCATGCTTCAAGACAGCACGCAGCAGCCGGCAGGCTGGAGCGAACCCACGGCCACCGCGCTGCTGGTTCTCGCGGACGGAACCGTCATCGAAGGTTCTGGCATCGGCGCCGAAGGCAAGCGCGCGGGCGAGGTCTGCTTCAACACCGCCATGACCGGTTATGAGGAGATCATCACCGATCCTTCCTACGCCGGCCAGATCATCACCTTCACATTTCCGCACATCGGCAATGTCGGCGTCAACGACGAGGACATCGAGGCGCTGAACGCCGCCTCGGGCGCCGGCGCGGTGGGCGTGGTGGTGCACGCCGACATCACCGGGCCGGCCAACTGGCGCGCCTCGCGCCACCTCAACGACTGGCTGAAGGCGCGCGGCGTGGTGGGCATCGCCGGCGTGGACACCCGCGCCCTCGCCGCCATGACGCGCGAGCGCGGCATGCAGAACGCCATCCTCGTCCACGCGCCGGACGGCCGGTTCGACGTGGAGGCGCTGAAGCGCGAGGCCGCGGCCCTGCCCTCCATGGCCGGCCTTGACCTCACCGGCGAGGTCAGCGCCGCCCAGCGCATGGAATGGACCGAGGGCGTGTGGACCCTCGGCTCCGGCTACGGCCGGCCCGAACAGCACAAATATCACATCGTCGCCATGGACTTCGGCGTGAAGCGCAACATCCTGCGCCTGTTCGCCGACCGCGGCTGCAAGGTGACGGTGGTTCCGGGCCGCGCCTCGCTGGAGGAGATCCTCGCCCTGAAGCCCGACGGCGTGTTCATCTCCAACGGCCCGGGCGACCCGGCCGCCACCTGCGAGTGGGCGGCGCCGGTCATCGCCGGCCTCGTCGAGCGGCGCGTGCCCACCTTCGGCATCTGCCTCGGCCACCAGATGCTGGCCATCGCCCTCGGCGGCAGGACGGTGAAGATGACCCAGGGTCATCACGGCGCCAACCATCCGGTGCAGGATCTGGAGACGAAGAAGGTCGAGATCGTCTCCATGAACCACGGCTTCGCCGTCGATCCGGCCTCGCTGCCGCCGAACGTAAAGGAAACCCACCGCTCGCTGTTCGACGGCTCCAACTGCGGCATCGCCGTCACCGACCGGCCGGCCTTCTCGGTGCAGCACCATCCGGAGGCGTCGCCCGGCCCGCAGGACAGCCACTACCTGTTCGACCGCTTCCTCGCCATGATCGACGGCGAGCGCGCCCGCAGGCAGGGGTGAGGCGCCGGCCGCGACGGGCAGCGAACGCTACGCAACAGAACGCCGCCGGCGCGGGGCCCGCGCCGGCGGCGTCGTTTTGGGGATGACGGCCAGGCGCCGTCAGGCCTTGCGGGCGGCCAGCGCCAGGGCGATGAAGGCCACCCCCTGCGACACCAGCTCGATGGCCACGAACAGGCCCAGCACCCACACGCCCGAGGCCGGCCACTCGGCGAAGATCATCACGCCGAGGATGATAGACAGCACGCCGGACACCGCCGCCAGCGCCCAGCCGGGCGCCGGCCGCGCCTGGAAGCCCATGATGATGCGCAGCACGCCCACCGCCACCAGCGCCGCGGCGATGACCAGCGTGATCGACAGCGCCCCCAGCGCCGGATTGATGACCAGCACGCCGCCGGCGATGATGTAGAGCACGGCGATGAGCAGGTGCAGGGCGAAGGAGCCCCAGGTCTTTTCGCTGAACGCGTCGACGATCTGGGCGCCGCCGCCGATCATCAGCAGCGCGCCGAACCACCACACCGTCACCAGGGTGAGGCCCGGCAGCATCACGAAGCCGATCACGCCCAGCACGGTGAGCAGAATTCCCAGGGCCAGCAGCCAGCCCCACCTGTCGCGCAGCCGCCTGCGCAGCCCGTCAAAATCCGGAACGCCCGCTCCGCCCGCCGGCTTCTGTGTTTCGGTCATG
This sequence comes from Camelimonas abortus, assembly GCF_042432745.1. Classification (NCBI taxonomy): domain Bacteria; kingdom Pseudomonadati; phylum Pseudomonadota; class Alphaproteobacteria; order Hyphomicrobiales; family Chelatococcaceae; genus Camelimonas; species Camelimonas abortus. The sequence continues at coordinate 2,829,767 of NZ_JBHLWR010000006.1, read as the reverse complement.
CTCTCCGCCCTCCACGTGAGACGCGCCCGCCGCCCCGGCGGCCCCACGCTGCGACATGGTGAAGCCGCCGCGTCGCAAAGGCGCGTCATCCAGGCACTTTTCGCAGCAATTTCGGCGGATGCAACCGTATGCGCCTGAAAAATTTCAGAGGAAACGTCGCGCAGGGCCGCACGGCCCGGCGAAAGGGCGCCGCGCGGGCGGCGCGTCGGGCCTTCCCTACCACGCGGATATCGTTTAAACGAACTCGATCCCGGGCCCGGCGCTTGCAGCAGCCGCCATCCAGCCCTGCGGCGCACCAGCAAGGACGCATCACACGGCGGCTGTCGACGTAGCGGCCTTTTTTTGTGCGCGAGGCCAGGGATCAGACGCACGACCGCCACGCCGCGCGCGCCGGTTTCCCCGGCCGGCGCGCACGCAGGCGGTCGCCTCCACGTATGGCGACGCGGCGCCGTCCGGCGGCCGCCCGCCAGGCTGACAAAGCGGACCCGATGCCCAAACGCACTGACATCTCCACGATCCTGATCATCGGCGCCGGCCCCATCGTCATCGGGCAGGCCTGCGAGTTCGACTATTCGGGAACGCAGGCATGCAAGGCGCTGAAGGAAGAGGGCTACCGCATCGTTCTGGTGAACTCCAATCCGGCGACCATCATGACGGACCCGGATCTGGCGCACGCCACCTACATCGAGCCGATCACGCCCGAGGTCGTGGCGAAGATCATCGAGAAGGAGCGCCACGTGGTTCCGGGCGGCTTCGCCCTGCTGCCCACCATGGGCGGCCAGACGGCGCTGAACTGCGCCCTCTCGCTGCAGCGCATGGGCGTGCTGGAGAAGTTCGACGTGGAGATGATCGGCGCCACCGCCGACGCCATCGACAAGGCCGAGGACCGCGAGCGCTTCCGCGAGGCGATGAAGAAAATCGGCCTCGAGACGCCCAAGTCCCACCACGTCAAGTCGCTGGCCGCGGCGCTGGAGGCGCTGGAGGACATCGGCCTGCCGGCCATCATCCGCCCCTCCTTCACCCTGGGCGGCACCGGAGGCGGCATCGCCTACAACAAGGCCGAGTTCATCGACATCGTGGAGCGCGGCCTCGACGCCTCGCCCACCAGCGAGGTGCTGGTGGAGGAGAGCGTGCTCGGCTGGAAGGAGTACGAGATGGAGGTGGTCCGCGACCGTGCGGACAACTGCATCATCGTCTGCTCCATCGAGAACATCGACCCGATGGGCGTGCACACCGGCGATTCGATCACCGTCGCCCCGGCGCTGACGCTCACCGACAAGGAATACCAGATCATGCGCGACGCCTCGATCGCGGTGCTGCGCGAGATCGGCGTCGAGACCGGCGGCTCCAACGTGCAGTTCGCCGTGAACCCGGCCAACGGCCGCATGATCGTCATCGAGATGAACCCGCGCGTGTCGCGCTCCTCGGCGCTGGCGTCGAAGGCCACCGGCTTCCCCATCGCCAAGGTCGCCGCGCGCCTGGCCGTGGGCTACACCCTCGACGAGATCGCCAACGACATCACCGGCGGCGCAACCCCGGCCTCGTTCGAGCCGGCCATCGACTACGTGGTCACCAAGATCCCGCGTTTCGCCTTCGAGAAGTTCCCGGGCGCCGACAACACCCTCACCACCGCCATGAAGTCGGTGGGCGAGGCCATGGCCATCGGCCGCACCTTCCAGGAAAGCCTGCAGAAAGCGCTGCGCTCGCTGGAGACGGGCCTCAGCGGCCTCAACGAGATCCAGATCCCCGGCCTTGGCGAAGGCGACGACAAGAACGCGGTGCGCGCCGCCCTCGGCACGCCGACGCCGGACCGCCTGCTGGTGGTGGCCCAGGCGCTGCGCCTCGGCTTCGACGAGAAGACCATCCACGACGCCTGCAAGATCGATCCGTGGTTCATCGCCCAGATCAGGGGCATCGTCGACATGGAGGCGCGGGTGCGCGCCCACGGCCTGCCCGCCACGCCGGGTGCCTTCCGCAAGCTCAAGGCCATGGGCTTCTCCGACGCCCGCCTCGCCATCCTCGCCGGCCTCACCGAGGCCGAGGTGACGAAGCGGCGCCGCGAGCTGGGCGTGCGGCCGGTGTACAAGCGCATCGACACCTGCGCCGCCGAGTTCGCCTCTCCCACCGCCTACATGTACTCCACCTACGCCGCCCCGTTCGGCGGCGCGCCGGTGTGCGAGGCCGCCCCGAGCGACCGCAGGAAGGTGGCGATTCTGGGCGGCGGCCCCAACCGAATCGGCCAGGGCATCGAGTTCGACTACTGCTGCTGCCACGCCGCCTTCGCGCTGGAGGAGGCCGGGTACGAGACCATCATGGTCAACTGCAACCCGGAGACCGTCTCCACCGACTATGACACCTCGGACCGCCTCTATTTCGAGCCGCTGACCGCCGAGGACGTGACCGAGATCCTCGAGCTGGAGCGCAGCAGGGGCGCGCTGCACGGCGTCATCGTGCAGTTCGGCGGCCAGACGCCGCTGAAGCTGGCCAACGCCCTGGAGCAGGCCGGCGTCCCGATCCTCGGCACCTCGCCGGACATGATCGACCTCGCCGAGGACCGCGACCGCTTCAAGCGCCTGCTCGACAGGCTCGGCCTGAAGCAGCCGGACAACGGCATCGCCTATTCGGTGGAGCAGGCGCGGCTGGTGGCCTCCGAGCTCGGCTTCCCGCTGGTGGTGCGCCCCTCCTACGTGCTGGGCGGCCGCGCCATGGCCATCCTGCGCGACGAGTCGCAGCTGGACGACTACCTGTTCGGCACCCTGCCCGAGCTGGTGCCGCAGGAGATCCGCGCCCGCTACCCCAACGACAAGACCGGCCAGATCAACACCCTGCTCGGCAAGAACGCCCTGCTGTTCGACAGCTACCTCTCCGACGCGGTGGAGGTGGACGTCGACGCCCTCGCCGACGGCGAGGACGTGTTCGTGTGCGGCATCATGGAGCACATCGAGGAGGCGGGCATCCACTCCGGCGACAGCGCCTGCTCGCTGCCGCCGCGCTCGCTGTCGCCGGCGACCATCGCCGAGCTGGAGCGCCAGACGGCGCTGCTGGCGAAGAACCTCCATGTCGGCGGACTCATGAACGTGCAGTTCGCCATCAAGGACGGCGTGATCTACCTGCTCGAGGTCAACCCGCGCGCCTCGCGCACGGTGCCGTTCGTGGCCAAGGTGATCGGCACGCCGATCGCCAAGATCGCGGCGCGGGTGATGGCCGGCGAGAAGCTCGCCGACTTCGGCCTGAAGAAGCGCGAGCTGAAGCACATCGGCGTGAAGGAGTCGGTGTTCCCCTTCGCCCGCTTCCCGGGCGTGGACATCGTGCTCGGTCCGGAGATGCGCTCCACCGGCGAGGTGATGGGCCTCGACACCGACTTCGGCGTTGCCTTCGCCAAGAGCCAGCTCGGCGGCGGCACCTCGGTGCCCACCTCCGGCACGGTGTTCGTCTCGGTGCGCGACGACGACAAGGAGCGCATCCTGCCCACCATGCGCCTGCTGGTGGAGATGGGCTTCAAGGTCACCGCCACCTCCGGCACCCAGCGGTTCCTCGCCGCCCACGGCGTGCCGTGCTCCCGCATCAACAAGGTGCTGGAGGGGCGCCCGCACGTGGTGGACGCCATCAAGAACGGCGAGATCCAGCTGGTGTTCAACACCACGGAAGGCGCCCAGGCGCTGCGCGACTCGCGCTCGCTGCGCCGCGCCGCCCTGCTGGCCAAGGTGCCCTATTACACCACCCTCGCCGGCGCCATCGCCTCGGCGGAGGGCATCAAGGCCTACCGCAGCGGCGACCTGAAGGTGCGCTCGCTGCAGGAGTACTTCAGCTGAAGCTCCGCCGCGGCTGACGGGCCGGGCAGGCCGCCGCCGGCGCGCTCCGGCGGCGCCCCTCCCTGGGGAAAGCGGGGAAGCCCCGGCGCCCCGCGCCTGCGACCTGCTGACGCCCTCGCCGGCGTTTGGGCCGGCTCCGCCTGCGTCCGGACAGCGGCGGCGCTGCGGCGAAGCCGGCCGTCCGGACCAGGGGCTTGAAGCGCGGGCCGGTCCGGGGCACTCTGTCCGCAGGATTCCTGAGCAATGGTTCTGCGCCCCGCCCGGCATGGTCGGGGCGTATGCTTGTCGCCTGCCCCCGGCGCTCCTCCGTCGCCCGGGGCGGGGGCTGGCGCTGACGCCCAGGCCAGCAGCGGCGTCACACGGCGCCAGGACAGTCACGATTCATGGCCGCGGCGCCCGCCGGGCCACGCAAAGGGCCCGCCGCGTCGCGGGCCCGACCGCTACCAACGGGTGGATTGATGGAAAAGGTTCCAATCACGACCAGAGGCTATGCCGCGCTCGAACAGGAGCTGAAGCATCGCCAGCAGGTGGAACGCCAGCGGATCATCACGGCGATCGCCGAGGCGCGCGCGCTCGGCGACCTGTCGGAGAACGCCGAATACCACGCCGCCAAGGAAGCGCAGAGCCTCAACGAGGGCCGCATCCTCGAACTCGAGGGCCTGATCTCGCGCGCGGAGGTGATCGACCCGTCCCGGATGAGCGGCGACCGGGTGAAGTTCGGCGCCACGGTGACGCTGGTCGACGAGGAGACCGAGGAGGAGAAGACCTACCAGATCGTCGGCGAGCCCGAGGCGGACGTCTCCCAGGGCCGGGTGTCGATCAAGTCGCCCATCGCCCGGGCGCTGATCGGCAAGGGCGTCGGCGACACCATCGAGGTCAACGCCCCCGGCGGCGGCCGCACCTACGAGATCGTCGAGATCGTCTACCGCTGACGGCGCCGCCCGCCGCGCTCCGCGACACGGCCCGCCCGGCGCCGCCCGGGCGGGCTTTTGTTTGCAGGCGCAGGTCGCGCCGCACATGCCGTCACGGCGGCGCGTCCCCGGCCGCCTGTCCCCTCCCGCCGCCGGCGCGCCTGACGTGCGCTGGCGCACGCGACGGCCGCCGGCCGCTACCTATCTCCGGGGCAGATGGTGCGCCGCCCGACGCGGGCGCAGATTTCCCAGGGAACACCATGTCCATTCCGCCAGCCTTCCGTCTGCGGACGTCCGCGCTCGCCGGCGTCGCAGGCGCTCTCGCCATTGGCGCGCTGACCTCCGGCGCGCTGCTTCCCGCCTCCCGGGCGCAGGACGCGTCCGCAGCCGGCGCGGACGGCGCGCCGCGCTTCGCCGCCATCCGCGTCGACACCTCCCCCCTCGGCCCCGAGCTCTATCCGCCCACGGGCGAGCGCCTGCGCGCGATCGTCGCCGGCGAACTGGCCAGACGGGTGACGGTGACCCCGGACGCCCCTGGCGCGCCGGCGCTGGTGGTGCGCGTCACCCGGGTGAACATCTCCCCGGAGGCGCCGCGCGACGCCGCGCCCACCGCCACCACCGGCGTGCTGGAAGACCATATGGACGGCGAGACCCTGGTGGTCGCGCCGGATGGCGCCGTGCGCCAGCGCTTTCCGGTGACGGTGTCGGTTCCGGCGCAGCCCTACCAGGGCGAGCCGGGGGTGGAGGCGGATTTCGCGCGTCTCACCCGGCTGGCGGAATCCTACGCCGCCTGGAGCGCCCGCTTTCTCGGGGGGAAGTGACCCGGCGGCGTCCGGATCCGCGCCCGCCGGCGGCCGTGGCGGCCGGTTGACACCCCCCGGCGCCGCCTGTACCCCCGGGCAGGCGCGACAACAGGCATGGGCGACGGCATGGGCGTTGCGAATGCGGCTGGCCTCCGCTCGGCATGGGCGTTGAGCGACGGCAAGGCCGGAGACGAGCTGCAGTGCGTCGCGGTGATCGAGGCCCTTGGCCTGACGCCGGAGATCCGCCGCGTCAGCCCCCGGCCGCCGTTCGTGTGGTTCATGCCGTGGGGGCCCATCAGCCCGGCCGAGGCGCCGGGGCGGCCCGGCAGCCCCATCGCCGGCCCGTTTCCTGATCTCGTGGTGGCCTCCGGCCGGCGGTCCGTGGCCTATCTGCGCGCCATCCGCCGCCATTCCGGCGGGCGCGTCTTCACGGTGTTCCTGAAGGATCCGCGCACCGGCCCAGGCGCGGCCGACTTCATCTGGGCGCCCGAACATGACCGCCTGCGCGGCCCCAACGTGCTGGTCACGCTGACGCCGCCGCACCGGCTCTCGGCGGAGCGCCTCGCCGCGGCGCGGGCCATGCCGCCGCCGGAGCTCGCCGCGCTGCCGGCGCCGCGCGTGGCGGTGCTGCTCGGCGGCGACAGCCGCCGCCACCATTTCCCGCCGGAGGCGATCGCGACGCTGGCGGCGCGGCTGGATCGGCTCGCCGCGGAGGGCGCCGCGCTGATGATCACCCCCTCGCGCCGCACGCCGCCGGCGCTGGCCGGGGCGGCGCGGGACATCGTCCGCCGGCGCGGCGGCTATTTCTGGGACGGCGCCGGCGAAAATCCCTACGTGGCCATGATGGCGCTGGCCGACGCGGTGGTGGTGACCACCGATTCCATGAACATGACCGGCGAGGCGGCGGCGACCGGCCGGCCGGTGCTGACCTTCTCCCCCTCGCCGGACGACGCCCGCACCCGCCATCTGCTGGACGGGCTGAAAGCGCTGGGGATAGCGCACGAATTCACCGGAACGCTTGCAGGGAGCGCATACCCCCCCCTAAACTCGACGCCGCTGATCGCTGACGCAATCATGCAGGCGATTCTGCAGCGGCGTCGCGCGCGCGGCGACGGCCCTGGCGACCCGCAGTGACGTCGCGTCGCGGCGCGGCGCCGGTCCGGCGGAGCCTCGCGGGCGCGGCCGCCGGCGGTTTCACCGGTTATCCCGGCGGTCATCTTGCGCGCGGCGGCGTTCGCCGCCAGAACACCTGAGCGGCGGCCGCGCCGCAGCGCCGCCCTGCGGCCTGCGGCAAGGGCCCGGCGGACATGAGGACACGTCAGACGCAGCCATGGCGACACGACACACCAGACTTCTGATCATCGGCTCGGGACCGGCGGGCTACACCACGGCCATCTACGCCGCCCGCGCCATGATGAAGCCTGTGCTGATCACCGGCTACCAGCAGGGCGGCCAGCTCACCATCACCACCGACGTGGAGAACTACCCCGGCTTCGCCGAACCGGTGCAGGGGCCGTGGCTGATGGAGCAGATGCGCTCCCAGGCGGAGCACGTGGGCGCCGCGCTGGTCTCCGATTACGTCACCGCCGTGGACCTGTCGCGGCGGCCGTTCACGGTGACCTGCGACAGCGGCGACGTCTACTCCTGCGACGCGCTGGTGATCGCCACCGGCGCCCAGGCGCAGTGGCTGGGCCTGCCTTCGGAGCAGGCCTTCCAGGGCTTTGGCGTCTCCGCCTGCGCCACCTGCGACGGCTTCTTCTTCCGCGACCGCAAGGTGATCGTGGTGGGCGGCGGCAACACCGCGGTCGAGGAGGCGCTGTATCTGGCGGGCATCGCCGCCCATGTGACGCTGGCGCACCGCCGCGACAGCCTGCGCGCCGAGCGCATCCTGCAGGAGCGGCTGTTCGCCCATCCGAAGATCAGCGTGATGTGGGACACGGTGGTGGAGGAGATCTGCGGCGGCCAGAACCCGCCGGCCGTCACCCATGTGAGGCTGCGCAACGTCCGCACGGGCGCGGTCAGCGAGGAGCCGGCGGACGGCGTGTTCATCGCCATCGGCCACAAGCCGGCGAGCGGGCTGTTTGAGGGCCAGCTGCGGATGAAGCCCGGCGGCTATATCTGGACCGCGCCGGATTCCACCGCCACCAGCGTGCCCGGCGTGTTCGCGGCCGGCGACGTCGCCGACGACGTGTTCCGCCAGGCGGTGACGGCCGCGGGCATGGGCTGCATGGCCGCGCTGGAGGCGGAGCGCTGGCTGGCCGCGCAGGAGGCCGCCGGGACGACCCCGGCCCCGGCCGCGGCGCCGTGAACGCCCCCGCGGCGCGCTCGCGCGCGGCGGGACCCTGGCGCGACGCAGGACGCGCCATCACATTCATGCGCAGCGTTTCGCGTCGCGCATGGCCATGTCGCGCCGCGGCGCGCCATGCAGGCCGGAACGCGCAGCCGCCTCGGCGGACATAATGACGGCGCGCCGGCGTCTTGAGGGAACGGGAACGCCATCATGGACTGGGACAAGATCAGGATCTTCTATACCGTGGCCGAAGCCGGCAGCTTCACCCGCGCCGGCGACGAGCTGGGGCTGAGCCAGTCGGCGGTGAGCCGCCAGGTCAGCGCCCTGGAGCGGGAGCTGAAGGCACCGCTGTTTCACCGCCACGCGCGCGGCCTCATCCTCACCGAGCAGGGCGAGCTGCTGTTCCGCACCGCGCGCGAGATGACCATGCGCCTCGACGCCACGCGGGCGCGGCTCACCGACTCGCGCGAGCGCCCCTCCGGCGAGCTCAAGGTCACGACCACCCTCGGTCTCGGCTCCGCCTGGCTGACGCCGCGGCTCGGCGAGTTCCTCGACCTCTATCCGGACATCCGCATCGAGCTCATCCTCACCGACGAGGAGCTCGACCTCTCCATGCGCGAGGCGGACATCGCCCTGCGCCTGCGCCAGCCGGTGCAGGCCGACCTGATCCAGCGCCGGCTGTTCACCGTGCACTTCCACATTTACGCCTCGCAGGAATACGCCAAGCGGCACGGCCTGCCCGAGACCGTGGAGGACATTGACCGCCACCGCATCCTCTGTTACGGCGGCTCGGTGCCGCCCTTCCTCGTCTCGGCCCACTATCTGGCCACCGCCGGGCGCGACCCCAAGGACCCGCGCCCCTATCACATGGTGATCAACAACATCACCGCCCTGAAGCGCGCCGTTGACATGGGCATCGGCATCGCCGTGCTGCCGGACTATCTGGTGGAGCCAACTTCGGGCCTCGTGCAGGTGCTGCCCGCCAACGAGCTGCCTGCCCTCGACTCCTATCTGGTCTATCCGGAGGAGATGAAGTCGGTGGCGCGCGTGCAGGTGTTCCGCGACTTCCTCATCAGCAAGGCGCAGCGCTGGGCCTACTGAAGCGGCCCGGCGCGGCCCGCGCCCCGCCGGCGCCCCGCCGGCCGCGGCCGCTCACGCCGCTGCGGGATTACATGCGCGCCTCGCATGTCCTGCGCACGCAACTGGCCGCGCCATGAATGTAATTCCTGGACTAAACGGACGTTTTTCTGCAGGGACGCTCGCGATTCCGTGATTACATGCCAGTCACGCATGGCAGACATGACGCCCGCCGCCCTTGCCAAATGCGGGCCAGGCGCCAGAATGGCATGTGGATGAAAGCAGTGCTCCGCACCGCCTCCCGGCGTTGAGCACAGTTTTCACCGTTCCCCTCTGGAAGTGTTCCGCCGCTAGCGGAACAACTCTTGGTCGGGTTTCCAGGTGAAACCCGACCTTTTTTGTGCGTCGCGCCGTTCCGTTACGGCGTTAAGGCGGCGCCGCCTCCGGAGGATCGGCCTGATACGGGACATGATACGGGAAATGTCGCAGGAATCGCCGCCGCTCCGCCGGCACCGGGCGCGCCGGCCGCAGCGCGTGCGCCTGAAGTATTAAACGCGGACAGGACCGTTCCTGACGGCAAAAATACTTTCGCGCCTCCCCGCAAGGCAGCGTCGCGGGCGGACGCGCGGCGCGGACCGCAGGTTCCGAGGACCCGGGGCGACGGACAGGCCGGCGAACAAAGGGCGGCGCGGTCGCCCGCTCCGCCCCCCTGCTCCCCCCGCGCCGGCCCCGGGCGGCGCGCACGCGTCAGCCGCCCTCGCGCAGGGCGCGGCGCAGCACCTTGCCGACGTTGGTCTTGGGCAGCTCGTCGCGGAACACGATCTGCTTCGGCGCCTTGTAGGCGGTGAGGTTCTCGCGGGCGAAGGCCTTCAGCGCCTCTTCGGTCAGGGAGGGATCGCGGCGCACCACATGGGCCACCACCCGCTCGCCCGTGACCGGATCCGGCGCGCCGATCACCGCCGCCTCCAGCACGCCGGGGTGCGAGGCCAGCACGTCCTCGATTTCGTTGGGATAGACGTTGAAGCCGGAGACCAGGATCATGTCCTTGGCCCTGTCGACGATGCGGAACTGGCCGTCGGGCAGCATCACGGCGATGTCGCCGGTGCGGAAATAGCCGTCGGGCGTCATCACCTTCGCCGTCTCGTCCGGGCGCTTCCAGTAACCCTGCATCACCTGCGGGCCCTTCACGCACAGCTCGCCGGGCTCGCCAGGCGGCAGCTCCTGGTTGTTGGCGTCGCGGATCGAGACCCAGGTGGACGGCGCCGGAAATCCGATGGAGCCGGAGAATTCGGCGAGCGTCGGCGGATTGGCGGTGACGATGGGCGAGGTTTCGGACAGGCCGTAGCCTTCCAGGATGGGCGAGCCGGTGATCTCCTTCCAGCGCTTCGCCACCGCGGCCTGGGTGGCCATGCCGCCGGAGACCGAATAGGCGAGGCGCGAGAAGTCCACCTCGCGGATGGCCGGGTGGTTGACCAGGGCGTTGTACAGCGTGTTGACGCCGGACATGCGTGTGAAGCGCGCGCCCTTGAGAATTTTCACGAAGCCGTCGATATCGCGCGGATTTGTGACCAGCAGGGCGCAGCCGCCGGTCCTGAGCATGAACAGGCAGCACACCGTGAGCGCGAAGATGTGGTAGAGCGGCAGCGCCGTCACCATCACCGGATCGGGCTCCGGCGGGCCGCCGGAGTTGAACCAGGCCTCGGCCTGGACGACGTTGCAGGCGACGTTGTGGTGGCTGAGCATGGCGCCCTTGGAGACGCCGGTCGTGCCGCCGGTGTATTGCAGGAAGGCGAGATCGCCGGGGCTCACCGCCACCGGCGCCGGCGGGCGGGCCCGGCCCTTCGCCAGGGCCGCGGCGAAACGGACGGCGCCGGGGATGCTCCACGCCGGAACCGCCTTGCGCAGGTGGCGCGAGACGAGGTTCACCACCACGCCCTTCAGCCCCATAAGGTCGCCGGGACTGGCCACCACGACGTGGTCCAGCTGGATCCGCGGCAGGGCCTGCTGCACGGTGGCGGCGAAATTCTCCAGCACCACCAGCACGCGCGCGCCGGAGTCGTTCAGCTGGTGCTCCAGCTCGCGCGGCGTGTACAGCGGATTGACGTTGACCACCACGGCGCCGGCCAGCAGCGCGCCGAACATGGCCGGCGGATAGGCGAGCACGTTGGGCAGCATCAGGGCGACGCGGTCGCCCTTGCGCACGCCGGCCTGCTGCAGCCAGCTGGCGAAGGCTTCAGCCTCGCGCTTCAGGTCCGCGAAGGTGATGCGGCTGCCGAAGCACTCATAGGCGGGGCGTTGCGCGAAGGTCGCGACGCTGTCGTGGAACAGGTCGACGAGCGTGCCGACAGCGGCCGCGTCGATGTCCGCCGGCGCCCCGGGCGGATAGTGAGCCAGCCATGGACGCTCCCGCAATGAAGCAACCGTCGCCTCCGCCATCTCCGCCCTCTCCCGATGTCACGCCGCCGTCCGCAGTTCTGTTCTGGCGCCGGAGCGGCCCCCTCGGGGCGTCGCGCCGGCCATTCCGGAGAAGCAGCCTAGCTCCGGGCGCCGGCAGGGTCGATCAGACCAAAGCATAACGGCGGCCCCGCCTCCGGGGGGCGGCGCGGGAAAACGGCGACAAGAAAAAAGGCCGCCCCGGAGGGGGCGGCCTCTGGCATGGACAGGCGACGGCCGGGCGGGCGACGGCGCGCCGCCGCCGCGGGGCCTCAGCGCAGCGAGGCGCAGAATCGCTGGATGCGCGTGCAGGCCTCCTCCAGCACCGCGCTGGAAGCTGCGTAGGAGACGCGGAAGTTGGGGCCGAGACCGAAGGCCGAGCCATGCACCACAGCCACGCCTTCCGCCTCGAGCAGGGCGGTGACGAAGTCCTCGTCGGTGTTGATCACCTTGCCGTCCGGCGTCTTGCGGCCAATGGCGCCGGCGCAGGACGGATAGACGTAGAACGCGCCCTCCGGCGTCGGGCACTGCAGGTGCGGCGCCTGGTTGAGCATCGACACCACGAGGTCGCGCCGCTCCTGGAACGCCTTGCGGAAAGTGGCCAGATGGTCCTGAGGACCGTCCAGCGCCTCGACGGCCGCCCACTGGGCGATGGTGCACGCGCCCGAGGTCTGCTGGCCCTGCAGCGTGTCCATGGCCTTGATGAGCTTCTCCGGGCCGGCGGCGTAGCCAATGCGCCAGCCGGTCATGGCGTAGGCCTTGGAGACGCCGTTCACCGTGAGGGTGCGGTCGTAGAGCTGCGGCTCCACCTGGGCCGGAGTGACGAACCGGAAGTCGCCGTAGACCAGGTGCTCGTACATGTCGTCGGTCATCACCCAGACATGCGGATGGCGAAGCAGCACGTCGGTGAGCTTCTTCATCTCGTCATGGCTGTAGGCGGCGCCCGACGGGTTGGACGGCGAGTTCAGGATCACCCACTTGGTCTTCGGGGTGATGGCGCGCTCCAGCTCCTCCGGCTGCAGCTTGAAGCTGTTCTCCAGGGTCGTCTCGGCGAACACCGGCGCGCCGCCGCACAGCGCCACCATCTCCGGATAGGACACCCAGTACGGGGTGGGGATGATCACCTCGTCGCCAGGGTTGATGGTGGCCATCAGCGCGTTGAACAGGATCTGCTTGCCGCCGGTGCCGACGATGGTCTGGGACACCTTGTACTCAAGGCCGTTCTCGCGGCGGAACTTGCGCACGATCGCCTCGCGCAGCGGCATGATGCCCGGCACCGGCGGATAACGGGTCTCGTTGCGCCCGATGGCGGCGACGGCGGCGCGCTTGATGTGCTCGGGCGTGTCGAAGTCCGGCTCGCCCACCGACAGCGAGATCACGTCGCGACCCTGCGCTTTCAGGTCGCGCGCTTTTTGCGTCACCACGATCGTGGCGGAAGGCTTCATGCGGCCGAGAGCGTCGGAAAGGAAAGCCACGACTGATCTCCTTAAACAGTCAGCTGGAACGGCGCCCGCGAAGGGCGGGAGCAGGCGGCCTGATCTACGCCCGCTGACCGCCGCATGCAAGCGCCGCCCGCGTCCACGGGCCCTGCGCCCGGCGCAGGCGCGGAACAACTTCGCCGCCCCCGCCGTTTACCCTGCGAACGACATCACCCGCGGCGCCGGCACGGCGCCGCACGGGCGAGGCGCCCCGCCGGAAAAAATCGCCGCACGGCGTGAACCGGATCGCGCCCCCAGACCACTCATGTGCGCAACCGCACCGATTCTCCGCCCGGCCCCGGCAAGATGGCCAGTACGCGGGAACGGAACGATGCATCCGCGCCGCAACCGGAGTCATCGCCATGAACGCCAGTGACCCCATCCGTATCGAGGAATTTCGCGCCGCCCGCGACGCCGGCGGCTTCAGCGTCAGCGAAGTGAGCCGCGCCGAGGCGCGCCGCCAGTTCCGCTTTTCGCTGGCGCTGGTGACCACCCTGGTCGCCGCCACCGTTCTGGCCGCGGCCGTCGCCCCTTACGGGGTGGCCACCAAGGGGCCGCAGGTGGCCCGCAACGACGGCGCCGCCGTCACCGTGGTGCGCTGAGCGCGCGTGCGCCCGCGCGACCGCAAACGCCGGAGCGGCGCGCACGGGGCGGGGGACGCGCGCCCGGCGACTGCGCCGCGTTCATTGCGCCGCGTTCATGAGGGCGGCGGACCAGCAGGCGGCGCGCCCGACGGGCCGTCTCCGCCCGTTACCCCCTCCTTACACCCCCCTCTTCACACCCGCGCGTCGGCCTTGCGCACCGCGAACACCGTGGCGCCGGTGATCTTGCGCCAGTGATGCGGCCGGATGGCCGCCTCCACCAGCTTCTCCTCCGGCACATGACGGGTCAGGTCGTAGCGCTCCGGCAGGCGGAACAGCATGCCGAGAGTCTCGGCGATGAAGGCGCGGCCGAAATTGCGGTAGTGACGGAAGGCGCCGAAGCGGGCGGCCTTCTCCTCCAGCGTGCCCAGGGCGATGGCGTCGCGGAACTCCTCCCCCTCCACCGGCACGGAGAACAGCATCACCCCGTCATCGGTGAGCGAACGGGCCAGCCGCAACAGCACCGCCGAATAATTGCATTCAATATGCTCAAGCACGTGATTGAGCACGATCACGTCATAGGCGGATTCCGGCAGGTCAAAGACGTCGCGGCACAGGTCGAATTTCTCGACGCCAAGGCCCGGATAGTTCTCCGGGGCGATGTCGACGGCGCGATAGGCGCCGGAAATCCGTCGCAGGAGCTGCGACAGTCCCCGCTCCGGGGCGAAATGCAGCACGCTGGCCCCGGGCCGCGGCTTCAGGTCGCCCTGCAGGCGCAGGGCGCACACGCGCGTGCGCTCCAGCGAGCCGCAGCCGGCGCAGCGCACCTTCGGCCGCCCCGGCATGTCGGTGAACTCCTCGCCGCCGCAGATGTTGCAGCGCAGCCGGGTGGCCTGCTCCATGTGCTGTCGTCCCGTGTTTGCGGCGCGCCGCGGCGGCGTTTCCACCGCGGCGGGGGGTCCGCGCGGCCGCGCCCGCTTCGCCCGCCGCGCCAGGCGCCTTATGGTGCCACAGGCGTAACGGACATCCGCCGCCGGGCGCAAGGGCCGCGTCCGTCCGCGTGGCGGCCGGCCCGGCGCCGTCCGGGACCCGGGCGGAGCCGCCGGTCCGCCGCGACAGCCTCCGGCAGGGCTCCCGGAGCAAGGAACCAGAAGGCAGGCAGCCCAGGGGAAGGACCCATGAGCGCGAGCGTCGCAGATCCCGCCACTCCGCCAGCCGGCGCCGCCGCCCCCGCGGCGCTGGCCCGCGCCGCCCTCACCGCCTTCGCGGCCCGCGGCCTCGCGCCGCAGCAGCGGCCTGACGTCATCCGCCGCGCCCTGGCGGCGACCTCGCCGCTGGCTGCGGAGGATCCGGCCGGCGTCTATGGCGCGCTGCACGCGCTGGCCGGCGCGCTGGACGCCCTGCGCGACATGGAGGACCTGCACGCCGCCATCGCCAGCCGGGCGGAGCGCCTGCGCGACGCCGGCGCGCGGCTGCTGGCGCTGCATGGCGGCGAGCCCAGGCCATGGCCGGTGGTGCGCGTTGACATGGATCCGGCCGTCGCCGGGCTGCGGGGCGCGCCGCGGCTGCTGCTGCGGCCGCAGCGCGACTACGGCGTCATCCGCCTCGACGCGGTGGTCACCCTGTGCAACGTGCCGCCGGCGGCGTGGCGGCATGCGGTGGGCGGGACGGCGCTGCTGGACATGGAGTTCGCCGGCTGGAAGGCCGAAGCCGCCGCGGCCGGCTCCGACGCCGCCGTGGACCGGCGGGAGGTGACCCGCCGCATCGCCTGGCTGTGCCGCGTCGGCGTGGAGACCGTGCGCATTCTCGACGGGCGCTGAACGCCGGCGCGGCGGCGCCCCAGGCAGGCGGTTCGGCGGCGGCGCGGTTTGGCGGCGGCGCGGTTTCGCCCCATATTGTGGTCATGCCGAGAAAGCCCCCCAAGCCGCCCGGAGATCACGGGCCCGAACAGGCCGCGCCCGCCGGCGGACGCCGCGCGCCGCGCGCGCCCCGTTCACGCGCGGCGCGGCCCGAGCTGCTGCCGCTGGACGAACATCTGGCCGAGCTGCTGAACCCGGCGCTCAACCGCGGCCGGGCCGGCCCCGGCCCGGCGGCCAGCGACCGCGCCGGCCTGAAGCAGGCGCGCGCCGCGAAGGAGCGCGGCGCGGCGGCGGACGGCGGCTTCGGCGAGGCGCCGCAGGCGCCGTTTGACGCTGCGGGCGCCGCGCCGGCGAAGGGACGGCGCGCCCGCAAATGGGGCGAGGCCGACGGCGCCCTCACCCGCGACGAGATCCTGGGCGCCGCCCCGCGCCGCGTGCGCCAGGGCAATGTCGCCGCCGATCCTGACGACAGCGCCGGCGAGGCGGCCACCCCCGGCGCGTCGGCGACGCGCCAGGCGCTGGAAGACCTGCTGGCCCATGGCGATCCGCACCTGGGCGACCGGCCGTGGACGCCGCACCGGCCGCCGCGGCCGGAAAAGTCGGAAGGCGGCGTGCCCTTCCGCCTGCAGTCGCAGTTCGAGCCCGCCGGCGACCAGCCGGAGGCCATCGAGGCGCTGGTGGAGGGCCTCAGCCGCGGCGAGCGCGACCAGGTGCTGCTGGGCGTCACCGGCTCGGGCAAGACCTTCACCATGGCCCAGGTGATCCAGCGCACCCAGCGCCCGGCGCTGATCCTGGCCCACAACAAGACCCTGGCGGCGCAGCTTTACGGGGAGTTCAAGGCGTTCTTTCCCGACAACGCGGTCGAATATTTCGTATCGTACTACGATTATTACCAGCCTGAAGCCTATGTGCCGCGCTCCGACACCTATATCGAAAAAGAAAGCTCGGTGAACGAGCAGATCGACCGGATGCGCCACGCCGCCACCCGCGCCCTGCTGGAGCGCGACGACGTGATCATCGTCGCCTCGGTGTCGTGCATCTACGGCATTGGCTCGGTTGAGACCTACACCGCCATGACCTTCTCGCTGAAGGTGGGCGAGCGTATCGAGCAGCGCCAGCTGCTGGCCGATCTGGTGGCGCTGCAGTACCGGCGGGTGCAGGCGGATTTCGTGCGCGGCGCGTTCCGGGTGCGCGGCGACGTCATCGAGCTGTTCCCGGCCCACATGGAGGACCGCGCCTGGCGCATCAGCCTGTTCGGCGACGAGATCGACTCCATCTCCGAATTCGATCCGCTCACCGGCGCGAAGACCGCCGACCTCTCCTTCGTGAAGGTCTACGCCAATTCGCACTATGTGACGCCGAAGCCGACGCTCAGCCAGGCCATCAAGGGCATCCGGGAGGAGCTGAAGCAGCGCCTCGACCAGCTGAACCGCGCCGGGCGCTATCTGGAGGCGCAGCGGCTGGAGCAGCGCACCATGTTTGACATGGAGATGCTGGAGGCCACCGGCTCCTGCGCCGGCATCGAGAACTATTCGCGTTACCTGACCGGGCGCAGGCCAGGCGAGCCGCCGCCGACGCTCTTTGAATATTTGCCGGATAACGCCATCGTTTTCGTCGACGAAAGTCACGTCACCATCCCGCAGATCGGCGCCATGTACCGGGGCGACTTCCGCCGCAAGGCGACGCTTGCCGAATATGGTTTCCGCCTGCCGTCCTGCCTCGACAACCGGCCGCTGCGCTTTGAGGAATGGGACGCCATGCGGCCGCAGACCATCCATGTTTCGGCCACGCCCGGCGCCTGGGAGCTTGAGCGGAGCGGCGGCGTCTTCGTGGAGCAGGTGATCCGGCCCACCGGCCTGGTCGACCCGCCGGTGGAGGTGCGCCCGGCCCGCGCCCAGGTGGACGACGTGCTCGGCGAGATCCGCGCCACGGCGGCGCAGGGCCACCGCACGCTGCTCACCGTGCTCACCAAGCGCATGGCGGAGGACCTCACCGAATACCTGCACGAGAACGGCGTGCGCGTGCGCTACATGCACTCGGACATCGACACGCTGGAGCGCATCGAGATCATCCGCGACCTGCGTCTCGGCGCCTTTGACGCGCTGGTGGGCATCAACCTGCTGCGCGAAGGCCTCGACATTCCCGAATGCGGCCTCGTGGCCATTCTCGACGCCGACAAGGAGGGCTTCCTGCGCTCGGAAACCTCGCTGATCCAGACCATCGGCCGCGCCGCCCGCAATGTGGACGGGCGGGTGATCCTCTACGCCGACCAGATCACCGGCTCCATGCAGCGGGCGCTCGACGAGACGCGCCGCCGCCGCGAGAAGCAGCTGGCGTGGAACGCCGCCAACGGCATCACGCCGCAGAGCGTGCGCCGGAACATCGCCGACATTCTGGAGAGCGTTTACGAACGCGACCGGGTGACGGTGGACGCCGGCCTGACGCAGGAGGCGGCGCAGGTGGGCCACAACCTGCAGGCTGTGATCGCCGATCTGGAGAAGCGCATGCGCGCCGCGGCCGCCGACCTCGACTTCGAAACCGCCGCGCGCCTGCGCGACGAGATCCGCCGGCTGCAGGCGACGGAGCTGGCGGTCGCCGGCGATCCGCTCGCGCGCCAGGCCGACATCGCGGCGGAGGCGGGATCCTTTGCCGGCGAAGGACGTTACGGTCCGGCGGCGAACCTGCCGCCCGGCCGGGCGCGCAAGCCCACCCTGGACGAGATGGGCCCCCACAACCGCGAGCTGCCGCTGGGCGCGGAGACGTTCACGCCCCCGCCGCGGCCGCAGCCACGCCCGCGCGGCAGGCCGCGACGCCGATGACGGCGCCGTCGGGCGTCGTCACGGCCCGGGCGGCGGAAAAGGCAGGGGGCGGGATGATCGCTCATCCCGCCCCCGTTCCGTGCGGAGACCGGCGCGGCGCAGCCACGCCTCCGGCCCCGGCGCGAGAGTCAGAACCTGTAGTTCAGGCCGACGCGGAAGGTGTGAAGGTTGTCGCGGTCCGACCACGCCTTCCTGGACGTCAGCTTGCCGAAGCCGTCGGTGCGGTTGAACGACACCAGGTCGTATTCGCCGCGCAGCGTGACGTTGTCGGCGATGGCGTACTCAAGGCCGGCGCCGAGCACCACGCCCGAGCGGATCTTGCCCCTGGCGTACCACGAGTCGTTGCGGCCGGAGCTCACCTCGCCCCAGGCCAGACCGGCGGTGCCGTAGACCAGGGCGCGCTCGCCAAGCGCCAGACCGACGCGCGGACGCACCGTGCCGAACCAGCTCAGCTGGCGGGCGTGCAGCGGCTGGCGATGGATCACCGCCCGGGTGTAGTTGATGTCGGCTTCGAGGCCGAGCACGACGGAGCCGATCTGGTAGTTGTAACCGGCCTGGACGCCGCCGATGAAGGAGCCCCTGTCACGCTTGCCCTGCCCGCCGGCCTTGCCGGCGCCCCGCAGCCCCCAGCCGCCGTTCACGCCGGCGTAGAAGCCGGTGAAGGTAAACGGCTGCACGGTCTGGGTCATCACCGGCGCGACCGGAGCGGCGTGACGGGCCGGCAGGTCAGCGGCCGCGGCGCCCGACGCGGAAAGAACGGCGGCGATCGACAGGAGAAAAAAGCGCTTCATCAAAATAACCTCTCGAGTACGATTTGGCGTGGCGGATGGATACTTGAGATCACCAAACTCAAATAACCACAAATTGGGACACTTTCGCGTGAACGGCCAGGCTGTTACATAAAAACAACATAACGCTCCAGCACAACTCCTGCATCATTACCCGCGATCTCTGAAAAATACCTGATCCCCCAACGCCCCCGGTGAACCGCCGGCGGTCATCGCCCGGGGGGACTCCCGCCCGGCGCCCCCCCGGAACGCGACAGGGTCGCCCTGCCGGCGGCCGGGCGACCCTCAGGAAAGGCGCAGGAATCAGAACCTGTAGTTCAGGCCGGCGCGGAAGACCTGGAACGCCGGCCGGCTCCTGACGGCGAGGCGCCCGTCATTGCCGTCGCTGCGGATGGTCCGGACCGCCGGCGACAGGACGAGATAGTTGTATTCCGCCTTCACGGACAGCGAATCGGTGAGCGCGTATTCAGCGCCCGCCCCGACGACCCAGCCCGTTGAATAGCCGCTGGCCGACGCGCCGCCGATGCGCTCGACGCTGGAGCCGTCCGTGGCCGAGACATAGGAGGCGCTGGTCGTGACCTTGCCGAAGGCGAAGCCGCCCGTGCCGTAGACGAGCAGGCGCTCCGCCGGCGTGAAACCGATGCGCGCGCGCGCCGTGCCGTACCAGTCGAGCGTGGAGCGGGCCGAAGCCTCACGCTCCTGGAACCGCCGGGTGTGGACCGTCGGCCACGGCAGGAAGCCCACGAGCCGCTGCCTCTCCGACATCCACCACTGCTGTCCGCCGTCGGCGCGCGATTGCAGTCCCGCATAGGTCAGATCGCCCTCAACGCCCAGCACCAGCGCGCCGATCTGGTAGTTGTAGCCGGCCTGGGCGCCGCCAACGAGGCCGCCCTTGCCCTCGCGACGCCAGGTATCAAGCGCGCTGTCCAGCGGAACCGGCGTCCGGGAGCCGTCCGGCGTCAGCGAAAACGCCTCAATCTGCGGCGGCCGCGTCGCGTAGCCGCCGTGCACGCCGGCATAAAAGCCTGTCCAGCTGAACAGGGGCGCCACAGGCGCCGGAGCGACGGGCGCCTCCTTCCGGGACGGCAGGTCGGCCGCAAGGGCGGCGTTGACGGCAAGACCAAAAGTCGCAACCGAAAACAGAAAATGTTTCATACAAATCACTCCAGACAACGCAAAATGCGCGCTGTGTGATAGTAAAAATAAGTTCCAGCAAATAATCCCGTTCAGGGACACGCCGCGCCGGCGTCATGTACGGGACGGCGGAAAACAGTGAACAAGCAACTCACGACAAATTCATGCAATCATCGGCCGCCGCTACGGGCGCCTGCGCCCGCAACGACGGCCGCATGCGCAGACGGCGGTCAGGAAACCTTCGCCGTCTTGTTCTGGAAGGCCGCGATGCGCGCCGCCATGTCCGGGCCGACGCCGCGCGAGCGGGCGATCTCGTAGCTGAGCCCCGCCGCCAGCGGCAGGCCGTCGGTCTCGTTGAGCAGCGCCTTGTTGGCCCGGTGGCTGAACCAGGAATTGGCCAGAATGGTCCGCGCCAGGGCCTCCAGCTCGCGGTCAAAGTCCGCGTCCGGCCAGCAGATGTTGGCGAGGCCCATGGCCTCGGCCTCGCGGCCGCCATAGGTGCGGGCGGTGAACATCATCTCCCGCGCCTTCGGCAGGCCGACGCGCCGCGGCAGGCGCTGGCTCATGCCCCACACCGGGGTCAGCGCCCAGCGGGCGTGGGTGTCGGCGAACCGGGCGCCCTCGGCGCACACGATCAGGTCGCCGGCCAGCGCCAGCTCCAGCGCGCCGGTGTAGCAGTGGCCGTGAACGGCGGTGATCACCGGCGGCGGCAGGCTGGCCAGCTTTTCGATGACGCTGGCCTGGAAATGCGGCCGCGGCGGTTTCTCGCCGGCGGCGATGTCGTTCAGGTCGTGGCCGGCCGAGAAGCAGCGGCCGGCGCCGCGCACGATGACCAGGCCCACCTCCCCGGTCTGGCCGGCGATGGCGTCCACATGCCGCTCGAGCGCCTCGAACAGCTCCACGTTGAGCGCATTCAGCTTGTCAGGACGGTTGAGCGTCAGCGTGGCGCAGCCATCCCTGTCTTCCCTCAGCACGAGCGCGGTCATGGCGTATCTCCCTGAATCAGTGTCGTGGAAGGCGGACCGGCTTTCCGCCGTGGCGATGCGGCGGGCCGCCCTGCCGGGCGGCCCGCCGGAACGGGGCCCTGCAGGAGCGCCCCTGCCGGAAAGCGCGGACGAAAAAAGCCGGCCGGGGTCCGGCCGGCCGCGCCGCGCGGCGGCGCGCGGCGCCGCCGCTGGCCGCAAGGGGCGGCTTACTGCACCAGCTGCGCCAGACGGCCGCGGATGATCTCCTCGGCCTCGGCGACAATGCGCGAGATCAGCTCCTGGCAGGTGGGGATGTCCCTGATCAGGCCCTGCACCATGCCGGCGGTCCAGATGCCGTAGTCCGGATCGCCGGTCTCGTAGACCATCTTGCCGCGGGCGCCGGCCACGAGATGGCGGATGTCCTCGAACTTCGCGCCTTCCTTCTCCTTCGCCACCACCTCGTCGGAGACGGCGTTCTTGGCCACGCGGGCGGTGTTGCGCATGGTGCGGAAGATCAGCTGGGTGGCGCGCTCGTCGCGGGCCACGAGCTGCTCCTTGATCTTCTCGTGAATGGGCGCCTCCTTCGTGGCCATGAAGCGGGTGCCCATGTTGATGCCGTCGGCGCCCAGCGCCAGCGCGGCGGCGAGGCCGCGGCCGTCGGCGAAGCCGCCGGAGGCGATCATCGGCACGGTGATCTTCTCGGCCGCGGCCGGAATCAGCACCAGGCCCGGAATGTCGTCCTCGCCCGGATGGCCGGCGCACTCAAAACCGTCGATCGAGATGGCGTCGGCGCCCATGCGCTGGGCCGACACGGCGTGACGGACGGCGGTGCACTTGTGAATGACCTTCACGCCATGCTTCTTGAAGTCGTTGATGTGCTCCTCCGGCTTGTAACCGGCGGTCTCGACGGCCTTCACGCCCGACTCGATGATGGCGGCGCGGTATTCGGCGTAGGGCGGCGGCTTGATCGCCGGCAGGATGGTGAGGTTCACGCCGAACGGCCTGTCGGTCATCTCGCGGGTGCGCCTGATCTCCTTGTAAAGATCTTCAGGCGTCGGCTGGGTCAGGGCGGTGATGAAGCCCAGGCCGCCGGCGTTGGCCACGGCCGCCACCAGCTCGGCCCGGCCTACCCACTGCATGCCGCCCTGCGCGACCGGATGCTCGACGCCGAACAGCTCGGTGAAACGTGTCTTGATCATGCTGGATTCCCCAAAAATCTCCCTGTCGCCGCGGCGCGGCGCGTGCAAAAGGGGCGGCGGACCGCCGCCCCTGCGGATCGCCGCTTACTTGCGGCCGCTGGTGGGAATGGCGTTGAACGGCACGTCCTTGTCGACGCGCACGTCCGCCGGCAGACCCAGCACGCGCTCGGCGATGATGTTGCGCAGGATCTCGTCCGAGCCCCCCTCGATGCGGGTGGCCGGCGAGCGCAGCGCCATGGCCTGGAAACGGGCGTGCCCGGCGGCCACGTCAGGATCGGTGATGAGGCCCGCCTGGCCCTGCAGGTCCATGGCGTAACGGGCGATGTCCTGCATCATGGAGCCGGCCACCAGCTTGCCGATGGAATTCTCCGGGCCGGGGGTCTCGCCCTTCGACAGGGCGGAGATGGCGCGGAAGGCGGTGTACCTGAGGCCCGACGCCTTCACCGCCCAGTCGGCGAGCTTCGCGCACACGGCGGGGTTGTCCACGTCGCCGGTGGCGATGGCGTATTCAAGCAGCTCCGGGAAACCGGTGGGCATGCCGGCGCCGATCGACAGGCGCTCGTTCATCAGCGTGGTGAGCGAGACGTTCCAGCCGCCGCCGACCGGGCCGAGGCGCTGGCTGTCCGGAATGCGCACGTTGGTGAAGAACACCTCGTTGAACGTGCGCTGGTCGTTCATCTGCCGGATCGGCACCACCTCGACGCCGGGCGAGCGCATGTCCAGGTAGAACATGGTCAGGCCCTTGTGCTTCGGCACGGTCGGGTCGGTGCGGGCGAGCAGCAGGCCCCACTGGGAGTGCTGGGCGCCGGAGGTCCAGATCTTCTGGCCGTTGATGATCCAGTCGCCGGAGCCGTCGCTGGCGCGCTCGGCGCGTGTGCGCAGGCCGGCGAGGTCGGAGCCGGCCGCCGGCTCGGAGAACAGCTGGCACCAGATCTCCTCGCCCGACGCCAGCTTCGGCAGGCGCTCGCGCTTCGCCTCCTCCGAACCCCAGGCCATCACCGTGGGGCCGCACATGCCGTGGCCGATGGAGAACGGGGCGGAGAGCTTGGCGTAGACGCCCTCCTCCTGGGTCCAGATCACGCGCTCGATCGGCGAGGTGCCGCGGCCGCCGTATTCCTTCGGCCAGTGCAGGCAGGCCCAGCCGGCGTCATATTTTTTCTTCTGCCAGGCCTTGGCGGCGACCATGGGGTCTTCGCTCTTCAGGTACAGGCCGCCGAAGCCGGAGAGGCGCAGCTCCTCCTCCAGGTGTTTCGGCGCATTGGCCTGGATCCAGGCGCGCGCCTCCGCACGGAATGCGGCTTCTTCTGGGGTGTCGTCGAAGTTCATGGGTCAGTCCCCCCGGGGGTTCCCGGTCATTCTTGCCGTTATGGCGCGCCGCAGCGCGGACGCGCCCTGTTTCCCTTGGGGACGGCGCGGCGCGCCGCCCCCGTGACCGTTTCAGCGCAGCTGGCTGAACGGCGCGTCCTTGTCGACGCGCACGTCGCCAGGCAGGCCGAGCACGCGCTCGGCGATGATGTTGCGCAGGATCTCGTCGGTGCCGCCGGCGATGCGCATGCCGGGCGAGCGCAGCGCCAGGTTCTGGAACAGCGCCGCCGCCTCCGCCACGTCAGGATCGGTGATGATCCCGCCCTGGTCCTGCAGCTCCATGGCGTAGCGGGCGATGTCCTGGGTCATGACGCCGGCCACCAGCTTGCCGATGGAGTTCTCCGGCCCCGGCCGCTCGCCCTTCGACAGGCTGGAGATGGCGCGGAACGCCGTGTACTTGAGGCCCGACGCCTTCACCGCCCAGTCCGCCAGCTTCGCGCGCACCGCCGGATTGTCGATGGCGGGGCCGTCCGGCAGCATGAAGCCTTGGACAAAGGCGAACAGCTCGGGGAAGCCGGTGGCCAGCCGCGAGCCGATCGACATGCGCTCGTTCATCAGCGTGGTGAGCGCCACGTTCCAGCCGTCGTTGACCGCGCCAAGGCGGTGGCTGTCGTGGATGCGCACGTTCTCGAAGAACACTTCGTTGAACTCGCGCCCGCCGCTCATCTGGTGGATCGGCCGCACCTCGACGCCCGGGGCCTTCATGTCCACGATGAACATGGTGAGGCCCCTGTGCTTGGGCACGGAGGGATCGGTGCGGGTGAGCAGGATGCCGTAGTCCGAGAACTGGGCGCCCGAGGTCCAGATTTTCTGGCCGTTGATCACCCACTCGTCGGTCCCCTCCGCCTTCTCGGCGCGGGTGCGCAGGGCGGCCACGTCCGAGCCGCCCGCCGGCTCCGAGAACAGCTGGCACCAGATCTCCTCGCCCGAGGCCAGCTTCGGCAGGTATTTGCGCTTCAGCTCCTCGGAGGCGTAGGCCATCACGGTGGGGCCGCACATGCCCTGGCCGATGGCGAAGGGCTGGGCCAGCTGGCCGTAAATACCCTCCTCCTGCTGCCAGATCACGCGCTGGATCGGCGTGGCGTCGCGGCCGCCGTATTCCTTCGGCCAGTGCAGGCAGGCCCAGCCGGCGTCGGCCTTTTTCTTCTGCCAGGCCTTCGCCTCCGCCAGCACGTCGCGGCCGGGCAGGCGCAGGCCGCCGAGACCGGATTTCTTCAGGTCCTCATCCAGGCAGTGCGGCGCGTTGGCGTCGATCCAGGCGCGCACCTCCGCGCGGAACGCGGCTTCTTCCGGAGTATCGTCAAAATTCATCGCCCTGTTCCTCCTGTTGGCGGAGACCGTCCCGCGCGGGACGGCGCCCCGTCGCCTCATGCTGCGGCCGCCCCGCCCCGGCGCGCGGATGCGGGAAGGCCGCGGAACAGGCTGCGCGAGTGTCTGCGCAACCGGAGCCGGCCGGAGCCGGCGGGGCCAGGCAAGCGGGCGGGCCGCCGTCAGGCGGCGTCACGCACGGCGTTGCGCTCGCGCAGGCGGGCGACCAGACGGTTCTCCCAGACGTTCAGGCCGCCCAGGGTGAGCGCCAGAAGGTTGGAGCGCTTGTAGTAGAGGTGGCAGTCGAACTGCCAGGTGAAGCCCATGCCGCCATGCACCTGGATGTTGTTGGCGGAGCAGTGCTGGTAGGCCTTGGTGGCGCTCACGCGGCAGGTGGCGGCGGCCTCCGGCAGCTCGGCCGAGCCGGTGGAGAGCGCGTAGGCGCCCCAGTAGCAGTTGGAGCGGGCCAGGGTGGCCGAAACATACATGTCGGCCAGCATGTGCTTGATGGCCTGGAACGAGCCGATCGGCCGGCCGAAGGCGATGCGCTCGAGAGCGTAGTCGCGGGCCATCTCCAGGGCGCGGTCAGCGCCGCCCACCTGCTCGAAGGCGATGAGCACGGCGGCGCGGTCGTACACCGCGTCGATCACCGCCTGGGCGTCGGCGGCGGCGAGCGGCTCGGCCGGGGCGCCGTCAAAGGCGACGCGGGCGTGCTTGCGGGACGGGTCGATGGTGGCCACCACCTCGCGCGAGACGCCGGGGCCGGCCAGCTCCACCAGATACAGGCCGAGGCCGGAGCCGGAGCGGGCCGAAACGATGGCGAAGTCCGCAACGGCGCCGTCGGCGACCGGAATCTTCACGCCGGAGAGACGGCCGTCCTTCACCTCGGCGCGGATGCGCTCCGCCGTCACCTCGCCGGGGACCTCGGCGTGGGCGAACGTGCCGATGGCCTCGCCGGCGGCGATCTTCGGCAGCCACTTCTGCTTCTGCGCGTCCGTGCCGGCGGCGAGCAGGAACTCGGCGGCGAGATAGACCGTGGAGGAGAACGGCGCCGGAGCCAGCGAGCGGCCCAGCTCCTCGGCGATCACGCACAGCTCGAGATAGCCGAGGCCGGCGCCGCCGAACTCCTCCGGAATCGCCGCGCCGGTGAAGCCCATTTCGGCGAGACCCTTCCACAGCCCGACGTCATAGCCCTCGTCGCCCTCGAGAACGCGGCGAACCACGGAGACCGGGCTCTGCTTCTCCAGGAACTTGCGCGCCGAATCACGCAGCTGCTTCTGTTCGTCAGAGAAATCGAAATTCATCTGTCCCTCCCACGGGAACGGCCGGCGTTCCCCGCGCCTCGTTTGCGACGATCATCGCCAGTCGCCGCCGCTTCGCGCATTCTTCCGCGTCTGGCGGCTTGCATGATGCAGTTGCACCACCTAACGATCGTTTGGTCAAACAAAATAGAGCCGCGTCCGCGACGACTCAAGCGCCCTGTGCGCGGCGGAAGGAGCGGGCGCGCCGGATCAGCGCCGGCCCGCCGGCGCCCTGCGGGCGCCGGACGCGGGCCACTGTCGGGACAGCCCAGGGCAAGACACGAGGAAACCCATGGAATACCAGCATCTTCTGATCGAGCAGAACGGCCCGGTGATCCGCGCCACCATGAACCGGCCGGACCGGCTGAACGCCCTTAACCGCCAGCTTGTCGAGGAGCTGCGCCACTTTTTCACCGACCTTTACTGGCGCGACGACGTGCGGGTGGTGGTGCTGACCGGCGCCGGCCGCGGCTTCTGCGCCGGCCTCGACCTCAAGGACCGCAGCAACGAGAACGCCGAGACCACCACCTGGCAGTCGCTGCGCTTCCAGCGCCGCATCGCCGACATCGTGGTGGCCATGCGCCGCTGCCCGCAGCCGATCGTGGCGCTGGTGAACGGCCCGGCCTCGGGCGGCGGCTTCGCCCTGGCGCTGGCCTCGGACATCCGCATCGTCACGCCGGAAGTGAAGATGAACGCCGCCTTCATCCGCATCGGCCTCTCGGCCTGCGACATCGGCGTCAGCTATTTCCTGCCGCGCCTGACCAACGCCTCGGTGGCGTCGCAGTACATGCTGACCGGCCGCTTCATCGACGCGGAGACGGCGCTGCGCCTCGGCCTCGCCGCGGAAATCGCCACCCGCGAGAACCTGGACGCGGTGGGCCAGAGCTATGTGGACGACCTGCTGCACGCCACCCCGCTTGGCCTGCGCCTGACCAAGGAGGCGCTCAATCACGCCATCGACGCCGGCGGCCTCGAGGCGGTGATCGCCATGGAGGACCGCAACCAGATCCTGTCGTCGCGCTCGAAGGACTTCCGCGAGGGCGTGGCCGCCTTCCTCGAGAAGCGCAAGCCGGTCTACAGCGACGCCTGAGCGCGCGCCGGGGCGCGCCGGCCGCCGGCGCGCCCGCTCCTGCTTCCGCCCCCGGCCCGCGCCGGGGGCTTTTTCCTGCCGGCAATGCCCCGCCGGCGGGCGCGCCAGCGAAGCCCGCAAGACAAGGCGCCGCAAGACAGGGCGGGCGGAAGTGGCCTTCCGCCCGCCCGGAGCCTGCGGCGCGCGCCGCAGGTCAGTTCACGTTGCGGGTATAGCCGGCCCAGTAAGGCTCGCGCAGGGTGCGGCGCAGGATCTTGCCGGAGGCGTTGCGCGGCAGCATGTCGATGAAGTCGATCGACTTGGGCGCCTTGAACGCGGCGATGCGCGTGCGCACGAAGGCGATCAGCTCCTCCTCCGTCACGTTCTGGCCAGGACGCAGCGCCACGACGCCCTTCACCTCCTCGCCCCATTTCTCCGACGGAACGCCGATCACCGCCGCCTCCGCCACCGCCGGGTGACTGCACAGCGCGTTCTCAACCTCCGCCGGATACACGTTCTCGCCGCCGGAGATGATCATGTCCTTCATGCGGTCATGGACGTAGACGTAGCCGTCCTCATCCATGTAGCCGACGTCGCCGGAGCGGAACCAGCCGTCGGAGGTGAAGGCCGCGGCCGTCGCCTCGGGCAGGTTGTAGTAACCGATCATGTTGGACGGCGACCTGATGGCGATCTCGCCGATTTCGCCCGGCGGCAGGCGGGCGCCCTGCTCGTCGAGGATGGCGATCTCCACGCCCGGCAGCGGCTTGCCGGCGGAGCGCATGCGCGGCGTCTCCTCCACGGTGTGGTCTTCCGGCGGCAGCGCCACCACCGTGCCGGTGGTCTCGGTGAGGCCGTACATCTGCACGAAGCCGCACCTGAACACCTCCATGCACTCCCTGAGCAGGGCGTGCGGGATGGGGCTGGCGCCGTAGGAGATGGTGCGCAGGCGGCTGTAGTCCACCTCGCGGGCGCGCGGCTGGCGCACCACGAACTGCAGCGCCGCCGGCACCATGAAGAACTTGTTGACGCCCTCGTGCTCGATCAGGTCGAGCACCTGCATGGGATCGAACTCGCGGGTGATCACCGACTTCACGCCATAGTACATGGACCAGACGCCGAAACCGGTGCCGCCGATGTGGCCGTTGGGCATGGCCACGAGGGCGACGTCGTCATCGTACCAGTGCAGCCATTCGAGGTCGGAGCCGTCCTGCAGGCGGCGCATGGACAGGAAGTTGTCGTGGGTGAGCATCGCGCCCTTCGGGCGGCCCGTGGTGCCGGAGGTGTAGAGCTGCAGCCAGCACTCGTTGGGCTTGCACTCGAGGCGCGGGTCGATGTCCGGCTGCGCGTCGCGCCAGGAGACGAAGTCCGGCCACTCCGGATTGCCGCCCTCCATGGCGATCACCTGCTTCAGGCCGGGGCACTGCGCCTGCACCTGCCGGCCGAGATCGATGAACTCGGGGCCGATGAACAGCAGCTTCGCGCCGGAATCCTGCACGATGTAGGACACTTCCGGCGGCGCCAGGCGCCACACCACCGGCACGATGATGACGCCCGCCTTCATGCAGGCGAACAGCAGCTCGAAGTAATAGTCGGTGTTCTTGCCGACATGGGCCACGCGGTCGCCCGGCTTCACGCCGGCGGCGAGAATGGCGTTGGCGATCTGGTTGGTGTGCCGGTTGAATTCCGCGTGGGTGGTGATGCGGTCTTCAAATTTGTTGTTGATGCGGTCGCCCCTGGTGGCCGCGTGAATGCGCGGCACTTCGGCGAGCGTGGCGATGTTGGCGTCAAGGCTTAACTTCATGGACGTCCATTCCCCTGGGGCGTGTTCCTCTGACGGCTGCGTCGCGCAGCTCTTGTGGCGACGGAACAGGCCCGTCCGTGCTGCAATGCCCGGTTGCGGAAGCCCGCCGGACCGCGGCCGCGGTCCGCCGGAGCCTTCCTGCTCCCGGCGCCGGCCCTGCGGCCGGCCGGTCATGCGCGTGAAAGCCGCCAGGCAGGCGGCGGACAAACGCCGGGAGCCTGGCCGGCCGGGGCCGGCCCCATGCTGGCCGCGGCGCGAGGGGAGCCGTCGCTCCCCGCGCCCGCCAGCGCTCCCGCAGTCCGGCCGTCGTTCTGTTGTTGTGCCGTCCCGGCGCGCGTGACTTCGGCGGCAGCCTAACAGGGCGGGCGCAGAGAATGTCAAGGGGTGGACGAAAAGCCGGCGGGGACGACGCCGGCCGCGCCGGTCAGCGCGCGGGAACGGAGAGGCCGCCGCTGCGGGACTGCGGCTGCTGGTAGACCGGCGGTTCGGCCAGTTCGCCCTGTTTCGGGCGGATGCCGAGATTGCGCTCCTCCGGCGGCGGCGGCACCGCCTCGCGCGGCAGAACGCCCTGCGGCCGCACCCTGGCGTTGCAGGCCGCCAGGCTTGCGGCGGTCACGGCCGCGAGCACGGCGAGCATCACGGTACGGAATTGAGCTCTCATCGCCTGATCCTGTTCTCAATGAGCCCGCCGGCGCATGGACGGCGGCCGCGCGGGCCCGGGGCAATGCCATACGGCGCCGGCCGGGCGCCGGCGTCGCCGTGAGGTAACGGAGCCGCCCGCGCCCCGGGCGCGCAGGCGGCCTTCAGAGCGGTCTCACCTCGCCCTTCGCCCGCTCGAACGCCCCCTCGGCGAGCTCCACATACAGGATGCGCGCCGGATCAACCGGCCCCGGAAACACGAACGAGCCAGGCGGCGCCGGCCGGAAGCCGAAGCGCGTATAGTATGACGGATCGCCCACCAGCATCACAAGCTGTTCGCCGGCGGCGCGGCAGGCGGCCAGCGCCTCCTGGATCAGCGCGCCGGCGATGCCGCGCCGCTCGAACGCCGGCTCCACCGCCAGCGGCCCCAGCATCACCACGTCGATGGAGCCCGAGCGCACGCTGCTGAGCCGCACCGAGCCCACCAGCAGCGTGCCCACCAGCGTGGTGAACGACAGGTCCTGACGGTGCGGCCGCCCCTCGCGCAGGCGGTAGGCGGTGCGGGCGTAACGGCCGGGGCCAAAGGCGCGGTCATGCAGACGCTCGATCTGGGCGGCGTCTTCGGGGCGTTCGGGACGCGTCGTCAGTTCCAGCTCGGCCATCGGCTACTCCGCAACGGACGCGCCGCAGTCGCGGCGCGCAGCCGGCCTTATCACGGCGCCGGCGGCCTCGTCCACGGCGCGGCTCACCACAGCGGCGACACGGGCGCGCCGCGCAGGATCTCGTCGAGCCGGGCGCGGGTGGCCGGCGTCGTCGCCGCCGGCAGGTCGTCGGGGGCGAAAAAGCCGGTTTCGGCGATCTCCCGGTCCGGGCCGCGCGGCGCGCCCTGGCGAAAGGCGCGCGCCACGTACAGGAGCACGTGGTCGCGCGGCGACGCCGTGCGGTTCCAGTAGACGCCGTGCAGGACGGGCGGCGCGGTGAGCTCGATGTTGCCCTCCTCCGCCAGTTCGCGCGCCAGCGCCGTCAGCGCGTCCTCGCCGGCCTCCACGCCGCCGCCCGGCAGGTACCAGCCGCGCACATAGGTGTGTCGCACCAGGAACACGCGCCCTTCGCGGTCGAACACCGCCGCGCGCACCCCAAGGGTGAGACCGCGGGAGACGCGGAAATACGCGTGCAGCGCCCGGCGCAGCAACCGTTCGGAGAGTGTGGCCATGTCCGCTCCCGTGGGCCCGGCCGGGCGGGCCGGCCCGGCATTTCACGAATCCCGCCGCAGGACGTATGACATGCGTCCGCCGACGTTATGCGACGCGCCGGCGACCGTCCACGGGGCGGCCGCCGTCTCCCTCCCGTCAACCCGGTCGCCGCCATGCTGCTCGCCCATCTCTCGGACGCCCATATCGGTCCCCTGCCCGCCCCGCGCCTGCGTGAGCTGCTGGGCAAACGCGTCACCGGCTGGGTGAACTGGCGCCGCGGCCGCCGGCTGGCGCACGACATGGACGCGCTGGCGGCGGTGTGCGCCGACATCGACGCCCACGCCCCGGACCATGTCGCCTTCACCGGCGACGTGGTCAACATCGGCCTGCCGGCAGAATTTCCCGCCGCCCGCGCCTTTCTGGAGCGCCTTGGCCCGCCTGAGCGCGTCAGCTTCACGCCCGGCAATCACGACGTCTATGTGCGCAGTTCGCTGCGGCCGCTGTTCGACAGCCTGGCCCCGTGGATGACCGGCGACGACGGCGTCGCGCCGGCCCCTGGGCGCGGCTTTCCCTATGTGCGCCGCCGCAGCGCCGTGGCGCTGGTGGGGCTGTGCTCCGGCGCGCCCACCATGCCGTTTCTGGCCAGCGGCCGGCTCGGGCGGGCGCAGATCGCCGCCACGCGGCGGTTGCTGGCGCAGCTGCGCGAGGAGGGCCTGACGCGGGTGATCATGATCCACCATCCGCCCCATCCGGGCGGGGCGCGCCCGGGCCGGGGCCTCACCGACGCCGCCGCCTTCGCCCGGATGATCGCCGGCGTGGGGGCCGAGCTGGTACTGCACGGGCACAATCACGTGGCGTCGCTGGCGCGGCTGCCGGGTCCGGACGGGCCGGTGCCGGTGCTCGGCGCGCCATCCGCCTCGGCCCGGCCGGGCTCCGGCGGGCCCCGGGCCGGCTATCACCTCATCCGCATCGCGCCTGCGGGCGGCGGGCGGCCGCGCATCACCGTGGAGACGCGCGGCTTCGGCCCGCAGGACGAAGGCGTGACCACCCTTGCGCGGCTGACGCCCGCGGAATGACCGCCGCCCCCTTGCCGGCGCCGGCGCAATCATCGAAGACGTGCGGGACGACGGCGCGCCGCGGCGCGTCCGCACGGAAGAAAGCGGCCGCCGGACGGCCGGCCACAGGGAAACGACAGGCAGGACACCAGAATGACCGACAATATCCCGGAAGGATTCCGCTTGCTGCGCGACGCCGGCGGCCAGTTCATCGCCGTCAACGGCCCCCTTTACTTCAAAAAGACCCCTGAGGGCCTGCTGGTGGGCATGCGAATCGAGGAGCGGCACTGCAACCCCACGGGCGTGTGCCACGGCGGCATGCTGATGACCTTCTGCGACATGGCCATGCCCATGGCTGCCAATTACGCCCACCGTCTGGGCCAGTTCCTGCCCACCATCTCCATGACCACCGACTTCGTCGGCCCGGCGAAGCTGGGCGCCTGGCTGCAGGCGCGCACCGACGTGCTGAAGGTGACCCGCAACCTGGTGTTCACCCAGGGGCTGATCACCGCCGACGGCGAGCCGGTGGTGCGCGCCAGCGGCGTGTTCAAGCGCGGGCAGGACATCCGCCAGATGGCCGCGGCCCGGGAAAAGGCCTGACCTGCCGCACCGGCCGGCCGCGCCCGCCGGAATGACGGCTCCTGACGCAAAAAGGCCCGCGTGACCGCGGGCCTTCTCCGTCCGTACGCCGCGACGCGACGGCGCGCCCAGAGCCGGTCAGTTCACGTCCTGGATGGCCGAGAGCAGCCACGGGCCGCGGCTGTCGCGACGGAAGGTCCACACTTCGGTCACCTCCACCGGACGCTGCGGATCGCCCTCGACGATGCGGCCGCTGGCGCGCTCGCGCGTCACGTCGATCATGGCGTAGCGCATCGCGACGGTGGCGTAGTCGGTCGCGCCCTCGCGCCAGGCCTCGGCGAGATCGCCCTGCAGCAGGCGCACGTCCGAGGCGGTGTTGACGACGCCGCGCCGTTCATTGTCCGCCAGCTCGCCCTCCAGATACGCCGCAACCTCCGGCGTGCAGACCTGGCGCAGGGCGCCCACGTCGCCGCGGCTGAACGCCGCCTGCACCTCGGCGAGGCGCTGCTCGAACGCGTCATAATCCTGCTGCGTCAGGCCGACGCCGTCGCTGCCGGCCGGCGCGGCGGGCGGCGCGTAACGGGGCTGGGCCGGCGACGGGCGGGCCATGCCGGCGGCGCCAGCCATGGGACCGGGGCGCGGACCGGCGCCCGGGCCCGGCTGCGGCGCGCCGGTGAACAGCGACGCCCCCTCCCGGCCCGCCGGCGCCGGCTGCTGGCGCGAACGGAAGAACCGCACCGCCAGCCACACCAGGGCGCCGACCAGCGCCAGCTGCAGCAGCAGGCCGATGAAGCCGCCGAGCCCGGCGAGACCGCCGAAGAAGCCCGAGCCCATCAGCATGCCGATGAGACCGGCGCCGAGCAGGCCGCCGAGCAGACCCGCGCCGAAGCCGCCGAACCGCCGCTGCGGCGCCGTCCGGGGCGTCTGCATGCCCGGGGCGCGCTGCTGCATGCCCGGCTGGGTGACGCTGCGCTGCAGCGGCGCGGCGGTGGACGGAGCCGTGCTGGTGGACGGAGGCGCGGACCAGGTGCGCGAGCCGCGGCTGCCGAATCCGCCGCCTTTGCGGGCTTCCGCGTCGCCCAGCCCCATGCCGAGCGCCGCGACCAGCGCAAGCGCAAGAATTCCGCTACGGCGCAAGACCTGTTTCATTCATCTCCCCCTGAGGCAAATCATTCGCGCCCAATGTGGCGACGATGGCCGCGGTTTTGAAGCGTCAGCCAGGACATTTTTCGCAAAATTCCGGTCATTTTCGCGCCCTAGAGCCGTCTGCCCCGGCCGCGCGGCCGGTCATGCCCGCTTTCAGCGCATCCGCCCGCACAAAATCACTGCATGCCGGCGAATTCTGCATGGCTGGCGCCCCGCGGGCCGCCAGGATCCGCCTGTGCGCCGCCCCTGGGACGCTTTCCCCAGCGACGACGTCGGGTAATCCACAAGCGTCGCGCGAACCGGGGCCGCCGCGCGGGCGGAGCATTGTCGTTAGATTTCAGCGCCATGCCGGGCGCCTCCGGGGGAAGCGGCCGGCGCCGCCTGCTGTCCGGCCGCCGCGACCACGCCCGGTTACCCACCGCCGGAGACGGTTTTTTGCGTTTTCCGGACGGGGGTCACTTGCCAAGCCGGAAGCGTCCGGCTAAATCAGCGCCATCGAACGCGAGCGGCGCACTGGAAGCCGCGGCGTCGGCGCCCGTAGCTCAGCTGGATAGAGCACCAGACTACGAATCTGGGGGTCAGAGGTTCGAATCCTTTCGGGCGCGCCACTCTCCTTCCCCTAAGTCATTGAAATACCTCACATCGCGATGCTCAAAATGGGCACCGTTTTGCAGACTGAGCAAAACTGTGCCACGAATTGTGCCACAAACTGTGCACGGCGGGGGGTCATGACAGGCAGGCGGCGGGGGACACACGACCCTGACAGGTTTCTGAAGCTGAGAGGTGGGCGGTACCACTACCACCGCCGCGTTCCGGCCGAGCTGGCGGCTCTCGACAGCCGGTGACGCGCCAACTGTGATACAGATTGAGCTACAAACCGTGCTACAAACTGCGCCACAATCACGGCCCCGGCGCCTGAAATTTTCCTTATAAATCAACGATCGGACGCCCTGATTCGACGCATTTCGGGCCGCCAATTGTTTCAATAGACTGGCGGCGCAGTTTAGCGTCATAGTTTCCCGAGATTCCGGTTTGGGAAGCGCATGGGAAGCAGCGCCGCCTGTGTGGAGGAGCAACCTCCACGTCCAGCCTTCCGCCAGTCTGGACCCGGACCTGCAGGAACGATCTCCCCACAGCCTTTCCTGATTCAAGGTTCCCGACGGGAGCCACTGGATGCGCAGTCACGTTTTCTGGCTGGCGGACGGGCAGTTCGCGCGGCCTGAGCGTCATCTCCCGGCAGATACCCGTGGCAAGCCCCCCGCGGACGACCCGCGAGTGACCGGCGGGATTGTGCATGTCCTGAAATCCGGTCGCCGCTGGGTGGATGCTCCATCGATCTGCGACCCGCGCAAGACGCCCTACAACAGGTCTCCCCGCCGGGCGGACAAGGACGTCTGGCAGGACATCCCCTGACCGGCCAAGGGTCTTTCATCCAGCCGCGACCGGAGCCCGGTTTGTGTTTACGCCGGTCGGAGCGGGGTGAGCAATCGCCCGACGCGCGGAGTTTTTCATCTCGCGCAGCGGGGCGGAGCGATTGCGGTGGTCAGGGACCGCGCATAGTCAGCAGGGGTCGGGGAGTCCAGGGCCGAGCGCGCGCGTTCGGTGACGTTGCCCCCTGCGCCTATTCCGGTTTGAAGTTTGATCTGGCCCCGCTGAGAGGACCAGACATGAAGCGCACGCGGTTTTCAGAAGAACAGATCATCGCCATCCTGAAGGAACACGAGGCGGGCATTCCGGTGGCGGAGCTCTGCCGGAAGCACGGCGTCAGTGACGCCAGCATCTACAAGTGGAAGGCGCGGTTTGGCGGCATGGAAGTGTCCGAGGCCAAACGGCTGCGGGCCCTTGAGGACGAGAACAGTCGCCTGAAGCGCATGCTGGCCGACGCAATGCTCGACAATGCGGCGCTGAAGGATCTTTTGGGAAAGAAGTGGTGACGCCCGCCACGAGGCGACAGGCCGTTCGCCATCTCATGCAGCAGCACGGGATGAGCGAACGTCGGGCGTGTAAAGCCACCGGCTTCAGCCGCATGAGCATGCGTTACCAGGCGCAGCGCCGGGACGATGGCGTCCTGCGCACACGGATGAAGGAACTGGCCCATGAACGCCGGCGCTTTGGCTACCGGCGTTTGCATGTGCTGCTGCGTCGTGAAGGCTTTGAGGTCAACCACAAGCGGCTCTTCCGGATATACAGGGAAGAGCGGCTCGGGGTGCGCCGTCGGGGCGGTCGCAAGCGGGCCATCGGAACACGGGCGCCAATTGAGCCGCCGCTGTCGCCAAACGAACGGTGGTCGCTGGACTTCGTGTCCGACCAACTGACGGATGGCAGGCGGTTCCGCGTGCTGACAGTCGTGGACGACTGTACCCGCGAGTGCCTCGCGCTTGTAGCGGATACGTCCCTCTCGGGGGCGAGGGTCGCGCGTGAACTGGATGCCCTGATTGTCGCCCGGGGCAAGCCAGCCATGATTGTCAGCGACAATGGCAGCGAATTCACGTCGAACGCCATTTTGACGTGGGCAGACAGGTCCAGGGTGCGCTGGCACTATATCGCGCCTGGCAAGCCCATGCAGAATGCGTTCATCGAGAGCTTCAATGGACGTCTGAGAGACGAGTTCCTGAATGAGACGCTCTTCTCCACGCTGACCCAGACGCGCTCCCAACTGGCCAGATGGCGAGCCGATTATAACGGCTCTCGCCCACATTCTGCACTGGCGTGGCAGACGCCAGCCGCCTTTTCGGCAACGTTTGCGCAGCGGCGGGATCTGCCGTTGCGCCAGGTCGCGGGCTCCACGACAGATCCCGCTTCAACCACCCGTTCCAAGGCAACCCAAAACCGTCAGGTCGAACTCAGGGCTGGATAGAACTTGGGGGCAACGTCAGGAGAAAAATCCCGTGGCAGGTCATTGGGCAGAAGCGGCGCAATGATGAACCACCCCCGGCCTGTGAGTTCGTATCGGCGACGCGTCATCATCGGTGGCCTTGAATCACGTCGCGGGAGGGGAACGCCAACAGATTTATGAGTGCGCGGCGTAAATGTATCATGGGCGCTACCGCCGGGGCTGCCGCCCGCGCGGGAGCCAAATTCCGGCGACAAGTTCAGATGGTTGCAGGGGCCCTGCCCTCGCCCCGACCAAACGGGCGGCCTGTCCGGCCCCGCCCGCAGGACGCCGTGTCCTCACGGAGCGCGGGTGCCCGTGACCACTCTGGCCGGGGCCGCCATGCCTCCAGTGGGACGTGACGGCTTGCGCCGCGGTTTCAGCCGAAGCGCAGGCTCCTCCACCAGCTTCCATGACAGCATCCCCAGCACCAGTGCGGGGACAAGCGAAAAAATAAAATTGAGCATCGGCGCGTCACGCATTGGCGAAAGCGCCGCAACCACCTGCTGACACAAAAAACCGTAAAGGTAGGTTCCATAAGACGGGTCACCCAGTCGCTCGACCCATGAAAATGCCGGCGGCTGCGCGTAGCCAAAAGCAAGCGTCAGGTATGGCACCAGGAGCAGCGATGTGAATTCAACTCCGACTGCGCCTTTGGCGAACGGAACCAACACGACCATCGCCAGGAAACCGGCTTGCAGATTCAGCGCCTCCCTGGGCGCCCACGCACGATAAACCGCGCCCCAAAAGAAGTACGGAGCCATTTCCAGCGCATGCACCAGACTTGTGCCCCAGAAGACAGGTGAGGTCTGCAGAGGAAAAGCCCGTCCAAACCAGAGGGATCCCGCCGACAGCACAATCGCCGAGACCAATAGCATGTACTTCCGCGCCGGCATAAGCATGACTAACGGAAGCAGCAGGTACATGGCGAATTCAACCGGCAGCGTCCACAGAGATCCGTTTACCGCGTTGGGATATACATTGGCTGCAAACACCCCGGGCAATGCATAGACCGGGTTGAGCAGAACGTTATTAAAATACCTCCATGTATTGACATTCAGGAAATATTCTGACAGCGAAAGAGTGGTAAAGACCGGGCCGACCACCAGCACCGTCAACAGGCACAGCGCCGCCAAGCCTGGAAAAATGCGTAGCGCGCGTCGCGCAAGGTACCGGCCCAGATTTGAATCCTGCAACCAGCTGCCTGCTATCAGGTAGCCGCTGATTACAAAAAACACTTTCACCGCTACCGTTGAAACCGGGCTGCCGAGATAGCCTGGGCCGGAAGCTCCGGTAAGCGGAAAAGCATGGCCGAAAATCACCATTACGGCCGCCACCAGGCGTATCGCGGCAAAATTGTCCCGGTGATCCCGCATGTGCGCTGTCTGCGAACCCGGCATCCACGCGTGCTCCCCTCACGTCCCACTGTCGCGGTGAATAAACCGCGTGATTTTCCAGGACGCCGAACGCCGCAATTCGCGCAGAACGGCTTCCAGCTGGTCTGCGTTCATGCCGTCAAGATCGTGAATAGCAATGGGGGCGGGACGCCCCAGGCGCCGCGACGCCCAACGCAGAGGCGCCGTCGTCTTCCAGCAGGTTGACGCAAGAATGCTCAAGCACTGGCGGTAGAGCGCGTCACGCCGCGGATCCTTCGCTTCTGCAACAGGAACGGGAGCGTACGGCGCGGGTGGCGGCGGCGATTCGAGCAGCCGCCTTATCTGGCTGGCGGAGCCGGGCGGAAGAATGATCGGCAACTGGTTGAATTTGCCTAGAATAGCCTCATGATTCCGACGCCACTCTGCTTCATCATGATCGGTCCGGGACGATTGATGATTGCCTTCCCACCATCTGTAGACCGCGGTTATTTCGTCACAGCTCACCACGCCAACGACAAAGGCGGCGCGCATCAGAAAATCCCAATCCTCAGTCGTGGTCAGCGTCTCGTCAAACCGGAGTTTGAGATCGTGAAATACGCCGCGGGGAAAGGCCAGCGTCGTATTAGGCGAATTGTTGCTGACAATGTGGGCCAGCATGTCAAAACGTGATGGATATGGCGAAAACGCGCTGACGGCCCTCACCCCTTTTGCGCCACAAATTTCCACGCCGACTGCAGACTGCCGCGCCGTGACCGCCCGCAAGATCGCGCCGGGAGCCTTCTCCGCCAGCTGGCGGAACGTTTCCACCCAGTGAGCAAACGGCAAATCATCATCGTCAAGGATCACGATGTATTCGCCCCGGGCTTCTGCAAAACCGCGGTTAAGGGGGACCGTCCGGTTACCTTCGTATTCCCGGACGAAACGAATGGCGCTTCTCAGCCATTCAGGGCAATCCTCAATGACGCGCTCGACCGCCTTCTGGCGTTCCAGCGAAAGTTTGTGACCGACAATGATGACCTCGAAGTCCCGGTCGGTCTGGCTTGCCAGAGCGGTAAGCACCTCCACCAGGCAATAGAGCCTTAGCCCCTGTGTTCGCGTGACGACCGAAAGAAACGGCCTTTTTGTGTCCAGCTCGTCGTCTTCAAGATACGGCTTGAGCCCGGATGCGGGTCCGGCAAGCACCATCACCACAAACTGGTTCACGTCGGCCGTATCATCGACGCCATTTCGAAGCTGGCCAAGCAGTCTGTGCAGCGTCGTTCCTGCTGCGAGCGACGGCAGCGTGTCTGGAAAATGCTGGTCGCTGCGAGACAGGCGCACGTCATTGCTGTCAATGACATGAAGGCCAGCGGCGTTCAAAGTCCGGACGAAGGACTTTCGCGTA
The DNA here is from genome assembly GCF_042432745.1 of Camelimonas abortus. Taxonomy (NCBI): domain Bacteria; kingdom Pseudomonadati; phylum Pseudomonadota; class Alphaproteobacteria; order Hyphomicrobiales; family Chelatococcaceae; genus Camelimonas; species Camelimonas abortus. The sequence continues at coordinate 2,790,530 of NZ_JBHLWR010000006.1, read as the reverse complement.
AACAGCCGCGTATGCGTGTGGTCAAGCAGGCCGGCGCGCGTATAATCCCACTGTCCCAGAGCAAGCCGGAACCCGATGTCGCGGTGCGCCACGTTGGGCACGCTTATAATTGCAGGCGCATTATCGCGAGATATGATTTCCCGGATGACTTGCAGGACCGTATCGCCTTCCGGCAAATGCTCCAGCGTGTCCAGCATGGTCAGAGACCTGACCTGCCGACCCGCCAGGATGCGGTCTAACTCTTCAAGCGTTCGTTCTTTGTCGCCGAATAACAGCTGGTGCGCCTCCAAACCGCGGGCACGCAGCGCATCGACGCTTTTCGCATCGCCGTCGATGCCAATGTAGTGAACGCCCAGCGCAGCTGTCAGATGCTCGGCGATCCTGCCGTAGCCGCATCCAAGATCGATGTGAACGGCCGCTCGGTCGTGCTCAGCGGCCCGTCCGATATGACGGACCAGCAACTCAAGCGTATGGCCGTAAACGTTATCGATCTCGAAACTGTTATCGTAGTCAGCGTCCGGATTCAGCATCAGAGCGGGTACCTGTGGCGGGTGTACATGCCATCGACGAACTCACCGATCTTGTGATCGGGGTCGCGTGGTTCGGGCAATTCGCCGGCCTTGCGCCGTTCTTCGAATTTTCGCAGAGCCTTGCGTTGGTCTTCCGAACCGTCACGGAAATAGCAGGTGAGCAGCTCGACGAGATCCGGCCGCGACCACTTGTGCGCCATGAACAGCGCCGCTTCGGCGGAATAATATCTCTCCGCGCCTGTCGAAAGCCAATTGCCGGTGACAGAAAGGCGCTTGTCATGAAATACGACCGCCGCAGGCATGAAGATGACTTTATATCCGGCCTCGCGCACGCGCCAAGAATAGTCAACGTCGTCACAATAAAGAAAGAACGAATCCGCGTCGAAGCCGTCCAGTTCATGAAACAGTGTGGCCGGCGTCAGCGCGCACGCGGTCGTCGCCCAACCGGTTTCGCCCGTCAGAGGATTGTAGTCTTTCGGATGCTCTACCGGGATTTGCTTGGCCTCGACCATGCCAACGCCAGGCTGGTCAAATGGCGACAGCATGTGACCAAGCAGCCGCGGGGAGACCACGACATCAGGATTAAGGATCAGCAGATAGTCCGCCGTGGCGTTTTCGGCCAGCCGGTTATGGCCCCGCGCCGACCCCAGATTCGCATTGAAGAACTGATAGTCGATGTCCAACGCCGGAAAACGCTGACGCAGCTCCTCCAGCTGCGCCTCGTCCAGACATGGCGACGCGGACGTATCCCCATAACTGACGTGGACACTGGCGCATTCCCCTTCATAGATGGCCAGTTCAGCTGCACGCGCAAGACTTTCCAGCGATCGTTCAATGGATGCGGGATTCATATGAAAGAGGATCGACTGCACCTGAACCGATACATGCCGCCTCGTTTTGCCCGTTTTTGCGTCGTCTTTCATCTGATCCGCCGCTTCATCTGTTCGCCGGACGCGCGCCCTGTCTCGAACAGGGGCGCAAAACGGAGGTCATGACTAGATATAACCGCGTTCCTGCAGCCATGCTCCCACGCGCGCTGCGCCCTCGTCAAAACTGACGGTAGCGCTTACGCCAGAGAGGGTCTGCATTGCAGCGACATTGGCGACTGCGGCGCGCACGTCGCCTTCCCGGAATTTTCCGCACACTACAGGTTCGGGCGCATGGTGCAAGCGGGCGATAACCCGCGCCGCCTCATGAATGGTGACCGGAATCCCGGAGCCCACGTCGAATTTGTGATTTGTCATGTCCGTCCTGGCCAGGATACGCGACATCACCTCCACAACATCGCTCACATGTATAAAGTCCCGGATGATGCGCCCGTCCTCATAAACCGGAATTGCTTCTCCGGCTTTCGCCAGGCGATGAAATATGTTGATGATCCCGGTATAGGAATTATATGGAGATTGCCCTTCGCCGTAGACATTCTGCAGGCGCAATATGCTGAGCGGCACCCCGAACGCTGCGCACCAGGCGGCGAGCACGTGCTCCTGAGCCAGTTTCGTCGCGCCATAAATGTTTGTCGGTTGCGGCGCGACTGTCGCGGCGTCATGCGGAAGCGGAAACGCCTCTCCTCCAGGCGCACGGGGAGACCACTGTCCGGCGGACAACATGGCGTGAGTGCGCGGTCCGGGATAGAACGCGTTGCCCACTTCATCACGCCACATGCCCTCGCCATAAACGGCGCGGCTGGAGGCAAGCAGAATCCGCGCGGGACGGATATTCGCCCGCGCCAGCGCTTCAAGCATGCGCGTCAGGCCCACGACGTTCACGGACGCATGGCGGGTCGCTTCAGTCAGCGACTGCGCCGTTCCGGTTTCGGCCGCGAGATGTACTATTTTTACAGGGAGATATGTCTCCAGAAAGGTCGTCCACGTTTCTTCCGCCCGAATATCAGCCTTGAGCAAAATAACGCGCGGATCCAAAAACTCCGAGCGCGCTCCGGTAGGATGGACCTGCTCAAGAAGCGAATCTATCGCCACGACATCAAGACCGCCGTCGCAAATTTTTCTGCTTAAAGCTGACCCAATAAAACCGGCTCCCCCTGTCAGTAATATGCACTCACGCATAGGCCAGTTCCTGTCCGCACTTCGATATCGACACGTCGACGTGTGTCTCAAATATTCAACGGAATAGCAATATATCACATGGGATCGATAACCAAAATCAAGCCATTCCGCCGCCTTCCGCCACTTCGATCGCCTGTATGTCTGAACATTTCCGGCGAACGAGCCCCTGCCCCCTTTCGCCTTTCCCATCCGGGCGGCCCAGAGATAATCCTGCGCGTTAGTTACGTCACCTCGGCTGCCCGATCATTATACACAACTGCGGCCCTAGGCTGCAGACTCATAACGTCTGGCACCAGATCCATGTGGCGGTAAGTTTGTCGCGGCGACGTAGTTTTCGGGTCGTTCGTCATGGCGGGTGGTCATGTTTCTGAACTGTTTGATCTTGTCGAAGACCCTTTCCACAAGGTTGCGTTGCCGGCGGACCCGGCGTGAAAAAACGAAAGCGCCCGTGCGGTTGGATTTGGGCGGTATGTTAGTCCATGCCTTGCGCTCCGCCGCCCTGGCCCGGTTAGCATTGCGTCATTGCCCGATTGGCCGGCAGAATGTGTGCCTTCGCCCAGATCCCCCGTCAGTGCATCTGCGTCGGCGCAATCCGAGATCTGCCCGCCGGCCAGACGGAATCTGACGGTGAGGCCTTCGGCGTCGACAGGCGCGCGGATTTTGCTGGTGAGGCCGCTACGGGAACGTCCCATGCCGCCATCGTCTTGAGCCCCTTTTTCCCGTGGCCGCATGCGGGTGGAGGCTGACACAGGCTGGATCGACCATAACGATGTCGGCGTCGTAACCATCTGAAACAGATTCTGGAATCCGCTCCCGGACACCGGCCTTTCGCCCGCGTACGCTGCGACAGGTCGTATAAGGGCCGTGGCGCTCAGGAATTTCTGCCCATGGCGAGCCAGTGCGAAAACGCCAGAGAATGCCTTTCAGGACGCGCCGGCCGTCAACCCTAGGAACGCCGCGCGGTTTACTGGGCGAAGCGGCGCAATGGTGAACCGCTCCCGGTCCGCAAGTTCGTATCGGCGACGCGTCATCATGACTTCCCTCAACCGGTGGCCTTGAATCACGTCGCGCGGCGAACGCCAACAGATTGATTTATGAGCGCACGGCGCAGTCCGCTCCACGCCTTTCCGTCCCCGCAGGCAGACCGGGTCAGGGACGGGCGACGGCCCGGCCGGGGTGACGGCGACGCGGTCTTGTGACCGCCGGGTCAGGCCCGGGCATGACGGCGGAAGGACGGAGGAATGACCGGGGAAGCGGGAAGAACGGGCCCGGCGGCGACGGACGGGGATCGCCCGGGAGCCACGGAACGCGCCGCGGCCACGCCCATGGCCAGGGCCGACGGATGCGCCACGGGAGCGCAACGGACGCGAAACCGGCCTTCCCGCAAGGCCAGGGCGCGTCGCCGCCGCCCGGTGACGGCGGACGGTGACGGGCGCGGCGCGGAACCATGCGCGCGGAAGGCCCCGTCATGAGCGCCCCGGCCAGCGCCGCCCCCGCCGCCCCCCGCCTGCCGGCGAATCTGGAGCAAGGCCATAACGCTGCGACGACGCAACGGCGACGTTACAATGCGCACGGCAACCGTCGGCATTGCGCCGTAAGGTCACCGGCGATGAAGCGTCATGTGTATGGAGGAAACATGTGCTGGCGACGTTTCGTCATGCTTGTCCTGCCGCTGATGCTGTCAGGCGGCGTGTTCGCGGGAGCGGCGATCGCCCGCGAAGTGTCGGCCGGGCCGATCTGGAACAACGAGGACGCCCGGCGCAAATGTCCGCAGGCGTGCGGCCTGGCCGGCTGGGACGGCAACTGGCGCACCACCGAATGGGGGCGCAACTCGGTATGCAGCTGTCGCGACGGCGGCTGGGGCCACGACCGGGGCTGGGGGCGCGACCATGGTTACGCGCCGCCGCCGCAGCCGGACGTCTGCCGGGGCGGCCGCTCATGCATGATGCCCTTCAGCGGCCGAGACCAGGCGTTCTGCCGGGCGTATGTGGAGGGCCGTTCATGCTTCATGGCGTTTTCGCACGGCCGTGACCGCGGCTGGTGCGAGCACCTGCGCGAAGGCAGGTCCTGCTTCATGGCCCTGAGCGGCCGCGACCGCGCCGACTGCGAGGCGGGCCGTTATCCGCCCGAGCACCTGCACTGGCGGCGGCTGTGCAGCCGGCGCTGGTGAAGCGCAGGCAACGGCATGACGCCGGCGCCGGGCCAGCGGTCCGGCGTCATTGCGCGCCGCGGCGCAGGCCGGCCGCCGGACGGGAGCCCGCCCGGGCCCATCACGCGCGGCGGCTGGCGACAGCCTCGCGCGCATGCGTCGGGCCGCCGCCCCCCACGCCCGGCGCACGGGAGGGCCAGCGCCTTCCCCATTCGCAAGGCGGGCGGCCGGCGTGGATCGCTTCGCGGACATGGCGCCGGCTGCTATCCGGCGCCGGACCAGACGCTCCGGAACGGGCGGCCGGCGGCCAGGACCCCGGCGCGCGTCACGACATGACCCGGCTCACGGCAGGCCGGCCGTTACCGGGCGGGCGCCACCTGCGCCGCGCCCGGGGGCGTCGCGCCTGTCCGGTCTGCCTGGGGAACCCGTTCCCGGGCGTCCTGGCTGCGCCCTGCGCCGCCTCGCGCCTGCACGCCGGCCGCATCGCCCGGCGTTCATCCGCCGCGCAAGGCGGGCGTGACGGCAGGCCCCGCCCGCGCTCCCCAGGAAAAAGGCCGCCCGCAGGCGGCCAGTCCGGAACCCCGGTTCAGGACAGGAAGCGGGATCAGCCGGCGGCGGCCAGGCGCTGCGCCGCGATCAGGGCGGCGGCCGTAAACGCCCAGCCGACAGGCGTGGCGAACATGATCGAACCAACGGACTTCACAAAGGCCATGCGCTGATCTCCCCGCCGGAAGCGCCGTTGCTTCCGTTCCTGGAGATCCTGTAGCCCGCCCGTGCGTGCGCGCAGGTGCGCGCGCGCACGGGAAAACACAGCCGCCGCAGGGGAAAATGGGAGGGGATTACGTCAGGGCGGACGGCCGGCGCCCGCCGTCCGCCGTGAAGGGAGCCGCGCGGCGCATGCCGGCGCGAAGCCGGCGGCGGCCTTGCCCGGCAAGGCCCTCCGCCAGGGCGCGCCGCCAGAACGGCCGGGGGACGGCGCGCAGGGGACGCGGCGGCGCGCCGCCTTCCGCGCTCCTAGACGGCGAAAAGATTGAGGCCGAGCTCCCGGGCCACGGTCTTCACCGCCACCTGCCCCGCCACGCTGTTGCCCGCCGCGTCAAGCGGCGGCGCGAAGGCGGCGATGGCGAGCCGGCCCGGCGCCACGGCGACCAGACCGCCGCCGACGCCGCTCTTGCCGGGCAGCCCCACCGTGTAGGCCCACTCGCCCGAGGCTTCGTACAGCCCCTCCATCATCATCTCGGCGAGGATGGGCGGCACATGCTCGCGCGCCACCACCCGCTCACCGGTCACGGGATTGACGCCGCCGGCCGCCAGCGTCGCCCCCATCACCGCCAGGTCGCGGCAGGTCACCAGGGTGGAGCACTGGCGGGTGTAGATGTCGACCGCCTCCATCGGGTCGCAGTAGCAGTAGCCGCGGTCATACAGCAGCCATGCGATCGCCCGGTTGTGGAAGTTGGTTCCCTGTTCGGAGGCGTTGACCTCGTCGCTGAGCGGCACGGGATGGCCGGCGAACTTGCCCTGCATGGCGAGAATGCTGGCCCAGCGGCTTTCGGCGTCGGCGCCCGGCGCCAGGCTGGCGGCGGCGATGGCGCCGGCGTTCACCAGCGGCGACAGCGGCCTGTCGCCGTGCAGCTCCAGCGCCATCACCGAGTTGAACGGCATGCCCGTGGCGCTGGCGCCGATTTTCTCGCGCACCGCGTCGACGCCGTGCGTCTCCAGGGCGAGCGCCAGGGTGAACACCTTCGAGATGGACTCGATGGCGAAAGCGTAGCCGTCATCGCCGCGCGACCAGTAGCGACCGTCGACGGTCATCGCCGCCACGCCGAACAGGTCCGGCGGAACCGACGCCAGACAGGGGATGTAGCTGGCGTTTTCTCCGCCGCGCGCGGCCTTTCCGGCCGCATGGGCCGCCGCCACGGCGGCTTCGATTGCGGTTGCGTCCATCGTCTCTCTCCGGGAACGTCACGGGACCGGCGTCCTGCGGCCGCCACGGCGGCCGCAGGACGCGACGGCGGGAAGGCGGCTAGCGGTGCGACCCCCTGGCGTCCGGCGCGGCGGCGGCGTTGGGCACCAGATGGTGGGTCGGCCGCGCCCGCGGGTGCATGAAGAAATGGCCGGCGGGGGCGTTGTGGACCTTGATGTGCTCGAGGTCGTGGTCGGCCACCTTGCCGCGCTTGTCATGGAACGCGTAGATCGCGAAGGGAATGATGAACACCACCAGGAAGCTGACGGCGAGCAGCGTCACATAGGTCTCGTCCGCCGCCACATTGGGCAGGCCCGACGGCGGGAAGAACGAGATCACGAAGGCGAACGCCGACACCACGAAGCCGACGGACGCAAGCAGGATCTTGAAGCCGTCGCCGCCCGGAACCTGGTACGCCCGCTTCCTGTCCTTGTGCTTCACCACCAGCACGATGTAGGCGATGAACAGCAGGAAGTAGGTGATCAGGTACAGCACGACGGTCAGCGCCATGGCGATGAGGAACGACATGTTCCCGCCGCTGCCGGTGTTGGTGAAGACGATGAGCGCCACCGTCGTGATCAGCAGCTGGAACACCACCATGGAGACCGGAACGCCGTTCCGGTTCACTTTGGCGGCGATCTGCGGAAGGATGCCCCGCTGGGCCGTCACATACATGCCGCGCGAGGGGCCCACGATCCAGGAGGCGATCTCGGCCAGCACGCCCAGGGTCAGCAGCGCCGCGACGATGCGCACCGCCCATTCCAGACCCGGGCCATAGTGCAGGATCAGCCGCTGGAAGGTCTGCACCACGCCGGCGCTGAGGTTGATGTCCTTGAGCGGCACCACCGCGGCGACGGCGAGACCGCCCATCGAGCTGAGGCCGATCGCCGTCGCCATGAGCAGGAACATCGCCAGCGGATAGTCACGCCCCGGGTTCTTCATCTCGTTGACGTGGGTGGCCGAGGCCTCCACGCCCATGTAGCTCAGGATGAAGGCGACGAAGACGACCAGCGTGCCGACCTTCGTGAAATCCGGGAAGAAGGTCGCGGCGGTCATCTCGATCTGCAGCGGCTCGCCGCCCGCCAGATACAGGATGGCGAGCGCCACCAGGATGAGCGCCGGCAGCAGGATGCCGCCGAAGAAGCCGAGCTTGGCGATCTGGGCCGTGTATTTGGTGCCGCCGAACTGGGTGAGCGCCAGCGCCCACAGGATGATGAGGCCGGCGATGGTCCGCACCACGGGGTCATGGTTCAGCGCCGGCCAGGCGAGGATGTAGGACAGCGCCCCGAGCACGAAGTAGATCATCGGCAGGAAGCCGATGGCGATCTCCAGATAGGTGAAGGAGATGGCCGCGAAGCCCCAGCGTTCGCCGAGCGTGTTCGACACCCAGGCGAACACGCCGCCCTCCTCCCAGCCTTCCACCGTGGCCATTTCCGCCGCGCACAGCGCCACCGGAATGAACCACAGCAGTCCGCCGAGAAGCAGGAAGAAAACCAAGCTGAATCCTGATGTCGCGAAGGTCGGATATTCGTAGACGGCCATTACCATCGAGGCGGTAATGGCGAAGAACCCTGGCAGGGAAAGCTGACGGGCAGGCGCTGTCGCCATGGACGGATCCTCCGGTGCTGGGAGAGGCGCGGCCGGCGCGGCCGCGCCCCATATGCGCGGACGTCAGTTGTGGCTGAACCCGGACGCCTCGGCCGCGGTCATGGGCTTCGAGACGGGATGCTTCTCGAACCAGTCGATGGCGCGGCGCATGTCGTCGAGCAGCAGCTCGGCAAGGTCACGGCTCACGCCGTGGCGCACGAGGATGCGCTGCACCACCAGGTCCTGCCGGTTGGCGGGCATGGAATAGGCCGGCACCTGCCAGCCGCGGCTGCGCAGCCGGTCCGCCAGATCGTAGAGGGTGTAGCCGCCGATGGCGGCACCGTCCTTCAGCTTCCACGCCAGGGCCGGAATGCCGGCCTTGCGGTCGCCGCCAAACAGGATCTCGAACGGCCCGAGCCTGGCGATCTGCGCCGCCAGATATTCCGCGGTGTCGTAACAGGCGTTGTGGATGTGGGCGTAACCCTCACGGCCAAGGCGCACGAAGTTGTAGTACTGCGAGATGATCTGGCCGCCGGGGCGGGAGAAGTTCAGCGCGAAGGTAGGCATGTTTCCGCCCAGATAGTTCACGTTGAACACCAGTTCTTCCGGCAGGTCGGTCTTCTCGCGCCACACCACCCAGCCCACGCCCAGCGGCGCGAGGCCGAACTTGTGGCCGGAGGTGTTGATGGACTTCACCCGCGGCAGGCGGAAGTCCCACTCCAGCTCGGGGGCGCAGAACGGCGCGAGGAAACCGCCGGAGGCGCCGTCCACGTGGATCGGGACGTCGAGGCCGGTCTCCTGCTGCAGGCGGTCCAGCGCGTCGGCCACCGCCTTCACCGGCTCATACTGGCAGGTGAAGGTGACGCCCAGGGTGGGCACCACGCCGATGGTGTTCTCGTCGACGCGCTTCAGCACCTCCTCCACGTTCATGATGAGGCGGTCGCCCTCGAGCGGGATCTCGCGCAGCTCCACGTCGAAATAGCGGGCGAACTTGTGCCAGCAGATCTGCACCGGACCACAGATCATGTTGGGCCGGTCCGTGCTCTTGCCCTCGGCCTGACGCTTCTTGCGCCAGCGCCATTTGATGGCGAGGCCGCCGAGCATGGCCGCCTCGGAGGAGCCGGTGGTGGAGCAGCCCATGGTGGTTTCGGGCGACGGCGCATGCCACAGGTCCGCCAGCATCCGCACGCAGCGCGCCTCGATTTCCGCGGTCTGCGGATATTCGTCCTTGTCGATCATGTTCTTGTCGATCGACAGGTCCATGAGGCGGCGGATCTCGTCGTCGACCCATGTCTGGCAGAAGGTGGCGAGGTTCTGGCGTGAGTTGCCGTCGAGCATCAGCTCGTCGCGCACGGCGGCGAAGACGTTCTCCGGCAGGCTTGGCGCGGCGGGAAAGCCGCTTTTCGGCAGGCTCTGACGCAGCAGGGTCGACGCATAGATGTCGTCAAGGACGTCTGCAGGCAGTTTCCCTGTGGTTTTCTCCGGCATTGCGGTCTCCTTTCGCTGGCCAGTTTCCGGCGTCCGGTGGCTCATCAGAAGCGTTGCTGGGCCATCAGCAGGATCTGGTGCGCCTCCTGCGACGCGCGCGGCAGTCCCATGCCCGTGTTGCGGTATTGCGTGGCCCGGTAGACGTTGAAATCGTACTGGACGGCTACAGAAAAACCGGAAACCGGCGTCCAGACGACGTTTGCGCCCAGATTGAGGTTCTGGCCGCCCGAGGCGCCCCAGGTGAAACGGGCCAGGGGGTCGTTGATGTAAAACTGGGCGAAACCGCCGAAAAATGCGGACGACCACTGGTGCGTCCAGTTGTGCAGGTACTGCGCCGTGACGTTCCAGCCGGTCACCGGCGAGAATCCGCCGTCGGCGCGGATGTAGGCGTCCGGCGGAGAAAAGTCGCCGCTGGCGTTGACCAGCCCCAGATAGCTGGTGGCGCCGCGGGTGACCGCCGTCTGCAGGAAGAGCGAGTCTCCCGGGGCGACTTGCGGCAGGTCGAACACCACGCCGACCTGCAGCGCGTAGCCCCACATGGCCGGGGTGGAGGCGCCGTAATACCCCTGGGCGGGGCCTGCGAAGGTCTTCGCCCGCACCTCGTGCAGCGCGCCGGAGAGCTGGAGCTCGCCCCAGGCGGCGCGGTGGGCGATGGCGACCACCATGTCCGGCTTCGCCGCCCGCTGGTTGAAAGCGGCCAGCGCCGTGGCGCGGGCGGGGTTCACGCCTGCCTGGCGCCCCCAGGGCGCCTCCAGCGAGAAGGTCGCGCTCCAGCCGCCGCCGAAGCGCAGCGTATAGGCGAGCAGGAGCAGCTGCTGGCTGTCGCCGACGGTGGCGGGATCCGTGCCGATCACATTGGCGTTCGAATAGAAATCGAACCTTGAGCCCTGGTGGCCGAAGGTGAAGCCGGCGAAATCAATGAAGGCGTCCCAGGGCGAGAAGGTGAAGCTCTGGGGACCATCGGACCAGGGATTGGCGCTGCGGCCGCGAAAACGCACGTTCACATAGGCGCGCAACGGCCCGAGTTCGGTCTGGGTTATGGTGTGGGCCTTGAGACCAAGCGTGCCGACGCCATACGTGCGGTCATTGCCGGACGGATAGTCGGAATAGGTGTTGAAATAGCTTTCAGCCCACAGATAGGCGCCGAACCGGAAGCAGATCGCCGTCTGCGGCGACCATTCCGCCAGGGCGGCGCCGGCCTTGCAGCGCTCCGCCTCGGTCCGGGCTGGCGGATCTGCTTCCGTGGCGGCAGCCGCCGCCGGCGACGGCGCGCCGGACGCGCACAGCATGGCGACGACAAGCGCAGCTCTGAAGGGTGACAGCGCGGCCACGTCCTTCCCCCGATGATTTTTGAAACATAAATCGCAGCATTTCCATAACACTGATATAAATTTTAGTATTTCAAGCACAAAACTATCCACATACCGCTCACGTTTTTGTTACAAATAAATTTGCATGAATAAATAAAAACAAATATTTCCGCAGGGAATCGTCCGGAACCCATCTGAGATACGCCGGCGCGCGCCGCAGATGACGCCAGGCGACGCGCGCGGGACGGACAAATCTTCAGCTTGGGCGCATCACCGCAACGTGCGATTATTCTGGCGCCGGCGCGCGACCAGTGCTTCCGCCGCCGTGCGAAAACCATCGTCCGCCGGCAGGAAGCTGACCGGTCGGGCGCATGCGTCCGCATGTGCGGCGCGGCGGGCGGGATTCCGGCGCCGCCGCCTCCCCGTGGCCGGCGGCGGCCGCCCACGGCGGTCTCTGGACGGAAAGCCGCGCCGTCACGCGCCCTGCCGCTGCAATCCTGGCGGCGCGCGGGGCCGGGCCGCGCCGCATCCGCAAAGTCGCGGGCGACGGCGCGCAGCGCAGCCGGCGCCGCGTGTCAGCGGCGGGCGAACGACGCAGGCGCCAGGACCACCTGCGCCCCGCACGGGCGCGCGGACGGGCTGGCCTGGCCACGCGCGGCCAGGCGCCGTCCCGGCGTGGCGCGGGCCCTGCTGGCCCGGAAAGATCCGGGCGGCGGACGCAGGACGCCAGCCGGCGGGCATTCCATGGCGGGCGGAAAGAAAGACAGGAAGGCGAACACAGCGCGATGGCGGGCCGGCGGCGTCGCGCAGGCCGCCATGCTGGCGCCAGGCGGCGCGCAGCCGCCTCACGGACCGCCGCGTCTGAACGCTGGCGGAGCGCGCCGGCGCGGCGGCACGGTCCAGGGCGGCGGCCGGACCGCCGCCGCAAGGAAGCCCCACAGGAGCGGAACGCCGCGCGCGCCGGACGGCCGCGGGACCGGGATCCCCCGGACGTCGCCGCCCGGAGGAGAGACTGTCTTAACGGCAGACGCGCACGGGGCCGCGCGGCGTGCGGGTCACGTAGCAGCGCGGCGGACGCGGCGCGTAGCGATACCGCGGCGGCGGCGGATAACGGTAACGCGGCGGCGGCGGCGCATAGCGGTACGGCGCGCCGCGGTAGCAGCGCCCGCCCGGTCCGCGGAACCAGCCGGGCCCGCAGCCGCCGGCGACCTCCGTGACCAGCGGCGCGGCGGCGCCGGCGACCGGAGCGGCGATGGCCCCCGCCGGCGCGGCGCCGGCTGACGAGGCCATCAACAGCGCGCCTGCGACGGCGCCCAGACACGCAAGACCCCTGATGTTCATGACGATATTTCCCCTGCCGTGCATGCGCCCGTCCGGCGCAGGCCTGACAGGCGAAGGCTTCATGACGGGCGCGCCGGAAGACGCGGCGCAAGCTGAAGCGGACCTTGCGCATCTGCCCTGGGTGACGTGGCGGCGTCCCGCCCGCCCGGCGGACCGGGCCTGTCAACTATTGCAGAGCGGCGCCGGCGCTGGCAACGACGCTTCCGTTCAACTTGCAGCGGCGGCGCGACGCCACGCCGTTCTCCTCCACGCATGCCCCCAGCGCCAGCAGCACGTGGACGCATCTGAAACCGGCGGGAAAGTTCTTCAGGAACATTTCCCCGGTCGAGCCGGGGTTCCCGGAAATGCTGGTGACGCCCGGCTCGCGCAGCAGCTGGAAAGTCACGTCACGAACTGGTGCTGCGGCCACGCCGCCCTCCCTGCAAGCCCCCGGCGTCGCCGCTCCCCATGAACGCCGCCACCGGCGCGCGCCCGACGGACCGACGCCTGCTCACGCCGCTGAACTGCCGATGATCCGGGCTGCTGGAGGTAAATCTGCAATGCAGGGAAATGCGCGGAAAGCCTGAAAGTATGGCGCTCCCAAGGGGACTCGAACCCCTGTTTTCGCCGTGAGAGGATGATGTCCCAGGACGTGGTGTAGCTTAGACGGCCACGGCTCATCCCAGAGGGTCGGATGAGTGTCAGCTTGTTGCTGGCAGGCTGATGAGTGGATCATCGCTCATCGTAGCGATTGTCTCAAGGGTCATATAGCGGGATCGCTGGACGGCCCATTCATCGTTCTGTTCGAGCAGCAGTGCACCGACCAGGCGCACGATAGCGTCGTCGTTGGGGAAGATGCCGACGACCTCTGTCCGCCGCTTGATCTCGCCGTTCAATCGCTCAATCGGGTTGGTCGAGTGAAGTTTGGCCCAATGCTGCTTGGGAAAGGTCATGTAGGCGAGCACGTCTTGCTCGGCGCTGTCCATGAGACTGGCGAGCTTCGGCACCTTTGGCCTGATCTGGTCGGCGACGTTGCGCCACTGGGTGCTTGCCGCCTCCGACGTGTCCTGAGCGAAGGCCGTGGCAATGAAGGCGGAGACGACACGCCGTCCGCTCTTTCCAGCATGGGCCAAAGCATTGCGCATGAAGTGCACCCGGCACCTCTGCCAGGTAGCGCAGAGCACCTTCGATACTGCGGCTTTGATGCCCTCATGCGCATCTGAGACGGCGAGCTTGACGCCACGCAGACCCCGCCTGGTCAGCTTTCGAAGAAACTCGGTCCAGATCGCCTCGGCCTCGGACGTGCCGATCTCCATGCCGAGCACTTCGCGTCGGCCGTCGGTGTTGACGCCGACGGCAATGATGACTGCAACAGAGACGATGCGCCCGCCACGCCGGACCTTCAAATAGGTCGCGTCAATCCAGAGGTAGGGCCATTCGCCTTCGATGGGCCGGTCGAGAAAAGCCTTCACCTTCTCGTCGATCTCCTCGCACAGCCGGGAGACCTGGCTCTTGGAAATGCCCGACATGCCCATGGCCTTAACGAGGTCGTCAACCGAGCGGGTCGAAACGCCCTGGATGTAGGCTTCCTGGATCACCGCGGTCAGGGCTTTCTCGGCCATGCGACGCGGCTCCAGGAAGCTCGGAAAGTAGCTGCCGGTGCGGAGTTTCGGAATGCGAAGTTCTACTGTTCCGGCCCGCGTCTCCCAGTCTCTGTCGCGGTAGCCGTTGCGCTGGGCCAGCCGAAAGGCATTCTTCTCGCCATAGGCCGCGCCTGTTTTCGCGCCGACCTCCAATTCCATCAGCTTCTCGGCGGCAAAGCCGATCATCTCGCGCAGCAAATCGGCGTCAGCACTCTTCTCAACGAGCGAGCGCAGGTTCATCATATCGTCGGTCATCGGTGGTGTCCTTCAGGTTGGTTCTAAGCAACCCGACCCTATCGGAAATCACCGATGGCTATGAAATCCAACTACACCACGGCACGGGACACGATCCGTGAGAGGGCGAGCCAACAGAGAATTCTTGTTGAAATATAACGGTTATTTTGATCGGCTGTAGGCAAGCCCTGTAGGCAAACGCCAAGTGGGCGCAAGCTAGGAAATATCCACACGCTTCAACCGATCTTCAATGGGTACTAGCTGATCCGCTGCCCTTATCTGCACCTTAGTTACAGGTCTCTGGCCGACCCATGCGGACGGCATTTTGGCAATCGCAATAGACTCTGGGCCGTTGAAGACGATTTCTCCGCTCAGTGCCTCAAAATCAAATTCGAAGAACAGCAGATGATCGGCCCTTGGATTCACGCACCTAAAAACTGGCCCGCGTCCAGTACCTGTGGCTTTGATCTGGACCGTGCGACCATCAGGATGTTGAGCATCTACCCCTGTTCCATTGCCAGACAGAATCCTCAGGCCGAACAGTTCACAAGCAACAGCCTCCCCTATGTCCCCGACTAGGTTTCCGTCCAGAGTGAACCGCAAGCCCACGGCCGCATAATGGCTACGCAGCTTATTCCGCGCGCTGACCAATTCGGCTACAATCGGCGGAAGACGGAAGTGGCGTCTGTAAGGCAATGCTGTATCTCCCAACTATGGATTCTAGGCCGCGAATGCACATCACATCAGGTGAGCGTTTCGCATACACTAACGCCATGGTCTGCCCCCTGAAAAGTGGTCCTCCCTGAAGTAGGCTATTGAGCCGTAGGAGGACGTTTGAATGCCCCAGAAGAAGCATAGACCTGAAGAGATCGTGGCGAAGCTGCGCCAGGTTGATGTTCTGTTGTCACAAGGCCGGTCAGTTGGCGAAGCGGTTCGTTCGATCGGCGTGACACAGTTCACGTATTACCGATGGCGCAAGGAGTTCGGCGGCCTGAAGGGCGATCAGGTGAAGCGCCTGAAAGAGCTTGAGAAAGAGAACGACCGGTTGCGCAAGGCGGTGTCGGACCTGACGCTCGAGAAGCTGATCCTGAAGGAGGCTGCCTCGGGAAACTATTGAGCCCCGCTCGCCGCCGTCGCTGCGTCGATCATGTCATGGCGAAGTTCTCCGTCTCGGAGCGCTTTGCCTGCAAGGTTCTCGGCCAGCACCGTTCGACCCACCGCAAAAAGCCCAAAGGCCGGCCGGATGAAGAGGCATTGACCGCCGACATCATCCGCCTGGCCTCACGCTACGGCCGCTATGGCTATCGCCGGATCACGGCAATGCTGCGATCCGAAGGCTGGACGGTGAATGCCAAGCGTGTCGAGCGCATCTGGCGGCGGGAGGGGCTGAAGGTTCCCCAGAAGCAACCGAAGAGAGGACGTCTCTGGCTGAATGACGGATCATGCGTTCGGCTTCGGCCGGAGCACCCCAATCATGTCTGGTCCTATGACTTCGTCGAGGGCCGGACCCACGATGGCAGGAAGTTCCGCATGCTCAACATCATCGACGAGTTCACCCGGGAGTGCCTGGCGATCCGCATTGATCGCAAGCTCAACTCGACCGACGTCATCGACACCCTGTCGGACCTGTTCATCCTGCGCGGCGTGCCGGGCCATGTCCGTTCCGACAACGGCCCGGAGTTCATCGCCAAGGCTGTACGGGAGTGGATCGTAGCCGTCGGCGCAAAGACAGCGCAGCGTTCATCGAACCAGGAAGCCCTTGGGAGAACGGCTACTGCGAGAGCTTCAACTCGAAGCTCCGCGACGAACTGCTTGACGGTGAGATCTTCTACAGCCTCGCCGAGGCCAAGATCATCATCGAAGCCTGGCGGCGATACTACAACACCAAGAGGCCACACTCGTCGCTTGGATACAAGCCACTGGCACCCGAGGCCATCATCTGGCCTGCGCCAGCAAGCGGAGCAGCACCGTCATCTGCCCAGGCAATAGCCCCAAGGCCGATCATGAACTAAGATTGAAACCGGACCACCCTATGGGGTCAGGCCACTAGCAGGTAGCGGCCGACCAGGCCGGCTTCTCCGACAGGGTGCTTCACCTTCAGCACCCACTCCCGCAACTCCTGAACATCCCGCCCCTTGGAATACACCCCGTAACTCAGACCCAGCGGCCTATGGCCCAGCAGGCGGGCTGCGACAGCCTCGGGACAGCCAGCCCTTTCCAGCGCTGTGGCAAATGCCTTTCGCAGACTATGGAAGGTCTTGCCCTCGGGCATCCCCAGCGAGCGCATGTAGCGGCCATAGCGGACGGACAGGGCTGACGCCTTCAACCCGGCAGGAAGACTGACACCCTCCAAGGCCGGATGGACCGGAACCACCCGCGCAGCGTTCGCCGTCTTGCCGCCCTTCAGGACAAAGCAGGGGACACCGGACACCTCTTCACGTTCAGCCCGGATACATTCCTCCAAGCGGAACCCAGTGTAGATGGACACCAAGAAGGCGGGCCCGAGCGCGGGATCGTCTTTCACCGCCTGATAGGCCCTTAGAAGTTCATCGTCAGAATAGAAGCCGAAGGACTCCGCTTCCTTCGCCTTCACCCCGGAAGCCCTGACAGCACCCTCAAACGGATTGCGCGGCTTCTGGTCTTCCTTTCGCCAGACCCACTCCCACAGGTGGCTCATAACGGTGGCGTATCGCTTCGCCGTATCCTTGGCCTTCCCCTCACCGACCTTCTCCAGCCAATCCAGAGCCTGTTTGCGAGTTACCCGATGCAAAGGCCGGTCGCCATTGACCTTGATCCACAGCTTCACAGTCGTCTGGTAATTGGCCGTCGTCGTGGCGCTCCGCTTGGGATTGGCCTCCAGATAGGCTGAGAGCGTCTCTGAGACGACCTCCAAGCCTTGGATATGATCCCGCACCGCCTCCACTGCAGGCCCTTCCTCGACCTCGCGCAGGCTGTCCTTGATAGGATCAAGGGCCGGATTGTCCATTTCCTCGCCATCGAATTCATTGACGAACGTGGCAGGCCCAACCTCTTCCCGCAACTTCGCCCGCCAAGCCTCATAGCTCAGGGCGTCAACATTAGACGCGGAAGCAGAACGCTTCTTCTCATACGCTTCAATGCGGGCTTTCAGCAGCGGCAGCACATCCCAGCGCCGCTTGCGAGCTTCGCCCAAGTCCCCAGTGCCGAGAGCCTTGCGCAGGTACGGTCCCAATTCCTTCCGCAGGTGAGCGGGCACAGGAACGCGAACGTACCATCTCTGGCCTAGGCGCTGGAGATACAGAGTGTCTTGATTCGGGGAGGAAGAGGACTTGCCGCTTTCAGATCGCTTCGCCACCATGCCTGTAACCTGCCAAGCTCAGGGGCTGTAGGCAAGTCCTGTAGGCAAGTCAGGCACCGTAAAGCCTGAAAGTGTGGCGCTCCCAAGGGGACTCGAACCCCTGTTTTCGCCGTGAGAGGGCGACGTCCTAGACCGCTAGACGATGGGAGCCCGCTGCGGTGAGGAGGCGTATAGATGGCCCCGGCGGCGCTTTCAAGCGCTTTTCGCAATCTGCCTGTGCAAAGTTGCGTTTCCGGACTCCCGTCTGGGGATATCTCGGCGTGAGGCCGCACGTCCCGGCGCGCCCTGGCGGGACGGTCCGGCCGGTCCGCGCGCCCGCGCTCGCGGTGCCGGCACCCTGACGGACAAGGCTTTTCTTCCGCCGGCCGGCGGGAACGCAGGCTGGCGGGCGGGGGCGGAAGACAACGTCGGCGCCCTGCGGCCATCTGTGATAAACGGACGCCGGTGACCGCCATTTTCCGGCGGCGGGCGCGGCCGCCGGCAAGGAGACCTTTCCGTGAACAGACGGCGTGACGCGCGCGCAGACCGGGCCGGCCAGACCGTCCCCGACATGCAGGCGGATCCGGCGCCCCGCGGCGGCGTGGCCGGCCACGCCGCGTGCGCAGGCGACGATCCCGGCGGGGACAACGCCGCGCCCGCCGGCGACGCAGCGGCCGGAGCAGGCGCGCCGGCGCGCGCCCGCGCCCCGGACGCCGGCCGGCTCGACCGTCTGCTGGCCGGGCTGTTTCCGCAACTGTCGCGCAGCCGCCTGCAGCAGGTGATCCGCTCCGGCGGCGTCACCGTGAACGGCCTCGCCGTCGTCGCGCCGTCGGCGAAAATTCCGGCGGGCGCGGACATCGTCCTCACCCTGCCCGGAGCGGAGCCGGCGCGACCGCAGCCGCGCGCCATGCCGCTCGACATTCTCCATGAGGATGAGCACGTCATCGTGGTGAACAAGCCCGCCGGCATGGTGGTGCATCCGGCGGCCGGCCATCACGACGACACCCTCGTCAACGCCCTGCTCGCCCATTGCGGCGACAGTCTCTCCGGCATTGGCGGCGTGCGCCGGCCGGGCGTCGTGCACCGGCTGGACAAGGACACCAGCGGCGTCATGGTGGCGGCCAAGAATGACCGCGCCCATCAGGCGCTGTCGGCGCAGTTCGCCGACCACGGCCGCACCGGTCCGCTGCGGCGCCAGTATGTCGCCCTGGTCTGGGGCGCGCCGGCGCGGCCGCGCATGACCATCAGCCGGCCGCTGGCGCGCAGCGCCCACAATCGCGAAAAAATCGCCGTCGTTCCCGAGGGGCAGGGACGCGAGGCCATCACCCACGTCACGCTGGAGAAGGTCTGGGGGCCGTTCGACGCCCCCGCCAGCGGCCGCAAGGCCGGGGAACCGGTGGCCGCGCTGGTGCGTTGTGAGCTGGAGACCGGGCGCACCCACCAGATCCGCGTCCATATGGCCGCCGCCGGACATCCGCTGCTGGGCGATGCGCTCTATGGCGCCGGTTTCGCCACCCGCGCCAGCCGCCTGCCGCAGGCGGCGCGGGACGCGCTGGCGGCGCTCGGACGGCAGGCGCTGCACGCGCGCAGCCTCGCCTTCGCCCATCCGGCGACCGGCGAGACGCTGGCGTTCGAGGCGCCCCCTCCAGCGGACATGCAGCGCCTGATCGACGCGCTGGACGCCGCCGCCGCGGCCGCGGACTTCCCTCCACGCCTCCCGCCCGCCCGTGGCGGCGGGACGCAGGACATGGAATGAAGCATGGAATGACGCGGGCGACGGCGCAGCACGAGCGTCCTGGCGGCGCTTGACGTTTCGCCGGACAGTTCCGACATCATCCGACGTCGCAGGGTTTCCGGGTCCCAAGGCCAGAACGGGGCCGCCTGCCTTTCCGGCTTTCGTCCCCGGGGGGCGCGCTGGCGCCGTCACGGACCGTGCGCGCCGCGGCGTGCGCGTCAGGTGCGGCGGCGCACGTCGTCGCCTCCCGGGAGCAGGCAGGATGGGCGTGTCCGGCGAATGGGCGAAGACCCACCCGGACTGCAGGAGATCCGGGCTGTGCTGGCGGCGCGTCGCGCCGCTCCGTACAGCTCAGATAGGCCCCGGCGGCCGTGGTTCAAGGGGGACCTCCCTTGCAGGGGGCTTCCTCCGGCCCGGCCGCCTGGTTTTGGCCATCATGACCGGAGACCATGCGCTTTTACGGTCGGCCATTGTGGCGACCGTGACCGCGCCGCCCTGGGTGGGGCGCAAAAGGAGAGTCCAAATGGCTACGACATCGATGCCGGTTCTTTCGAACGAAGGCGGACTTTCGCGCTATCTGGACGAAATCCGCAAGTTTCCGATGCTGCAGCCCCAGGAAGAGTATGAGCTTGCCAAGAGATGGCGGGAGAAAGGGGATCGCGAGGCTGCCCACAAGCTCGTGACCTCCCACCTGCGCCTCGTCGCCAAGATCGCCATGGGCTATCGCGGCTACGGCCTGCCGATCGCGGAGGTCGTTTCCGAGGGCAACGTCGGACTGATGCAGGCGGTGAAGCGTTTCGAGCCGGAAAAGGGCTTCCGTCTCGCCACCTACGCCATGTGGTGGATCAAGGCGGCCATCCAGGAATACATCCTGCGCTCGTGGTCGCTGGTGAAGATGGGCACCACCGCCAACCAGAAAAAGCTGTTCTTCAACCTGCGCAAGGCGAAGAGCCGCATCGCAGCCCTTGAGGACGGCGACCTCTCGCCCGAGAACCTGAAGTCCATCTCCACGCAGCTCGGCGTGCCGGAGAAGGACGTCATCGAGATGAACCGCCGCCTCAGCGGCGACGCCTCGCTCAACGCGCCGCTGCGCGCCAACGGCGAGGGCGAAGGCGAATGGCAGGACTGGCTGGTCGACGAGACCGCAAGCCAGGAAGCCCGCCTGCTCGATGAGGAGGAGAAGACCAACCGCCACAAGGCGCTGGAACAGGCGCTGGACGTGCTCAACCCGCGCGAGCGCCGCATCTTCGAGGCGCGCCGCCTCTCCGACGATCCGGTGACGCTCGAGGAGCTCTCCGGCGAGTTCGGCGTGTCGCGCGAGCGGGTGCGCCAGATCGAGGTGCGCGCCTTCGAGAAGGTGCAGGAGGCGGTGAAGCGCTCCATGGCCCAGATTGAGGCGCCGCGCGCGCCCGCGGCGCTGGCGGCCCACTGACGGTCCGGCGCAGGCAGGGGACGGCGCGCGCCGCCCCCGCCCCCCCAGAAGCGCCCTTCAGGAACGCCCTCCAGGACGCCGGTGAAAGACGCCGGTGAAAACCGCAGACGGGAAGGGCGGAAGAAAGAAACGCCGGAAAAGCCCTGCACATGAAAAATCCCGCGGCGCCTGCGCTCCGCGGGACAGTTTTCTTGAGCCCCCTGAACCGGCGGGCGGACGCGGTCAGCCGCCGTTTTTCCAGCTGTCGAAGGCCTCGCGGATAACCCGCTCCCCCTCCGCGCCCTTCTCCAGGGCGATGACGGCGCGGCGGCCGTTGTCGTAACGGATTGGCACGTCGATCCACGGCTGGTTGAGGATCAGGTTGACGTTGCGCTCCACGTCATTGGGCAGGTTGGAGAGGCCGACGAGGAACACCGAGCTGGAGACCGCCACCGGCAGGCCGGCCAGCGGCGCGCCGCGGGCGTTTTCCTCGGCCTTGAACTGGGGCACGCCGACATCGCGCACCACCCGGCCCTCGCCCTCCGCCATGGGGCGGAACACCAGCTCCATCAGGTGGGAGGCCGGCAGCGCCGGATCGGTGTTCTTGCGCAGGGTGATCAGCATGTTGAGGCCCGCCTCGGGAAAGGAGGCCTCGGCGCGGATGACGTTCTCGATCGGCTGGTTCGGGCCGGGGTTCTCGGAATCAAGCCGCCACTTCACCGAGCCGTTGATCACGCGCGGCGTCTGGGGATTGTCCGGGGTTTCCTCGTAGAGGATGGCGCGCTGCGCCTCCACGGCCGGCGCGGGCCTCGCCGCCTGCGGCCGCTCGACCCGCTGGCTGAATTTCTGGTCGCCCTGCGCGGACCCGGCGGGCGCTTCGGCCTGCTCCGCGGACACGGCCGGGGCGGAGGGCTCCTGCACCTTGTTGGCCCAGTAGGCGACGCCGGCCACCATGGCCAGCGCCACGGCGAGCGCGCCGCCGAGCATCATGCTGCGGCGGCGCACGCGCGGATCCTGCGGCGCCGGGGCGGCGGCCGCGTCAGCGTCCGCCGCGCCGGCGGCGCCCGTCGCCGCAGAGGGCGCGGCGGCCTCCGCCCCGGCCGGCGGCGGACGGTTCGCGGCCGGGCGCAGGGTGGGCGCGGCGAGCGGCGCGGCCTTCGGCGCCGCGGCCTCCCCTGCGGCGGCAGGCTGGCCGGCCGCCGGCGTGGGTTTTGCGGCGGCGGCTTCCGGAGCGGGCGCGGCGCCCGCCGGCGTCTCCCGGACGGGAGCGGCGGGCTGCGGCTGCGCAGGAGCGGCGGGACGGACCGGCGCGTCGGGCGCGGACCGGGCGTCGGAGCCGCCCGGCGCCGGCTGCGCCGGCGCCTGCGGCGGGGCGGCGGGAGCGGCGGCGGCGGTCTGCTCGGCCTCGATGCGGGCGATGACGTCGTTGAGGGCCGCCATCTGGCTGGCGATCGCCTCCTCCGGCATCGGCGGATCCATGGCGCGGAGCTGGGCGTTCAGCACGTCCCGCGCGCGGTCATAAAGCGCCTTGCGCGTTTCGGGGGAGTTGTCCGGCAGGCCGCGGATGGCCCGATCCAACAAAGGATAAAAGTCCGCCATGGCAGCTGGAATCGCTCCCGCATGTCAGGATGTCAACCCTCGAAGGGATTGTGCACCAGAATGGTATCGTCACGCTCCGGGCTCGTCGACAGCACGGCGACGGGGGCGCCGACCAGCTCTTCGATCCGGCGAACGTATTTGATGGCCTGGGCCGGCAGTTCGGCCCAGCTGCGCGCCCCCGCGGTGGACGCGGACCAGCCTTCGATCTCCTCGTACACCGGCTTCACCCGGGCCTGCTCCGCCTGTCCGGCGGGCAGGTGGTCGATGCGGCGACCGTCCAGCTCATAGCCGACACAGACCTTGATTGTCTCAAAACCGTCCAGAATGTCCAGCTTGGTCAGGGCGAGACCATGGATGCCGGAGGTGCGCACGGTCTGGCGCACCAGGGCGGCGTCGAACCAGCCGCAGCGGCGCTTGCGGCCGGTGTTGACGCCGAACTCGCGCCCGCGCGCGCCGATCAGCTCGCCGGTCTCGTCGGTGAGCTCGGTCGGGAACGGACCGCCGCCGACGCGGGTGGTGTAGGCCTTGGCGATGCCCAGCACATAGCCGATGGCCGAGGGGCCAAGGCCGGAGCCGGTGGCCGCCTGGGCGGCGACGATGTTGGAGGAGGTGACGAACGGATAGGTGCCGTGATCGATGTCGAGCAGCGCCCCCTGGGCGCCCTCGAACAGGATGCGGCGCCCCTCGCGGCGCATGGCGTCGAGACGGGCCCAGACGGTGTCGACGAAGGGCAGTATCTTCGGGGCGATTTCGGCGAGGGCGGCGATCAGCGCGCGCCCGTCCACCTCCGGCACGCCGAGGCCGCGGCGCAGGGCGTTGTGGTGGGCCAGGAGGCGCTCCACCTTGGCCGGCAGCGCGTCCACGTCGGCCAGATCGACCACGCGGATGGCGCGGCGGCCCACCTTGTCCTCATAGGCCGGGCCGATGCCGCGGCGGGTGGTGCCGATCTTCAGCCCCTCGCTGGCGTTCTCGCGCAGCTCGTCCAGCTCGCGGTGCAGCGGCAGGATGAGGGTGGCGTTGTCGGCGATTTTCAGGTTGTCCGGCGAGATCCCGACGCCCTGGGCGGACAGGCGGGCGATTTCGTCCACCAGATGCCACGGATCGACGACCACGCCGTTGCCGATGACCGAGAGCTTGCCCTTGCGCACGATGCCGGAGGGCAGCAGGGCCAGCTTGTAGGTCACGCCATCGATGACCAGGGTGTGGCCGGCGTTGTGCCCGCCCTGGAAACGCACGACGACGTCGGCCTGCTCGGAGAGCCAGTCAACGATCTTGCCCTTTCCCTCGTCGCCCCACTGGGCGCCCACCACCACGACATTGGTCATCGCGAACTCTCTGATTGTCCGAACGTCCGGGAGGACCACGTCCCGCTGGCCCCTCCACAACAAGAAACCCCGGCGCAAGGCCAGGGTCTTGCACCTTCGTTTCCTTCATTCCGGCGCCGAGGTCAAGGGCGCGCCGCATGCCCGGACGTCGCGCCTCCCCCGGCCGGGGACGATAGCGCGAAGGCGCGCGTTGTGCGACGGTCCCTGCGCCCCGCCCGCGTCGCGATTCCCGCGGCCGGGCCTTTCGGCGCGCCCCCGCCGCCCGCCTGATCCGGACCCTGACGCCATGAACGCCCTGCGCCGCGCCGGCGCCGCCTTTTACGCCAACGGCCCCGCCCTGCTCGTGGCCACCACCCTGCTGTGGGCGGGCAATGCGGTGGCGAGTCGCCTCGCCCCCGGCCACATCTCGCCGCTGCTGCTCACCTGCCTGCGCTGGACCATGGTGCTGGCCATCGTCGGCGTGATGTTCCGTCACGCCATCGCCGCCGAATGGCGCCAGCTGGCGCGGGCCTGGCGCAGGGTGCTGTTTCTGGGGGCGATCGGCTACACCCTTTTCAACGCGCTTTTCTATGCCGCCGGCGCCTATACCAGCGCCCTCAACCTGACGCTGTTCCAGAGCTGCCTGCCGGCGCTGATCCTGGCCGGCGGGGCGCTCAGCGGCCAGGCGCGGGTGACGCCGCTGCAGATTCTCGGCATGCTGCTCACCATGGCCGGCGTGGCGGTGGCCTCCAGCCATGGCGACCTCTCCAGCCTGCGCAATCTCGACCTCAACCGCGGCGACGTGCTGATCATGATCGCCTGCGTGCTTTACGCCGTTTACACCATCGGCCTGGGCCGGCGCCCGCAGGTGAGCGGCGCCACGCTGTTCGCCGGCATGGCGCTGGCGGCGCTGCTCACCTCCATTCCGCTGGCGGCCGGGGAGATCGTCGCCGGGCGCGCCATCTGGCCCACCGACGTCACGGGCGCCGGCGTGCTGCTCTATGTGGCGGTCTTTCCGTCGCTGATGTCGCAGATGTTTTACATGCGGGCGGTGGAGATCGGCGGTCCGGACCGGGCGGCGATGTTCCTCAACCTCACCCCGGTGTTCGGGGCGTTCATGGGCGTGGCCATGCTGGGGGAGCGCTTCGGCCTGTATGAGGCGGCGGCGCTGGCGCTGGTGCTCGGCGGCATTTTCATCGCCGAGCGGCCGGGCCGGCGCGGGCGCGCTGTTTGAGCCGCGCCCCTCGCGGCGGACGCGCAGCAACAGCGCGAAAGGAGGGCGCGGCCGCCCTTTTGCCTCCGGCGCCGGCGGTGCGGCGCGCCCCTAGCGGATGCGCATTTTCTCGATCATCTCCGGCGTGGCCTTGCCTTCGCGGAACACGGCGTTGCCGCGCAGCACCGGCTCGCCGTCGCAGGTGACGATGCACTGGGCGTAGAGCAGGCGGTCGACGTTGCGCACCACCTCGGTGCGGCCCTCGACCCAGCCGCCCAGCCGCCCGGCGCCCAGGAAGTCACAGGCCAGCGACACGGTCATGTGAAAGCCCTGCAGGTTTTCCTGGTATTTGCCGGCCACCGCCATCTGGATGTCGGCGAAGGTCAGCATCATGCCGCCGTGACAGATGCCGGCGATGTTGCAGTGGCGCTGCTCGACATGGAAGCCGAGCTTCAGCAGCCCGTCCTCCTCCTTCATGGCGAAGGGACCGGTCAGGCCGAGGAAGTCGTTGTGCGAGCCGATGCGCAGCGGCCGGAAGCCGGGCGGCAGCGGCCGGGAGGCGTCGGAAGCGTTGTCCGGAACAGGCGCGAGCGTAACCATCGTCATGGCGCCGCGGTTACCCGCGCGCGGCCGCCGGGTCAACCGGGATTCTGCCATGCGCGTCATGCATGGCCCTGCGCCCGCGGCTTGCGGCCGGGAGCGCGGCCAAAGCGCGTGGCCAGGGGCGCGGCGCGCCCCGTCCGGTCCGCGCCTCAGCGCAGGACGGCGCCCGCCGCCGCGGCGCGGCGCCCGTCCGGCTCCGCCTCGTCGACGATTTCGCCGTCGAGCGTCGGCCCGGCGTATTTCAGCACCACCACCTTCGTGCCCACCGGCGTCTGGTTATAGAGGTGGATGATGTCGTGGTTGAACAGGCGGATGCAGCCGGACGACAGCGACAGGCCGATGGTGGAGGGATCGTTGGTGCCGTGGATGCGGTAGAGCGTGTCGCGGCCGCCCTGGTAGAGATAGAGCGCGCGGGCGCCGAGGGGATTGTCCGGACCGCCCGGCATGCCTTTGGCCCAGGGCCGCGCCTGCGGGTCACGCTTCAGCATGGCGGCGGGCGGCGTCCAGGTAGGCCACGCGGCCTTGCGCCCCACGGTGGCGACGCCGTTCCAGCGGAAGCCCTCGCGGCCGACGCCGACGCCGTAGCGTATGGCCCGGCCGCCCTCGCGCACGAGATAGAGATAATGATTGGTGGGATCGACGACGATCGTGCCCGGCGCCTCGCGGGTGTCGTAAGCGACCTCCCGTCGCAGGAAGCGCGGATCGACGACGCTCATGTCCAGCGCCTCGATGTAGAAGCGGCCGTCGTCAATGGGCCCGTAGAGACTCGCGTAATAGGGATCCACGGGCGGAGGCGCGGCGAGCTCCGGGCGCGGACGTTCGGCGCAGGCGGCCAGGACAACGGGCGCGGCGAGCAGGAAGCGGCGACGGTCAATCATTCTCTCGCAATCCGGATTACGGGGCGGCCGCGCGGGGCGCGGACAGCCGGAACGGGCGGCGCCGCGGCGCGGCGGCGTGGACTCAGGCGGCGTTTCATGTCCCGGGAACAGGGGCGCCTCCGCCGGCCAGAGGCCCGGGGTCCCGGATGGGGCCCCTGATGCGGCGCGCCCTGCATGACGGGGCGCCGCTCCAGCGGCGGCGTCCGCCAGGACGGAATGGCGACATGCCGGCGGTTGTTCCCGCCCATTGAGGCGAGATTGCGTTAGGGAAAGCGCGGCGCCGCTCGTCGCACGCCACCGTGACCAAACCGCAACACCCTCTTCCATCACGACAATTTGACATGCGACGCGGACGGCCGCCATGTGACGGCGTAATGGCCGAAAGTGAAAAATATGTGGGCCTGGGCCGGGGGCATGGGGAGCCATGGCGTCCGGGCGCGCCCGCCGGCCCGCGCCCGGACGGCGCGTCATTCCGGGGCGGCGGTTCCGGCGGCGCGCGGCGACTGCGTTGCGGAAGCCCCGGACGGCGCCGGCGCATCCGGCGTCGCCGCCGCCGGACCGGCCGTCGCGCCGGCCGGCGCGGGGGCCGGCGCCGTGGCGGCCGCCTGCGCCGCCGCCACCGCCGCGGCGGCGTCAACGAGGCCGGCCCCGAAATCGGGGTCGCGGCCGGGCGGCCCCAGATCGCGCGCCGTCTCCATCAGGATGCGCCGCACGTCAGCCCCGCGCAGGGCCGGATTGGCGGCGAGCGCCAGGGCGGCGACGCCGGAGACATGCGCCGCCGCCAGCGAGGTGCCGGAGGCGAACTGGTAGGCGTCGCCCGGGCGCGGACCGATGATGTCGACGCCAGGAGCGGCCACGGCGACGTGCTCGCCCCGCGCCGACATGGGGGCGCGGGCGTCGCGGGCGTCGGTGGCCGCCACGGCGATGACGTTGGGGTCGGCCGCCGGCCATGCGGGCGGCGCCTGCGGCCCGCCGTTGCCGGCGGCGGCCACCAGCGTCACGCCCCGCGCGGCTGCGGCGGCCAGCGCCCGCTGCAGCAGCGGATCGCGCGGCCCTTCGAAACTCATGTTGATCACCCGCGCGCCCGCGGCCAGCGCCTCGTCCAGCGCCAGGACGACGGCGAAGGTGGAGCCCGCGGCGCCGTCGCGGCCGGAGCCGCCGCCGAAGGCGCGCAGCGCCAGGATGCGGGACGCAGGCGCCACGCCGCGCATCTGGTCGCGGGCGGCGATGACGCCGGCCATGGCGGTGCCGTGGGCGTCGGCGTCGCCGGCGCGGGCGGCAGTTTTCTGCGGCGCCGGCCGGCCGGCGGCCGCCGCGGCCACGTCGACGCTGCCCGCGACGGCGCCGCGCAGCTCGCGGTGGCCGGCGTCGACCCCTGAGTCGATCACCGCCGCCAGCACGCCCTCGCCTTTCGTCCGCACATGAGCGACGCCGGCGCGCAGCCGCTCCAGCCCGTACTGGGCGGCGGCCAGCGCCCCGCCGGCCCCGGCCGCGGGCGGGGCGTCGCCGGTCAGGGCGTAGAGATAGTTCGGCTGGGCCGAGAGCACGCGGCTGTCGCGCTCCAGGGCGGCGATGACGTCGCGCACCGGCCGGCCGCCGGAGATGCGGAAGCGCGCCAGGGTGACGTCCAGGGCGCCGGGGCGGCGCGCCTGCAGCAACTGCAGGCGATGCGCCCTGGCCAGGGCGCCGGCCAGCGACTGGCCCTGCTGGCCGGTGGCCGCCACCGTGACCAGCACCTCGTCAGGAACCAGCCGGTTCTCGCCGGCGGGCGGAACGCCGCTGTCGGCCCGGGCGGGCGCGGCCGGAGGCGGCGCCGGCGGCGGGGCGGCGGGCGGCCGGGCGCCGGCGCCGCGGCTGGCGGCCTTCGCCGGCTTCGCCTGTTTCGCCTGCTTTTCCTGCCGCGCCGGCCGGGTCTGGCGCGGCCGCGACGGCCGCGGCGGCGCCCCGTCATAAGCGTCGACATGGACCGGGACCGGCGGCGGATAGGGCGCCGGCCACACGGGATACGGATAGGGGTAGGGATAAGGATAGGGCGCGGCGCCGGGGTAGACCGGATAGGGCCGCGGCCCCGGGGGGCGCGGCGGGCGCGGCCGCCAGTCCGGGCGCCCCTCCGGCCGCCGGCCAGGCCGGCCTTCCTGACCTGTCTGCGGCGGCGGCCCGCCTTCGGGCCCGCGCGGCGCCCGCTGGCCCGCCAGCGGGCCCGCGCCGCCGCTCCGCTCCCGCCAGCCGGACTGGCCGGAGAGCTGCAGGCGCGAGCCGCTTTCGCCGCGCCAGCCCCTGTCCGGCGTCGCCGGCAGGGACGGACGGAGCGTCCCGACGGCGCCGGACTGCCCGCGGCCGGGCGCCGCTCCCTGGGCCAGCGCCGCCAGCGGCGGCAGGAACAGCGCCAGCGCCAGAACGGCGCCGGCGCCGGCGCGCGCGCGCCGGCGCGCCGGCGACCTCCCGGAACTGAACAGGACCATCGCGACCTCCCGTCATGGCGACGCGCCGCAAGGGCGCGCGCGGCCTTCCGGGCCTTTGTCGCGTCAACGCCGGAACCGGTTCACGGATCCCGGGCGGGATGCGCAGCCGCCCCCGCCCGTCGCCGCGAAAAATGCGCGCCGGCGTGAACCCCGCAGGCGTGACGCGCGACACAGCATCATGGGCGGCGGCGAGGCCGGCGCGCAACCGCAAACCGCAGGCGGCGGCGCTCCCGCGACGGCCCATGACGGCAATGTGAGATTTTGGGGAGACCCGTCATGTTCAGCAATATGATCCGCGCCGCCAGCGCCGGCGCAGCCCGTTTCAGCCCCCTGCGCGCCCTGGCGCTGGCCGCCGGCCTGACGGTCGCCGCCGCCGGCGCGCTGGCCCTGGCGCCCGCGACGGCGGAGGCGAAGCCCGGTCATGGTCACGGCCACGGCTACCATCACCACCATGGCCACAGGCACTGGGGCCATCACGGCCACCGCTTCCGCGGCCATTACCGGCCCCATTACGTCCGCTACTGGCATGGCCCGCGCTGCGTGTGGCGCAAGCAGCTGACGCCGTGGGGCGAGGTGGTGTGGCGCTGCTGGCGCCGTTACTGAAACGCCGCCGGAGCGCCGCCATGCGCCGCCCTGACGCATCGCCGCGGACGGCCCGCGAGGGCGCCGGCGTCCGGCCGCGCCCCGCCGGCGCGGCCGGACGCTTGACCGGAGCCGCCCGCGGCGGAAACACTCGTCGCAGACGCCAGGACGCCGGCGTCCGGCGCCCGCCCGGCCCGGGGGGCCCGCGCCGCCGGCGCCCTGTCTGCGACGCGCCCGGAACGGCGGCCCGCGCCGGCTCCGCGGCCACAGGGCGGGGGACGCAGTGGACGGCCTTTCGGACGAGAGCCTCATCCAGCGCATCGCTGGCGGCGACCGGGCGGCGATGGCGGCGCTTTACCAGCGCCACAGCCTGCGCGTTCACCGCTTTCTCGTGCGCATGGTGCGCGATGCGGCCACGGCCGAGGAGCTGGCGTCCGACGTGTTCCTCGACGTGTGGCGCCAGGCCGGCGCCTTCGAGGGCCGCTCGGGCGTCGCCACATGGCTGCTGGGCATCGCGCGTTTCAAGGCGCTGTCGCACCTGCGCCGGCGCGCCCCGGACGCGCTCGACGACGCCGCCGCCCTCGCCATGGCTGACGACGCCGACGATCCGGAGGTCGTCGCCCAGAAATCAGACAAGGCGGCCGTGATGCGCGCCTGCCTGCAGCGCCTCGGCCCGGAGCACCGGGAAGTCATCGACCTGGTCTATTACCACGAGCAGGGCGTGCAGGAGGTGGCGGAGATCCTCGGGATTCCCGCCAACACCGTGAAAACCCGCCTGTTTCACGCGCGCAGGCGTCTGGCGGAGCTGCTCGCGCAGGCGGGCGTCGACAGGGGATGGCCATGACCAGCGACAACGGCCGCAACCGGCAGGACGCGGCGGCGCAAGACGCGGCCGCCGGCGACGGGCTGGATCTCGACCTGCCGTTTTTCGTCACCGGCCGCCTGCCGGCCGGCGAGACCGAAGCGCTGCGGGCGCGCCTCGCCAGCGATCCGGAGGCCCGCCGGCGCCTTGCCCTCGTCCAGGAGGAGCGCGCCGCCGCGGTGATGGCGAACGAGGCCATCGCCCCGCCCTCCCTCGCCGCCATGGAGGCGCTGTTCGCGAAGATTGACGCGGAGGAGGCGGCTGCGCCCGTCCGCCGGCCGCAGCCGGCGGCGGCCGCGCCGCAGGCGCGCGGCTGGCTGGGGCGGACCTTCGCGGCCCTGTTCGCCGGCGCCGGCGCGCCGCGCTGGCCTGGCTTCGCCGTGGCGGGGCTGGCGGCGCTGGCGGTGATCGAGTCCGGCGCGCTGCTGCACCTGCTCGGGCGCCAGGCCGTCCAGGACGGGGGACGTTACGTCGCCGCCTCGGCGCCGGAGAAGGCGGCCGGCCCCACCGCGCTGGTGCGCTTCGCCCCCGGCGTCAGCATGGCGGACGCGGGCGCCTGGCTTGCGGCCAACGGCATGCGCGTCGCCGACGGGCCGCTGCCCGGCGACATGTGGCGGCTGCAGGCGCCGGGCGCCGGCGCGCAGGATATGCTGCGCCGGCTCGGCGCGGCCGACGCGCCCTTCGCCGCCGTGGTTCCGGAAAACGGCGGCTGAGGGCGGCCGCGCCATTGACAGCGCGCCCGCCCTCGGCCCTCTGTGAGGCTGGCGCGGCGCGCCCTCCCTGATCCGGGCCGGCCGCTTTCGCGCCCGGCGCCACAGTTGCGGGCCAGGCACGGAGGGGCCCCGAATGCGTTTCCTGGACACACTGCAGCTCATGCCCTTCCTGGATTCGGTCGTCAGCCTGCTGACGGCCTTCACCTGCGGCATGATCATCGGCGCGGAGCGGCAGTTCCGCCTGCGCTCGGCGGGGCTGCGCACCAACGTGCTGGTGGCGGTGGGAGCGGCGGCCTTCGTCGACGTGGCGGCGCGCATCGCCGGAGACCGCGAGTCGCTGCGCGTCATCGCCTACGTCGTCTCGGGCGTCGGCTTTCTCGGCGCCGGCGTGATCATGAAGGAGGGCATGAACGTGCGCGGCCTCAACACGGCCGCCACGCTGTGGTGCTCGGCGGCGGTGGGCGCGGCGGCGGGCGTCGACCTCGTGCTGGAGGCGCTGCTGGTCACCGTGTTCGTGGTCAGCGGCAACACGCTGCTGCGGCCGCTGGTCAACGCCATCAACCGCATCCCGGTGAACGAGCGCAGCGCCGAGATGACCATTGCGGTGACGCTCACCACGCGGCGCGAGGACGTGGGCCCGCTGCGCGAGCTGCTGGGCGAGCGCCTGCGCCAGGCGCACTACCCGCTCGCCGACGTGCGCGAGGTGCGCCATGAAAACGGCCTCGTCGACATCGTCGCGGTGCTGGCGGTCAATTCGGTGGACCGGAACGAGATGGAGGCCATCGCCGACGCCCTGGCGGCGGAGCCGGGCGTGCTCCACGCCGCCTGGGAGGCGAGCGCCAGCGACTGAGCGCGGCGCGTCCCGTCCCCGTCGGCCGCAGAGGCGTCACCCTTCGCGCAGCTTCCACATGCCCTGCGCCTTCGCCACGATGCGCTCGCCCACATAAACGGTGGCGGTGGCGAAGGCCACGGCGCGCGTGGCCCGCGTCAGCGCGCAGCGCGCCTCCACGAATTCGCCGACCCTGGCGCCGCTGACGAAATGGGTGTCGAGCTGGATGGTGGCCTGGGGCTGCACGTGCGGCGCCTCCTCCACGATGGCGACGCCGAGGATGCGGTCGATGAAGGTCATGATCATGCCGCCGTGGATCACGCCGTTGCTGTTGCGGTGCTTGGGCAGGGCGCGGAAGCCGAAGACGAGGCCCCTGTCGTCGCGGCGGAACCAGATGGGGCCGGCGTGACGGGTGAAGCCGCGGCTGCGGATCATCTCCCAGCCGTCGCCGGGCGGCGGCATCCCGGCCTGCATGCGCGCCGACTCCAGCGCGTCGGCGCAGGCCTCGGCCAGCGCCTCGCTGGCGAAGCGGGCGATCACCGCGTCGCCGGCGCGCACCGCCCACGGCGTGGCGGCGACGGACGGGTCATGCGCGATCTCATACGCCTCGACTTCCGGCGGCCGGCTCTGCAGGCCCATGACGTTTCTCCCTTCCTTCCGTTTTTCCGGCGACTGCCGCCCGCCATGCCGTTAGAGCATGCGCGGGGAAAAGGGAATCGGCGCCTCCGCCGCCGTCCCATGCGCTGCGCACAGGCCCGGGCCTGCGGCGCAACGGCGGCGCCGGCATGGCAGGAATGCCTGAAAAGGCTGGATTTTGCGCGGACGAGCCGTGATAGAGAACGTAACCTGCGGGCGACCCCCGCACAAAATGGACGTAGCAGGAAGAGGAAGCCCGATGAGCGACATGCGCGACATGTTCGTCGACACGGCGACGCGGCTGTTCAGGGACCACTGCACGCCGGAGCTGTTGCGGGCCGCCGCTGGCGGCGCGTTCCAGGCCGGCCTGTGGGACGCCATGACCGAGGCCGGCCTGACCAGGGCCGCGGCGGCCGAGGACTTCGGCGGCAGCGGCGCCGATCTCGCCGACGCGCTGGCGCTGCTGGTTCCGGCTGGCGCCTGGTCCGTGCCGGCGCCGCTGGCCGAGACGCTCATCGCCGCCCACCTGCTGGGCGAGGCGGGCGTCGCCGCCCCTGACGCGCCGCTCACCATCGCCGTTCCGCGCGAGGGCGAAACGCTCACCGCCCGCATGGACGACGGCGGCTGGCGCATTGACGGCGCCGTGGCGCGCGTGCCTTACGCCCGCAACGCCGCCGGGGGCGTGGTCGCCGTGGCCCGGGGGCCGGAGGGGCCGGTGGCGGCGCTGGTGCCGCTCGCCCATGTCAGCCTTTCGCACGCCGCCAACCTGGCCCGCGAGCCGCGCGACGACGTGCGCTTCGACGGCGCGCTGGCCGAGGCGGCGGGCGCCATTCCGCACGACGCCGCCGACGTGTGGGCCATGGGCGCCGCCGCCCGCAGCGCCCAGATGGCGGGCGCCATGCAGACCATCCTGAAGCTTTCGGTGCAGTACGCCCAGGAGCGCAGCCAGTTCGGCAAGCCGCTGGGCAAGTTCCAGGCCATCCAGCACAGCCTCGCCACCCTCGCCTCCCAGGCGGCGGCGGCGACCGCCGCCGCGGACGCCGCCATCGAGAGCGCCCACCAGGGCGCGGGCGCCCTCGCCGTGGCCGCGGCCAAGGCGCGCGTCGGCGAGGCGGCCTCCATCGGCTGCGGCATCGCCCACCAGGTGCACGGCGCCATCGGCTTCACCGCCGAGCATCCGCTGCACTTCAGCACCCAGCGGCTGTGGTCGTGGCGCGACGAGTTCGGCAACGACGTCTACTGGCAGACGAAACTGGGCGACCGGGCGGTCGCCGCCGGCGCCGACGGCCTGTGGGCCATGCTGACCGCCGCCTGACAGAACAGCGAAAGACAGAGGGAGTTGGCCATGGACGCGCTGAGTTTCGCCCCGCCGCCCGTTTCCGGAGAAGCCGAGAAGGTTCGCGCCGAAGTCCGTGAGTTCCTGAAAGTCGAGCTGGCCGGCCGCCCGCCGCTCAGGAAAGCGGATTCGTGGAGCGGCGCCGATCCGCAGTTCAGCCGCAAGATGGGCGCGCGGGGCTGGATCGCCATGACCTGGCCCAGACAGTACGGCGGCCACGAGCGCAGCGCCCTGGAGCGCTATGTGGTGCTGGAGGAGATGCTCGCCGCCGGCGCGCCGGTGGGCGCCCACTGGATCGCCGACCGCCAGAGCGGCCCGCTGATCCTGAAGGTGGGCACGGAGGAGCAGAAGCAGTCGATCCTGCCGCGCATCGCCGCCGGCGAGTGCTATTTCTGCATCGGCATGAGCGAGCCGGACACGGGCTCGGACCTCGCCTCGGTGCGCACCCGCGCGGTGAAGGTGGACGGCGGCTGGGTGGTGAACGGCGCCAAGGTGTGGACCACCGGCGCCCATATCGCCCACTACATGATCCTGCTGTGCCGCACCGCCGAGCAGACCGCCAGCCGGCATGAGGGCCTCACCCAGATGCTGGTGGACCTGAAAAACACCCCCGGCGTCACCATCAGCCCGATCATCGACCTCGCCGGCCAGCACCACTTCAACGAGGTGGTGTTCCGCGACGCCTTCATTCCGGACAGCGCCGTGCTGGGCCGGCCGGGCGACGGCTGGAAGCAGGTGACCAGCGAGCTGGCGCTGGAGCGCAGCGGCCCGGAGCGCTTCCTGTCCTCCTTCACCCTGCTGGTGGAGCTGGTGCGGGCGCTGGGGCCGGACCCCTCGCCGGCGGCGCGGGCGGCCATCGGCCGGCTGGCGGCGCACATCTACACGCTGCGGCGCCTGTCGCGCTCGGTGGCCGGCATGCTGCAGCGCGGCGACGACCCGGCCATCCAGGCGGCGCTGGTGAAGGATCTCGGCGCGCTGGTCGAACAGGAGATCCCGGAGATCGCCCGCAACCTCATCGCCGCCGAGCCGGACGCCAGCTCCACCAGCGATTTCGTCGCGGTGCTGGCCCATACGGTGCTGAACGCCCCGTCGTTCTCGCTGCGCGGCGGCACGCGCGAGATCCTGCGCGGCATGATCGCCCGCGGCCTCGGCCTGCGCTGAGCCACGCCTGCGGCGCGGGCGCCGCGGCGCGCCCGCCCGTCACCCCCTGTTCTCCATCCCCGCCGGCCATGGCGCCGGCCCCCACTGCGCCGGCCTGACCGACGGCGCGCAACGACATCTGGAGTGAATGCCCATGCAGTCGCCGCTCGACTACCGCCAGGAAGGCCCGATCGCCATCCTCACCATGAACGTTCCGGAGACGCGCAACGCCATCTCCTCGGAGGACATGATCGCCGCTTTCGAGGACGCCTGCGCGCGCATGAACGCCGACATGAGCGTGCGGGTCGCCATCGTCACCGGCGCCGGCCCCTCCTTCTCCTCCGGCGGCAACGTCAAGAAGATGAGCGGCGAGGGCGGCCTCTCGGACAGGCTGCCCGCCCAGACCCGCCGCAACTACAAGCTCGGCATCCAGCGCATTCCGCTGGCCTTTGACGGGCTGGAGGTGCCGGTGATCGCCGCGGTGAACGGCCACGCCATCGGCGCCGGCTGCGACCTCGCCTGCATGTGCGACATCCGCATCGCCGGCGAGAGCGCGAAGTTCGCCGAGAGTTTCGTCAAGCTGGGCATCATCCCCGGCGACGGCGGCGCCTGGCTGCTGCCGCGCGTGGTGGGCTATTCGAAGGCCTGCGAAATGGCCCTCACCGGCGACATGATCGACGCCCAGGAGGCGCTGAAGATCGGCCTCGTGTCGCGCGTGGTGCCGGACGCGCAGCTGATGGACGAGGCGAAGGCCCTGGCGCTGCGCATCGCCGCCAACCCGCCCCATGCCGTGCGCATGACCAAGACGCTGATCCGCAAGGGCCAGGAGACCTCGCTGCAGGCGCTGCTGGACCTCTCCTCCGCCTACCAGGCGCTGGCCCACGCCACCGCCGACCACACCGAGGCGGTCGCCGCCTTCCTGGAAAAGCGCAAGCCCACCTTCACCGGACAGTAAGCCGGCGAAGGATCCGGACAGGAGTGACGGCGGGCCGCGCGGGCGTCGCCGTCACGCAAGGGGACGCGCCGTCCGGCGCGTCCCCTTGCGTCCGGCTCAGGGCCGGATGGCGAAGCGGCTCGGGCCGGGCTGCAGCGTCGGCCAGGCGAGATTGACGAAATCCACCAGCAGCGGCCTGGTGTCGCGCGGGTCGATGATATCCTCCACCCAGAAGGTTTCGGCGCTGCGGAAGGGCGAGCGCAGCTTGTTCAGCCGCTCCTCGATCTCCGCCATTTTGGCGGCGCGGTCTCCGGCGGCGTCCAGCTCGGCCCGGTAGGCGGCCTCGATGCCGCCTTCCAGCGGCAGCGAGCCCCAGCGGCCGGACACCCAGGCGTAACGGAATCCGAAGCGCCCGGCCGGCTTGTGCACCGCCCCGGCCACGCCGAAGGCGTTGCGCACGATCATGGTGCACCACGGCACGGTGGTCTGGTTCATGGCCGCCAGCGCCCGCACGCCCCAGCGAATGGTGGCCGCCTTCTCCGCCTCAAGGCCGATGAGGAAGCCGGGGCAGTCGAGCAGATACGCCACCGGCAGGTGGAAGGTCTGGGCGAGGTCGATGAAGCGGATGGCCTTTTCGCAGGAATCGGCCGTCCAGGCGCCGCCGTAGAAATAGGGGTCGGAGGCCATCACCGCCACCGGCTTGCCGTCGATGCGGGCGAGACCGGTGATGAGCGAGCGGCCGAACATTTTGCCGATCTCAAAGAAGCTGCCGCGGTCCACCACCGCCTCGATGACCGGGCGCATCCGGTAAACCTTGCGCACGTCGCGCGGCACGGCGGAGAGCAGGCTTTCCTCGCGCCGCTGCGGATCATCCGTGGGTTCGGTCACCGGCGGCAGCTCGTACACCGAGTTCGGCAGGTAGGAGAGGAAGCGCCTGGCCGCCTCGAACGCCTCCTCCTCGGTGTCCACCGCCATGTCGATGGCGCCGGAGCGGGTCTGGATCTCCCAGCCGCCCAGCTCCTGCTTGCCCGGCGGCTCGGCGTTGGGGTTGAGGCGCGCCACCACCGGCGGACCGGCCACGAACATGGCCGAGGTTTTGGTCATCACCGAAAAATGCGTGGAGGCGAGGCGCGCCGCGCCGAGACCGGCCACCGAGCCCAGCCCCACCCCCACCACCGGCACCTCGGCGAGATTGCTGGTCATCAGCTCGAAGCTCTCGCCGCCGCCGACGCCGCCCGGCAGGTTGGCGCGGCCCTTGGTCTCGATGGTCTTCACCGAGCCACCGCCGCCCGAGCCTTCGATGATGCGGATGATGGGCATGCGGCATGCGGCGGCCATCTCCTCGGCCATGCGCGGCTTGGCGGCGATTGAGGCGTCCGCGGAGCCGCCGCGCACGGTGAAGTCGTCGCCGACCACCACCACCGGGCGGCCGTTGATGCGGGCGCGGCCGAACACGCAGTTGGCGGGCGTGAAGTCCTTCAGGTTGTTGTTTTCATCATATTCGGCCATGCCGGCGATGGCGCCGGTTTCGTGGAACGAGCCGCCGTCCACCAGCCGGTCGATGCGCTCGCGCACCGTGAGGCGGCCGGCGTCGTGCTGGCGCTTCACCTTGTCGGGACCGCCCATCCGCCGGGCGAGGGCCTCGCGCCGCCGCAACTCTTCGATTTCCGCCTGCCACACCATGAAACGCTCCTCCAGCCTTCACGCCCGCAGGCGGCGACCGGGCGGAGAAGCCCGCCTCCCCGGAGCGTGGTCCGGAAAAAGCCCGGCCGTGGGCCGGGCGTGGCGTCGTCCTCTTCCGCCCGCGCGCCGCGGGCCCCGTCGCGCAGGCTGTCCGCGCCTGCCCGTTATCAAATCCGTTATACAAAATTTCATTTTCCTTGCCAGAGCAACCGGCGCGCGCCATCGTCCCCATCCGGGGACGGCGAAACGCCGCCGCCGCGCGCCGCCGCGCCGGCGCGCAACAACAGTGAGACAGGGAGGAAGCGCCTCCGCCGCACTGGCGGAACGCTTCCACGGACGCGGCGCCGCGCCCTGGCGCGGCGCGGCTCTTCATGGAAACGTGAAAGGACAGCCAATGCCGCTGGACGGAGTGCGGGTGCTGGAAGCGGGCTTCCTGCCGGCCGGGGCCTATCTGGCGCGCCTGATGGCGGACCTGGGCGCCGAGGTGGTGAAGATCGGGCCGCCGGACGGCGACCCCATGGAGCGGCAGGCGCCGCTGGCCGGCGCCGCGCCGGACGCGCCGGGGGCCGCCTGGGCGTTTCTCGCCGCCGGCAAGCGCCGCGTGACGCTGCGCGACGGCGACCCGGACGACATGGCGACGCTGGAGCGGCTGGTCGCCGGCGCCGACGTGCTGGTGACCTCGGACGGCGCGCCCGGCCCCGCCGCCGACGTGACGGCGCTGGCGAAAAAATATCCCGGCCTCGTCATCTGCGACGTCTCCTGGTTCGGCCGCTCCGGCCCCTACGCCGGCTGGCGCGGCTCGGACGCGGTGTGCCGCGCCCTCGCGGGCGTGGTGGAGAACGTGGGGCCGGTGGAGGGGCCGCCGCTGGCCGGCCCCGAATTTCAGGCGCTGGTCACCGCCGGCGTCTCCGGCTTCATCGGCGTGATGGCGGCGCTCTGCGGCCGCGCCCGCCATGGCGGCGGCCAGGCGCTGGAGCTGAGCGTGTTCGAGGCCTGCATCGCCCACGCCGAGTTCCAGTGCGCCGACGGCTGGCTGCGCGGCGCCGGCTTTCCCCGCGGCGGCGTCAACCGTTTCGCCCCCACCTATCCGCTCGGCGTCTATACGGCGGCGGACGGGTGGGTCGGCGTCACCATCGTCACCCCGGCGCAATGGCAGGCGTTCTGCGACATGCTGGACATCAGCCATTACGCCGCCCGCGCCGACCTGGCGACCGGCGAGGCGCGCCTCGCCATCGCCGGCGAGCTCGACGCCATTTTCAACGAACGCTTCGCGCAGCGGACGAAGGAAGCGTGGTTCGCCGAGGCGCTGAAACGCCGGCTGCCGGTCACGCCGGTGTGGACCATGGACGAGCTCGCAGCCATGGAGCACCTGCGCGACAGCGGCGCGATCGCCGGGCTGGAGATCGGCGGCCGCGTCGCCCTCGCCCCCGGCTGCCCGCTCAGGCTGACGAAAACGCCGCCGCGCCGGCGCGCGCGGCTGGAGGCGCCCGGCCCGGCGCCAGCGTGGGAGCCGCGCCCGGCCGGACGGGCCGCCAGCCGGCCGCCGCTGGAGGGCGTCACCGTGGTGGACCTCTCCATGGGCTGGGCCGGGCCGCTGTGCGGGCGTTTTCTCGCCGATCTCGGCGCCGTGGTGATCAAGGTGGAGGCCTGCCGCTATCCGGACTGGTGGCGCGGCGTCGATTATGGCGAGGAGGCGCTGCGCGAGCGGCTGTACGAGAAATCCGCCCGCTTCTGCGCGATGAACCGCAACAAGCGGGGCGTCACCCTCGACCTCACCCATCCGGACGGGGTGGCGGCGCTGAAGCGGCTGGTGGCCCGGGCGGACGTGGTGGTGGAGAATTACGCCGCCGACGTGCTGCCGCGGCTCGGGCTCGATTACGCCGCCCTGTCGGCGGTGAATCCGCGGCTGGTGATGACCTCCATGAGCGCCTTCGGCGCCGCCAGCCCGTGGCGCGAGGCGCGCGCCTACGGATCGACGCTGGAGCAGGCCTCGGGCCTGCCCACCATCACCGGCGCGCCGGACGGGCCGCCGGTGATGAGCCACATCGCCTATGGCGACGCCACCGGCGGCCTAAACGGCGCCGCCGCGACCCTGGCGGCGCTGTTCCACCAGCTGCGCGCCGGCGAGGGCCAGCACGTGGACATCTCCCAGACCCTCTGCATGATGCCGATGACCGCGCCGGCGATGGTCGCCCGCTCGCTGGGCGGCGAGGTGCCGCGCACCGGCAACCGCCACCCCGCGCATGCGCCGCACGGCTGCTACGCGTGCCAGCCGGACCGCGAGCCCAGGGCGTGGACCGTGGAGGGCGCGCCCATGCCCGCCGCCGCCGCGCCGCAACCGGAGCCCGGGGAAGGCTGGCTGGTGATTTCGGTGACCGACGACGCCATGTGGCGCGCCCTCGCCCGCTGCATCGGCCGCGACGATCTCGCCGCCGATCCGCAGCTCGCCTCCGCCGCCGGCCGCAAGGCGCGCGAGGACGAGCTGGACGCCGCGGTCGCCGCCTGGTGCGCCGCGCGGCCGGCCGGCGAGGCCATGCGCCTGTTGCAGCAGGCCGGCGTCGCCGCGGGCGTCGCCCGTCCGGCGCTCGACCTGTTCAACGATCCCCACCTTGCGGCGCGGCGCTACTGGCGCATCGCCCGGCGCGACTGGACCGGAGACCTGCCCCACGCCGCCACGCCCTTCCGCCCCGCCGGCGGAGCCGGAGCGCCGCCGGTGCGCTTCCCCGCCCCCACGCTCGGCCAGCACACGCGGGAGGCCCTGCGCGACGTGGCGGGGATGCCGGAGGCGGAGATCGACGCCCTGTTCGCCAGCGGCGTCAGCGGCCATGAGGCGCTGCCGCCGCGTCCGCGCCGCATGGCGGCCGAGTGAACGGCAGCGCGCCGCGCGCGCCCGCCCCGCGCCAGGAGGCTTGCCTTGCGGCGCGGCGGCGGCGAAAACCGGCGCACGCATCCGTTCCAGAGATGACTGCCCGGGGAGTGAAACGATCATGAGCGTCAACCGACAGTGGGTTTTGCGCCGCAGGCCGCAGGGCGCGGTGGCCAGAGGGGATCTTGAACTGGTGGAGAGGCCCCTGCCCGCCCTCGCCGACGGCGAGGTGCTGTGCCGGACGGTCTATCTCTCGCTCGATCCCACCCACCGCATCTGGATGAGCGAGCGCGACCAGTACATGCCGCCTGTGGAGATCGGCCAGCCGATGCGCGGCGGCGTCATCGCCGTGGTGGAGGACAGCCGCTCCGCCGCCTTCCGGCCCGGCGACATCGTGCGTCCCCACGCCGGCGCGTGGGCCGACTACACGGTCGCGCCCGAAAACATGCTGCGCCGGCTGGAGAACCTGGACGGCGCGCCGCTCACCGCCTGGATGAGCGTGCTGGGCAACACCGGCGTCACCGCCTGGTTCGGCATGATGGACATCGGCCAGCCGAAGCCCGGCGAAATCGTGGTGGTTTCCGCCGCGGCCGGCGCGGTGGGCTCGGTGGCGGCGCAGCTGGCGAAACTGCAGGGCGCGCGCGTCGTCGGCATCGCCGGCGGCCCGGCCAAATGCGCCTGGCTGCGCGACGGGCTGAAGCTCGACGGCGCCATCGACTACCGCAACGAGGACGTCGGCGCCGCCCTCGACCGGCTGTGTCCAGACGGCGTGGACGTCAATTTCGAGAATGTCGGCGGCGCCATCATGGAGGCCGTGTTCAGCCGCATGAACAGTTTCGGCCGCATGCCGCTGTGCGGGCTGATTTCAGCCTACAACCAGGACGGCCCCGTTCCCGGCCCCTCGGACTTCAGCCGCATCCTGATGCGCCGCCTGACGGTGAAAGGTTTCATCGTGCTCGACTATTTCCCGCGCCTGCGCGAGGCCATGGACGGGCTCATTCCGCTGGTGCGCGAGGGCCGGCTGAAGTGGAAGACCCATGTCGTGCCGGGGCTCGAGAACGCCGCCGACAGCCTCAACCTGCTGTTCTCCGGCGGCAATGACGGCAAGCTGCTGGTGCAGGTGAGCCCGGAGCCGCAGGCGAAGACGTAAGCGAAGACGCGCGCCCGCCCCGCCGGCGGGCGACGCGCAGGAAAGGGCGCGACCGGCGCGGGGCTTTCCGGAGCGCCGGCGACGCCAGGCCAGACGCGTTTCCCTGACGCCGGACGGAGCGTCCGCCTCAGGGAAACGCTCCAGGGAGAACGCAACGTGGATCTGCAGCTGAAAGACAGGGTCATCTTCATCGCCGGCGCCAGCCGCGGCATTGGCCGGGGCATTGTCGACACGCTGCTGGCGGAAGGGGCGAAGGTGGCGATCACCGCCCGCGGCGCGCAGGCGCTGGAGGCGACCCGCGCGGAGCTGGCGGCGCGATATGGCGCCGACCGGGTGTGGGCCATGGCCGGCGACATGCGCCAGACGGAGACGGTCGAGGAGGCGCTGGCCCGCACGGAGGCGGAGCTGGGGCCGCTCTGGGGCGCGGTGGCCAATGTCGGCCTGCATCCCTGTCCGCCCGGCTTTGAGGTGGACGACGCGACCTGGGACGCGGGCTTCATGCAGAATCTCGATTCCGCCTTTCGTCTCGCCCGCGGGGCGTTGCGGCGCATGACGCCGCGCCAGGAGGGGGCGGTGCTGATGATCTCCTCCATCGCCGGCCTCGCCGCGCTTGGCACGG
Organism: Camelimonas abortus; assembly: GCF_042432745.1. Classification (NCBI taxonomy): domain Bacteria; kingdom Pseudomonadati; phylum Pseudomonadota; class Alphaproteobacteria; order Hyphomicrobiales; family Chelatococcaceae; genus Camelimonas; species Camelimonas abortus. Next base: position 2,748,369 of record NZ_JBHLWR010000006.1, on the reverse strand, counting down.
CGCTCACCTACGGCACGTCCAAGGCGGCGATGAACCACCTGACCAGGGAGCTGGCCCGCATCGCCGGCCCCTCCAACGTGCGGGTGAACGCCATTGCGCCGGGCAACATCATCTTCCCCGGCGGCGAGTGGGAAGAGCGCGCCAGCGGCGAGCGCGCCGAGGCGTGGAACCGCTGGATCCGCCGCGAGGTGCCGCTGCGCCGCTTCGGCCGGCCGGAGGAGATCGGCGTGATGGCGGCGTGGCTGCTGAGCCCGCTGGCCAGCTTCGTCACCGGCGCGGTGGTGCCGGTGGACGGCGGCCAGACGAAGTAGGACGGGGCTGGAAACGGCGCCTCGCCCGGGCGTCCATGCGACACTGTCGCGCCGCGGGGCGGCGGGGCCAGCGGACGCCCGTCAGGCCCGGGCGTGACGCGGCGGAACGGAACCGGAGGCGGCGCGGGCGTAAACGGACGCCGCCGCAATATCTTTCCCCTGGCGACGCCGCCCTGTCCCCGCGCCCCGGCCGCACGGCGCCCCGCCCGGCCGCGCCGCCCGGCCAGCACCCGCTCACATGTTGGCGCCGCCGTCGGCCTCGATGACCTGGCCGGTGATGTAGTCGGACTCCGGCAGGCAGAACAGCAGGACCGCGCCGGCCCCGTCCTCGGGACGGCCGCCGCGGCGCAGCGGCGTCTGGGCGTAAATGCCCTCCAGCAGCTCCTTCGTCAGGCCGACGCGGTGGCGCCGGCCGGCCACCTCAATGGTGGTCTCGCCCGCGATCGGCTGGGTGAGCCGGGTTTCGATCAGGCCAAAGGCCACGGCGTTCACCGTGACGTTCAGCGGTCCCCACTCCCGCGCCAGACTCTTGGTGAGCCCCACCAGCCCCGCCTTGGCCGCCGAGTAGCCGATCTGCTTCCAGGCGCCGTGCGTGCCGGAGACCGACGAGACGTTCACCATCTTGCGGGTGAAGCCCCGCCCGGCGGCGCGCTCCTTCGCCGCCTGCTCCGCCAGCCACGGGGCCCATGCGCGGGCGATGCGGAACGCCGCCTTCAGGTGCACCTCCTGCATGGCGTCCCACTGTTCGTCGGTCGTGCTGGCGATGCCGGCGTTCCAGATGTAGCCGGCGTTGTTGACGATGATGTCGGCCCCGCCCAGCCCGTCAATGGCCGCCTGCAGGAATCCCCCGGCGAAACCGGGACTGGCGACGTCGCCGGGAAAAGCCAGCGCCCGGCCGCCCGCGGCGCGGATGGCGGCCACGGTTTCCTCCGCCGGGCCGCTGTCCAGGTCATTGACCAGGACGGCCGCGCCTTCCCCCGCCAGCATGCGCGCCAGCGCCGCGCCCACGCCCCGGCCCGCGCCGGTGACCAGCGCCGTCCTGCCTTCCAGCCGCTTCATGCCGTTTCCTCCCTTCGCCGCGCGCCCGGTCGCGCCCCCCTGCGGCGGGCCTGCCAGACCTGTGACGCACGGACCCGCCATGCAAAGACCGGCCCCCGCCCCGCGCCGCCGCAGCCGGCGGCCGCGGCGCGTCAGTCGATGTAATCCCAGGACGCGCCGTTGAACTTCTGCAGCTTCATGTAGGTGATGACCGCGTAGTCATCGGGAGAGGTGTTGATGCGCCCCTCCGGCAGCAGGAACGGGTTCTGGTAATCCCGGATGTTCGCCGCCTGCTTCATGATGTTTTCGCGGGTGAGGTCGTCGCCGGCCTGCTTCAGCACGTGCTCCAGGGTCATGGCGTAGGCCACGCCGGCCATGTAGAGCGTGTCGTTGATGTCGGCGCCCGGCATGTTCTCCTTCATCCACGCCCGGTACCACTTGATGGTCTCGTCGTCCTGCCAGCGCGGATCTGTGGGATCCTTGGAGAAGCCGGCGGTCATCACGCCCTTCGCGTTCTCGAGGCCCGCTGGCTTGAGCGTGGCGCCGATGGAGGCCGAGCCAAGGTGCAGGTAGGTGGCCGGCTTCCAGTTCAGGTCGGCCAGCTTGGCGATGGCCTGGGCGGTCTGCTTGGAATAGGCGAACAGAAACAGCGTATCGACGCCGGCGTTCTTGAGGATCACCAGCTGGCTGTCGATGGTCGGGTCGGTCGCCTGGAAGCTCTGGGTGCTGACGATGAGCCTGTCGGCCTGGTCGCCGAGGCCCTCGCGCAGGCCGCCCAGCATGTCCTTGCCGAAGTCGTCATGCTGGTAGAGCACGCCGATCTTCGCGTTGGGATTGGTCTTCAGCACGTGCCGGGCGTAGAAGGCCGCCTCCTTGTTGAGGGACGGCTGCCAGCCCATCACCCAGGGATAGTTTTTCGGATCGTTAAAGGCGGAGGAGCCGGCGGCGATGAACAGCAGCGGCACCTTCTTCACGTTCAGATAGGGCCGGATGGCCATGTTGATCGGCGTGCCGAGGTTGCCGAAGATCAGCGCCACCTCGTCTTTCTCCACCAAGGCGCGCACGTTCTCCACCGCCTTGGAGGGCTGGTAGGCGTCGTCGCGGCTGATGAAGGTGATCTTGCGCCCGTTGACGCCGCCCTTCGTCTCGTTGAGCCACCTGAAATAGGCGGCTTCGGCCTGGCCGAGGCGGCCATAGGCGGACGCGGGACCGCTGTGGGCGATGGTCTGTCCGACCCGGATCTCCTTGTCGGACGTGCCGGGCCCGTATTTGGGTCCGGCCGCCGCCGGCCCGGAAACAAGACCCGCGGCGGCGAACAGGACGGCCGCGCCCAGCCACGCGCGGGCGCGCGTGCGAAAGTCTGCCATGATTTCCTCCCTCCAGCCGGCGGAGCCGTTCTGCTCCGCCGTTTCTTTGTCGGGACAATCACAGCAGACCCGTTCGCGTTGTCAATCTACGAAATCCCAGCTGTTGCCGTTGAAACGCTGCAATTTCATGTAGGTCACGATCGCATAATTGTCGGGCGAGGTGTTGATGGCGCTGCCCGGCAACAGCAGATCGAGCTTGAAGTCCTTCAGGTTGCCCACCTGCTTCATGATGTTTTCGCGGGTGAGGTCGTCGCCGGCCTGCTTCAGCACCTGCTCCAGGGTCTGGGCGGCGGCGAAGCCGAGCACGTAGAGCGCGTCATTGGTGTCGGCGCCCGGCATGTTCTCCTTCATCCACGCCAGCCATTCCTTGATGGCCGGATCGTCCTTCCACTTGGGGTCGCTGGGATCCTTGTAGAAGCCGGCGGTCATCACGCCCACGGACTTGTCGAGACCGGCGGGCTTGAGCGTGGCGCCCACCGAGGCCGAGCCAAGATGCAGGTACATGGCCGGCTTCCAGTTGAGATCCGCCGCCTTGCTGATCGCCTGCGCCGCCTGCTTGGCGTAGGTGAACAGCATCAGCGTGTCGGCCCCCGCGTTCTTCATGATCACCATGGGACTGTCCACGGTGGGATCGGTGGGCTGGAAGCTCTGGGCGCTGACGATCATGCTGTCGGCCCTGTCGCCGAGACCGTCGCGCAGGCCGTTAAGCATGTCCTTGCCGAAGTCGTCGTTCTGGTAGAGCACGGCGATCTTCGCGTCGGGATTGGTCTTCAGCACGTGCTGGGCGTAGAACTTCGCCTCGTCGTGCAGGTTCGGCTGCCAGCCGGTGGTCCAGGGGTAGCGTTTGGGATCGTTGAACGCCGACGAGCCGGCCGCGTTGAACAGGTGCGGCACCTTCTTGGCGTTCAGATAGGGCCGGATGGCCATGTTGATCGGAGTGCCCAGCACGCCGAAGATCAGCGCCACCTCGTCGCCCTCCACCAGGGCGCGCACGTTCTCGATGGCCTTGGGCGGCTGGTAGGCGTCATCGCGGCTGATGAAGGTGATCTTGCGGCCGTTGACGCCGCCCTTCTTCTCGTTCAGCCACTTGAAATAGGCGGCCTCGACCTTGCCAAGGTTGCCGTAGGCGGACGCAGGGCCGCTGTAGGCGATGGTCTGGCCGATCTTGATCTCCCTGTCGGACGTGCCTGGCCCGTATTTGGGCTCCGCCATGGCGCCGCCAGAAACAAACGAAGCGGCCGCCATGGCGGCTGCCGCTCCGAGCCGGACGCAGGCGCGCCAGCCACGGTTCATCATGTCTTCCTCCCGGATTCGGGCGCTACGTGGCGCCCAGCGTTATGTCGCCGTCCGAGGATCAGAGCAGATGAACCCTCCTGTCAATCCACGAAATCCCAGCTCCTGCCATTGAACCGCTGCAGGCGCATGTAGGTGATGATGGCGTAATTGTCGGGCGTGGTGTTGACGTAACTGCCCGGCAGCAACACGCCGGAGCGGAAATTCCGGATGTTGGCGACCTGGCGCATGATGTTCTCGCGGGTGAGGTCGTCGCCGGCCTGGCGCAGCACGTGCTCCAGCGTCTGGGCGGTGGCGTAGCCGGAGATGTAGAGCGAATCATTCAGGTCCGCGCCCGGCATGTTCTCGGCCATCCACGCCTTCCACGCGACGATGTCCGGATCGTCCGCCCATTTGGGATCGCTGGGGTCCTTGATGAAGCCGGCGGTCAGAACGCCGACGGAGTTCTCAAGGCCGGCCGGCTTCAGCGTCGCCCCCACCGAGGCGGAGCCGAGGTGCAGGTAGGTGGCCGGCTTCCAGTTCATCTCGGCGACGCGGGAGATCGCCTGGGCCGACTGCTTCGGATAGGTGAACAGGAACAGGGTGTCGGCGCCGGAATTCTTCAGGATCACCAGCTGGCTGTCCACGGTGGGATCGGTGGGCTGGAAGCTCTGGGCGCTGACGATCATCTCCCCGGCCCTGTCGCCGAGGCCCGCGCGCAGGCCGCCCAGCATGTCCTTGCCGAAGTCGTCGTTCTGGTAGAGCACGGCGATCTTCGCGCCGGGATTGGTCTTCAGCACGTGCTGGCCGTAGAACTTCGCCTCGTCATGCAGGTTCGGCTGCCAGCCGGTGGTCCAGGGGTAGCGTTTGGGATCGTTGAACGTCGACGAGCCGGCGGCGTTGAACAGGTGCGGCACCTTCTTCGCGTTCAGGTAGGGCCGGATGGCGGTGTTCAGCGGCGTGCCCAGCACGCCGAACACCAGCGCCACCTCGTCGCCCTCCACCAGGGCGCGCACGTTTTCGATGGCCTTGGGCGGCTGGTAGGCGTCGTCGCGGCTGATGAAGGTGATCCTGCGGCCGTTGACGCCGCCCTTCTTCTCGTTCAGCCACCTGAAATAGGCGGCCTGGGTGCGGCCCATGGCGCCGAAGGCGGAGGCCGGACCGCTGTAGGCGATGGTCTGGCCAATCCTGATCTCGGTGTCGGACGTGCCCGGCCCGTATTTGGGCTCGGCCCTGGCGACCCCGCACAGCGCGAGGGCGAAAGCGACGCCGGCGGCCAGCGCCGGCGCGCGCATGAACATTGACATCACATACTCCCCGCAGGCCGCAGCCGGCCTGCGCCGTTTCCGGCGCGCCCGCTCGGGGCGCGCAATGGCGCGCGAGGGCCCGCCGCTTCCGCCGGGAAACGGGCGACCCCTTTCACGCTGACATGGGTGATCCATGCCCTCCGGAGCACGGCCCGCGGCGCGCGGGCAGCCGGAACGGCTGCAGGCCCGCCAGACCCGTCTCCTCCCCTGTCCGGCCCGGGCGGCGATGCGCCGGAGCCGGCGGGCGGCCTTCCCTCTTGCGGGGCATGGTCCGCCCGGTTCCCTCCTGTCCGGCGGGCCGCGCAGGCGCGGACGCCGGAGCGGCGCCTCCCTCCGCGGCTACAGGCCGGCGGCGCGGCGGTAGGCGGCGTAGCCGGGCTGGTCCACCGCCAGCTTCTCCAGCGTCGTGGCGTAGAGATGGTCCATGACGCGCGGGTCTTCGCGGTCCACGGCGCCGGAGGCGATGGCCTCGGCCAGCGCCGCGTTCAGCTCCGCCAGGGTGCCGTCGCGCCCGAGCAGCGCCTTCAGCCGCGCCAGCTCGGCGGCGTTCGCCCCGCCTTCCAGCTCCAGCTGGCGCAGGGCGAGATCAATGGCGTTGGCCGCCACGCGCACGTGAAAAGCCATGTGCGCGGGCACGGCCGGCAACAGCTCGCGGCGCATCCAGCCGGACACGGCGGCCAGCAGCTCGCGCGGGGTGGGTTCGTCCTGCATGGCGTCTCCGGAACGTCAGTCGCCATAACGGCGGGAAATCAGGTCGAGCAGGTCGATCTCGGTCTCGGAGGAGCGGCGGGCGATCATCGCCCGCTCCACGCTGGCGTCGAGGCCGGAACGGAAGGTTTCGGTCATTGCGGCGCAACTCACGCCCCAGCGCAGCGAGCCCAGCGCCTCCCAGAAGCGCACCCGCTCAGGATCCACCTTCGCGCCGCCGGCCGCCTCATAGCCGGCGAACAGCTCCTCGCGGCTGCCGAAGCCGCCGGCCGGCCGGTCCAGCGCGCCGAAACGCCAGGAATTGACGCAGATCCAGCCCAGATCCTCCATGGGATCGCCCAGATGCGCGATCTCCCAGTCGAGCACGGCGCGCACGCCGTCCGGACCGATGACCAGATTGCCGTTGCGGAAATCGCCATGGACCAGCGCCGGCCTCTCCGGATCCGGCGGGCAGCGTGCGTCGAGCCAGCGGAAGGCCAGCTCGAACACCGGCTTGTGCAGGCCCATCGCCCGCCAGCGCCGCAGCAGCCCGTCCAGCTGGCGGCGCGCCGGCGCGAGGCGCAGCGGCGGCAGCAGGGCGGCGTCCACCGCGGCGATGCGGGCGAGGATGCCGCCGCACTGGCGCGCCAGGATCTTGCGGGCGCCGGCGAACGGCGCGTCGCGCAGGATCTTGCGGGCGATGGTCTCGCCGGCGACGCGGCGGGTGATGAAGCCGCGGCCGACGCCGTCCGCCTCCGACAGCACGTGCACCACCTCCGGCGCCGGCACGCCGCAGCGGCCCGCGGCCTGGATCACCGCCGCCTCGGTTTCGAGGCCCGCCGCGCCCTCGGCCTGGCGCCAGCCGCCGGGTGCGCGCCGCAGGACCAGCTCCGCCAGCACGGCCCCGTCCGGGCCGACGGCGCTGAACGCCCAGGTCTCCTGGCTCGCGCCGCCGGAAAGACGCGTCATGCCGGCCACGCCCGTCGCCCCCGGCGCCAGGCGGCCGGCGAGGCGCGCGAGGGCTCCGGTAAGAAACGCCTGTTCTTCATGGGTGGAGCGCGCCGGCGCCGGCGCGGGTTCCGGCGCGCTCATTCCGCGGCGTCCTCCCGCCACCAGGGATACTGGCTGGGCATGTCGGCCGAGACCTTGCCGGGAAACTGCGGCCTGCGCTTCTCCAGGAAGGCCTGCACGCCCTCGGCCACGTCCGGATGGGCGCCTCGCTCCATGGACATGGGCCCGTCCACCTGCAGCGCGCCGAACGGATCGGGCTGGGAGGCGAAGCGCCACAGCATCTGCCGCGTCAGCGCCACCGACACGGGCGCCGATTCCGCCGTCATCTCGATGGCGATCTCCTTCGCCCGGGCCAGCAGGTTCTCCGGCTCCGTCACCTCGCTGACGAGGCCGCCGCGCAGCGCCTCCCCGGCGTCGAAGATGGCGCCCGAGATGGCCCAGCGCAGCGCCTGCGGCAGCCCCACGATCTGCGGCAGGAACCAGGCGCTGCCCGCCTCCGGCACCAGGCCGCGCCGGGCGAAGATGAAGCCGATCTTCGCGGCGGTTGAGCAGATGCGCACGTCCATGGGCAGCGTCATGGTGGCGCCCACGCCGACGCAGCCGCCGTTGATGGCGGCGATGGAAGGCTTGCGGCAGTTGAAGATGGCGTGAACGAAGCTGACGCCGTCGCCGCGGCCCTGGCCGCGCCCCTCCAGCCGCTGGCCGAAATTGGCGGCGCCGTGCGGACCGGAGGCGTCAAAGCTCTTTGCGCCGGCGGAGACGTCCGCCCCGGCGCAGAAGGCGCGGCCGGCGCCGGTGACCACCACGGCGCGCACGCTGTCGTCCGCGTCCGCCTGGCGGAACGCGCCGGCCAGCTCGGCGCCCATGACGCCGGTGTAGGCGTTGAGCTTCTCCGGACGGTTCAGGGTGATCACCATCACCGGCCCGTCCTGCTCGCACAGGATCTGCGTGTACTGCATGCGCCCTCTCCCGCCAGGCCATGGCCTGACCGGGGGCGCCCGCAGCCCGCCGCCGCGCCGCCCCCGCTGTTCCCGAGACCCCGCCATGCCCGGCGCGAACGCGCGTTCCGCCAGGCCATGCGCGGCGGCGAAGCCGGCGCTTCGCCCGTTTCCTCCCGGCCGGTTTATCCAGCCGTATTATGCCGGCGCCCGTTATATGGTCCGGGGCGCCGGAGTCAAATGTCGCGCCGAGCAGGGTCGGACGCGCCGCCGCGCGTTCAGATGGCGCGGCCCGCGTCCGCCCAGAACGGCTCGCGCAGCTTGCGCTTGAAGATCTTGCCGGTGTCCTCGCGCGGCAGCGCGTCGCGGAACTCGATGCGGCGCGGAATCTTGTAGCTGGCGAGGCGGTCGCGCAGCGCCGCCTTCACCCCCTCGGCGTCAAGATCGGCGCCTTCGGCCGGCTGGATGAAGGCGCACACCTGCTCGCCGAACTCGGGGTCGGGAATGCCGAACACCGCGCAGTCGGCCACGCCGGGCACGCGCATCAGCTCCGCCTCGATCTCGGCCGGATAGATGTTGGTGCCGCCGAAGATGATCATGTCGCTGGCGCGGCCGGAGAGATAGAGGAAGCCGTCCTCATCGAAATAGCCGACGTCGCCGGTGGCGATCAGGCCGTTGCGGTCGCTCTTGCGGCGCTTGGCGTCATCGCCGTGATAGGTGAAGTCCGGATAGTCCGGCCGGCCGCAGACGATCTCGCCGGACCGGCCGGGCGGCAGGACATTGCCGGCCTCGTCCATGATCACCACGGTGGTGCCGGGCACGACCTTGCCGACGGTTCCGGGGTGATCGAGCCACTCCTGCGCCGTGCACATGGTGACCGCGCCCACCTCGGTGGAGCCGTAATGCTCGGTGATCACCGGCCCCCACCAGTCGATCATGGCGCGCTTCACGTGCGGCGGACACGGCGCGCCCACGTGCATGACGTGGAACACGCTGGAGAGGTCGTAGCGGCGCTTCACCTCCTCCGGCAGCGCCAGCATGCGCACGAACATGGTGGGCACCGCCAGCACATGGGTGATGCGGTGCTCGTGGATGAGGCGCAGCATGCGCCCGGGATCGAATTTCGGCTCGACGATCAGGTTCACGCCCATGTTGAGGCAGGCGTAGAGCCAGCCGTTGGGGCTGGAGTGATAGGCCGGGCCGGGGATCAGCATGACCGCCTCGTTCAGCGGCTTCGGCCATGTGGCGAAGCCGCCGACGATGGACAGCACCCCGGCGATGGACTCCTGCTCCTCCGGCGTGGGCGGCTTGCGGCGCACGCCCTTGGGCTTGCCGGTGGTGCCCGAGGTGTAGATCATCGAGCCGGGCGAAGTCTCATAGGGCGGCTCCAGCGGCCTGAGGCCGGCCAGCCACTGCGACCATTCCGTCAGCCCCTCCGGGGCGGCGGCGTCCGCGTCGCTGACGCCATAGGCGGCGCGCAGGTCGCGCGGCGTTTCGGCGACGATGACCGTGACGCCCTCCGGGACCGCTTCCTTCACCTTCCGGTAGAGGTCGGCGTGGATGAAGATCACCCGCGCGCCGGAATCGGTGAACACATGGCGCGCCTCCTCGGCGGTGTTGTGCCAGTTCACCGGGGTGACGTAGGCGCCGACGAGACCGGCGCCCACCGTCGCCTCGATCATGGCGAAGCTGTTGCGCATGTAGACGGCGACCACGTCGCCGCGCCCCACGCCCAGCGCGCGCAGGCCGCGCGCCACGCGCCGCGCCGCGTCCTCTATCTGGCTTCGCGCGCGCGTCTCCTCGCCGATGCGCACCCAGGAGGGCGCCTGTTCCGTCGTCTGCTGCCCCTGCGTCGCCATCCCTGTCTCCATTATGGTTGTTATGTTCCGTCCGTTGCTGCCCGTGGGGCGCCTCAGCGCCCGGTGAACACGGGCTCGCGTTTCTCGAGGAAGCTGCGCACGCCTTCGCGGTGATCCTCGGTCGCGAACAGGCGGTAGATGACGTCGATGGCCCAGCCGCCGATCTCGCGCACGTCGGCGCCATGGGCGCGGCGCAGCCCCTCCTTCATGTAGCGCAGAGCCAGCGGCGGATTGGCGGCGATGCGCCGGGCGAGATCCATGGCGCGCAGCATCAGCTCCGCATGGGGCGTCACCTCGCTGACCAGGCGGATGCGCAGCGCCTCGGCGGCGTCAATCACGTCCCCGGTGTAGAGCAGCCGCGCCGCCATCTCCGGACCGACGATGGCCGGCAGGCGGGTGAGGCCGCCCACGTCGCAGATGAGGCCGCGGCGGATGAACAGCTCCGCGAATTTCGCCTTTTCCGAGGCGATGCGGATGTCGGCGTAGAGCGCCAGCTCCATGCCCCAGCCCACCGCCGCGCCATTGACGGCGGCGATCACCGGCACGGCGCACTCCAGGGCGGAGAGCGCCGCCGGCGTCGGCGGCCGGCGCGCCTGCACGCTCAGCGGCGGGGCGGCCGGCTTTTCGCCGGTCATCATCTCCTTGACGTCCTCGCCCGAGCAGAAGGCCGGATCGGCGCCGGTCACCACCACGCAGCGCACGCCGTCATCGGCGGAGGCGGCGGCGAAGGCGGACTGCACCTCGTCATAGGCGCGCCGGTTCAGCGCGTTGTGCCGCTCCGGCCGGTTGAGCGTGACCACGGCGATGTGGTCGCGGACCTCATAGCGCAGGTGGATGAAGTCGGCGGGCTGCACGAGGGGCGCAATGCTCATGGAACGGTGTTTCCTTTTTGTTGTCACGTCGTCTGCGGGCCGCCGGCGCCAGGGGGCGCGCGGGCTCAGTCGTAGGGCGACACGTCGTATTTGCGGATCTCGCCGATGGGATCGAAGCTGGCGCCGTTGAAGCGCATCAGTTGCATCTGGGTGATGGGGAAGTAGTTGGTGGGGCTGGTGTTGACGGTGATCCCGTCCAGCAGCAGGCCCGGCTTCACGTCCTTCAGGCTGGTGGCCTGGCGCATGATGTTCTCGCGCGAGAGGTCGTCGCCGGCCATCTCCAGCACCCGGTGCACCAGCTTGATGCACATGTAGCCGTAAGCGTTCTGGTTGTTGCCCGGGTCGCCCTCCGGATACCACTCCTTCATGAAGGCGAGGTACTCCTGCACGTCCGGGTCGCTGGCGTAACGCGGATCATTGGGCTCCTTCATGGAGGTGGCGGTCACCACGCCCTTCGCGTTCTCGATGCCCGCCGGACGGAACACCAGCGAGATGGAGGCGCCGGTGGTGTTCACGATCTGCAGGTCGGGCTTCCAGCCCAGCTCGGCGACCTTGCGGATGGCCTGGGCGGCGAAGCGCGGCGTGGAGAAATTGACGAAGACGTTGGCCCCGGAGGCCTTCAGCTTCGTCATCTGCGAATCGATGGTGGGCTCGGAATTGTCATAGGTGGCGGTGGACACGACGAAACGGTCGTAGTCCCTGCCAAGCGCCTTGCGGAAGCCGGCGAAGATGTCCTTGCCGTAATCATCGTTTGGATAGAGCACCGCGACCCTGGCGTTGGGGAACTCCGTGCGGATGTAGTCCGCATAGAGCGCCGCCTCCACGTGATACACCGAGGTGGAGAGCCCCATGGTCCACGGGTAATTCCTGTAATCGCCGAATTTGGTGGCGCCGGTGGCGGCGAACAGCTGCGGCGTCTTGCGGGCGTTCATATATTTCATGATCGCCGCGTTGGGCGGCGTGCCCACGGCCTGGACGATCGCCAGCACCCCGTCCTGCTCCACCAGCTTGCGCGCCTGCTCCACCGCCTTGGGCGGGCTGTAGGCGTCGTCATAGGAGATGAACTCCACCTTGCGCCCGTTGACGCCGCCCCTGGCGTTCACCATGCGGAAATAGGCGGCCTGGGTCTTGGCGAAGGCGCTGTAGGACGACGCCGGCCCGCTGTACGGCGCAAGATTGCCGATCCTGATGGGCGGCTTTTCGTCAGCGGCGGCGGACGCCGCCGCCAGCGCCAGCCCCGCGCCCAGCAACGCCAGCGCCGCGCGGCGCGTGGCCGGCGCGCCGCGCCGTCCCTCCCGGACGTTCCTCATGCCCTGTCCTCCCCGTAACGCCGCGTCTCGCCTGGCCTCTGCGCCCGGGACCGCGCGCCGCCGGCGCGGGACCCTTGCCGGACGGCCGCGCCGTCCTGTAGTCCGCCCTCCGGAAGCGCGCCGGCGCAGACAGCGGCGCGTGCGTATTTTTTTTATAACGTGATATAAGTTGTTCCGACCGTCAATCGGCTTCGGGCCGGAGCGCCCTGGCGGAAACGGCGGGACGCGGTCTCGCGGCCCCGCCGCGCGATGAGAGGAGCCAGCGCATGGACCGGTCGAGCAAACGGACGGCGGGACGGCGGGCCCTGCCGGACCAGCAGGCGGCTGAGCCGCCGTCCCCGCCGCCAGGCGATGGCGGAGCCGCCGCGCCGGAGGAGACCGTGGTCCAGGGCCGCCGCCGGGCCGGTGGCGGGCGGCGCGAGGCCGCCAAGGCGGAGCGGCGCCAGCGCATCATCGCCGCGGCCCGCGGACTGATCCGCGAAACCGGGGACGCCGGCCTGTCGATGCGCGCCCTCGCCGCCCGCGCGGGCGTGAGCCTCGCCACGCCCTACAACCTGTTCGGCTCCAAGGGCGCCATCCTGCTGGCCGTTCTGGAGGACATCCGCGGCTTCGGCCAGCAGTTCTCGCGCCACGCCCATCTGTCGCCGCTGGAGCGGGTGCTGAAGGCGGCCGAGATCGCCGTGAGCTATTACGAGCAGGATCCGGAGTTTTACCGCGTGCTGTGGGGAAGCATCCTGCGCGCCGCCGGGGCGGAGGAGCGGCGGGCCATTTTCAATCCCAAGCGGGCGGCGTTCTGGGTGGGGCTGCTGGACGCGGCGCGCGACGACGGCTGGCTGCTGGCGGACATCGACACCGGCGTGCTGATGAACAGCCTCGACTACATCTTCCGCGCGGTGATGCTGCACTGGATCAACGGCGAGCTGGAGCTGGCCGGCCTGCAGCCGGGGGTGGGCTACGGCTTCGCCCTCACGCTGCGAGGAGCGGCCACGGCGCGCGGCGAGGCGCTGATGCTGGCGCGCGCCCTCGCCTTCCAGCAGCAGCTGCAGGCGCTTGGCGCAACGACCCGGGCCGGGTGACGCCCCCCCGGCGCCCCGGCCCGGCCTGACGCGGCGCCCGCACGGGCCCGCGCCGGGCGGCGCCTCACCGGCCGGTGAAGTTCGGCGGCCGCTTTTCGACGAAGTGGGCGACGCCCTCGCGGAAGTCCTCGCTGTCGAAGGAGCGGATCATCTCCGCGTCGGCCACCTCCCAGGCCTCGTCGAGGCTCTGGAACATGGCCTCATAGACCTGGCGCTTCATCACGCCGATGGACCGGGGCGAGGCGTTGGTGGTGAGGTCGCGGGCGACGCCCTTCACCGTCTCGAGGAAGCCCTCCAGCGGCAGCTTGCGGGCGAAGCCGAGCCGCTCCAGCTCGTCCGCCTCCACGGTTCGCGCCGACATCAGCAGGTCGAGGGCGTTGGTGAGGCCGACGATGCGCGGCAGCATCCACGACACGCCGTGCTCGGCGATCAGGCCGCGGCGGGCGAAGGCGGTGGTGAATTTCGCGCCCTCGGCGACGTAGCGGAAATCGCAGAAGCAGGAGAAGCACACGCCCATGCCGGCGACGGGGCCGTTGATGGCGGCGAAGATGGGCTTGGCCACGCGCAGCATCCACGAGAAGCGGCGGGTGAAGTTGGCGTCGACGCCTTCGGCCGGCCTGCGGGCCGGATCAGCGTCCGCGTCCTGGCCGGACTGTCCGCCTGAGCTGATGCCCGAGAGCAGGTTCATGTCGGCGCCGGCGCAGAAACCGCGGCCCGCGCCGGTGATGACGATGGCGCGCACGCCCTCGTCCGCGGCGGCGGCCTCGATGGCGTGGCGCAGCTCGCCCTCCATGGTCCGCGTCCACGCGTTCAGGCGGTCGGGACGGTTCAGCGTGATGACGGCGACGCGCGCGTCGACCTCATACAGGATTTCGCTGTAGCTCACGGTTTCTCTCCCTGGGCCGCCGGGCCGGGCGCGCCGGCCGGCGTTATCATTTGCGACGGGCTCCGTTATCGCCCGCCGCGTCAGGGCGTGGCAACGGGCGCGGGCGCCTTGCGCCATGCGCCGCGCGCCGCCCCGCCATGCGGACGCAAAAAGGCCGGGAGCGCTGGGCGCTCCCGGCCGTGACTCTCCGCCCTGCGGCGACCGTTACGCGGGATCGGGCAGCTTCTTCCAGATCCGCTTCTTGGTGAACCAGGTCAGGGCCGCGAGCACGATCAGGAAAATCACCGACTTGAAGCCGAGAGCCTTGCGGGCCTCCATCTTCGGCTCCGCCGTCCACATCAGGAAGGCGGTGACGTCGCGGGCGTACTGCTCGACGGTCTCGGGCGCCTGCGGCTTGCCGTCAGGCCCCTTGTAGTCCACCTGGCCGTCGCTCATCGGCTTGGGCATGGCGATGACGTGGCCCGGGAAGTACTTGTTGTAGTGGCCGCCTTCCGGAACCTGGAAGCCCTTCGGCGCGTCCTCGTAGCCGGTCAGCAGGGCGTAGATGTAGTCCGGCCCCTGCTCGGCGTACTGGGTGAAGATGTCGATGATGAACTGGGGGAAGCCGCGCTCGTAGGTGCGGGCCTTGGCCATCAGCGACAGGTCCGGCGGCGCCTTGCCGCCGTTGGCGGCGGCGGCGGCGTTGTCGTTCGGGAACGGGCTCGGCCAGTAGTCGGCCGGGCGGCCGGGCCGCTCGAACATCTCGCCGGCGTCGTTGGGGCCGTCCTGGATCTTGTACTCGGCGGCCAGCGCCTTGACCTGGCCCTCCGTGAACATCGGACCCGACGGGTCGGCGAGGTTGCGGAACGCCACGTACTTCAGCGAGTGACAGGCGGCGCAGACCTCGCGGAACACCTTGAAGCCGCGCTGCAGCTGCTGCGGGTCATACTTGCCGAACGGACCCGAGAAGGACCAGCGCTGCTCCGGCGGCTTCGGCGCGTCCTCGGCGGCGAAGGCGGGAGCGGACATGGCGCCCATGACCACCGCGAACATGCCGGCGGTCAGGAGTTTCGTGAACTTCATGTGACGGTTCCCCTTCACGTCTCAGGCCTTCGCGGCGTTCTTCGCCTTGCGGGCGAGCACGTCCTCGGCGATCGAGCCGGGCAGCTGGCGCGGCGTCTCAAACAGCCCGAGCAGCGGCAGGATGATGAGGAAGTAGGCGAAGTAGAACACCGTCAGGATGCGCGCGGCGATGGTGTAGACGCCTTCCGCCGGCTTGGCGCCCAGCCAGCCCAGGCCGACGGCGGTGGCGACGAACAGCCAGAAGAAGATGCGGAACACCGGACGGTAACGGCCCGAACGCACCTTCGAGGTGTCCAGCCACGGCAGGGCGGCCAGGATCAGCACCGCGGCGAACATGCACAGCACGCCGCCGAGCTTGGACGGAATGGCGCGCAGGATGGCGTAGAAGGGCAGGAAGTACCACTCCGGCACGATGTGGGCCGGCGTCACCGACGCGTTGGCCTCGACATAGTTGTCGGCGTGACCGAGGTAGTTCGGGATGTAGAACAGGAACCAGGCGAAGAAGATCATGAAGAACACCACGCCCACGGCGTCCTTGACGGTCGCGTAGGGGGTGAACGGAACGGTGTCCTTGCGGATGTTCTTCACGTCCACGCCGGCCGGGTTGTTCTGGCCCACGTGATGCAGCGCCCAGATGTGCAGGCCGACGACGCCGGCGAGCATGAAGGGCAGCAGGTAGTGCAGGGCGAAGAAGCGGTTCAGCGTGGGGTTGTCGACGGAGTAGCCGCCCCAGAGCAGGGTGACGATCCAGGTGCCGACGCCCGGGATGATGTCGTCGAAGGCCGAGAACAGGTTGGTGATGACGGTGGCGCCCCAGAACGACATCTGGCCCCACGGCAGCACGTAACCCATGAAGGCGGTGGCCATCATCAGCAGGAAGATGATGACGCCGAGGATCCACAGCACCTCGCGCGGCGCCTTGTAGGAGCCGTAGTACATGCCGCGGAAGATGTGGATGTACACCGCGATGAAGAACATCGAGGCGCCGTTGGCGTGCATGTAGCGCAGCAGCCAGCCGAAGTTGACGTCGCGCATGATCGCCTCGACCGAGGCGAAGGCGAGCTTGGCGTTGGCGGTGTAGTGCATCGCCAGCACGACGCCGGTGAGGATCTGCGCCACCAGCATCATCGTGAGGATGGCGCCGAACGTCCAGAAATAGTTCAGGTTGCGCGGAACCGGGTAGGCGACCGCCGAAGAGTGAGCAAGGCTAACGATCGGCAGCCTCGCTTCGAGCCACTTCATGAAGCCGCTCTTAGGGACGTAAACAGAATGGCCTTCCATGATGGTCGCCTGTCTCCAAGAAATGCTCGCTGCGTCTTAGCCGATCGTGATCTTCGATTCGGAGACGAAGGTGTAGGGCGGAATGGGCAGGTTGGTCGGGGCAGGCCCCTGGCGGATGCGGCCCGAGGTGTCGAACACCGAACCATGGCACGGGCAGAACCAGCCCTCATACTGACCCTGATGGCCAAGCGGCACGCAGCCCAGGTGGGTGCAGTTGCCGTAGACGACCAGCCACTGGGCGTGGCCTTCCTTGACGCGCGCGGAGTCGGGCTGCGGATCCTTCAGCTCCGACAGGTTGACGTTGTTGGCCGCCTCGATCTCCGCCCTGGTGCGGTGGCGGACGAAGATCAGCTTGCCGCGCCAGAACAGCTTCACGATCTGCCCTTCGGCGATCGGGGTCAGATCCACCTCCACAGGGGCGCCGGCGGCGACGGTCGCCGCGTCAGGCTGCATCTGCGTGATGAACGGCCACGCTACGGCAGCGGCGCCGACAGCTCCGACTGCCCCGGTAGCGATGAGGAGAAAGTCGCGCCGGGTCGGCTCGGCGGAATTAACTGTCTCAGCCACAATCGGCTCCTACATAAATGGACGGCGCCTGCGACATCGCCTGCCCCTGCTTCTCCACGCCTTCGCCCTGGATCGGGCGGGAGCGGACCGACGGGCTGACGCCGCTCGAAACATCCATGCCAGGCCACGCAGACGACGGAAGTCGCCTTTGCGAGGCTGTTTGGCATGCTTCAAAAGTGGTGTCCATACCAGCGCTGCCCGCGCGCAGGCGTCCGCCGCCGGCGCCGCGTCCCGCTGTCTGGCCAACCGTTCAGTCCCTGCTGACGGCAAACGGAGCGCCCGCAAGGACTTCCTGGATCACGCCCTGTTTCCGCCACAGTTGGCGTCGCAGTCAACATGATTCCGCCTGCGGCATTCCGCGCCACCCCCCTTGCCGGCGCGGTCTCCGCAGCCGCCGGGGGCGGCGCGGCGCCCTGCGGCCGCGCCACTGGGGAAAAATGACGCGGGCGTGACGGATGTACGTTCCTTGGGCGCATGGCTAAAGATTCCGTCATGCGCCTGGCACTCTTCCAGCCGGACATCCCCCAGAACACCGGCGCCATCCTGCGCCTCGGGGCCTGCCTCGGCGTCGCTTGCGACATCATCGAGCCGGCCGGTTTCCCGGTCACGGACCGGCATTTCAGGCGCTCCGGCATGGATTATCTCGATCACGTCGAGATCACCCGCCATCCCTCATGGCGCGCCTTCATGGAGGCGCACGCCGCGCGCGGCGGCCGCCTCGTGCTGGCCACCACCCGGGGCGCCACGCCGCTTCCCGAGTTCACCTTCCAGGCTGGCGACACCATCCTGCTCGGCCGCGAAAGCGCCGGCGCGCCCGGTTACGTGCACGCCGCGGCCGACGCCAGGGTATATGCGCCGCTGGCGCCGGGCATGCGCTCGCTTAACGTGGCGATGACGGCGGCGATCTTCGTCGCCGAAGCCCTGCGCCAGACCAACGCCTGGCCGCGCCCCGCTCCGGGGCCGCAAGCCTTGCCCGGCGCGCCCTCCGGCGCGCATCAGATGGAGTAACGACGGTGACCCATCCAGCCAGCACCACCACTCCCGCAAACCGGCAGGCCGGCGCGGCGACCGTTCCGCCGCCCGACGTTCTGGAGCAGCACAAGGCCGTCGCGTCAGCGTGGTTCGCAAAGCTGCAGAAGATGATTTTCGCGGCGCTGGAAGCCATCGAAGACGAGGCTGGGGGTCCGTTCGCGCCGGACATGCCCGCCGCGACGCGCGAGAAGCCCGGGCGCTTCGAAGCCACCCCATGGGAGCGCGTCGACCACACCGGCGCGCCTGGCGGCGGCGGAGTCATGGGCCTGCTGCGCGGGCGCGTGTTCGAGAAGGCCGGCGTGCATTTTTCCACCGTATACGGCGAGTTCGCGCCGGAGTTCCGCGGCCAGATCCCCGGCGCCGAGGAGAACCCCGGCTTCTGGGCCTCGGGCCTGTCGCTGATCGTGCACCCCTGGCATCCGCAGGTTCCGACGGTGCACATGAACACCCGTTTCGTGTGCACCGCGGGCAAGGTGTGGTTCGGCGGCGGCGCCGACCTCACGCCGATGCTGGCGGCGCGCCGCACCCAGGAAGATCCCGATTCGGTGGCCTTCCACGCCGCCATGAAAGCCGCCTGCGCCGGCCACCCCCATGCGGACTACCAGCGGTTCAGGGCGTGGTGCGACGAGTATTTCTACCTCGCCCACCGCAGGGAGCCGCGCGGAATTGGCGGCATCTTCTACGACTATCTCTGGAACGATGACTTCGAGGCCGACATGGCGTTCACCCGCAGCGTCGGCGAAACCTTCATCGACATCTATCCGCAGATCGTGCGGGCCAATCTCGGCAGGCCGTGGAGCGACGAAGAGCGCGTGGCGCAGCAGATCCAGCGCGGCCGCTACGTCGAGTTCAACCTGCTCTACGACCGCGGCACGGTGTTCGGCCTCAGGACCGGCGGCAACGTCGCCTCGATCCTCTCCTCCATGCCGCCCACGGTGCGCTGGCCGTAACCGGCGCGCCGGCCGCGCAGGGCGGGGCCCGCGGACGCGGGCCCTTTTCGCATCCGGGGTCCCGGCCCGGCGTCGCGCGGCGGACGGAGCGGACGCCGTTCTCCGGAAACGGGCCGCCGCAAGGCCGCGCCCCTCCGTCCCGCTCGCAGTCGTCGCGCCCGCCTTCAGCCGCAGACCGTCTCCCACGGGCCGAGGCGCTCCAGCCCCTCCAGCGACAGCCGCGCCAGGGCGGCGCGGGCGGGCAGCAGCACGCGCACGGCCCCCTCCCCCACCTCCACCGGCAGCTCCGGCGCCAGCTCGCACAGGGGCGCCAGGGCGAAGGCGCGCTCGCCGAGGCGCGGATGCGGCAGCGTCAGCCGCTCCGTCGCCAGCTGGCCGCCGCCATGGTCCAGCAGGTCGATGTCGATGGGACGCGGCCCCCAGCGGCGGACGCCGGGGGCGTTGCGGTCGCGGCCGAGCCGGCGCTCGACGGCGAGACAAAGCTCCAGCAGCTGCGGGGCGGCGAGCGTCGTCTCCACGGCGAGGCAGGCGTTGAGGAAAGGCGGCTGGTCCGGATCCCCCCAGGGCGGGGTGCGCCACAGGGACGAGCGGGCGGTCACGGCGACGCCGGGAGCGGCGTCGAGCAGCGCCGCCGCTCCGGCGAAGCGCCGCGCCACGTCGCCGACATTGCCGCCAAGGCCTAAAAAGGCCCGCGCCGGACGGCCGGCGCCCGCCGCCCCGGCGCTCAAGCGCCGCCTCCGGCTGTCGCCGCCTGGCGGGCCTCGGCCTCGGCCAGGGCGGTCTCGGGGTCCATCACCGCCCGCACCATGCGCATGGCGTCGAGATGGGCGGCCACGTCATGGACGCGGATGATGTCGGCGCCGCAGGCCAGGGCCAGCACATGACCGGCGATGGTGCCGGCGAGCCGGTCCTGCACGTCGCGGCCGGTGATGAGGCCGATGGTGGACTTGCGCGACACGCCCACCAGCACCGGCAGCCCGTAGCATGCCTTCAGCTCCGGCAGGCGGCGGATGGCCTCCAGGTGCTGGGCCCGGGTGGCGCCGAAGCCGAAGCCGATGTCCAGCACGATCTTGCCCTCGGGAACGCCGGCGGCCATGGCGATCTTCAGCGAGGCGTCGAAGAAGCGCTGGAGCAGCTCGATGACGTCGGCCTCCGGCTCCAGCTTCTCGGCGTTGTGCATGATGATCACCGGCGCGCCGTGCTCGGCGGCGACGCGGGCGATGTCGGGCTCGCGCTGCAGGCCCCAGATGTCGTTGACGATGTCCGCCCCCGCCTCCAGCGCCGCGGCGGCGACGCGCGCCTTCCAGGTGTCGATGGAGATGGCCGGGTTGTAGCCGCGCGCCGCCAGGGCCGCGCGCGCGGCGCGGATGGCGGGCGCGACGCGGGCGATCTCCTCCTGCGCCGGCGTGGGCGTGTGGCCGGGACGGGTCGATTCGCCGCCGACGTCGATGATGTGCGCCCCCTCGGCGACGATGGCGCAGGCCCGGGCGGCGGCCGCTTCCGGCGTGGCGTACAGGCCGCCGTCGGAGAAGGAATCGGGCGTGACGTTGAGCACGCCCATGAGCAGCGGTCCCGGCGGCAGGCCGGCGACGGGACATGGACGCAGGGTCTGGCCGGGTTCGCGGACGCCCCGGCCCGGCGTGGGCGTTCTGGTGCTCATGGCGGGGGGATGCTCCCAAACGCCTGGCTTGTCCAGCGGCTTTTGCGACGCCGGCGCCGCCCTCGCCGGCCGGCGCGCGTCTCAGGCGGACAGGCGCGCCGGCTCCCGTCCGGCCGGCCGCGCCGCCGCCGCCCTGCGGGGGGCGACGTCGCCCAGCGGCAGGTCGCGGGCGCGCGGCGCCAGCACCACCTCCACCGGGCCGGCGACGCCCTTCACCTGGAATGCCTGCCGGCGCAGCGCCGCGCAGGAAGGCGCGAGCCCGGCGCTTTCCGCCGCGGCGAGGGAGAAGGCCAGCTGCACGTCCTCCTGCTTGGCGATGCTCTCGATGCGGCTGGCGACATTGACCGTGGGGCCGATGACGGTGATGGCGGCGCTGCCGCCCCAGCCGATGCGCCCCACCACCAGCGGCCCCACATGCAGGGCGAGGGCGACGCGCACGGGCTCGTCCAGCTCGCCGGCGAGATCCTGGTTGAGCTGGTCGAGGGCGAGATCGATCTCGCGCGCCGCCAGCAGGGCGTCGCGGGCGCCGTCCGGCCCGTCGAACAGGGCCAGCAGGCCGTCGCCGATATATTTCTCGATGCGGCCGCCCGCCTGTTCGATCGCCGCCCCCAGCACCGCGAACACCCGGTTCAGCACGAACACCGTGTCATAGGGCAGCCGCGCCTCGCTCATGCGGGTGAAGCCGCGGATGTCGGCGAACAGCACGGCGAACTCCCGCTCCACGCCCGCGGCGTCGTGCTGGCCGGCGAACGGCTGTTTCACGCCGCGCTGCGGCGCCAGCAGGCGCATCACCGTGACCGGGCCCATGATCCGCGCCTGGCAGGCGAGACGCACGTCGGCGCCGGCGCCGATGGCGCGCAGCGTCGCCATTTCAGTCTCGTCCGGCGGCGACAGCGACTGCATGCCGTGGATGACCCGCACCCGGCATGTGGAGCAGCGGGCGCGCCCGCCGCAGGCCGAATGGTGCGGCACGCCGTGGGCGCGGCTGGTCTCGAGGATGGTGTCGCCGCGCCGGGCCTGCACCGCCGGGCCGCCGGCGTAGTCGACGACGCAGACCCCGGAGCTGAGGCGCGCCGCCAGCAGGCGCCCGGCGGCGACGGCGGCCGCGACCGCCGCCAGGGCGTAAAAGCCGCGCCACGAAAGCTCGCGCCAGACGTCGAGCCGCGCCTCGGCCGCGGCGTCGGGCCAGTTGCTGGCGCGGCGCAGGGCCTCGCGCGCGCCGGGGGCGGCGAGCGCCTCCGCCATCTCCCGCCCCTGCACGGCGAAACCGGCCAGCGCCAGGGCCGGAACCAGCACCGCCAGCGACAGCAGCGCCGGCGCCCAGCGCAGGTAGCGCGGCTCCTGGCGCAGCCACATGTGCAGGCCGAGACAGGCGTGCGCCCACACCAGCAGCAGCAGCGCCGACTGGTAGCCGGCCGAGCCAGGCCACATCCGGGCCAGCTCATAGGCGTAGGTGTCGTTGACCCCGAAGAACGTCGACGCCGCCCGCGTGTTGACGATGTGCGGGAACAGCAGGAACGGAATGGCGAAACCCGAGAGCAGCTGCGCCCACTCCCATGGCCGCAGCCGCAACGACCGCCGCCCGGCGACGCGCGCCAGCGCCAGCGCCACGTGCGCCGCCAGGGCGAGGCCCAGGATGACGCCGCCGGGCGCCGAGCGGGTGACCTGGGTGCGCCACAGGCGGAAGGTCTCCATCGCCTCCAGGCTGACAAGGCCGAGCGCGGCGTTGATAAAATGGGCTGCGGCGAAGGCGAACAGCGCCAGCCCCGAAACCAGCCGCAGTTTCTGCGCCGGCGCTCCCAGCAACAGGTTGCGCATGCGTCGCCTCCGGGCTTCCGGTCACGCCCCCGCGCGGCCGCGTGGAGGCGCGCGCCCGCGCCGCCGGTCCCCGCGCGCCGACGCGCCGCCCATTAACGCCGCGCGGCGAAGGCGCGTCAACGCCCCGTGAGCCACCGCCGCAGGCCGCCGGCGGGGCCGGCCGGAACCGGGAAGCGCGCCGCCGCCCAGGCCGGGCCCGGCGCGTCGGGATCGCTGAAATGCAGCTGGCCGCCCAGCACGCGGGCGATGCGGCCGGCGACGCTTGCGGTGATGGAGCGGTGCGCCTCCACGCTCCATGACGGGGGCGCCGGACGGCGCCAGCGCACCGACAGCGTGACCTCGCCGGCGGCGACGTCCAGGGCCACCTCGAGCGGCTGGCCGCCCGGGGGATGCTCGCGCAGCGCCAGGAACAGCAGGTCCGCCATGATCAGGCAGACGCGCAGGAAGTCCGCCACCTCCAGCGCCATCGGCGCCACGGTGATGGAGCCGGCCAGATCCGCCCGGTTTTCGGCGCGCGCAAGCTCCTGGCAGATGCCGGTCATCACCGCGCTGAGATCGGCGCCGGGGCTGGCGATGCTGCTGTTCAGCAGCTCCTCCACCCGCGCCGCCATGGCCAGACGCTCGCGCGCCACGCGGGCGACGCGCTCCGCGTCGTGCTCCGCCGCCGGGCTGGCGAGGGCGGCGATGGCGCGGGCGTTGCGGGCGAGCCAGCGGCTGAGCGGCCCCGACAGCAGCAGGGCCGGCGTGGTCCCGCCCCCGCCGGCGCGGCGCCAGCCGCAGGCGATCAGGTAAACGACCAGCCCGGAGAGGGCGAAGCCGCCCAGAAAGATGTAGCCGTTCAGGGACTGGCCGAGGGTGAAGTCGAGCGGCGGCTCGCTGGTCAGCGCCACGGCGGCGGCGATGGCCGCCGCCAGCACCGCCGCCCCGGCGGCGCGCCCGGCGAGGGCGGTGGCCACGGCGATGGCCGGGAAATAGGCCACCAGCGGCAGGCCGACGATGGCGAACCGCAGGGGAATGACGAACAGCAGCGGTCCGCAGGCGCAGGCCAGCCCCAGCAACGCCCTCCACCGCGGATCACCCGGCGCGCCTCGTGTTTCCGTCATGTGCCGAACCTGTGCTGGGGCAGTCCGCCGTCACCTGTCGCGCCCGTCCGTGTCGCCGCCCCCGTCGGGGAGCGTGCGAAACGGCGCGGCGCCGTCGCCGACACGGGCCAGGATGCGGCGGGCCAGATCGCGGGCCGCCTCATGGCCGATGGCCACGTAAACGGGCTCGCAGCTGGCGTAACTGGGATCAAGGCGCAGATGCAGGCCCCGCGCGTCGTCGCCGCAGATTTCGCCCTGCGCGATGTCCAGCTCCACGCGAAAGGCCGGCGCGGCCGCCGGCGGCGCGGGCGCCCGCAGCCGGCCGGTCACGGCCTGCATCAGCGCGTCACGGTCGAATTCGGGCGGCGGCCGGCGCGCCCTGGCGCTGTCCGCCGGCGGCAGGGTGGCGCAGAACGGGCCGCAGTCGTCGCCGGAAGCCGCGCCGGCCGGCGCGGCGAGCCATGCCCGCAGGTCGGGGGTGAGATCGGGAATGGCGTCAGCGTCCTGCGGGGCAAGGAATGCGGAAACCAGCGACCCCGAGGCGCCGTCGCGCCCGGATGGGGCGGCCGGGGCGGCGAATGCAGCCGCGTCGTCGCATTCGCCCCTGGCCGGGAGATGACGCCCGCCGCCGCCAAAGGCGCGCGCTACGCGGGACAGGTTGACGCGCATCAACAGCTCCATGCCGCGCCCGGGGGGAGGAAGTCGCGCGGCCCCTACCCCTTACGGCAAATCGTGCCCCGCGTCGCGTGCAAAATCGGCGGTTTTCCGCCCGGCTCCCATGCATTTGAAGCATTGGCCGGCAACCTGGATGCGGTCAGGCTGCAACCTGGAGCAGTCACTGGTCGTCGTTCCCGGGCCAGGTGGCGCCGCGGACGATGTCGAAGGTCAGCAGCGGCCCGCTGTGCACGGCGGCGGCGAGCTTGCAGCCGGTTTCGCGCACCATGTTGGGGATGTCGATGGCGGACATGGGATCGGTGCACAGCACGCGCAGGGACGCGCCGGGCTGCAGCGCGGCCAGCGCCCTGCGGGCGTGCAACGCCGGCAGCGGGCACTTCAGCCCGCGCAGATCCAGCTCCTGCACCGTCGATGCGTTCATCCCCGCCTCCATCGGTCACGACGGACGCGACGCGCCCGCCGCACGGGCGGCGGCGGACGGAGCCGGCCGGACGGCGAAAGGCCGGCGAATCCACGCGTCTGTCCGGTGCTGTCAATATGCGCACGCGCGGGGCCTCGTCAAAGCGTCGCCGGCCGGTCATAACCCCGGACGCCGCCGGCGGCGGGAGCGGGCGGCCGGCGCCGGAGCCTCCTGCGCCGGCGAATTTTTGCTATGGAGAAACCGTGCCCGGTCCGCGGCGCGGCCGCGCCGGCGCAGCAGCGCAGGGAAACGCAATCAGGGAAGGTTTTCATGACACAGCCGATCAGCCCGGAAGCCGCCGGACGCCTCGCCGCCCTGCGCGCCGAGATCGACCGCATCGACGCCGCCATGCACGCCCTGCTGATCGAGCGCAGCGAGATCATCGACGAGCTGATCGCGGTGAAGCGCACGGGCGAATCCGGCTCGGCGTTCCGGCCCGGCCGCGAGGCGGCGATGATGCGCGCCATCGCCAGCCGCCACCGGGGCTCGCTGCCGCTGGACACCGCCGAGGGGATCTGGCGCGTCATCATCGCCACCTTCACCTGGCTGCAGGCGCCGTTCAGCGTGCATGCGGACATCAGCTCGGGCGACGGCCCCATGCGGGACAGCGCCCGTTTCCATTTCGGCTTCACGGTTCCCTACGTGCCGCACGGCAGCGCCGCCGACGTGATCGCGGCCGTGGGCCGTTCGGCCGGCGACCTCGGCATTTTCCGCGCCGACAGCGGCCGCGCCTCAATTCCGTGGTGGGAGGCGCTCACCGCGGCGGACGCGCCCAAGATCATCGCCCGCCTGCCGTTCATCGAGCGTCATGACCATCCGGCCAGCACGCCGGTGTTCGTGGTGTCGCGGCCGCTGGCGGACGCCGCCGTGCGCGAAACCGTGCTCTATGCGGCGCGGGTGGAGCGATGGCGCGACGACACGGCCGCGGCCATCGCCGCGGCCGGGGCGGAGCTGGTGGCCAGCGCGGCCACCTCCCGCGGCCTTTCGGCGCTGGTCGCCGCGCCGGGCGAACTGGCGGCGCAGCAGCTGCGCGAGGCGCTGCCGCCGCTCTCCGGCGCGGACGGCCTGGTCGAGGTGGGCAGCCACGCCAACCGCTTCCGCATCGGCCCGGCGCAGGGCTGACGGCCGGCGCTGAGCGCAGCGGCAATAATTGCAGGTTTCCTCGCCGCAAAACTGGCGTAGAGCAGACGCGGCGCGCGGCGCCCGGTCCGCGACCGCGGACCACGCCGCGAAGGGCCCCCGACCTTCGGCCAGCGCGAGGCTTTCGCAACGGCGCGCGCCACATTATGGGGGACCGGCGACGCAATAGAGGATAAAAGCGACCGGCCAGGCAGCCGCGCGCGGCGGCTCCCGCGCGCGTCACATGGAGTTCAGACCAATGGCCAATGCACAGGCCCGCCCCACCCCGCGCCCCGGCGTGCTCGCCATCGCCCCGTATGTTCCGGGACGCAGCGAAGCCCCCGGCGCCGCGAAGGTTTACAAGCTCTCGTCCAATGAGACGCCGCTGGGCCCGAGCCCCAGGGCCGTGGAAGCCTTTCGCGACGCCGCCGCGCATCTGGAGGCCTATCCCGACGGCGCCGCCGCCAGGCTGCGCGAGGCCATCGGCGCCCGCTATGGTCTGGACCCGGCGCGCATCGTCTGCGGCGCCGGCTCCGACGAGCTGCTCAACCTGATCGCCCACGCCTATATCGGCCCTGGCGACGAGGGCCTGTTCTGCGAGCACGGCTTCCTCGTCTACAGGATCGCCATCACCGCCGCCGGCGGCACGCCCGTGGTCGCGCCGGAGAAGAACTTCACCACAGACGTGGACGCGCTGCTCGCCGCCGTCACCGACCGCACGCGGGTGGTGTTCGTCGCCAACCCCAACAACCCCACCGGCACCTACATCTCCCACGCCGAGATGGCGCGGCTGCGCGCCGGCCTGCCGCCGCACGTGCTGCTGGTGATCGACGCCGCCTACAGCGAGTACGTGCGTGCCAACGACTACACCTCGGGCCTGGAGCTGGCCGCGACGGCGCCCAATGTGGTGATGACCCGCACGTTCTCCAAGATTCACGGTCTGGCGGCGCTGCGCATCGGCTGGGCCTTCGGCCCGGCGGAGGTGATCGACGCGCTCAACCGCGTGCGCGGCCCGTTCAATGTCAGCGCGCCGGCCATCGCCGCCGGCGTCGCCGCCATGCAGGATCCGGCCCATGAGCAGAAGGCGGCGGAGCACAACCAGAGGTGGCTGGCGTGGGTGACGGAGAACATCCGCGCCCTTGGCCTTGAGGTGACGCCGAGCGTCGGCAATTTCGTGCTGATCCATTTCCCGGACGAGGACGGGCGGCGGGCGCCGGACGCCGACGCCTTCCTGCTCAGCCGCGGGCTGGTGCTGCGGGCGGTGGCGTCCTACGGCCTGCCCAACGCGCTGCGCATGACCATCGGCACGGAAGAAGCCAACCGCCTCGTGGTGGAGGCCCTGCGGGAATTTCTGGGCAAGGCATGAGCGACAGCAACGCAGCGCGGGCGACGCCCGCTTCCGGCCCGGTGGTGGACCGTCTCGCCATCATCGGCGTCGGCCTCATCGGCTCGTCGGTCGCGCGGGCGGCGCGCCAGTGGGGACTCGCCCGCTCCATCGCCATCGCCGACGCCAGCGCGGAGGCGCTGGCCGCGGCGGAGCGCCTTGGCCTAGGCGATTTTTACGCCAGCGACCCGGCGGAGGCGGCGAAGGGCGCCGATCTGGTCATCCTGTGCGTGCCGGTGGGGGCCATGGCCGCCGCCGGGGCGGCCGTGGCGCCGGCGCTGAAGCCGGGAGCCATCCTCTCCGACGTGGGCTCGGTGAAGGGCAGCGTGGCGGCGCAGCTGGCGCCGGTGACGCCGCCGGGCGTGCATCTGGTCCCCGCCCATCCGGTGGCCGGCACGGAAAATTCCGGCCCTGAGGCCGGCTTCGCCACGCTGTTCCGCAACCGCTGGTGCATCGTCACGCCGCCGGAGGGCGCCGATCCCGCGGCGGTGGAGACGGTGTCGCGCTTCTGGTCCGGCATGGGCGCCAATGTGGAGACCATGAGCCCGGAGCGCCATGACCTGGTGCTGGCCGTCACCAGCCACCTGCCGCACCTCATCGCCTACAACATCGTCGGCACCGCCGCCGACCTGGAGCAGGTGACCCGGTCGGAGGTGATCAAGTTCTCGGCCGGCGGCTTCCGCGACTTCACCCGCATCGCCGCCTCCGACCCGACGATGTGGCGCGACATCTTCCTGCACAACCGCGACGCGGTGCTGGAGATGATCGGCCGCTTCAACGAGGACCTGGCGGCCCTGGCCCGCGCCATCCGCTGGGGCGACGGCGACACGCTGTTCGACCTGTTCACCCGCACCCGGGCCATCCGCCGCGGCATCATCGACAGCGGCCAGGAAACGTCCGAGCCGGACTTCGGCCGCCGCCACGACGTCAGCGGCGCCGGCTGACCCGCGGCCACGGCCGAGACGACGCGGCAGGGCGCGCCTTTTGCTGGCCGCCCCTGACGCCGGAGGCTGGCCCCCGGCGCCCGCGCAGCCGCCCGCGCGGCCTCAGTTGAGCGGCGGCAGCCGCATGAGCGCGAACGGGCCGATCATCAGGCGGCCGTCGGCGAGCGTCACCGGCGGCAGGGGCGTCAGCCGCGGCTGCTGCGGCTCCCCGGCTGCTGCGCCGGCGGGCGCCTTGCCGGCGCGCGGCGCCAGGCCGCCGGCCAGCGCCCCGCCGAGGCCAGCGGCCAGCCCGCCGCCGGCGCCTGCGAGCACGCGCTGCAGCAGCGGCCCCACGCCGGCCGCCTGCACGGTGAGCCGGCCGGCGGGGCGACGCTCGCCGTCCAGTCCCAGCTGGCCGCGCGCCTCCACCACCTGGTCGCCGCGGGCCAGTTTCAGCAGCTTCACGCCGATCGCGCCGCCAGCGTCGCGCCAGCGGTCAAGCGCCTGCGGACCGAGGCCGCTGCGGAGCAGCCGCGCATGGCTGACCGTGCCCTGGAACTCCACCGTCAACGGCCGGCTGTCGCCGAAAAAACCGTTCAGCGCCGGCAGCGATGCGTCCGCCAGCTGGGCGGCGACGTCCCACATGTCGTCGGACGCGCTGGCGGAAGGATCCGGCCGCAGGTGCGCCTCCCACGCCCGCGCCTCGCCGACGCGGGTTTCGGCGCCGTCCGGGCCGAGCAGGTCCACCACCGGCTTCAGCACGCTTGCCGACGCGCGCGAGAATGAATCCGCCGTGCGGCGCACGCTCATGGAGAAGCCGCGCCAGTCGACGCGCGCGGCGAGACCGGAGTCGCCGTCGCGCACCACCAGCGGACCGGTGAAGTTGAAGCCGACCAGATTGGGATCGTAGATGCGCGCCACGGCGAGGAAGCCGCCCATCTCGCCGCTCACCCTGGCGCCGTCGACCACGCCTGCGAAGGCCGGCCGCTCGCAGCGCACCTCAAATCGCGTGGGAAAGCCGGAGATGACGCGGTTGGGGCAGCTCCATTCGCGCCCCTCCCGCGCCTCATGCGCCAGCCAGCCGTCCACGGCCGCCTCGACCCGGTCGCGGGCGATGAACCAGAAGGCCGACAGGCCCGCGCCCAGAACCAGCAGGACCACATAGGGGAAATAGAGCCAGAAACGGGAGCGCCGCCGCGCGGGGGCCGGGGGGGATGCTTCAGTCTTGCTCACCTTCGTTCTCCTTCCGCCGCGCCGGCCGGCCGCCCGGCCCTGTCCGTTCGCGGCGCGCCCGCCCGGCGCGCGCTGACCTTGCGCAACCTTGCCGGACAATTCAACCACGGGCCGGCGCCGGCGGACAGCGCGCCGCGCCGGCCGCCCCGCTCCCGGCGCAGGGCGCCGTCGCGTCGCCGCCTGTTGAAAACCGTCGCGGCGGACGGTTAAAGAGGCCGCGTCTGCAGAGCCCGCGCCGCCGCCGCGGCGGCGCGGAGGGCGCCACGGGACGCGCCCGCGCGGGGCGGCCGGAGCAGGACATGAAGGAACAGGATTCAGGCGATCTGTGGGTTTTCGGCTACGGCTCGCTGATGTGGCGCCCCGGCTTCGACTATCTCGAGCGGCGGGCCGGGCTGGTGCGCGGCTATCACCGCTCGCTGTGCGTCTATTCCTTCCACCATCGCGGCACGCCGCAGCGCCCGGGGCTGGTGATGGGCCTGGACCGCGGCGGCTCGTGCCGCGGCGCCGCCTTCCGCGTGCCGGCGGAGCGCCGCGCCGAGACCATCGCCTATCTGCGCGAGCGCGAGCAGGTGACCTCCGTGTATCTGGAGCGCTTCGCCCCGGTGGCGCTGGACAACGGCCATGTGACCCCGGCGCTGGTCTATGTGGTGAACCGCGACCACGAACAGTACGCCGGCCGGCTCGACATCGACGAGGTGGTGGCCATCGTCCGCCGCGGCCACGGCGTTTCCGGCCACAACCCGGATTATGTGCGCAACACCCTGGCGCACCTGCACGCCATGGGCGTGCGCGACGCCTGGCTGGAGGAGGTGGTGCGCCGCCTCGACGGCCAGGAGGACCCGGAGCAGGAGGCCCACAACGAGGCCCACAACGCCCCCGCGTCCGCGGAACGGGTGGCCTGAGACGGGCGCGGCCCGCCCGCTCCCGTCCGCATGTCACGCGCGCCGCCTGCGCCGCCCCGAACCGCCTCCGGCCGGTCGCCGAAGCGTCGCCGCGCTCCTCGCCCGCCGGACGGCCGGCCAGCCCCGCCGGGGCGCGCCGGCGTCAGCCGGAGGCGCGTCCCCCGCAGGCGGGGCGACGGCTCAGGCGACGAGGTCGCACAGCGCGCCCTGGCGCGCCGCCTGGCTGCGCGCCAGCAGATGCACGTGGATCTCCGTGGCGCCGCGGGCGCGCATCGCGCGCAGCCAGCGCCAGTTTTCGTCGTCCGCGCCCGGAAGGCCGCTGTCGCGCCCGCCGATCAGCGCCGGCTCGCCGCGGTGGTCGCGGCGCACGGCCAGCAGCAGCGCCCCTTCGTAATCACAGGCGACGGCGGCGCTGTCGATGTCATGAATCGTCACCACATAACGGCGGCCCGAGCGGCCGCGCCATGCGCGGAAATTCTCCGCCAGCCCCTCGCCCTCCAGCGCCAGCATGGTCTCCCGCGGCGCGGCGCGACGCGCCGCCGCCTCCGCCGCCCGTCCAGAGGACGGGCGGGACGCAGGAAAAAACGGTATCACCGAAGCCATGACGCCCTGCCTGCACAACATGGTTAACGGAACAAATAGAGAACCAGTCGCGGAAAAGGTCAATCACCATCCAGGCGGGCGCGCCCGATGCGCCATTCTCCCGTGATTTCAGAGGCTTGCATGGAGCCGCGGGCGCAGTCGCCGCGGCGGCGCGCGCCACCGGGAGGCGCCGGGCGCGCGAATCAGCGGCCGCGGCGGCCTTCCTCCAGCAGCCGGCGGCTGGCCGGCTCGATGGCGGCCTCCAGCGCCGGAATGATGTCGTTGCGGCCAAGGTCCGCCGGCAGCGGCGGCAGGATTTCAATCACCGCCACTCCCGGATTGAAGGCGAGGCTGCGCCGGGGCCAGAACAGGCCTGTGTTCAGCGCTACCGGCAGGCAGGGCGCGCCAAGCTGGCGATACATCTGGATGACGCCGGGCTTGTAGTCCGGCGGCGCGCCGGGGGCGGTGCGGGTGCCCTCGGGGAAGATGACGATCTGGGCGCCTTCGGCGACCGCCTGCTTCGCCTCCGCCATCATGGCGCGCAGCGCCGCCGCGCCGGCCGAGCGGTCGACGCTGATGTGGCCCATCTGTTTCAGGTACCAGCCGAACAGCGGGATGCGGGTCAGCGATTTCTTCAGGATGAACACCGGCCGGTCGAAGGCCAGCACGAGGGCGAGCGTCTCCAGCGCCGACTGGTGCTTGGACGCCACCAGCAGCGGCCCGGGCGGGATGGCCGCCAGGTTGCGGAACTCCACCTTCACCCCGGCGATCGCCCGCAGCAGCCAGAGCGTGCAGCGCACCCACGCCCGTATCACTGGCATGAACGCCTCGCGCCCCAGCAGCGACACCGGGATGGCGCAGATGCTCCAGATGGCGGTGTTCACATAGAAGATCGCCAGAAACAGGATGGCGCGCAGCCTGCGCATGGACGGCCCAACTCCCTGCACGCGGCCCCGGACGCGGGACCCTTCGCCGGCCGGCTTTCCATGCCGGCGCGGCGCCGTCAAGCCGGAGCGGCGCGCGCCGGCCGCCGGAAGGCGCGCCGCGGGGCGCAGGAAGGAGGTTTCCGGGCGGTCAGCGGGTGATGACGTCCCGGAACAGCGGCTTGCGGCCGCCGGCCATCAGGCGGATGGGGGCGTATTCGGGATCCCGCTCCAGGCGCGTGCGCACGAGCGCCACCAGATACTTGCCGTATTCCGCCAGCAGCAGGCGGGCGGAGGCGACGCTGCGCCACCAGGCGTCCGGATCGACCGAGCCTGTGACGACGGCGTAAGGCTTGAGCTCGTAATCGTGAAGGATGCTGCGCAGCTCCACGAGGGCGCGCGGCATGTGATAGTTGCTGGTGACGACGATGATGCTGCGGAACTCGTGGGCGCGGGCCCAGCGGCGGGTCTCGATGGCGTTGCCGATGGTGTTGCGGGCGCGGTAGTCGAGATCGACGCAGCACTGCAGCAGCCCGGCGGCGTCCGGATTGTGGGCGGCGAGCTGGGCGCGGGTGGTCTTTTCATAGACTCCGGAGACAAGCAGGCGCCTGGCGTGGCCGTCGGCCAGCAGGGCGAGGGCGCCGTCGACGCGCTGGGAGCCGCCGGTGAGCACCACGATGCCGTCCGCCTGGCCCGGCGCCGGCTCCCCGGAGCGGGGCACCATCGACAGGAACAGGAAGAAGCCGGCGATGAACCCCACCGAGCCCAAGGCGAAGGCTGCGGCGGCGAGACGGACGCCGACGCCGGTCATCCGGCGGATCATGACGACGGCGCGGGACAGGCGCAGGCGCGATCCGCCGCGCGGCCACTCTCCCCAGGCCCCGTTCGCTGTCCATCTCATGCTCATCATGGCGTAGCCTATTGTCGGGCAGAATGTGGCGCCGCCATGGCAATAAGGTTAATACATTGTTAATAATGGCATTTTTAAATCAAATGATTGACATATCGCAGTTGTTTCACTCAAGTTCACGCAAATGCCGGGACACGGTGACGCGCGACATCACCGCCGTGACCAGGGCGACCACGCCGGCGATTGCGAGCACCGCTGCGTAACCCTGCCAGCCAATTTCAAAGGCGCCGAACAGCGCCTCCAGCTGGTCGCCGCCGGGGCCGGAGCGCCACATGCCGGAGAGCGCGCCGAAGGCAGCCGCCAGCGCCAGCGCCGCCGCGCCGCCGATCAGCCCGCCCTTCAGGCCCAGCCACAGGAAATGCGACTGGAACTGGCGGGCGATGTAGCGGTCGCTGGCGCCGACGAAGTGCAGCACCTCGACGATTTCGCGGTTGCCGTCCATGGCGCCGCGGGTGGCGAAAGCCACGGCGAGCGCCGCCGCCGTGAGCACCAGCAGCACGATCACCGCCCCGGCCGCGACCATGGCCCCCGCCATGGCGGCGAGGCGCGACATCCAGGCGTGGTGGTCGTCCAGCGTCGCGGTCGGCACCTGCTGCTCCAGCTCCTTGCGCAGGCTGGCGACGTCGGGGCCGCCGCCCGGCGCGAGGCGCAGCACGATGAGCCGCGGCACCGGCAGTTCGGCGAAGGAAAGCGCGCCGCCCAGCCAGGGCTCGAGCATGCGCTCGGCCTCGCGACGGGAAATCACCCGCACGCCGGCCACGCCCGGCGCGGCGCGGGCGATGGCGGCGGCGCGGTCGACGTCCGCCTCGATGTTGCGCTGGGCCACCGGGCGCACCTGGATGGTCATTTCGCGGACGACGTCCGAGCGCCATTCGGCGGAGGCGCGCGCCACCAGCACCGCGGCGCAGGCGGTGAGCGCGGCGAGGAAGGTGAGGATGGCGATGACGCTGACCAGCGCCCGGCTGGCGCCGGAGTCCGCCGGCACCAGCGCCTGGCCGCGGCTCAGCTCCTGGCCCGCGCCGCCGGCGGCGTCGGCGGCCGGCCGCGCCGCTGTCGGCGACGGGCGGCGCAGCGACATGAAACGCTTCTCGCTCATTGTCCGTCCATCCCGCCGCAGGGCCTGACGGGGAGCGGCGCGCCCGGCGGGCGGCGGCGCCCGTGAGCCGGCCGGAACGCAAAAAGCCGGAGCGCGACAGTCTCAGTCATAGATATGCAGGCGTCCTTCGCCCAGGACAAGGCGGCGCGCGTCCACCTGGTCCATCAGCTGCAGGTCATGGGTGGCGATCAGCACCGAGGTGCCGAGCCGGTTGAGTTCGATGAACAGGCGCAGCAGCCGGCGGGCGAGGCCCGGATCGACGTTGCCGGTGGGCTCGTCCGCCAACAGCATCTCCGGCCGCACGATCAGCGCCCTGGCGATGGCGGCGCGCTGCTTTTCGCCGCCGGAGAGCACCGGCGGCAGCATGTGCATGCGCTCGCCAAGGCCCACCCAGCGCAGCAGCTCGATGACCTCGGCGCGGTAGCTCGCCTCCTCCTTCCCCTGCACCCGCAGCGGCAGGGCGACGTTCTCATAGGTGGTCAGATGGTCGAGCAGGCGGAAATCCTGGAACACCACGCCCATGCGCCGGCGCAGCCGCGCCAGCGCCTCGCCGCCGACGGCGGAGACGTCCTCGCCGAAAATGCTGATGAAGCCGCGCGTGGGCTTCAGCGCCATGAGGATCAGGCGCATCAGCGTCGTCTTGCCGGCGCCCGATGGCCCGGTGAGAAACTGGAACGAGCCGGGCTCGATGGAGAAGGTGAGGTCGCGCAGCACCTCCGGCCCCATGCCGTAGCGCAGGCCGACGTTCTCGAAATGCACGACCGCCGGCGGACGCCCCGGCGCGGCGGCGCCGGACGCCGCCTGTGGCTGGCCTTCCTGCCTGGGATCGGGACGGTCCATGGCGCTTCCGGATGGTGACATGTCAGGAGACTGGCGAAACGCCGCCGGAGGGGGTGAGTCTGGCCAGGGCGCCTGCGGCGCGCAAGTGCGCCCGCAGGCGCGGACGGCGCAGCCGTCCGCCCAGTGGCGCAACGAATGTGGTTATATTGCGGAAACGCAGCCGCGCGGACCCGCCGCTCCCATATTCCACAAGCGCCGGCGTCCCGCCCTTCCCCTGCGGCCCCCGGCCGGGATTTGCGGCCGCGCCGCGTCCGCACAAAGATAGTCCCCGTCAGAACGACGAATCACCCGGCGCCGCCGCGCGCCGGCGACAGGCGCGCAGCCGGGGGCCGGGACGCAGCGCATCCGGCGGCGCGCGGGCGAAGACGGCCGGCGCCCGGCCGGCCCAGCGAAAGGACGTCAATGGTTATACCGGCCGAAACGCGCATCAGGGTTCTGTTCAGCGCCGAAGACATCGCCGCCCGCAACCGGGAGATCGCCGCCGCCGTCGCGGCGCTGCAGCCGGTGAACCTGCTTGTGGCGCCGGTTCTGAAGGGGTCGTTCATGTTCGCGGCGGACCTGCTGCGCGCCATGCACGCCGAGGGGCTGGCGCCGCAGGTGGAGTTCCTGCAGCTGTCCAGCTACGGCGCCGGCACGGCCTCGTCCGGCCAGGTGACCATGGTGCGGGACCTGGAGAGCAGCGTCGCCGGCCGCGACGTTCTGCTGGTGGACGACATCCTGGAGTCCGGCCGCACCCTCGCCTACGCCAAGGACCTGCTGGTGGCCCGCGGCGCGCGCACGGTGCGCTGCTGCGTGCTGCTGGAGAAGCCGGCGCCGCGGGCGGTGAGCGTCACGCCGGATTTCGTCGGCTTCAGCTGCCCGGACGTGTTCGTGGTGGGCTACGGCATGGACGTGGCGCACAGCTGCCGCGAGCTGCCCTATGTGGGCGTGATCGAAAGCTGACGCGCCGGGCGCGGCCGCGCGGTTTTTTCACGCGCCCGCGCCCGCGTCCCCGCCCGCGCCGGCGGCGTTCAGCCGTTGAGCTTCCAGATCGACACGGTGAGCGCCGTGGCGAAGGCCACCCAGGCGAGCAGCGGAACCAGGCACAGCGCCGCCACCCGGTCCAGCCGGCGAAACACCGACAGCGTCAGCACGATGAAGAACAGCTGGATGACGATGTTGATCATCCCCGCCAGCGGGCTGTGCATGGCGAAGAACATCCACGACCAGGCGGCGTTCAGCGCCAGCTGGATGTAAAACAGCGTCACGCCGGCGCCCTTGCCCACCGTTCCGGCCGGCAGGCGCAGCACGCGCCAGACGGCGAAGGCCATCAGCGCGTAAAGCACGGTCCACACCGGGCCGAAGATGGCGTCAGGCGGGGTGAAACGCGGCTTGCGCAGCTGCGCGTACCACGGCTCCAGATTGGGGAAGGTGGCGACCTGGCCCAGCGCCAGCGCCAGCAGGACCGGCCCCACGGCGATGAGATAAAGCTTCCAGGGGGCGAGGGGCGGCCGGGCGGAGCCGGCGTCGTCGGCGCTCTGGTTCATCAGTCGTTGCCCTTGAAAGGTCGCGCCTCACACGGCGCGCCTGAAACCGCCGCTGGCGGCGCGGGGCCCGGGCGCGCGGCGGCCGCGCCCGGCCCATGCCTCACGAAAAACGCCCCGGAAAGCTCCGGGGCGCCCATGATGCGGAACGGCGGCGTCAGCGCACGCGCTCGAGCACGCTCACATAGTTGGCGACGGCGGCGCCGCCCATGTTGAAGATGCCGGCGGTGGTGGCGCCGGGGATCTGGAAGCCGCCGGCCTCGCCCATCAGCTGCATGGCGCACAGGGCGTGCATGGAGACGCCGGTGGCGCCGACGGGATGGCCCTTGGCCTTGAGGCCGCCCGACGGGTTCACCGGCAGCCGGCCGTCCTTGTACACCCAGCCCTCCCTGATGGCGCGGGCGCCTTCGCCGGCCGGGGTCAGGCCCATCGCCTCATATTCAATCAGCTCGGCGATGGTGAAGCAGTCGTGGGTCTCCACCAGCGACAGCTCGTCGATCTTCATGTTGGCCTGGGCGAGGGCGCGGCGCCACGCCTCGGTGCAGCCCTCGAACTTCAGGATGTCGCGCTTTGACATGGGCAGGAAGTCCTGCACATGGGCCATGCCGCGGAAGCCGATCGCGCGCTTCATGGTCTTCGCCGTCTCCAGGTCGGCGATCACCACCGCGGCGGCGCCGTCGGAAACCAGCGAGCAGTCCGTGCGCTTGAGCGGGCCGGCGACATAGGGGTTCTTGTCGCTCTCGTTGCGGCAGAACTCGAAGCCGAAGTCCTTGCGCATCTGGGCGTAAGGGTTGTCGACGCCGTTCCTGTGGTTCTTGGCGGCGATCAGGGCGAGCGCGTCATACTGCTCGCCGTAGCGGTCGAAATAGGCCTGGGCGATCTTGCCGAACACGCCGGCGAAGCCGGCCTGGGTCTCGCCGTCCTCCTTCAGGTAGGAGGCGCGCAGCAGGTTGCGGCCCACCTGCGGGCCCGGGGTGGTGGACATCTGCTCCACGCCCACCACCAGCGCGATGCGGGCCGCGCCGGCGCGCACCGCCTTCACCGCCTGGTGCACGGCGGCCGAGCCGGTGCCGCAGGCGTTCTCCACGCGCACCGCCGGCCTGAAGCGCAGCGCGTCGTCCGCCTGCAGCACCAGCGCCGCGGTGAAATCCTGTTCGGAGAAGCCGGCGTTGAAGTGGCCGAGATAGATCTCGTCGATGTCCTGCGGGGCGACGCCGGCGTGCTCTATGGCCTCGCGGGCCACGCGGACCACCAGGCTCTCAACGGTCTCTGTGTCGAATTTGCCGAACGGCGTGTGCGCCCAGCCCACGATTGCAGCAGTCATCGTCTGTTCCCTGTCAGTTCGCGCCCCGTGCGGTTCCCGGAAAGCGCGCGAAGCCCGGCCACGGGCCGCCACCGCGCCGGCCGCAGACCCTGGCGGAGCCGCGCCGTCGCCCCTGATCGCCTGCGCCGCCGGCGCTCCCGCCGGCGACGTGTATCTGCACATCAGGAAATACGGGCGCACCATAATCGGTTCCGCCAGCAATGAAAACGCCCCTGGCGCGCCCCGCCGGCGCCGGCGGATCAGCCCCAGCTGGCGAGCAGCGCGGCCACGCCGGCCACCACCAGCGCCGCGCCCAGCATTTCCCGCGGCGCCGGGGTTTCGTGGAACACCCGGCGCGACACCACCTGGGCGAAAGGCGCCTCCAGCAGCGCCAGGGTGCGCACATTGGCCGCGCTGGTGAGCGAAAAGCCGGTGAACCACAGCTGCGAGGCCAGGGCCCCCATGAATCCGGCCCCGAACGACGCCCGCCACAGGCGCAGGCTGCCCGCGAAGGCCGGCCGGTCGAACAGGGCGAGCCACAGGCCGAGAATCACCGACTGCATGGCGAGGCTGGCCGCCAGCGCCGTGGAGGCGCGCACCAGAAAGCCGCCGTCGGCGAGCGCGAGGATGGCGCCGCGGAAACACACCGACGACAGGGCGAACAGCGCCGCCGAACCGATGCCGGCGGCGGGCGCGCGCCAAGCGTCGCCGGGGGCCGGCTGCGGCGGCCGCGCCCCGGGCGTCACCGACATCAGCCACACGCCGGCGCTGGCCGTGATCACGCCCGCCCAGGCGGCGGGGCCGAGATGTTCGCCCAGCGCCGCCACGCTGAACAGCGCCACCAGCACCGGCTCGGTCTTCGTGTAGGCGATGCCTGTCGCGAAATTGCGCCGGCTGATGGCCCACAGCATCAGCGCCGTGCCGAAGATCTGCGTCACCGCGCCGGCGAGGGCGTACAGCGCGAACGCCCAGGTGGGAGCCGCCGGCCGCTCGCCGCCGGCGAGGCAGATGACGGCCAGGAAGATGCAGGCGAAGGGAAAACCGTAAATGAAGCGCACCTGGGTGGCGCCGGCGGCGCCGATTTCCCCCACCAGCGCGCCCTGCATGGCGTTGCGCGCGGTCTGCGCCACGGTCGCGGCAAGGGTCGCCCCGATCCAGATGCCTGTGCTGATGGCCATCGCGCCCTCCCCTCGCCGCATTCTGCGGCTACCGCCGCCCCAACCGTCGCCGGGCCGCGCGGGCGGCCGCCGGCGTGTCCGGCGACGGGACGTCCGCGGCCTGCGGGCAGCCGCGCGCCGCCGGAAAAAACATGAACGCCTTCGTACGGGAGCAGGACGTTAACGGCGAATTGTGCAATCATCCGTGATCATGACCGATCGCGGCGCCGCGCGCCGTCCCTGCGGTCGCGCCCGCGCCCGGACGGGCCGCCAGAAACGAACGTGCGTCAGCCGATGACCCAGGACCCCAACCGCCCGCGCGCCCTGCGCTTCCTCCGGATCATGCCGCGCCCGCGCCTCGTGGCGGCGCTCCTTGCGCTTCTCGCCCTCGCCGCCGGCCCGGCGCTGGCCGCGCCCGCCCTGGTGATGGATATCGACAGCGGACGGGTGCTTTACGCGAAAGAAGCCCGCGAACCCTGGTATCCGGCCTCCGTCACCAAGGTGATGACGGCTTACCTTGTGATGCACGCCCTGCGCAACGGCCAGCTGAAGCCGGACACGCCGCTGGTGGTCAGCGCCCGCGCCGCCGCGGCGCCGCCGTCGAAAATGGGTTTCCGGCCCGGCGTCGAGGTCACGGTCGACAACGCCCTGAAGATGATGATGGTGAAGTCGGCCAACGACATGGCGATCGTGCTGGCCGAGGGCGTGGGCGGCACGGTCGAGAATTTCGTGCGCATGATGAACGACGCGGCGCACGAGCTGGGCATGGTCCAGACCAGCTTCGCCAATCCCAACGGCCTGCCGGATCCGGACAACCGCAGCACCGCGCGCGATCTCGCCCTGCTCGCCCGCACGGCGCTGCTGCAGTTTCCGGAATACGCCCATTACTTTGGCATTGAGGCGGTGCAGCTGGGCAAGCGCATTTACAAGAACACCAACGGCCTGGTGGGGCGCTATCCTTACGTCACCGGCATGAAAACCGGCTTCATCTGCTCGTCCGGCTTCAATGTGGTGGCCACGGCGACGCGCGGCAACCGCCGCCTGCTGGCCGTGGTGCTGGGGGCGCCCTCGGGGGCGGCGCGCACGCTGATGGCGGCGGCGCTGCTCGACCGCGGCTTCGCCGATTCCGGCTGGGGCGGCCCCGGCAACCTTGACACGCTGCCGCTGCCCACCCGGCTTGACCCGCCCGACCTGCGCGAGAAGGTCTGCGGCGCCGGCCGCGGCGCCCGCGGCGAGGAGGAGGCGGAGAACGGCGCCGGCGCGCCCTCGCCCGTTTTCGCCCTGTTTGGCGGCGGCAACAGCGACTGGGAGACGCCGGTCGCCGGCAGCACCCTGCCGCCGCGCGCGCCGCTTCACCCCATTCCGGTGTTCGTGGGCCGCACGCCGGACGCCGGCGCGACCGCAGTGGCCCGCCGCCGCGCCCCCGGCGGAACCGCCGCCGCCTACGCCGCCGAAGATGACGGCCCGGCCAGCGTGAAGGCGGTGAAGAACGTGCGCGGCCCCTCCGCCGCGGCCCGCAAGGCCGCAACGGCTGGCGCGCCCGCCAGATCCGCCGGCGCGCCGCAGAAGGCGAAAGGCGCCAGGGCGCCCGCAGGCAGGGATGCGGCGGCGGCCCACGGCGCGCCCGCAGGCGCCGCAAAGGGCGCGGCGAAAACCGGCGGCAGGCCGGAAGGAAAAGATGCAGGGAAAAAGGACGCCGGCGCGAAAGGCAGGACTGGCGCGAAGGCCGGCGATGCTGCCAGGAAGGACGCGCGCGCCGGCCAGGGCGCCGCGACCGGAACCCGCTGACCGCGCCGGCGGAACCGGCGCGGGCGCGCGCCCCCCGGCGGCGCAGACGGAGCCACAGCCATGACCAGCCGCCAGCCCCAGGGCGAAGCCGGCGCGGGCGCGCCGCCCGCGCCGCTGCCGCTCATCGTCATCACCGGCTTTCTCGGCGCCGGCAAGACCACCCTGCTCAACCGGCTGCTGCGAGATCCGGCGCTCGCCGACACGGTGGCGATCATCAACGAGTTCGGCGACGTGGCGCTGGACCACCTGTTCGTCGAAACCGCCAGCGAGGAGCTGGTGACGCTGTCGTCCGGCTGCCTGTGCTGCACGGTGCGCGGCGACCTGGTGGCGACGCTGGAGGACCTGCTGCGCCGGCGCGACAACGGCCGCATCGCCCCGTTCCGCCGGGTGATCATCGAGACCACCGGCCTCGCCGACCCGGCGCCGGTGCTGCAGTCAGTGCTGCGCCATCCCTACCTGCAGATGCGCTACAGCCTCGCCGGCGTGGTGACGGTGGTCGACGCGGCGAACGGCGCGGCTACCCTCGCCGCCCACCCGGAGGCGGTGAAGCAGGCGGCGGTGGCCGACCGGCTGCTGCTGACCAAGACCGACATCGCCGCGGCCGGCGCGACGGCGCGGCTGAAGCAGGAGCTGCGGCGCCTCAATCCCGCCGCCCGGCTCACCGACGTGCAGGCGCAGGGCGTGGACGCCAGCCTGATCGCAGGGCTCGGCCCGTTCGACGCAGAGGGCCGGCCCGCCGGCGTGCGCGCCTGGCTGGACGCCGGCGACGGCGGCCGGCGCGGCCATGAGCCGCGCGCCCGGAATTTTCACGCCGATGATCCCGACGCCGATGATCCGCACGCCCATGACGGCCCCTGCCATCCGGGCTGCGGCCATCTCCGCCATGGCGACGGCCGGCACGGCGCAGGCATCCGCACGGTGACGCTGGTGGAGGAGCGGCCGGCGCCGCCGGACGCCTTCGCCATGTTCCTGGACCTGCTGCGTTCGGCCCATGGCGAGAAGCTGTTGCGGGTGAAAGGGCTGGTCGCCACCGCCGACAGGCCGGACCAGCCGGTGGTGATCCACGGCGTGCAGCACGTGTTTCACCCGCCTGTGCGGCTGCCGGCGTGGCCGGACGCCGACCGCCGCACGCGGATCGTTTTCATCGTCCGCGACATGGAGGCGGATTTTCTGGAGCGCATGTGGGGCGCCTTCACCGGCCGCGTGGCGGTGGACGCGCCGGACCGCGCCGCGCTCACTGACAATCCGCTGGCGCCGCCGGGACTGCGCCTGCGGCCCTGAGCCGGCCGTTCAGGCCCTCGCCCCCGCCCCGCGCCGGCCCGACGGCAGGAACCAGGCCAGCAGGCCGGCGAGCGGCAGGAAGGCGCAGATGCGGTACACCGTGGCGATGCCGGCCGCGTCGGCCAGCTGGCCGAGCAGCGCCGCGCCAAGGCCGCCCATGCCGAAGGCGAAGCCGAAGAACAGGCCCGAGATCATGCCGACGCGCCCGGGCAGCAGCTCCTGGGCGTAGACCACGATGGCCGGAAAGGCCGAGGCCATGATGAAGCCGATGATCATGGTGAGCGCCGGCGTCCAGGCGAGGCTGGCCCAGGGGAGCGCCAGGGTGAAGGGGGCGGCGCCGAGGATGGAGAACCAGATCACCGGCTTGCGGCCGAAACGGTCGCCCAGCGGCCCGCCGGCGATGGTGCCCGCCGCCACCGCCGCCAGATACAGGAACAGGAAAAACTGCGCCTGCTGCACCGGGACGCCGAAACGGTCCATGAGGAAAAAGGCGTAATAGGTGCTGATCGAGGTTGTGTAGAAAAACTTCGAGAAGATCAGCACGCCGAGCACCAGCAGCGCCAGGACCAGCTGGCGGCGGCCCGGCGGGCTGGCGCGCGAGGGAGCGGCGGCGCCGGCGCGCGCCCGCGCCACCTGCGCGCCGTACCAGCGCCCGACCAGGGCGAGCACCACGATGGCCGCCAGCGCCGCCAGCGAAAACCAGGCGACTCCGCCCTGGCCGCGCGGAACCACGACGAGCGCCGCCATCAGCGGGCCGAGCGCCGTGCCGGCGTTGCCGCCCACCTGAAACAGCGACTGGGCGAGGCCGTGGCGCCCGCCGGAGGCCATGCGCGCCACGCGCGACGCCTCCGGGTGGAACACCGCCGAGCCAAGCCCCACCAGCATGGCCGCCGCCAGAATCACCGGATAGCTCCACGCCGTAGACAGCAGCAGCAGCCCCACCAGGCTGGCGCCCATGCCCGCCGCCAGGGAGAACGGCAGCGGACGTCGGTCGGCGTACAGCCCCACGAGCGGCTGGATCAGGGAGGACACCGCGTAGAAGCAGAAGGTGATGAGGCCGATCTGCGCGAAGTCGAGCCGGAAGTCGCGCTTCAGCACCGGATAAATGGCCGGAACAACGGCCTGGATCAGGTCGTTGAGCAGATGCGACAGGCTGATGGCGCCCAGCACGTGGAGCGCGACGCGCTCCGTGCC
The DNA here is from genome assembly GCF_042432745.1 of Camelimonas abortus. Taxonomy (NCBI): domain Bacteria; kingdom Pseudomonadati; phylum Pseudomonadota; class Alphaproteobacteria; order Hyphomicrobiales; family Chelatococcaceae; genus Camelimonas; species Camelimonas abortus. Next base: position 2,705,690 of record NZ_JBHLWR010000006.1, on the reverse strand, counting down.
GGCGCCTGATCCGTGCCGCGCCTGCGGGGCTGTCGCCACGCTCATGCCGGTTTTCTCCTGCAGTCAGGTCCGGCTGCGGTCGGGGGGGGCGGCCGGAGACAGCGGACAATGAACGAAACGCGCGGCTGATGGCAACGTCCTGCGCATCACAGCGGCGGCGATCATGACCGCCATGCATTGAATGCATGGGAATACGGCTGGATCGCCGGACAGCGCCCTTCCGTCAGGGGATACATTTTGTTCACCATGAGACGACATGCTGGCGGACCGGAGCACGCGGCCGCGCCAGCGCGGCAGGCCGTACGATCCCGCCAGCCGGAAGGTTCAGGATGACCACACAACGCCCATACGCGCGCCGTCGCGTCCGGCTCCGCCTGCAGGCGGCGGCCGTGCTGCTGGCCGCGGCCGCCGCGCCGGGCGCGGCCACGGCGCAGCAGGCGCCGCGCGCCGGCTCGTTCGAGGCCGCCTACGCCCTGTCGCTGGCCGGCGTGAACATCGGCGCCGCCCGCCTCCGGGCGACGGTGGACGGCGCCGGCGCCTATGAGATCGACCTGCACGCCAGGCTCACCGGCCTCGCCGGCGTGCTGGTGAGCGGCAAGGGCGGCGCGCGCGCAACCGGGCGCATCGCCGGCGAGCGCATCCTGCCGGAATCGCTGGCGGTGATCGCCGCCGCCGCAAACGACACGCGCACGCTGCGCATGGCCTTTTCGGGCGGCGCGGTCAGCGCCGTCGAGATCAACCCGCCGCTGGAGAACTGGGACGTTCCGGACCGCGTCGCGGTCACCGCCGCCCATCGCGCCGGCGTCACCGACCCGCTGAGCGCCCTGCTCATGCCCGCTCCGGGCCGGCGCCCCGGCGAGGTCTGCAACCGCACCATTCCGGTGTTCGACGGCGCGACCCGCTTCGACGTGGTGCTGCGCTACAAGGGGCAGGCCATGGTCACCCAGGCGGGCTACAGCGGGCCCGCGATCACCTGCTCGGCGCGTTACGCGCCCGTCTCCGGCCACCGGCCGGACCGGCGCATGACCAAATTCATGGAGCAGAACACCGACATGGGCGTGACGCTGGCGCCGGTGGCGGACACGGGGCTGTACGCGCCGCTGCGCATCTACATCCGCACCACCATGGGGATGTCAGTGATGCAGGCCACCAGGGTCACCATCAACGGCGTCTCGGTCGCTTCGGGCCGCGACCGCCCGTCCCGATAGCGGGACGCCGGCGCCGCGCGCTCCAGGAACCGTCCCGGGCAGCCGCGCCGTCGCGGCGGCGGAAGCGCCGCGGCGTTCGCGCCGGTCGTCAACGGTTATCGCCAGACATGCGGAACGTCATGAAGCGCCTTGAAAACCACGGAGCAGGCGGGATATTCCGAAACGTGAGCTGCGCCGTTCACGGGGAATTTACCGGAGGCAGGCGAAAGGTTTCGCGGGGAAGCGTCGCCAGCCGCTGGCCGGAAATGGCCGGCGCTGTCACGATAAGCGACGGCGGACGCGAACGTACAGGCGCTCCCATCCCCACATCCTTCCGCGAGCCGGTTCCTGGCGTCCTTCTGGCCGTCCGGGCTGGCGCCGCGGGCCCTGCGCGGCGCCCCCTCACATTCGGGCGGGTCTGTTGACATGAGACTGGCGGCGAGGACACGCGACATCGTTACTTCCCCCGTGGGCCAGTTTCTGGTGGCCGCGGCGCTCGCCATTATCCCCACCCTCCCCCAGCTTTATCTCGCCACGTCGCTGATCGGCGCGCCGATGATGACCTATCTGCCGGCGGTGGCGCTGGCGCGGCACCTGGCCGGGCGCTGGTCCGGCGTGTTCGTGGCCATCGTCGGCTCGCTGGTGTGCGCGTCGCTGATTTTCACGCCGCCGTGGACCTTCACCCTCGGCCAGACGTTCCAGGGCTATTTCCTGCTCGGGCTGTTCGTGGCCGGCGCGGCGATCATCCTGCTGCTGTATGAGGACCGCGACGAGGACGCGCCGCCGGAGCGGCGCGCTCTCGCAGCGGCGGGCGCCGGCGGCGCATGGGGCCAGCAGGACCGCCAGCAGCTGGCGGCGCGCACCATCGCGCTGGCGGCGCTCAATTCATGGATCACGAAGAACATCGCCGTCACGGCGCGGCCGCTGCGCCTTTACCGGCGCGGGGCGGCGCCGGCGCATGTCCTGGCGCCCACCGGCGTGGAGGAGCGCCACATGGCGGTCCGCAGCATCCACTCCGCCATTGGCCGCCTGCCCTATGACGAGGCGCGGCCGGCGGACCTGCTGGAGCGCGTCAGCCAGCTGACGCTCGACGACGCCTCCGGCGGCCGCATCCGCCTCAACATGATCACCTCCTACGCCTTCCGGCCGGCGCACGAGCACATGGTGCACGCGCTGATCATGGTGGCGGAGATCCTGTGGGATCTGGCGCTGTCGGTCCCGGACGGCGGCGCCGTGCGCATGACCGTGCAGAACCACGGCGACGACATCGTGATCCACATCGAGATCATCGAGGGCATGCTGGTGCGCGACGCGCGCACGCACTACATCAGCGCCACCGCCACCACCATCGTGCACAAGATGGCGCGCGACATGGGCGCCCGCTACGAGCGCATCAGCGAAACCGAACGCATCCTGCAGCTGCCGATGGCGCGCTGAGCGCCGCCGCGCCAGGCGGCGGCGCGGCCAGATGCGCCGCCGGCCGCGTCCGGCGCCTGTCAGGCGCGGACCAGGCGACGCGCGCCCTCCGTCTCCACCCAGCGCAGCTGGCCGCGTTCGGCCAGGTAGTTCACATGGGCCAGGGCCTCGCTGAAGGCGAAGCTCATCTGGTGCGGATCCAGCTCGCGCGGGAACATCACCGGCACCAGCTCGGCCACCGTGCAGGGCCGGCGGGCGCAGGCCTCCAGCAGGATGTCGCAGCGGTGCTCGTGGTGGGCGTCGAGGGCGCGCAGCCGCAGGTGCAGGCCGCGGAACGGCAGGTTGTGGCCGGGCAGCACCAGCGCGTCCGCGTCGATGGCCGCCTCCAGCTCGCGCAGCGAGCGCCGGTAGAGGCCCAGCGGATCGCCCTCGGGCTCCATGGCCCACACGCTGACGTTGGGCGTGATCTTCGCCAGCACCTGATCGGCGCCGAGGAACAGGTTTTCCTCACGGCAGTAGAGCATCGCCTGCTCGGCGGCGTGGCCGCCGCCGGTGAAGATCTCGAACCGGCGTCCGCCGATGCGCAGCGTCTCGCCGGCAGCCAGCCGCCGGAAGGTGGGCGGCAGCGGCGTCACCATGCGCAGGTAGCCGTGGCCCTGGCTGACCACCACGTCGGTTGCGGCGTCGTCGAGCCCGTGGTCGAGGTAGAACTGGCGGAACGGCCCCTTGCCCGTCTGGTCCGGATTGAGGGCGATGTAGCGCCCCTCCAGATATTCCGACTGGGTCATCAGCAGCCGCAGGCCGAAGCGCTCGCACAGCCAGCCGGCGAGGCCGATGTGATCGGGGTGATGGTGCGACACGATCAGCCGCGTGAGCGGCCGGCCGGCCAGCGGCCCCTCCAGCAGCCGCAGCCACTGGGCGCGGGTGGCGTCGTTGGCGACGCCGCAGTCGAACGCCGCCCAGCCGCCGTCGTCCTCGATCAGGTAAACGTTGACGTGGTTGAGGGCGAAGGGCAGCGCGAAACGGGCCCAGAGCAGGCCGGGGGCGACCGCGACCGCCTCGCCCGGAGCGGGCGGCTCGCGGAAGGGAAAGGTCAGGAGCGGTTCGTGCTGCTGCAGGTCCATGTGGGTCCGTTTCTGTCGTTACGCCGGCCCCTGTCGCCGCCGGGGCGGCCGCAGGGACGCAGCCGGACCTCGCGGCCCCTTTCTCCACGCGGAGCGGGACCGCGGCGCGCCAGGAAGCCGTGGGGCAGGAACGCCGGCCGGCGCACGGGCCGGGGCGTGGCGGGGATGGCCGGGAAAGCCTAAAGGGGCGGCCGGGCGGCGGCTAGCGCGTCAACGTCATGATGGGACGCGCCTGCCCGGCGCCTGCTGCATGGCCCACGCCGCCGTCCCGCGCTGCGTTCAGGGCCCGCGCCCGGCCGGGCGCGGCTCAGTCGTCGGCGGATGGGCGGCCGCGGCCGGCCTTGATGCGGCTGCGGCGGGTCTTGGCGTCCAGCCGGCGGATCCGGGAGGCGCGGGTCGGCCGGGTGGGCCGGCGCGGCGGCGGCGGCGGTTCGGCGGCGGCGCGCGCCAGGGCGGCGAGGCGCTCGCGCGCGTCGGCGCGGTTGCGCTCGCGGGTGCGGAAGCGGCTGGCCTTGATGACGATGACGCCGTCGTTGCTGGCGAGATGGCTGGCCAGGGCGAGCAGCCGGGCGGCGACGCGCGGCGGCAGCGACGGCGAGCGGCGCGCGTCGAAGCGCAGCTCCACCGCGGTGGCGACCTTGTTGACGTTCTGGCCGCCGGGGCCCCCGGCGAGGATGAAGCGTTCGGCCAGCTCCTCCTCCGGAATGGCCAGCGCGTCGGTGACAGTGATCATGATCGTGCGCCCGTCTGCGGCCCCCGTCCGCTTAACATCCCCTTAAACCGCCACAATTAGCATCTCAATACGGAAGAGCCGCGCCTGTCCCGCCCCCGGGCGGACGTGCGGACGCGACGCTTCCCCCGGCCAGGAAACCGGCCGTTCGCGGGCGGCGCCGCGCGGGCGCGAACCTGTTTTCTGCCGGGACAAGACAACATATGGCGCGTTCCAACGGCCACGACAGGGTGGAGCCGCATTTCGGCCCCACCCGCGAAGATGAAGTCTCCGCCGGCGCGCCGGCGGCTCCGGCCCCGGTCGACCCGGAGCGCGACCGCCCGCCGCGGCGCGACCGGCCTGGCGGGGCGCGACGGACGGAGCCGGCGTTCGGCCCGCCCGCGGCGGAGCGCCATGACGGGCCAGCCGGCGGCTTCGCGCCGGAGCCGCCGCCGGCCCGTGCGGCCAGACAGGGAGCGCTGAGACGCGTGGCGAACAGAAAGGCGAAATCCGGCGGCCGCGGCCCGGCCCGCAATGCCTCCAAGCCGCAGAAGGCCCGGCGCCGGCGCTCGTTCATCGGCCACCTGTTCCGGCTGGGTCTGACGCTGTGCTTCGCCGGCGCGCTCGCCGTGCTGGGCGTGGTGGCCTACCATTTCTCGCTGCTGCCGCCGCTTGACCAGCTGACGGTGCCCAAGCGCGCGCCCAATGTCGCCATTCTGGCCGCCGACGGCTCGCTGATCGCCAACAAGGGCGACATGGGCGGCCGCGAGGTCCGGATATCGGAGCTGCCGCCTTACGTGCCGAAGGCGTTCGTGGCCATCGAGGACCGCCGGTTCTACGAGCATCACGGCGTCGATCCGCTGGGCGTGGCGCGCGCGATGCTGCGCAACGTCTCGCGCGGCGGCATCTCCCAGGGCGGCTCCACGCTCACCCAGCAGCTGGCCAAGAACCTGTTCCTCACCCAAGACCGCACCCTCTCGCGCAAGATCCAGGAGGTCATCCTCTCGCTCTGGCTGGAGCAGCGGTACACCAAGGACCAGATCCTCGAGATGTACATGAACCGCGTCTATTTCGGCGCGGGCGCCTATGGCGTGGAGGCCGCCGCCCACCGCTATTTCGGCAAGCCGGCGAAAGACCTCACCCTGGCGGAGGCGGCGATGCTGGCGGGCCTCGTGCAGGCCCCGGCGCGCCTCGCCCCGACGCGCAATCCGGAAGGGGCGCAGAGCCGCGCCCGGCTGGTGCTGGCCGCCATGGCCGACGAAGGATTCATCACCGAACGCCAGGCCAAGAACGCCCTCATGACGCCGGCCGTCGCGGTGAAGCCGGGCGCCGGCCGCTCGGCCAGCTACGCCGCCGACTATGTGATGGAGGTGCTGGACGACTTCGTCGGCAAGATCGACAGGGACGTGGTGGTGCACACCACCATCGACATGCCGCTGCAGACGGCGGCGGAGGCGGCGCTCAACGAGGAGCTCGGCCGCCAGGGCGGCAGGCTGGGCGCCACCCAGGGCGCGGTGGTCACCCTGGCCGCGGACGGCGCCGTGAAGGCGCTGGTCGGCGGCCGCAACTACGCCGACAGCCAGTTCAACCGCGCCACCCGCGCCCGCCGCCAGCCCGGCTCGGTGTTCAAGCCGTTCGTTTACCTTGCGGCGCTTGAAGCCGGCCTCACTCCGGACACGGTGCGCGACGACAGCCCCGTCTCCGTCGGCGACTGGTCGCCCGCCAATTTCTCGCGCCGGTACAGCGGGCCGGTGACGCTGATGACCGCCATGGCCCACTCCCTCAACACCATTCCGGTGAAGCTGGCGCTGGAGCTGGGGCCGAAGCAGGTGGTGCGGGCGGCGCAGCGCCTTGGCGTCACCTCGCCGCTGGCCGCCAACGCCTCGATCGCGCTCGGCACTTCGGAGGTGACGCCGCTGGAGCTCACCGCCGCCTACGCCGCCTTCGCCAACGGCGGCATCGGCGTGGTCCCCTACGTCATCGAGTCGGTCTCCACCCCGGACGGCAAGAACATCTACAAACGCATGCCCAACAGCCTCGGGCCGGTGATCAATCCGCGCGTCGAGGGCATGATCAACGCCATGCTGCGCGCGGTGACGACCTCCGGAACCGCCAGCAAGGCGAAGCTGCCGGGCTGGGACGTCGGCGGCAAGACGGGCACGTCGCAGGATTTCCGCGACGCCTGGTTCGTGGGCTTCACCAACCAGCTGGTCACCACCGTCTGGATCGGCAATGACGACAACAGCCCGATGAAGCGCGTCACCGGCGGCTCGCTGCCGCTGGACGTGTGGAACCGGGTGATGCCGGTGGCCTCGCGCAACCTCAAGCCGGGGCCGTTGCCGGGCGTTCCGTGGATTCCGGCGCCGCCGCCAGCCGGCCTGGTCGCCGCCAGCCAGCCGGACGCCGGGCAGGCGCCGCCGCCGGCCGTCGCCGCGCCGCCGCGGCGCGAGCCCAACTTCTTCGAGCGGCTGTTCGGCGGCTGAGCCCGCAGCCGGCGACGCGTGGCAGGACCGCGCGCGTGCCCTGGACATGCCCGGGACATCCTTGGGAGCGTGCGGGCGCAACCCTGGCGGCCGTCGCCAGTCGCCGTGGGGCGCGGCGCCCCCGCGGAATCAGGCGGAACCGGAAAAAGTCACGGAAGCGGCGCGGCGGGAGCGGGCGGCGTCCTGCGGGCGGCGGGCGCGGCGCCGTAGCGGTGCAGGCCGGCGCCGTGCTCCTTCAGCCAGCTCTCCGCGGCGTCGGTGTGCGGACACAGGCGATAGACCAGGGCCCAGAAACGGTCCGAATGGTTCATCTCCCGCAGGTGGCACACCTCATGGGCCGCCAGATAGTCCAGCACATAGGGGGGGGCCATGACCAGCCGCCAGGAGAAATTGAGCCGGCCGGCGGCGGTGCAGGAGCCCCAGCGGGTGCGCTGGTCGCGCAGGGTGACGCCGCGCGGCCGCACCGCCAGCCGGCTGGCGTAATACGCCACCGCCGCCTCCAGGTCGGCGGCGGCCAGGCGTTTCAGCAGCTCCTGGACACGGCGGGGGAAATGCCGCGGGTCGCCCCCGGCGATGATCATCGGCCCGCCGTCCCGCCCGGCGGCGATCACCGGCGTCGCGCGCGCGTCCTCCCGCCACACCAGCCGGTGGGGCGTCCCCCGCAGCGGCGCCACGGCGCCGGGAACGAAGGGAATGCGCTCCGGCACGCGCCGCACCCGGGCGGCGATCCACTCGCCATGGGTTTCGAGAAAACGCAGCGCCGCCTGCAGGTCGCCGCGCTGCGGCATGGTGAGCGTGGCCTCGCCGGTGACCTGCGACACCCGCAGGGTCAGGCGGCGGGCGTCGCGCCGCCGGCGCAGCGTCACCTGGCAGGTTTCCCCGCCGGCGCGCACCGACACGACCTGTTCTCCCGGAGAGCTTCGCTTGAAGAGCTGCATCGGCGCGACTGCCCGTGACGGAGGATGAGCTGATGGAAGCAATCCAGCCTATCACGCACATGTGATAATATCCACACGCTTGTGCTTGCGTCCGGATACAACTTCTGCGAGGCGTGACGTCCGGGCGGCGTGGACCCCGGCCGCCGGATGGCGTTCCGTGCGTCGACAGACCATAGTGGCGATGCGCCCGCCCGCGCAATGCGCCCGCGGCATGAGCCCGGAGCGCGCCCATGCGCGGCGCGGGACGCAGGAGACGGACCGCCGCCGATGCAATCCTCCGCCGACGCACTTCCGCATTCCCGCGACGCCGGTCTTGTCCGGCTCGACACGCTCGTCCGCCTGCGCTGGCTGGCGGTCACCGGCCAGAGCATCGCGGTGGTGGGCGTGCATTTCGGCCTGGGATTTTCGCTGCCCTTCGGCCTTTGCTTCCTGCTGATCGCCGCCTCGGCGTGGCTGAACATCGCCCTGCGGCTGCGCTATCCCATGAGCCACTGGCCGGGGCTGTGGCCGGCCACGGCGCTGCTGGCCTATGACCTCACGCAGCTGGCGGGGCTGCTTTATCTCACGGGCGGGCTGCAGAACCCGTTCGCCATCCTGTTCCTCGCCCCTGTGCTGATTTCGGCGACCACCCTGCCCCCGGGCGCCACCATGGCGCTGGGGGCGCTGTCGGTGTTTTACGCCACCTGCCTGATGTTCTGGCGCTATCCGCTGCCGTGGCGGCCGGGCGAGACGCTGGAGCTGCCGTTCGTCTACATCATCGGCATCTGGACCTCGATCACCCTCGGCATCGCCTTCACCGCCATTTACGCCTGGCGGGTGGCGGACGAGGCGCGCACCCTGGCGCGGGCCCTCGCCGCCACCGAGCTGGTGCTGGCCCGCGAGCAGCACCTCAGCCAGCTGGACGGCCTCGCCGCGGCGGCGGCGCACGAGCTGGGCACGCCGCTGGCCACCATCACCCTCGTCACCAAGGAAATGGCGCGCGAGGCGCCGCCAGGCAGCCCGCTGGCGGAAGACATCGCCCTGCTGCGCGAACAGGTGGAGCGCTGCCGCAACATTCTCGGCAAGCTCACCTCGCTCGGCTCGGACAGCGACGCCAATCCGCTGCAGCAGCTGACGTTGAGTCACCTGGTGGAGGAGGCGGCCGGGCCGCAGCGCCCCTTCGGCGTGCCGATCACCGTGGTGCGCGAGGGCGAGGGGCCGCAGCCGGTGTGCCGCCGCAATCCCGGCGTGATCTACGGCCTCGGCAACATCATCGACAACGCCGTGGACTTCGCCCGCAACGGCGTGACCATCGAAGAGCGCTGGAACGACCAGTTCGTCGAGATCGTGGTGCGGGACGACGGCCCGGGCTTTGCGCCCGAGGTGCTGCTGCGCATCGGCGAACCTTACGTCACCACGCGCGGCGCCGGGCAGAGCCATGCCGACGAGCCGGCCAGCGGGCTCGGGCTCGGGCTGTTCATCGCCCGCAGCCTGATCGAGCGCACCGGGGCGGAGATCGCCACCGCCAACGCGCCGCCGCCGGAGAGCGGGGCGGTGGTGCGCATCCGCTGGCCGCGCCACGCCTTCGAGCGCGGCGTTTCCGGAGCGTCCGCCTGACGCAGCGAAAGTACACAATCGTGACAAAATGTGCTCTAAGTCGGCGGCGAGAGGTCGCCATTCAGCCTGACAAGCCCTGACTGGCGTCATGGTTGACCATGCGGCGACATGAGGCGCCTCTGGCCGGCGACGCCCGCCGCGGATCCGCGGCCTGCGGATCGCGCGGACGCTGGCGCGCCCAGCACGCAGGTGAAAGCATGACCCAGGAACAAGCCAACGATCCCGCCACCGCGCCCCAGGGCGACCGGACGCTCCTGATCGTCGACGATGACCGGCCGTTCCTCAACCGCCTCGCCCGCGCCATGGAAAACCGCGGCTATCAGGTGCGCACCGCGGAGACCGCCGCCGACGGCATCGCCGCCATCGAGGCCGATCCGCCGGCCTACGCCGTGATCGACATGCGGCTGGGCGACGGCAACGGCCTGGACGTCATCACCAAGCTCAAGGAGCGCCGCGCCGACGCCCGCGGCGTCATTCTCACCGGCTACGGCAACATCGCCACCGCCGTGACCGCGGTGAAGCTCGGCGCCTTCGACTATCTGGCCAAGCCAGCCGACGCCGACGAGGTGCACGCCGCCCTCATGGCGCAGCAGGGCGGCCGCGCCCAGCCGCCAGAGAACCCGATGTCGGCCGACCGCGTGCGCTGGGAGCACATCCAGCGCGTCTACGAGCTGTGCGGCCGCAACGTCTCGGAGACGGCCCGGCGCCTCAACATGCACCGCCGCACCCTGCAGCGCATCCTCGCCAAGCGCGCCCCGCGCTGAGCGGGAGCACCCGGAGGGACCCGGGAAAACGGCGCGGGTAGAGCGGCGCAGGCGGAAGCCGGCGGGCGCGGGTCGCCGCCGGTTCCCGGCCGCTCTGGCGGCGCGTCAGTCCCCCGCGTCAGTCGCAGAAGCCGGCCGCGCCTTCCGGATCAGCCAGCCGGTGCAGCCGCCCGGCGGCGACGCGGGCGAAACGCAGCGTCAGCGCCCGCCGGCGCGCCGGCGCCAGCGGATGCGCCTGCGGCGCGCGCAGCAGCTCCGCCCCCCAAGCGTCGGCGACGAGCAGGCCGGCGTCCTGCGGCAGGATCTCCACCGGGAACTCCGGCGCCACCGCGAACAGGAAGGCGTCGCACCAGTTGCGGTAGTCCCGCCATTTGGCGTCGGCGCGAAAGTCGGCGACCGACGACTTGATCTCCACGATGGTCAGCCGCCCGTCCGGCGCCAGCGCCGCGACGTCGGCGCGGCGGAAATCCGGCAGCGTCAGCTCGCAGACGCTCACCGCGCCGAGGCTGGCGAAATGGCGCCTCACGCCGCGCTGGATGGCCAGCGCCGCCGGCGACTGGCGCCCGTCCGGCGGCAGCGTGAGGCGCGCGTCCGGCCCCATCGTCATGGTCATGGCCGCATCCGGCCGGTCACTGTTTCCGTCCATCGCTCCACGCGCGTCAGCGCCTGTCCTCCAGAATCATCGCCGCGCCCTTCTCGGCGATCATCATGGTGGGCGAATTTGTATTTCCCGAGGTGATTGAGGGCATGGCCGACGCGTCAATGACGCGCAGCCCCTCCACGCCGCGCACCCGCAGCCGCGCGTCCAGCACCGCGCCGGGGTCGCCGTCCGGCCCCATGCGCGCCGTGCCCACCGGATGGAAGATGGTGGTTCCGATGTCGCCGGCGGCCACGGCCAGCTCGTCGTCTGAGGTCAGGTGCGCCCCGGGCCTGTGCTCCTGCGGGCGGAAACGGGCCATGGCCGGCGCCTGCATGATGCGGCGGGTGAGGCGCAGCGAATCGACGGCGACGCGGACGTCGTCCGGGTGGCTCAGGTAATTGGGGTCGATCACCGGCGCGTCGGCGGCGGAGGGAGTGCGCGCGTGCGTCGAACCGACGCTCTTCGGCCGCAGGTTGGCGACGCTGGCGGTGATGGCCGGGAACGGATGCAGCGGCTCGCCGAAGGCGTCGAGCGACAGCGGCTGCACGTGATACTGGATGTTGGGCGTGGCGTGCTCCGGCGAGGAGCGCGTGAAGACGCCGAGCTGCGAGGGCGCCATGGTCAGCGGGCCCGAGCGCAGCAGCGCGTATTCAAACGCCATGCCGGCGCGGCGCAGCAGGCTGCGGTAGTCCTCGTTGAGGGTGCGCACGCCGTGCACGCGGTACACGGGGCGCAGCTGCAGGTGATCCTGCAGGTTCTCGCCCACGCCCGGCAGGTCCGCCACCACCGGCAGGCCGAGCTGCGCCAGCCGCGCTCCCTGGCCGACGCCCGAGAGCTCCAGCAGCTGCGGCGAGCCGATGGCCCCGGCGGCGAGAATCACCTCGCCGCGCGCCCGCGACACGTGGCGCGCGCCGCCGCGTGACCAGACCACGCCCACGGCGCGCCGCCCTTCGAACAGGATTTTTTCGGCCATCACCCCGGTTTCCAGCCGCAGGTTGGGCCGGCGCAGCGCCGGCTTCAGGAAGCCGCGCGCCGCGCTCCAGCGCCGGCCGCGCTTCTGGTTCACCTGGAAATAGCCGGAGCCCTCATTGTCGCCGCGGTTGAAATCGTCCACGCGCGGAACGCCGACCTGCTCCGCCGCCTGCTGGAACGCGTCCAGCGCCGCCCAGCGCACCCGCGGATACTCCACCCGCCACTCGCCGCCGGCGCGGTGAAAGGCGTCGGCGGGACGCACGTGGTCCTCCATGCGCAGGAAGCAGGGCAGCACGTCGTCCCAGCCCCAGCCGGGCAGGCCGCGCGCGCGCCAGCCGTCATAGTCCGCCGCCTGGCCGCGCATGTAGATCATGGCGTTGATGGCCGAGCAGCCGCCGATGACCTTGCCGCGCGGATAGTTCAGCGCCCGCCCGTTGAGCCCCGGCTGCGGCGTGGTGCGGAACATCCAGTCCGAGCGCGGATTGCCGATGGCGAACAGATAGCCCACGGGAATGTGGAGCCAGATCCAGTTGTCGCGGCCGCCGGCCTCCAGCACCAGCACGCGGTTGCGTGGATCCGCCGACAGGCGGTTGGCGAGCACGCACCCCGCCGATCCCGCGCCGACGATCACATAGTCGAAAACCGCGCCGCTCTCCGCCGCCGCGCCCGCGCCCTGCATCGCCATCGCTTTCCCCCCGCTCGCCCGGTTCCCGCCGCCTTTGGCTCACCATTATTCGCGCCGTCGCGGCGCGCAAGGCGCGGCCTGGCTCTTGCCGTCGCGCCGCCGCGATGCATTCTGCTGCGAAGCGCCGCGCGGGCAAGGCGGACGTCGCGGCTCCGGCCGAGGCCGGACAATCGAGCGGACGCGCCAGGGAGACACCACAGGATGGAACGGAATCCGGTTCGGCTTGTGTGGCGTAACAGCCGGCTGCCGCACGTGGCGGCGCTGCTGGTGCTTCTGCTGATGGCTCCGGTCAACTGGCTGCTGCTGGAGCTGCCGCGCATCCTGGTGGACGACGCGGTGCTCGGCGCGGCCTTCAAAACCAGCCCGACGGCGCCGTTCATGGCGATGAAGCTGGCGCTGCCGCGCCCGCTCTCCGGGGGCGAGCTCGTGCTCTTCCAGGGGGTGACTCTGGAGCGGCCGGGCTTTTTCGTCGCCGGCTGCGCGCTGGTGATCGCGCTTCTGGCCCTGCGCAGCCTGCTGATTTCGCTGGTCGCCTTCCTGCGCAGCGCCATCGCCCGGCGCATGGCGGCGCTGCTGCGCATGCGGCTGTTCACGCGCGTGGCGGCGGCGCGCGGCGGCGGCCAGGACGAGGCGGCGGAGGCGGCGCGGCTGGCCGGCTCCAGCCTCACCGCCATCGCCTGGTTCTTCGGCGACGCCATCATCGTCCCGGCCATGGCGCTGAGCCAGCTGGCCATCGTTCTGGCGTTCGGCGCGTCGGTCGGCCTGCATTCCGGCGCCATGCTGCTGGGGCTCACCCTGGCCAATGTGGCGGTGATCCTGTGGCTGGCGCACGCCGAGGACGCCCTGAACCATGAGACCGGCTCGCGCCAGCGGGCGGTGACCGAGGCGATGCGCGCCGCCGCCCAGCGCGCCGACGCCATCCGCGCCCACGGCGCCATCGCCGTGGAGGAGGGCTATTTCCGCTCGCTGCTGGCGCGCATTGACGCCGTATGGAGGCCCCTCACCCGCAGGGTGTCGCTGGCGGCGGCGGCGCGCGGCTTCCTGCGCGAGTTCGGACCGCTGCTGATGATCGCCTGGGGCTGCTGGTGGGTGATGGCCGGCCAGCTCACCATCGGCGGCATGGTGGCGCTGGCCTTCGCCTCGGTGCTGCTGCAGCGGCCGGTGAACGCGCTGGTCAGCTGGCGGCGCGAGCGCGACCAGGCCCGCGCCATCATCGCCGAGGTGGCGCGCGCCCACAGCCCGCTGCTCGTCCGCAGCGCCAGCGCCGGCGCGCCCGCCGCCGCCCCTGCCCTGCAGGGGCCGCTGGCGGTCCGCAACCTCGCCGCCTTCGATCCGGCGAGCGGCCTGCGGGTGTCCGGCGTCAGCTTCGAGACGCGCCTGCCGGCCCACGTGGCGCTGGTGGGCGAGGCGGGCTCGGGCGTGGAGACCTTCGCCGCGCTGCTGGGCGGCATGGTCAGCCCCTCCTCCGGCGAGATCACCGTCAACGGCGCGCCGCTGCAGGCCTTCGACGGCCCCGGCCGGGCGCGCCGCATCGCCTACGCAGGCGGCGCGCCGATCATTCTCGCCGCCAGCGTGCGCGACAACCTGCTCTATGGCTGCGCCGAATGGGATCCGGAGCGCGGCGGCCTGGTCAACGGGCCCGACGACGCCACGCTGCAGCGCGTCATCGCCGTGGCCGGCCTGCAGGACGCGGTGCACGCACTTGGCCTCGCCGCGCCGGTGGAGAACGGCGCCGATCCGGACATCGCCCGGCGCCTCATCGAGGCGCGGCGCGCCCTGCGCGCGGCGCTGGCCCGCAGCGACGCCGCCAGCCTCGTCGATCCCTTCGATCCGGAGGCCTACAACGTTCACGCCACCGTCGCCGAGAACCTGATGTTCGGCCTGCCGGTGGGCGACACCTTCAGCGAGGCCCATCTCGCCAGCCATCCGTTCATGCGCGCGGTGCTGGCGGCGGAAGACCTGGCGCGGCCGCTGGAGGAGATGGGCCTCGCCATCGCCCGCAGCCTGCTGGAGATGTTCGAGGGCGTGCCGGACGGGCACCCGCTGTTCCGCCAGTTCTCCTTCTTCCACCGCGGCGAGCGCGGCGCCTATGAGGAGCTGCTCGACCGGCACGCCGACGCGCGCCGTCCGCGCGGCGCCACGGCGGCGCGCGACCACGACATGCTGGTCAACCTCGCTTTCCGCTATGTGGAGACGCGCCACCGCCTCGGCCTGCTGGACGACAGCCTGAAGGAGCGCATCGTGCGCGCGCGCGTGGTGTTCCGCGAGCTGCTGCCCCGCGCGCTCGAATCGGCGGTGGCGTTCTATGATCCGGACCACCTGTGCCCGGCCGCCAGCCTCGCCGACAACCTGCTGTTCGGCCGCGTGGCCCATGACGTGGCCGGCGCCGAGGAGAAGGTGCAGGAAATGGTCACCGCCATCCTCACGGAAAAGGGGCTGGACGACCTGGTGTTCGCCTCGGGCCTCGCCGCGCGGATCAGCCCCGGCGACATGCGCGCCATGGCCGGACGCGAGCGGCTGCTCGACCTCGCCCGCTGCCTTGCGCGCCGTCCGGAAATGCTGGTGGCGACCGGCGTCACGGAAAGCCTCTCCGCCGCCCAGGCGGAAGCGCTGCTCGTCAGGCTGCGCGCCGAAATGGCCGGCCGCAGCCTGTTCGTCACCATGCGCAGCGCCGGGCTGGCCGCAGACATGGAGACCGTGGTTTTCGCCCGCGGCGCCGCGAACCGGGCGCCGGCGGCCATGACGGCGGCGTGAGGCGGCGCTCCGTGGCCGGCCGCGCGATGTGCGGCAGCGCACATGCGCGCGTGTCCTCCACGCCTAGGAAGACGCGTTCAACCTCCGGAGGACACCCATGAAGGGCCAGGGGCTCGCCGTGACATTCTGGGGCGTGCGCGGGTCGCATCCGGTATGCGGTCCGCAGTTCGGGCGTTTCGGCGGCAACACGCCCTGCGTCGAGATCACCGCCTGCGGCGAGCGTTTCATCATCGACGCCGGCACCGGCCTGATCGCCCTCGGCCGTACCCTGCCCTGCGACAGCCCTCCGGCGGAACTGCACCTGCTGCTCAGCCACCTGCATCACGACCACGTCTCGGGGCTGCCGTTTTTCCGGCCGGCGCTGCGCCCGCACAACGTCATCCACCTGTGGTGCGGCAATCTCGGCGGCGACACCGCCGAGGCGGCCCTCGGCGCGCTCTACCGGCCGCCGCTGTTTCCCGTGACGCTGGACATGCTGCCCGCGCAGTTCGTGCACCACGGCTTTTGCGCCGGCGAGACCATCACGCCCCGCGGCGTCGCGGTGCGCACCTGCCCGCTCAACCACCCCTCCGGCGCCACCGGCTACCGCTTTGACTGCGACGGCCGCTCCGTCTGTTACGTCAGCGACATCGAGCACGCGCCGGACGGGCCCTGCCCGCTGCTGAAAGCCTTCGTCGCCGGGGCGGATCTCGTGATCTATGATTCGATGTTCCTCGAGGAGGAATACTGCCGCTGCGTCGGCTGGGGCCACTCCACCTGGCGCGAGGGCCTGCGGCTGTGCCGCGAGGGCGGCGCCCGGGCCATGGCGATGTTCCACCTGCATCCGGAGCGCGACGACGCCGCGCTGGACTCCATTGAAGCCGAACTGAAAGCCGAATGTCCGGCCTCGTTCGTGGCCCGCGAGGGCATGCGCCTGACCTTCGGCTGAGCCAGCGGCGGCGCGTGAACGCAGCGCTGTCTCCGCCCCCGGACTTTATCCGCAGCGCCGCCGCCTGTATGGAGCGCGTGCGCGTCCTGCGAACGGATCCCCGGCCTGCGGCCGCCCGTCCCCGGCCGCGGCGCGCGCCTGACGAGACGCATCCGGGAGAATTCGGCGTGCTTCCCATTCTGGCCGTCGCCATCATCGCCGCGCTGGCCTCCGCGGCGCTGGTCATCGCGCTGAAGCCGCTGCTGCAACGTTACGCCCTGGCGCGTCCCAACGCCCGCTCCAGCCACCGCATCCCCACGCCGCAGGGCGGCGGAATCGCGGTCATCGCCGGCTGCGTGGCCGGGCTGGCGCTGGCCGGGGCGCTGGCGTGGCTGCCGCAGTCCTGGTGGCTGACGGCCGGCCAGCTGGCGCTGGCCATGACGCTGATCGGCGCGCTTGGCGCCGTCGACGACATCCGGCCGCTGCCGGTGGCGCCGCGCCTCGCCGCCCAGGCGCTTGCCGTGGCCCTGGCGCTGGCGGCGGCGGGGACGGAGGCGCGCCTTGCGCCGCAGCTGCCCCTGCTGGCCGAGCGGGCGCTGGAGCTGCTGGCCGGCCTGTGGTTCGTCAATCTCACCAATTTCATGGACGGGCTGGACTGGCTCACCGTCTCCGGCGTCGCGCCCATGCTCGCCGCCATGGCCGCGTTCGGCGCGGCCGGCGTCGCCGGCGGCGCGGCCGCGCCGCTGCTGGGGGTCGGCGCCGCGGCGCTGCTTGGCGGTCTTCTCGGCTTCGCGCCGTTCAACCGGCCGCCGGCGCGGCTGTTTCTCGGCGACGTCGGCTCGCTGGCCATCGGCCTCGGCGCCGCCTTCCTGCTGTTTCTGGTCGCCTCCGGCGGGGCGCTGGCCAGCGCGCTGCTGCTGCCGATGTACTACTGCGCCGACGCCACCATCACCCTCTGCCGGCGGCTGCTGCGCGGGGAGAAGGTGTGGCAGGCGCACCGCATGCATTTCTACCAGCAGGCGGCCGACCGGGGCGTTCCGGCCATCCGCGTCGCCGGCCTGATCGGCGCCGCCAACGTCGCGCTCGCCGGCCTCGCGGCGCTGGCGCTGGCGGCGGACGGCCTGCTGGCGCAGCTGGCGCTGCTGGCCTGCGGCGCGGTGGTCACCGGGACGCTGCTGGCGCGCCTCGCCGGGCGGCTGTGAGCGCCCCGCGACCGGACGCGGCGCCGGCGTCCGCCGCCCGTTCGCCCGCGAAAGGGGCGGGCTGCCCGCACGGGGCCCGTCCGGCGCGCGGCCTGCCGGCGAAACGGGCTCCCGCGCCGGCGCGGCCCGCATTATCGTGCCGCAGATCCGGCGTCCGTGGGGATCCGGGAATGCGCCAGGGCCAGAACAGTTTCTCCAGCCTTCAGGAAGCCGACATGTCGCAGCCGCGTTTCTTCCGCCTGTCCGGCGTCACCCGCCGTTTCGCCGCCGCCCTCGCGCTCGGCGCCGTCGCGGCCTGTTTCGCCGCGCCGTTCTCCGGCCTGCCCGCCGCGGCCGGCGAACGGGTCGTCCACATCTACAACTGGTCGGACTACATCGACCCGGCGATGCTGAAGAAATTCACCGAGGAGACCGGCATCGCGGTGGTCTACGACACCTACGACAGCAACGAGATCGTCGAAAGCAAGCTGATGGCCGGCAAGTCCGGCTATGACGTGGTGGCGCCCACCGGCCCGGCCCTGCAGCGGCTGATCCGCGCCGGAGTGCTGCGCGAGCTCGACCGGGAGAAACTGCCCAACCTGAAGCATGTGTGGCCGGAGGTGGCCGGGCGGCTGGCGGTTTACGACCCCGGCAACCGCTACGCCGTCAACTACATGTGGGGCACCACCGGCATCGGCGTGAACACGCAGAAGGTGAAGCAGGCGCTGGGACCGGACGCGCAGCTGGACAGCCTCGCGCTGCTGCTCGACCCGCAGAAGGCCCGCAAGCTCGCCGCCTGCGGCGTCATGGTGCTCGACTCGGCGGAGGACGTGCTGCCTGCGACGCTGCGCTATCTTGGCCGCAACCCCGACTCGAAAGACCCGGCCGACCTGCAGGCGGCGGCGGAGGCCCTCGGCAAGGTGCGCGGCGACATCCGCAAGCTGCACTCCTCCGAATATATCGCCGCCCTCGCCAATGGCGACGTGTGCATGGTCTTCGGCTTTTCCGGCGACATCCTGCAGGCGCGCCAGCGGGCGAAGGAGGCCGGGACCGGCGTTGACATCGCCTACATCCTGCCGCGTGAAGGCGCGCAGATGTGGTTCGACAATTTCGTCATTCCGGCGGACGCGCCGCACCCGGAGGAGGCGCACGCCTTCATCAACTTCATGCTGCGTCCCGACGTCGCGGCGGCCAACAGCAACTTCATCGCCTACGCCAGCGGCGTCGGCGACGCGCGGCCGATGGTGAAGCCCGAGCTGCTCAACGATCCCGGCGTCTATCCGGACAGCGCCACCATGGCGCGGCTGTTCACCACCATTTCGCCGGACGAGCGCGCCCAGCGGGCCATCACCCGGCTCTGGACGCGCTTCCGCAGCGGCCGCTGACGGCGCCGCCGCCGGCGCGCCGGAAACGCGCGCCGGAAACGATTGACGCAAACCGGCCACGATCTTTCAATACCGCGCTGCGGCAGGAGCGGCGGCGCAGGCGCTTTCGCCCGCCGGCAGGCCGCGGCGCGCACTGGACGGCAGGGCTGCCGCCCTCCATATGCTGCGCCGGACCGTCGAAAACAGCGGACGCCGGGGCCTTCCCCGTCTCCGGCCGGCAGGCGCCGGCGGAGCCCGGAAACGGCCGCGCCGTTCAGTGATTGACAGCGTCGGGCGCCTTCACTTAACGGGAACGCTCGCAATTTCCGAAAGAGAGTCTGCCGTGGCAAAGCCGGAACTCGGGACAAAGCGGGTCTGTCCGACCACAGGCCGCAAGTTCTACGACCTTAACAGGGACCCCATCATCTCGCCCTACACCGGCGAGGCGTTTCCGCGCTCGATGTTCGAGCCGCAGACCAAGGGGGCGCGTCCGACCGCCGATGAGGCCGAGGACGACGTCGCTGATCCGGCTACCATCTCGCTGGAAGAGGCCGAGGCCGACGTGGCGGCCCTGGACGTGGACGTGGATGTGGACGTCGACGTGGACGGCGACAGCGACGCCTTCCTCGAGGAAGAGGAAGACGGCGACGACGTCGCCGGACTTATCGACAGCGACATCGACGACGAAGAGGAAATCTGAGCATAACCGCGCCGCGGCGCTTGTGCTCCGGAGGCGATGCGTATTATACGCCTCCCGTATCCGGCGACTGCCCCAACAGCCGCCGGCGACATGTGGGGTCATAGCTCAGTTGGGAGAGCGCTTGAATGGCATTCAAGAGGTCGGCGGTTCGATTCCGCCTGGCTCCACCAGTCTTCCCCTCCAGTGAGGGATGACGGAACCGGCCGCTGGCCGGTTTTTTTGTGTCCGCACGGCCGGGAAACGCCCGCCAGGCCCATGCCCTCTCCCCTCCCCGACGCCGCGCCCCTCATGTCCCGGGCTCGCCCGGCGCGCGCCGGCAAGCGGCCGGCCCCGTAGCAGCGGGCGGCCGCGCCCGCCCGTCCGCACGCCCCCCGCAGGCGCGGGAAGACTGGCCGGCGCGCGTTTGCGCGGCCCGAGGCGGTTCTGGCCGCCCCGGTCAGGCCGGGCGCGTGACGGCGCCGGGGGAGCCGGCGGGGGAATGGCGCACGGCCCCAGGGCAGGCAAAAGAAACAGGACGGGAGAGACTGCGGGACGGCGGGAAAGGCGGCGCACGCAGACGGCCGTCCGGCGGCAGGGCCGCGGAGGCGCCCACGCCGCGCCCGCCGCAAACAGCCCGCAGCGGCCGCGGCCGTTCGCCGGCCCCGTCGGGAGCCGCTCGCGCCGGGCGGCGCCCGCTTTCGCCGCAACGGACGGGCCGGAACGTGACGGAACGGCGACGCCTGCCGGGCTGCGCCGCCCCGGCCCGGACGCCCGGGGCTGATCCGGGCGTCGGCCAGCCTCCACAGGTCCCGCGGCGGCGGCGGCGGACGGCGGCGGCGCGCTTCGCGGCGGCCGCGCCGGCCGCCTGAATCCCGGCCGCGGCGCCGCCTGTCATCCCCAGTCATCAACAGGCGTGGGCCGCGGGGTGGGAAAAGTGTCGCAACCACCCACAAGCCCCCTTGTGTCGCAGGCCCGGTATGGGTATATCCCCGTTCGTCCACGGCGGTCGCCCCAAACGGTCGCCAGGCGATGTGGGGTCATAGCTCAGTTGGGAGAGCGCTTGAATGGCATTCAAGAGGTCGGCGGTTCGATTCCGCCTGGCTCCACCAGTCTTCCCCCTCGGGTGAGGGATGACGGAACCGGCCGCTGGCCGGTTTTTTTGTGTCCGCACGGCCGGGAAGCGCCCGCCAGGCCCGCGCCCTCTCCTCTCCCCTCCCCGTCGCCGCCCCGCCCATGCGCGGCCCGCAATGGCGGCGGCCGGGCCTGCGCCGCGCGCTCTGGCGCAGGCGGGCGAATGCGGCCAGGCTGGGCGCATGACTGCCGCGATTCCACCCACCCTCACCCGCCTCGCCCACGCCTGCGCCGAACGGCTGTTCGCGCGCAGGGAGACGGTGGGCGTCTCCGAATCATCCTCCGGCGGCCTCGTGTCGGCGGCGCTGCTCGCCGTGCCGGGCGCCTCGGCCTTTTTCTACGGCGCCAGCATCACCTACGCCCGCCAGGCGGCGCGCGCCTTCATGGCCGTGGAGCGCCTCCCGCCCGGCATGCGCAGCGCCACCGAACCCTACGCCCGGTTCATGGCCGCCCGCGTCAGCGAACGGCTCGGCGCCGTCTGGGGCATCGCCGAAACCGGCGCCGCCGGCCCGGCCACCAACCGCTTCGGCGACCCCACCGGCCACACCTGCGTGGCCGTGGCCGGACCTGTGAGCCTGTCGCGGACGCTCAACACCGGCGTCAGCGAGCGCGAGCCCAACATGGCGCTGTTCGCCGAAGCGACCCTGCAGCTGTTTCTGGAGGCGCTGGAGCAGGCCTGAGGGCGCGCGCCGGCCGGAACGCGGGCGACGCTGGCCGCCCGAGGGCGCGACGGGGCGCGATTGCGCCTGGAGAGGAGCGCGCAGGGGGCGCGCGTCGCAGGCCGGCGGCCGCTTTTCCTGAAAAAGAAAAGGCCCCGCCGGAGCGGAGCCCTGCGTTTCCGGCCGTCGCCCTGCCGTCGTTGCGGGCGGGTCAGCCGCCCGCCCGCGGCGGCGGCCGGCGCAGCGGGCCGATGGCCAGCGGCCGGGCGGCGCGGAAGGCGCCGCGGCGGATGGCCATGAAGGTGATGATCGCCGCCGCCAGCGTCGCCAGCCACCACGACTGGGCGTTGGCGTCGCCGAAGGAGGCGATGGCGAAGGCCGCGCCGAAACAGGCGACGATGCCGGCGGCCAGCGACGGGTTCTCCTGGCGGCGGGCGGTCATGATGGCGAAATACAGCGCCGCCGCCGCCGACAGCGCCCCCACCACGCCCAGCTCGTACCAGATCTCGAACGGCAGCGTGCGCGGCGCGTCCGGCGACAGGAAGCCCGCCAGACGCGAGCGGATGCTGGTGTCGAGGCCATGGCCCGTGAGCATGCGCAGCGGCTCGCGGCCGGTCTCCTCCGCCCAGGCGCGCAGCGCCACCGCGCCCGGATACATCGGCCCGTGGAAGAATTTCAGGAACGGCCGCGGGACAAGCGGAAACAGCGGCGCGAAGGCCAGCAGCGCCGGCATGACGATGGCGGCGAGACGCACGCCGCGGTCGCCGGTCAGCCGCACCAGGGCATAGAGCCCGGCGCCCACGGCCACCGCCAGCAGCGCGGCGTTCTCCGGCATCACGCAGGTCGCCACCGCCACCACCGCCAGCAGCACGCAGGCGCCCAGCACGCGGCCGCGGCAGGCCAGCCACGCCACCGCCGGCCACACCATCACCGCCAGCACCACGAGGCCGCGGTCCAGCGGATCGGCGTCCATCAGCTCGGCGTTGACGTCCTGGGCGCGGAAGGCTCCGAGGGCGATGGCGCCCAGCGCGCCGATGGCCACGCCCACCGGAATGAGATGCAGGTTGGCGGTGCGCACCCGCTCCGGCATGGCGGCGACGCCGGCGAGACCGATGAAGGTCATCCAGCCGATCTGCAGCACTTTCTCGGCGGCGGTGGCGGGAAACTGCGTCCAGGCGATGGAGAGCACCGCCCAGCCCACCAGCACCAGCGCCGCCACGCCGCCGGCCGAGCCGAACACGTTGCGCAGGAACGTCGCCGGCGAACGCGGCGCGCGGTCAATCAGGCTGGCCAGCGCCAGCAGCGCCACCGCCACCGGCGTCAGGATCACCGAGGCGCGCCGGGACACCACCGCGCCGATGGGCAGCAGGAACACCAGCACGAAGAAGCCGACGCGGCGCAGCAGCCGGGCTGTGTCAACCGTGGGATCGAAGCCCCCGCCGGCCGGGCTCCTGCCCGGCTCCTGCCCGGACCGCGCGCCCTGGCCCGCCGCAACGCCCGCGCCCTTCAGCACGGGACGGGTCGCCGGTCTGGAACTGCCTTGTGGCTGCATGTCGCTTCCGTCCGTCATCGCACCGCCGGCCGCAGGCGTTCGGCCTCCGCCCGCATGGCGGCCAGCGTTCTTTCGCATAGCGCCACCGGCGCGGCCGCGCCACCGGAGGCGTTGCATTCGTAACAGACACTTCCAGGCTGTTGCAAAAAAGCGCGGGCGCCGGCGGCGCCGGAGCGCGCCCGCGCAAGGAAAACGCCCCGCTCCGGCCGGGCGGGGCGCCAGTCACGCAGGGTCCGTCGCGCGCCGCCGCAGGATCAGGACCTGCCTTCCCGCAGGTAGTTGATGATTCCCGAGAAGTCGGTTCCGCCGAAGCCGGCGGCGGCGAAACGCTCGTAAATGGCGGCGGCGGCGGCGCCCAGCGGCGTCGTGGCGCCGGCGCTGGCGGCGGCCTCCTGGGCCAGCTTCAGGTCCTTCAGCATCAGCTCCACGGCGAAGCCCGGCCGGTAGCCGTTGTTGGCCGGCGAGGTCGGCACCGGTCCCGGCACCGGGCAGTAGGAGGTGATGGACCAGCACTGGCCGGAGGAGGTGGAGGCCACGTCGAACAGCGCCTGGTGCGACAGGCCCAGCTTCTCGCCCATGGCGAAGGCCTCGCACACGCCGATCATCGAAATGCCGAGGATCATGTTGTTGCAGATCTTCGCCGCCTGGCCGGCACCGGCGTCGCCGCAGCGCACGATCTTCTTGCCCATGGCCTCCAGCAGCGGCCGGCCGGCCTCAAACGCCTCCTGCGCGCCGCCGACCATGAAGGTGAGCGTGCCGGCCGCGGCGCCGCCCACGCCGCCGGAAACCGGCGCGTCCAGGGAGATCATGCCGGCGGCGGCGGCCATCTCGTGGGCCTTGCGGGCGCTGTCCACGTCGATGGTGGAGGAGTCGATGAACAGCGCGCCCTTCTTCGCCAGCGGCAGCGTCTCGCCCCACACCGCCAGCACCAGGCGGCCGTTGGGCAGCATGGTGATGACAACGTCGGCGCCGGGCACGATGTCCGCGGCGTTCCCGGACACCTCCACGCCCTGGGCGGCGGCGGCCTCGCGGGCGGCGGCCGAGAGGTCGGCGCCGCGCACCGTGTGGCCAGCCTTGACCAGGTTGGCGGCCATCGGGCCGCCCATGTTGCCGAGACCGATGAAAGCGATGGTGCTCATGTTTTTCTCCCCGAACCTCGCGGCCCCGCCGGCCGTCGCGCGGGCGCCGGCGGCCCCGTCCTTGCTGAGCTGTCCGTTCCGCGGGCGGCGGGCGGCCCCGCCGTCCCCGCGGCGCCCCGTGCGCGGTCAGCGCCCGATCAGGGCCCGCGCCACGATGAGGCGCATGATCTCGTTGGTGCCCTCGAGAATCTGGTGCACGCGCAGGTCGCGCACGATCTTCTCGACGCCGTACTCGTGCAGGTAGCCGTAGCCCCCGTGCAGCTGCAGCGCCTCATTGGCCACCTGGAAGCCCACGTCGGTGACGAAGCGCTTGGCCATGGCGCACAGCTTCGTGGCGTCGGGCTCCTTGCGGTCCAGCGCCGCGGCGGCGCGCCACAGGAAGGTGCGGGCCGCCTCCAGCTCGATGGCCATGTCGGCGACGCGGAACTGCAGCGCCTGGAACTCGTCCAGCCGTTTGCCGAAGGCCTTGCGCTCGCTCATGTAGGCCAGCGTCTTCTCCAGCGCCGCCTGGGCGCCGCCGAGCGAGCAGGCGGCGATGTTGAGACGTCCGCCGTCAAGGCCGGCCATGGCGATGCGGAAGCCCTCGCCCTCCTCGCCGAGGCGGTTGGCCACCGGCACGCGGGCGTTGTCGAAGATCACCTGGCGGGTGGGCTGGGCGTTCCAGCCCATCTTGCGCTCGTTGGCGCCGAAGCTGAGGCCGGGCGTGTCCTTCGGAACCACCAGGGTGGAGACGCCCTTCGCGCCTTCGCCGCCGGTGCGGACCATCACCACAAGCAGGTCCGTGGAGCCGGCGCCCGAAATGAACTGCTTGACGCCGTTGAGCACGTAATGGTCGCCGTCGCGCACGGCGCGGGCGGCGAGCGCCGCCGCGTCCGAGCCGGCGCCCGGCTCGGTGAGGCAGTAGCTGGCCATCCACTCCATGGTGGTCAGCTTCGGCAGCCACTGCTGGCGCTGGCTTTCCGTGCCCCAGGTGTCGATCATCCACGAGGCCATGTTGTGGATGGAGATGAACGCCGCCACCGCCGGGCAGCCGGTGGCCATGGCCTCGAAAATCAGCGCGCTGTCCAGGCGGGTGAGGCCCGAGCCGCCCACGTCCTCGCGGATATAGACGCCGCCCATGCCGAGCGCCGCCGCCGCGCGCATCGCGTCGACCGGAAAATGCTTCTTCTCGTCCCACTCCAGCGCGTATGGCGCGATCTGCTCGCTGGCGAAGGCGCGGGCCATGTCGCGGATGGCGAGGTGATCCTCCGAAAGGGCGAAAAACGGCGTGGTCTGGCTCATGGCTGCATCTCCAGGCGCCCGCGCGGGCGCCGCGCGCTCCCTCCCTGAAGCGCGCCTGCGTCAGTCACTGGTTCGCCCCGGCGGAGGCCGCCGGGGCGAGATCGTGGATCACCGCAACGTCACTTCATCGTCGGGATGACGAACTCGGCGCCTTCCTTCACGCCGGACGGCCAGCGCGAGGTCACCGTCTTGGTCTTGGTGTAGAAGCGGATGGCGTCCGGGCCATGCTGGTTGAGGTCGCCGAAGCCGGAGCGCTTCCAGCCGCCGAAGGTGTAATAGGCCAGCGGCACCGGGATCGGCACGTTGACGCCCACCATGCCGACGTTGACGCGGGCGGCGAAGTCGCGGGCCGCGTCGCCGTCGCGGGTGAAGATGGCGACGCCGTTGCCGTACTCGTGCTCGGACGGCAGGCGCAGGGCCTCGTCATAGTCCTTCGCGCGCACCACCGAGAGCACCGGGCCGAAGATCTCCTCCCGGTAGATCTTCATGCTGGTGGTGACATGGTCGAACAGGCAGCCGCCCATGTAGAAGCCGTTCTCATAGCCCTGCAGCCTGAAGTCGCGGCCGTCGACCAGCAGCTTCGCGCCCTCGTCGACGCCCGACTGCACGTAGGCCTTGACGCGCTCCAGCGCCTCGCGGGTGACCAGCGGGCCGTAGTCGGCGGCCGGATCGGTGGAGGGGCCGACGCGCAGCGCACGCACGCGCGGAATGAGCTTCTCGACCAGACGCTCGGCGGTCGCCTCGCCCACCGGCACCGCCACCGAGATGGCCATGCAGCGCTCGCCGGCCGAGCCGTAGCCGGCGCCGATCAGGGCGTCCACGGTCTGGTCCAGGTCCGCGTCCGGCATGATGACGGCGTGGTTCTTGGCGCCGCCGAAGCACTGGGCGCGTTTGCCGGTGGCGGCGGCGCGCGCGTAGATGTACTCGGCGATGGCCGACGAGCCGACGAAGCCGACGGCCCTGATGTCGGGATCGTCGAGGATGGCGTCCACCGCCTCCCTGTCGCCGTTCACCACATTGAGCACGCCCTCCGGCAGGCCGGCCTCGATCATCAGCTCGGCGAGGCGCATGGGCACGCCCGGGTCGCGCTCGGACGGCTTGAGGATGAAGGCGTTGCCGCAGGCGATGGCCGGGGCGAACTTCCACATCGGGATCATGGCCGGGAAGTTGAACGGCGTGATGCCGGCGACCACGCCCAGCGGCTGGCGCATGGAGTAGATGTCGATGCCGGGGCCGGCGCCCTCGGTGTACTCGCCCTTCATCAGGTGGGGCGCGCCGATGGCGAACTCCACCACCTCAAGGCCGCGCTGGATGTCGCCCCTGGCGTCCGGAATGGTCTTGCCGTGCTCGCGGGCCAGCAGCTCGGCGAGGCTGTCGTATTCGGCCTGCACCAGCTCCAGGAATTTCATCAGCACGCGGGCGCGGCGCTGCGGATTGGTGGCGGCCCAGGCGGGCTGCGCCGCGCGGGCGTTCTCGACCGCGGCGCGCACTTCCGCCTTCGTCGCGAGGGCGACCTTCGCCTTCACTTCGCCGGTCATCGGCTCATAAACGTCGGCGAAGCGGCCCGAAGCGCCAGCGACATGCTTGCCGCCGATAAAATGGCCATAGGTGTGCATGGCGACCCTCTCAAGTTTCCGCCCCTTCCGGGCGGCCGGTGATCCCGCGTCGGCGGACCGGCGGCGCTCCCGAGCCCGCCGCCGCCTGTGGCTGCCCCCGCCGGGCGCGTCCTGGCCTGCGGCGGGGGATTCGCGCGTCTGCGGCGGGGCCGGCGACGTCGTCGCGCGCGCCGCGCCGCGAAAACTGCGCTGTCTGACTATCATCGACAATTGCGCACGGCTATACGCTTTTGTGAATCATCGCGGTGCACAAACGCCCATACCACGCCGGCGCCTGCGGCCTGCGGCGGGCGTCTGTGGCCCGGCTCCGGCCCGGCCGGAGCCGGGCATGCAACGGTAACGGGCGCGCGCATGAAATTTGACTGGGACGACCTGCGATATTTTCTCGCCGTGGCCCGCGCCGGCCGCCTCACCGTGGCGGCGCGCCGCCTGGGCGCCGACCACGCCACCGTGTCGCGGCGCGTCACCGCGCTGGAGAGCGCGCTGAAAGCCAAGCTGTTCGAGCGCCGGCCGCACGGATACCAGCTCACCGCCCAGGGCGAGCGGCTGCTGGCCAAGGCGGAGGCCATCGAGACCCAGGCGCTCGCGGCGCAGAGCGAGATCGGCGGCGCCGACCTCACGCTGTCGGGCGCGGTGCGCCTCGGCGCGCCGGACGGGCTCGGCTCCACCTTCCTGGCGCCGCGCATTGTCGCCCTGGCCGCGCGTTACCCGGAGCTGGAGATCCAGCTGGTGGCGATGTCGCGCATACCCTCGCTGTCCAAGCGCGAGGCGGACATCGCCATCTCGCTCAATCCGCCGCGGGAGGGACGCATCGTGGCGCGCAGGCTGGGCGACTACGACCTCGCCCTCTACGCCGCCCCGGAATACCTCGCCGCCGCCCCGCCGGTGCGCACGGTGGCCGACCTCTTCCGCCACCGCATCGTCGGCTACATCGACGACCTGATCTATGCGCCGGAGCTGGACTATCTCGACGAGGTGGCCAAGGGGCTGCGGCCGCGAATCCAGAGCTCCAGCATCATGGCGCAGCTGGCGGCGACCGAAGCGGGCGCGGGCGTGTGCGTGCTGCCGCGCTTCATGACCGGCGGACGGCGGCTGCAGCGGGTGCTGCCCGGCGAGGTGAAGCTGACGCGCTCGTTCTGGCTGGTGGTCCACGCCGACCTGCGCGAGGTGGCGCGCATCCGCGCGGTGATGGATTTTCTGGTGCGGGAGATCCGCGCCGCCCGCGACGTGCTGCAGCCGCCGGAGCCCTGAGCCGGCGGGCGCCGCCGGGAGACATGACGCGCGGACATTGTGAGCGGACGTTGTGAGTGGACATTGTGAGTGGACCTGGCGCCGGCGCGGGGGCGACGGCCCGCCGGGCGCCGTTGCGTCCGCAATGCATTTTCACCCTTGCGGGCCGGGCGGCGGCGCGACATTTTTCCGCCGGCGCGCCGGCCGCCGCGCCGGTCTTCGCCACCCTCCGTTTCCGCACCCAGATCCGGATCCATGTCAGCGACCGACCATACGCCCGCCGCTTCCCGCATTTCCGGCGCGCAGACGCCGCAGCTGTCGCCGCTCGCCCGCCTCATCTTCAGCTCGCGCTGGCTGCAGCTGCCGCTCTACGCCGGCCTGATCGTGGCCCAGTGCGTTTACGTGCTCCTGTTCCTCAAGGAGCTCTACCACCTGGCGATGCACGCCCTCGACTTCAGCGAACAGCAGATCATGCTGATGGTGCTGGGGCTGATCGACGTGGTGATGATCTCCAACCTGCTGATCATGGTGATCATCGGCGGCTACGAGACCTTCGTGTCGCGGCTGCGGCTGGAGACCCATCCCGACCAGCCGGAATGGCTGAGCCACGTCAACGCCAGCGTGCTGAAGATAAAGCTGGCCATGGCCATCGTCGGCATCTCCTCGATCCACCTGCTGCGCACCTTTATCGAAGCCGGCAATATCGGCGTGGTGGAGACGGCCAATTACAGCACCACCGGCGTGATCCTGCAGACGGTGATTCACGTGGTGTTCATCCTCTCGGCCATCGGCATCGCCGTGGTGGAGCGGCTGAGCCATCAGCCCGCCCACAAGGGCGGACGCGGGCACTGACCCGCCCCGGCCGCGCCCCGCGCCAGCCCCGCCTGCGCGGGGCTTCGTTTTTTGGGGCCCGCTCCGGCGAATGTGAACCGGAAGCGGAGCCGGCGCGACACATGTCCTGCCTGCGGCCATTGCCGGCCGCCGGCGCTCCGGGGCAAAATCCGGCGTCTCACGCCGCCCGGGGGAGACGGAGCCATGGTATTGGGGGGGCCGACATGACGTTCGCGCAACGCCTGCGCAACAGCTGGGCCATGCTGGGGGCCTGCATGGAGATACTCAGGAGCGACGCGCGCCTGCTGCTGTTCCCGCTGATGGGTTTCGCCGCGGTGATCCTGGTGGCGCTGGTGTTTCTGGGGCCGCTGTTCTGGACGCTGGCGTCCGGAGGCGCCGCCAGCGACGACGGCGACAGCTCGCTGCTGTTTTACGTCACGCTGTTCGTGTTCTATGTGGCGGAATATTTCGTGGCCAGCTTCTTCGCGGTGGCGCTGGTGGCCACGGTGATGCGCCGCTTCGCCGGCGAGGCGGCGGACGTGGCGTGGGGCCTCGCCTTCGCCGCGGGCAAGTGGCGGCAGATCCTCGGCTACGCCGTCATAGCCGCCACGGTCGGCGTGCTGCTGCGCTTCATCTCCGAGAAGGCCGGAACGCTGGGCTCGCTCGCCGCCAGCCTCGCCGGCGTCGCGTGGAGTCTTGTCTCCCTCCTGATCATTCCGGTGCTGGTGTCGCGCGACGTGAGCCCCATCGACGCCGTGAAGGAGAGCGCCGAGCTGTTCCGCCGCACCTGGGGCGAAAGCGTGGTCGGCGCCGCCAGCATCGGCGTGGCCTTCTTCGTGCTCCACGCCTGCGTGCTCGTCGCCGGCCTGTTCTTCGCCATCGCCCTTTTCGTCAACGGGCGGGCGGCGGCCGGCGCGGCCGTGCTGGCGCTGATGGCGGCCTGCTGGGGGCTGCTGGCCGCGATGCAGGGCGCGCTGTCGGGAATCTATTCGGCGGCGCTGTACCGCTACGCCACCACCGGCGAGGGCGTCGGCGCCCTGGACCGCAACCTCCTGGCCCACGCCTTCGCGCCGAAGGGCTCCGCCTGACCGCGGCCCCGGACGCACGGCCCGGAAGCGGAGGCACGGAATGCAGGACGGCGCCCCACGGGGCGCCGCCTGTTTTTCAGGCCCGCGACGGAAACGGCTCAGCCGCTCCCGCCCCAGGCGGGATCGGCGAGAATGTCCGGGCCGTCGGCGCCCAGCTCGGGCGAAGGGCGCCGCGCCGCCACCGGCTCGCCGTCGATGACGATGGGCGAGCGCACCGCGGGCACCGCCCCGCCCGCGGCGCGCGGGTGCGGCAGCTCGATCTTCATGCCGCGGTGGATCACCTGCGGATCGGCGAACACCTCGTTGAGGCGGTTGATCGGCCCCACGGGCACGCCCGCCGCCGTCAGCCTCGCCAGAATGTCGTCGCGGGCGAAGGCGGCGGTGCGCTGCGCCAGGATGGCCGCCAGCTCCTCGCGGTGGCGGATGCGGTCGGCGTTGCTGCGGAAACGCGGATCGGCCGGCAGCTCCGGCAGGCCCAGCGCCTCGCAGATTCGCGCGAACTGCAGGTCTGTGCCGGAAGCGATGATGAAATGCCCGTCCGCCGCCGGGAACACCTGATAGGGCGCCACATTGGTGTGGGCGTTGCCCACGCGCGGCGGGTTCTGGCCGGACACCAGATAGTTCATCGCCTGGTTGGCCAGCACCGCCACCTGGGTGTCGAGCAGCGCCATGTCGATGTGGCAGCCGGCGCCGGTCTCGCGCCTGCCGTGCAGCGCGGCGAGGATGGCGACGGCGGCGTACATGCCGGTGAAAATGTCGGCGAAGGCCACGCCCGCCTTCACCGGCTCGCCGTCCGGCTCGCCGGTCAGCGACATCACCCCGCCGAGGCCCTGGATCATGAAGTCATAACCGGGGCGCGGCGCGTAGGGGCCGTCCTGGCCGAATCCGGTGATCGAGCACCAGATGAGCTGCGGATGCGCCGCGCGCAGCGTGGCGTGGTCGAGGCCGTATTTGACCAGGCCGCCGACCTTGAAGTTCTCGATGACCACGTCGGCGTGGGCGGCGAGGCGGCGCACCAGGGCCCGGCCCGCCTCCGTCTCGAAATCCACGGCGATGGAGCGCTTGCCGCGGTTGGCGGCGTGATAATAGGCGGCGGAAAGGTCGCCCCCGTCCGCGGCGGGCACGAAGGGCGGCCCCCACTGGCGGGTGTCGTCGCCGGCGCCGGCGCGCTCCACCTTGACCACGTCGGCGCCGAGGTCGGCCAGCAGCTGGCCCGCCCACGGGCCGGCCAGCACGCGCGCCAGCTCCAGCACGCGCACGCCCTTCAGGGGTTGTGGAGCCATCTGCTCCTCCATGGTTCCGGCCGGCGCGCGCGCCCGCGCCCCGCGCGGGCCGCGCCGGCCCTGTCGACCCGGAAAAACGCCGGCGGCGGCGCGCCGGCCGCACGAAGCGCGCTCAGTAAAAGGCCTGGATGCCGGTCTGGGCGCGGCCGAGGATGAGGGCGTGCACGTCATGGGCGCCCTCATAGGTGTTCACCGTCTCCAGGTTCTGCGCATGGCGCATCACGTGGAACTCCTGGTGGATGCCGTTGCCGCCGTGCATGTCGCGGGCCATGCGGGCGATCTCCAGCGCCTTGCCGCAGTTGTTGCGCTTGACGATGGAAATCATCTCGGGAGCGACGCGGCCCTCGTCGAACAGCCTGCCCACGCGCCAGGAGGCGAGCAGGCCGAGCGCGATCTCCGTCTGCATGTCGGCCAGCTTCTTCTGCACCAGCTGGGTGGCGGCGAGCGGCCGGCCGAACTGGCGGCGCTCCAGCGTGTAGTCGCGGGCGCGGCGCCAGCAGTCCTCCGCGGCGCCCATGGCGCCCCAGGAGATGCCGTAGCGGGCGCGGTTGAGGCAGCCGAACGGCCCCTTGAGACCGGAGACATGCGGCAGCAGCGCGTCCTCCCCCACCTCGACGTTGTCCATGACGATCTCGCCGGTGATGGAGGCGCGCAGCGACAGCTTGCCCTCGATCTTCGGCGCCGACAGCCCCTTCATCCCCTTTTCGAGGATAAAGCCGCGGATCTGGTTGTCGTGCGCCGCCGACTTCGCCCACACCACGAAGACGTCGGCGATGGGAGCGTTGGTGATCCACATCTTGGAGCCGCTGAGGCGGTAGCCGCCGGCGGTCTTCTCGGCGCGGGTCTTCATGCTGGCGGGATCGGAGCCGGCGTCCGGCTCGGTGAGGCCGAAGCAGCCCACCCACTCGCCGCTGGCCAGTTTCGGCAGGTATTTGCGGCGCTGCTCCTCGGAGCCATAGGCCCAAACCGGATACATCACCAGCGACGACTGCACGCTCATCATCGAGCGGTAACCCGAATCAACGCGCTCCACCTCGCGGGCGGCGAGGCCATAGGCGACGTAGGAAGCGCCGGCGCAACCGTACTCCGGGGGCAGGGTGACGCCCAGCAGGCCGAGCGCGCCCATCTCGGTGAAAATGCTGCGGTCGGCGCGCTCGTTGGCGTAGGCGTCGATGACGCGCGGCAGCAGTTTCTCCTGCGCATAGGCGCGGGCCGTGTCGCGGATCATCCGCTCGTCGTCGGTGAGCAGGTCGTCGAGGAGGAACGGATCCTCCCAGCTGAAAGCGCCGCGGTCTCCCGGAACGGAGCCGGCGGCATAACCATGCGAGGCCATTCACTTAACTCCCATGCCAGCGCCGCCCGTCCCGGGCCCGGCCGCGGAACAGGCGGGCCGGATCTACTCCTTCACGCAGGAAGGCGCCAGCGCCGCGCGCCCCGGTCACGGGATCGCGAACGCGCCGCGCGCAGGCGCGGGAACGGACAGGCGCAGGCAGGGTAACGCATTTTCCGGCGTTGACAGCCCCCGGGGGCCGGCGGACGCGGGCCGCAACCCGTCGCCGTGGCCGGCCGCCGCCGCGCCGGCCCTTGTCCGGGAAAAGCGGGGGGCCCGCCGCCGGCCGGACGACGAACTTCCGTTACCCAAGTCGCCGGAGAAACTGTTGCGCGCGCAACGTAATCCGGCCGCGCCGCCGGCGGCGGCGGACAAAAGGCCGCGCCCTACGAAGGGATAAGACGCGCGGCGATTGTCATCAGCCATCGCCCTGTGGCATCGCAGGCCTGTCACGGACGCCCCCCTCGCGGGACGGCGGATCCGCCAACGCCCTGCAGCGCCTGACGGATTTCCCGGCGCGCCGCGTCGCGCGCTTCCGTGGCGGCGTGTTCGCATTTTCCAGCAAATGCGGCTAACGGGAGATATCCATGTCTGCAGCCAGCAGCCAGGCGACCCTGGGCGACTACGCCAGGTTCCTTGAAACATTCAACGCCGAAGACCTCTGGAACGAGGTGATCGCCAACGCCGACGTCGTCAACGCCTGCGTCGCGTGCTGCGACCGCTGGGCCGGGGACGGGCGCGTGGCGCTCATCCATGACAGGGGCGGCGTCACCACCCGGGTGACCTTCGCCGAACTGCAGAAGCGCGCCGCCCGTTTCGCCCACCTGCTGCAGCGTCTCGGCATTGGCAAGGGCGACCGCATCGCCGCCATGATGCCGCGCTCGCCGGACATGCTGGCCGTGCTGCTGGGCGCCTGGCGCGCCGGCGCCGTCTATGTGCCGCTGTTCACCGCATTCGGCCCCAAGGCCGTCGAGAGCCGCGTCCACGGTTCGGAGGCGAAGCTGGTGGTGACCGACGCAGCCAACCGCCCCAAGCTCGACGGCGCCGAGCGCATGCCGCAGATCGTCACCATCGGCGGCGGGGAGAAGGCGGTCGCCGCCGGCGATCTCGACTTCGAAACCGAGATGGCGAAAGGCTCCGACGCGTTCGCGCCCGTTCCGCTGGAGCGCGACGACCTCATCATGATGCTGTTCACCTCCGGCACCACCGGCTCGCCCAAGGGCGTGCGCGTGCCGATGTTCTCGCTGGCCGGCTTCCTCGCCTACATGCGCTTCTCGGTCGACCTGCGCCCCGAGGACCGCTACTGGAACATCGCCGACCCGGGCTGGGCCTATGGCCTCTATTACGCCGCCACCACCCCGCTGCTGATGGGCGTCACGACGCTGTTCAGCGAGGATCCGTTCACGGTGGAGAATTTCTACCGGGTGGTGAAGCAGTACGGCGTCACCAATCTCGCCGGCGCCCCCACCGCCTACCGCCTGCTGATGGCGGCCGGCGACGAAGCGGCCGCCCAGGTGAAGGGCCAGCTGCGCGCCGTCTCCTCGGCCGGCGAGCCGCTCAACGCCGAGGTGATCCGCTGGTTCGACCGCGCCCTCAACGCGCCGATCCGCGACCACTACGGCCAGACCGAAACCGGCATGGTGCTGTGCAACCACCACGCCCTGGCGCATCCGGTGCATGAGGGCGCCGCCGGCTACGCGCTGCCCGGCTACCGCGTCGTGGTGATCGACGAGAACGACAACGAGCTCGGCCCGGGCCAGCAGGGCGAGCTGGCCATCGACCGCCGCAACTCGCCGCTGATGGTGTTCCGCGGCTACTGGGGCCGCGAGCCGCTGCCGGACAGCCAGCGCTACTACCGCACCGGCGACACCGCCGAGATCAATGACGACGGCTCCATCAGCTTCTTCGGCAGGGCCGACGACGTCATCACCTCCTCCGGCTACCGCATCGGCCCGTTCGACGTGGAGAGCGCGCTGATCGAGCATCCGGCGGTGGCGGACGTGGCGGTGATCGGCAAGCCCGATCCGGAGCGCACCGAGATCGTCAAGGCGTTCATCATTCTCAAGCCCGGTTACGAAGGCACGGACGCGCTGCGCGAGGAGCTGACCCAGCACGTGCGCAGGCGCCTCTCCGCCCACGCCTATCCGCGTGAGATCGATTTCGTGTCCGAACTGCCGAAGACGCCGAGCGGCAAGGTGCAGCGCTTCATCCTCCGCGCCCGGGAGGTGGCGAAGATGAAGGACGCGGCCGCCCGGGCCTGAAGCCCCGCCGCCGCCCGGCCGGGCCCGGCATGAAGCATGAAGAAGGCGCGCCTCCGTGCGGGGCGCGCCTTCAGCATTCCGGAGCGGGCGTCCCTGGCGGAAACGCCCCGGGGGAGGAACGGCCGCCCCGAAACGGCGCCGGATCAGGCCGCGAGCGCCTCGTCGGCCGGACCAAAGAACTCGTAGTGGATGCGCGCCGCCGGCACGCCGGCCGCCGCCAGGGCGGCGACGACGTCGCGCAGCATCGGGCGCGGGCCGCACACGTAATAGTCAGCTTCGGCAAGGGGCGTGGCGCGGCGCAGCCAGTCGGCGGCGATCACGCCGGCCTCGTCATAGTCGACGCCGCGGACCGCCGCCGGGCTGGGCGCTTCGTGAAAGAACGTCGCCCGGCCGTTGGGCAGCTTCTCCATCAGCTCCCGCACGTGCCGGCCCATGGCCTGCACCGAGCCGTCGAAGGCGCCGTGCGCGAACAGCACCCGCTGCTGCGGGCTGGCGGCGGCGATGTGCTCCAGCATGGCCACCATGGGGGTGAGGCCGACGCCGCCGGAGAGCAGCGCCACCGGCCGCTCCGGCGGGCTGCGGAACCAGAACTCGCCCGCCGGCGCGCCCACCTTCAGCCGGTCGCCGGTCTTCACCCGGTCATGCAGCCAGCGCGAGGCGAGGCCGTGCGGCTCGCGCTTCACGGTGATGCGGTAGGTGCGGCCGTCGGGGGCGCTGGAGACGCTGTAGTTGCGCTTCACCGGCGGCTGGCCGGGAATGTCCAGCCACAGCGTCAGGTACTGGCCGGGCCGGTGGCGCGCCGCCGGCCCGTCGTCCGCCGGCGTCAGGATGAAGGAGCGGACGATGCTGCTCTCGGGCCGGACCTCGGTGACCACGAACTCGCGCCAGCCGTTCCAGCCGCCTTCGGCTGCGGCGATCTCCCCATAAATGGCGCGCTCGCGCTCAATGAGCACGTCGGCGAGAAACCAGTACGCCTCGCCCCAGGCCTGCATGATCTCCGGCGTGGCCGCCTCCCCCAGCACGGTCCTGATGGCGCCCAGCAGGGCCTCGGCCACGTGCGGATAATGCTCGGGCAGGATCTGCATGCCCACATGCTTCTGGGCGATGCGCTCCACCGCCCCGGCGAGGGCGGGGAGATTGTCGATGTTCCGGGCGTAGGCCAGCACGGCGGCGGCCAGCGCCTTCGGCTGCGAGGCCTCCCCGCCGTGATGCGACTGGTTGAACAGGTCGCGGATGGCCGGATTGCGGAACATGTTCGCGTACATTTCCCGGGTGATGGCCAGGCCATGCACGGCGAGAGCCGGCGCGGTGGCCTTCACGACGGCGATGGCGGCGTCGCTCAACTGGCGCGGCATGTGAACCCCCTCGGTCGCCTGCGTCTCCGGCCCCTGCGGCCGGCGGGCGGCGCAAAATTATGCGTCGCAAATACATCTATTACCGGACTGGAAAATCATGCAAGAAAAATACATCTTTCAGATTGTCGCAGGGTCGCCGGACCGGGTTGACGGGCCCGGCCGCCCGCGCGAGGCAGGGGCGGCGCCGCCGCGGCGCGCGGGCCCGGACGGACGGAAAGGACGAGAGGCGAAGCGGTGCGACTGACGCGCTACACGGACTATGCGATGCGCGTGCTGCTCTATCTGGGCGCGCGGCCGGAGCGGCTGTGCTCCATCGCGGAAATCGCCGCGGCGTACCGCATCTCACAGAACCATCTGATGAAGGTGGTGAACGACCTCGCCCGCGCCGGCTATGTGGCGAGCGTGCGCGGACGCGGCGGCGGCCTCCGCCTCGCGCGCGATCCGGCGCAGATCAATGTGGGCGAGGTGGTGCGCCACACCGAAGACGGCTTCGACCTGGTGGACTGCGGCAGCTGCGTGATCGCCCCGGCCTGCGGCCTTACGGCGGCGCTGCGCGAGGCGCTGTGCGCCTTCATGGCGACGCTGGACCGCTACACCCTGGCCGACCTGCTGGCCAGGCGCGCCGACATGGCGCGGCTGCTGCAGGCGCCGCCCCCGCCGGCCATGCGCTCCCCGTCCCGCCCGGCGCTGGCGCCGCAGCCGCCCTCCCGGCGGGAGGCCGCAAAAGCGGCTGCGGAGGAAGCCGCTGACGATGCGGCGCCGCCCCCGGCGCAGCCAGGGACGCGGACGCCCCCCCTCTCCGGCCGCTGACGGCTGGCGCGGAAAGCGCGGGGCAGGACATGGCGCGCGCGCCGCCTTCCCTGACGGAGCCCCGCGACGAAAACGCCCCGGCGCAGGGCCGGGGCGCGGCGTGAAGCGCTGCGGCGCCGGAGCGCGTCAGCCGTCCGTTCTGTCGAGGCCGTAGAGCGAGTGCAGCGTGCGCACCGCCAGCTCGGTGTAGGCCTCGTCGATCAGCACCGAGAACTTGATCTCGGAGGTGGTGATGGCGCGGATGTTGATGCCCTTGTCGGCCAGCGCCCGGAAGGCCTTCGCCGCCACGCCGGCGTGCGAGCGCATGCCGACGCCGATGGCGGAGACCTTCACCACGTCGGTGGCGCCTTCGATCTCGGTGAAGCCGAGCTGCCCGCGGCGGTCCTCGAGGATCTTGCGGGCGCGCTCATATTCCGCCCCCGGCACCGTAAAGGTGATGTCGGTGGAGGCGTTGTCGCCGGACACGACCTGGATGATCATGTCGACGTTGATGTTCGCCTCGGCCAGCGGCACGAAAATGTCCGCCGCCACTCCCGGCTTGTCCGGCACGCGACGCAGGGTGATCTGCGCCTCGTCACGGGAATAGGCGATGCCGGTGACGACCTGCTGTTCCACGATCTCCTCCTCGTCGCAGATGAGCGTGCCAATGCCGGGGCTGGCCGGGTCATCAAAGGACGAACGCACGTAAGTGCGCACGCCATGGACCATCGCCATTTCGACCGAACGCACCTGCAGAACCTTGGCGCCCAGCGACGCCATCTCCAGCATCTCCTCGAAGGAGACGCGGTCAAGCCGCCGGGCCTTGCTGACGATGCGCGGATCGGTGGTGTAAACGCCGTCCACGTCCGTATAGATGTCGCAGCGGTCGGCGCCGATCGCCGCCGCCACCGCCACGGCGCTGGTGTCGGAGCCGCCGCGGCCGAGCGTTGTCACCCGGCCGCTGGGCTGGTGCACCCCCTGGAAGCCGGCGATCACGGCCACCTCGCCGCGCGCGAAGCCGGCGTTCAGCCCGGCCGGGTCAACGGAGACGATGCGGGCCGCGCCATGGGCGTCGTCGGTGCAGACGGGAATCTGCCAGCCCTGCCAGGAGCGCGCCTTCAGCCCCATGCCCTGCAGGGTGATGGCCAGGAGCCCGGCGGTGACCAGCTCGCCGGAGGCGACGACCGCGTCATATTCCTTCGGGTCATAGAGCGGCGCGGCCTCGCGGCACCATCCCACCAGCTCGTTGGTCTTGCCCGCCATCGCCGAAACCACCACGGCGACGTCGTTGCCCGCCTCCACTTCGCGTTTGACATGGAGAGCGACGTTGCGGATGCGCTCGATATTCGCGACGGACGTGCCGCCGAACTTCATTACCAGGCGGGCCATGGCTCTCACACACTCATGGGGAGGGGCGACGTCTGCCGGCGACCGCCGGGAGACACGCGCGTATAGGAAGCGTCGCCGGCACTGTCAATGCAGCCGCCCGCCGCCTGCGCCCCGCCGCGCGAAGGCTCGACAAGCGCCGCCCGCTGGTGTAAAGGCCCGGCTTCAACTGAAAACAGCGCGGCCGAAACGCTGCGGTCCCCAGGACCGACCGGCCAGGAGCATGTCCATGAACATCATCGAGCAGCTCGACAGGGAGCAGATCGCCCGCCTGAGCGCCGAGCGCGCCATCCCGGAGTTCCAGCCGGGCGACACCCTTCAGGTCAACGTCAAGGTTCGCGAAGGCGACCGCACCCGCGTGCAGGCCTATGAGGGCGTGTGCATCGCCCGTTCCGGCGGCGGCATCAACGAGAGCTTCACCGTCCGCAAGATTTCTTACGGCGAGGGCGTCGAGCGCGTGTTCCCGCTGTATTCGCCGATCATCGATTCGATCAAGGTCGTGCGCCGCGGCAAGGTGCGTCGCGCCAAGCTGTATTACCTGCGCGACCGTCGCGGCAAGGCCGCCCGCATTGTCGAGCGCGCCGAGCGCAAGCCGGCCGAGTGATCTTCCGGACCCGGCGCCGGCCCCGCGCGGGCCGGCCGCATGCCCCCGTCGCGGCCGTCCGCGGCGGGTTTTTTGCGTCTGCGTCCCGGCCCGGACGCGCGAACGCCCGCCGCGGCCTCAGTCCTCGATGTCGTCGGGCCGGCGACGGAAATAGGGGGCGCGCACCGAGATGCAGTAGCCGGCGAGCACGTCCACGCCGGAAATCAGCGTCATGGCCAGAAACGGCGCCTCGCCGCAGCGGCGCACGAACAGGAACTCCGCCGCCGCGACCAGAAACACCACCAGCGACAGGGCGTGATTGACGAAAGACGACGGCCGCGCCCGCGCCGCGGCGATCTCCACGCACAGCAGCACGAAGGCCGCGACCATGAAGGCGTCGCCGGCGGTGATGGGCCAGACCTGGCCCGACGGCAGCGTCGTCATCCCCACCACCGTGCCGGACGTCGCCTGGCCGAACACCACCAGCACGTTCCAGGCGATGAGCGTCAGGGCCAGCAGCGGAAATGCGCGCAGGACAAACATGTGGCGGGCTCCCTCCCCGGATCCTGGCGCCGGCGCGACGCGCCGGGCCAGCTTCCGGACGGCAGGTTGCGGCGCGGCCGCGCCCCAGTCAATCGCCGCGACGTCGGGCTGGCGTCGCGGCGCGCCGCGACGGCGGAAGGGACGCGCGACCCGCCGCGCATGGCCGCCGCGCCCGTGACGCAGCCCCCGCGGCAAGGACGTCATTGTGACGCCAGACTGGATTTGCTACAAAGAGCGCCATGACGGACGCAATGATCATGGACGTGGACGCGGCGGCCTGCCCCCGGCGGGACGCGGCTGTCGTGCGGCTTACCGAGCCCGGCAGCATCCTGCTGCATGATCACGCCCGCCTGCCTGGCCGTTTCTTCGGCCGGATGACCGCGTCCATCCAGGCGGAGCTTACCGGCTGAGGCCGGCTGCGCCCTGCGCCGCCCGCCTCGCGTTGCGGGATGACCGCCGGCCGGACGCGCCTGACTGCACCTCCGCCCCCCGCAACGCAAAGCCCGTTGACCGACGAAAGGCCCCGGCGCGCCCTGCGCCCGCGGGGCCACGCTTTCACGGCGCGCCTGCGCGCCGGCCAATCACACTGGAACGAGGCCTGCCATGGCTCCCCGCACACTGTATGACAAGATCTGGGACGACCACGTCGTCGACACCCGCGAAGACGGCGCCTGCGTGCTGTACATCGACCGTCACCTGGTTCACGAGGTGACCTCGCCGCAGGCGTTCGAGGGCCTGCGCGTCGCCGGCCGCAAGGTGCGCTGCCCGCAGAAGACCCTGGCCGTGGTCGACCACAACGTGCCGACCACCGACCGCTCGAAGGGCATCGACGATCCGGAGAGCGCCACCCAGATCGAGACCCTGGCGCAGAACGCCCGGGAGTTCGGCATCGAGTACTACTCCGAGCGCGACGTGCGCCAGGGCGTGGTGCACATCATCGGCCCCGAGCAGGGCTTCACCCTGCCCGGCTCCACCATCGTCTGCGGCGACAGCCACACCTCCACCCACGGCGCCTTCGGCGCGCTGGCGCACGGCATCGGCACGTCCGAGGTGGAGCACGTTCTGGCCACCCAGACGCTGATCCAGAAAAAGGCCAGGAACATGCTCGTCCAGGTGGACGGCAAGCTGCCCGAGGGCGTGACCGCCAAGGACATCATCCTGGCGATCATCGGCGAGATCGGCACCGCCGGCGGCACCGGCCACGTGATCGAATACGCCGGCGAGGCCATCCGCTCGCTGTCCATGGAAGGCCGCATGACGGTCTGCAACATGAGCATTGAAGGCGGCGCCCGCGCCGGCCTGGTGGCCCCGGACGAGAAAACCTACGAATACCTGCGCGACCGCCCGAAGGCGCCCAAGGGCGAGGCCTTTGACCAGGCCCGCCGCTTCTGGGACACGCTGCGCACCGACGAGGGCGCGCACTTCGACGCCGTGGTGCGCCTCGACGCCGGCAACCTGCCGCCGATCGTCTCTTGGGGCACCAGCCCGGAGGACGTGGTGTCGGTGACCGGCGTGGTGCCGGATCCGGACAGGATCGAGGATGAGGCCAAGCGCCTGTCCAAGCAGCGCGCCCTGGAGTACATGGGGCTGAAGCCGGGCACGAAGATCACCGACATCGCCATCGACCGGGTGTTCATCGGCTCGTGCACCAACGGCCGCATTGAGGACCTGCGCGCCGTGGCCCGCATGGTCGAGGGCAAGAAGGTGCACCCCAACGTCCGCGCCATGGTGGTGCCGGGCTCGGGCCTGGTGAAGCAGCAGGCCGAGCAGGAAGGCATCGACAGGATCCTGATCGCCGCCGGCTTCGACTGGCGCGAGCCGGGCTGCTCCATGTGCCTCGCCATGAACGCCGACCGCCTGGCGCCGCACGAGCGCTGCGCCTCCACCTCGAACCGCAACTTCGAGGGACGCCAGGGCTTCAAGGGCCGCACCCATCTGGTGTCGCCGGCGATGGCCGCCGCGGCGGCGGTGGCCGGCCATTTCGTCGACATCCGCAACTGGGGCTGAGGCCTTGAGCGCTTCCGGAGCCGGCATGCCTGACCGCAGGGGCGAGGGAAGCGCGGGCGCGGACTGGGCCAGCCTGTCCGCGCCTTCCATCGCCGACTTCGAGCGCATGGCCGACGCGGCCTTCGCCGCCCTGCCGGAGGCGTTCCGGCGGATGTGCGAGGGCGTGGTCATCCGCGTCCTGGACTTCCCGGACGAGGAGACGCTCGCGGCGATGGACTGCGAGACGCCGTTCGACCTGCTGGGCCTGTTCCACGGCCGTGGGCTGGCCCAGTCGGGAATGGTTCCGGAAACCGGACAGTTTCCCAATTTCGTCTATCTCTACCGCCGCCCCATCCTTGATTACTGGGCCGAGCACGAGGAGACGCTGGGAGACATCGTGACGCACGTTCTCGTTCACGAGATCGGCCACCATTTTGGCCTGTCGGACGAGGACATGGAGGCAATCGAGGCCGCAGCCGACGCCTGAGGCGGACCGCGGCGGAGGAAGCTCCGCCCGTCCCGCGGCGCGGCCGTTCCTGGCGCAGCCAGGGAGGACACGACATGCAGAAGTTCACTACGCTGACGGGCGTCGCCGCCCCGCTGGAAATCATCAATGTCGACACCGACATGATCATTCCCAAGCAGTATCTGAAGACGATCAAGCGCACCGGCCTCGGCAAGGGCCTGTTCTCGGAGATGCGCTACAATGAGGACGGTTCGGAGAACCCGGACTTCATCCTCAACAGGCCGGGCTACCGCGAGGCCACCATCCTGGTCGCCGGCGACAACTTCGGCTGCGGCTCCTCACGCGAGCACGCCCCGTGGGCGCTGGTCGACTTCGGCATCCGCTGCGTGATCTCCACCTCGTTCGCCGACATCTTCTACAACAACTGCTTCAACAACGGCCTGCTGCCGGCCATCGTCTCGCGCGAGGACCTGGTCAGGCTGTTTGACGACGCGAAGCGCGGCCCCAACGCCACCATGACCGTGGACCTGGAGGCCCAGGAGATCCGCGGACCCGACGGCGGCGTGGTGAAGTTCCAGATCGACCCGCAGCGCAAGCACAAGCTGCTGAACGGCCTCGACGACATCGGCGAGACCGTGGCCACGCGCGGCCCGGCCATCGAGGCCTATGAGAAGCGCATCGCCGCCGAGCGTCCCTGGCTCTGAGCGGCGGACGGGCCGGACGCCGGCCCGTCGCAGGCTCCCGGATGCGCGGACGCCCCCGCCCTGCGGGGGCGTTCTGCTGTCCGCCCCGGCGCGGCGGCGCTCACGCCGGGGCGCGCATGTCCTCCTCAAGGAAGGCGCGCACGTCGTCGCGGGAGACGTTCTTCGCGATGAAACTGCGGCCGATGCCGCGGGCAAGGATGAAGGTGAGCGCGCCGCGCGTCACCTTCTTGTCCTGGGCCATGGCCTCCAGCATCCCGTCCACGGAGCCGGCGCCGCCGGGAATCCGGGACACATGCGCCGGCAGGCCCGCCTCCGTGAGATGACGTTCGACGCGCCGGGCGTCTTCCGGCGGGCACAGGCCGAGCTTCGCCGAAAAGCGGAAGGCCTGGGCCATGCCGATGGCCACGCCCTCGCCATGCACCAGCCGGCGGGGATCATAACCGGTGAGCCGCTCCAGGGCGTGCCCGAAGGTATGGCCGAGATTGAGCAGGGCGCGGTCGCCGGTTTCGGTTTCGTCGCGCGCCACCACCGCCGCCTTGGCGGCGCAGCTCACCGCCACTGCGTGCTCGCGCGCGCCGGTTCCCTCACGGACGCCGCGCCAGTTGGCCTCGCACCAGGCGAAGAACTCCGGCTGGTCGATGAGACCGTATTTCACCACCTCGGCGTAGCCGGCGCGGAACTCGCGCTCCGGCAGGCTGTCCAGCACGCCGGTGTCGGCCAGCACCAGCGACGGCTGGTAAAAGGCGCCGACCAGGTTCTTGCCGTGCGGCGAGTTGATGCCGGTCTTGCCGCCGACCGAGGAGTCCACCTGGGCGAGCAGCGAGGTGGGAACCTGGATGAAGCGCACGCCGCGGCGCAGGATGGCTGCGGCGAAGCCGGCGAGATCGCCGATGACGCCGCCGCCGAGGGCCACCACCAGGTCGCCGCGCTCGATCTTCGCCGCCAGCATGGCCTCCACCACGCGCTGCAGCCCGGCCCAGCTCTTCGTGCCCTCGCCAGGCTCCAGCACCACTTCGGTCACGCGCATCCCGGCGGCGCGCAGGCTGTCGCGCGCCCGCGCGCCGGCCGCGGCGGCGACGTTGCGGTCGGTGACCACCGCCACGGCGCCCCCCGGCGCCAGCCGCGCCGCCGCCGCGCCGAGCCCGTCGATAACGCCCCGGCCGATGCGGATGTCGTAAGAACGTTCTCCCAGCGCGACGCGGATCACCCGTTCCTGACCCGCGCCGGCCGCCTCGCCCTGCTGCATTGTTCCCTGTCCTGCGCTGTCTGGCGGGGCCGCCGCGCCGCTGCGGCGCGCTCTCCGCCCGTGACCGCGCGCCTTCCGCTCCGGGAAGGCGCGCCCTCCTGCTGCGCCCGCCGGCCGCTGGCCGTCACGCGGGCGGATGATCCGGCAGATAGTCGAGCACCGCCCGGATGACCGCGTCCACCACCACCTCATGGGGGCTTTCGTGCGATTCCACGGTGATGTCCGCGGTGGCGTAGACCGGATAACGCTCCTCCATGAGACGGCGCATGACCGCCTCCGGATCGGGCGCCTGCAGCAGCGGGCGCCCGCCGCGCTTGCGCACGCGTTTCATCAGCACGTCGAGGTCGGCCTTCAGCCACACGGATACGCCGCGGGCGCGCACCAGCGCCCGCGTGCCCGGATCCATGAAGGCGCCGCCGCCGGTGGCCAGCACCTGGCCGCCCTCGGCCAGCAGGCGGGCGATGACGCGCCGCTCGCCGTCGCGGAAGAAGGCCTCGCCATGGGTGGCGAAAATTTCGGGAATCGTCTTGCCGGCGGCCTTCTCGATCTCGGCGTCGGAATCGACGAAAGGCAGCTCAAGACGGGCGGCCAGCCGGCGCCCCACCGTGCTCTTGCCGGAGCCCATCAGCCCCACCAGCACCAGGGAGCGCCCCCGCAGCCCGCGGCGAATCCGCGCGGCGACGGCTGACGGGGTCAGCCGGTCGTCTGGGTGTTGTTGCAACGTCATGGCATGTCGATACCATGCCTTCCCGCAGCTGTCTCGCCATGACTGGCGCGGAGCCGGCCGGAGGCCGCCGCGCCGGCGCTCCGGGGAAAACCGGCGCCGTTGACGCTTCAGGAACCGCGCCCGCGCATCATGCCGAGGTCCGGCGGGCCGCAGCGGGGGCCGCGCCACCGAAGAACCGGAGAGCAGATGCCGACGCTGTTCCGCCTCGT
This sequence comes from Camelimonas abortus, assembly GCF_042432745.1. Lineage (NCBI taxonomy): Bacteria > Pseudomonadati > Pseudomonadota > Alphaproteobacteria > Hyphomicrobiales > Chelatococcaceae > Camelimonas > Camelimonas abortus. Next base: position 2,660,896 of record NZ_JBHLWR010000006.1, on the reverse strand, counting down.
TTGCGCCGTCGCCGCGCTGGGAGCGGTGATCCTCGCCGTGATGACGGCGCTGGCCACCCTGGTGACGCCCGTTCCGCGCGAGATCGTCGCGCCCGTGCGGCTGCCGGCGCACGGGAGCGCGGACGCCCCCGTGACCGCCCGCGCCACGGCGAATGACCTGCAGCACGACGCGCGGAGGCATGATGCGCGCTGACGCCAGCACCGACCTGTTTCTCGACATGCTCGCCTCCGAGCGTGGGGCCTCGCCCAACACGCTCGACGCCTATGCGCGCGATCTCGCCGATTACGCCGCGTTCCTCGCCGGCGAAGGCCTCTCGCCGCTCGGGGCGGACGCCGCGGCGGTGCGCCGCTGGCTCGCCGGCCTGCACGAACGGGGGCTGGCGCCCTCCTCCGCCGCGCGGCGGCTCTCGGCCGTGCGCCAGCTGCACAAGTTTCTCTACGCCGAGGGCGAACGCGACGACGACCCCACCGTCGCCATCGAGGGGCCGAAGCTGGGACGGCCGCTGCCGAAAATCCTCACCATCGCCGAGGTGGACCGGCTGCTGGCGGCGGCGCGCGAGGGGCTGGACGACGAAAGCCGCCCCCGCCTCGCCCGCCTGCGGGCGGCGCGCATGAGCTGCCTGCTGGAGCTGCTTTACGCCACCGGCATGCGCGTCTCCGAGCTGGTGTCGCTGCCGGCCTCCGCCGCGCGCACGAAGGAACGTTTTCTGGTGATCACCGGCAAGGGCCGCAAGGAGCGGCTGACGCCGCTCACCGAGGCGGCGCGCGCGGCCATGAAGCGCTGGCTGGAGGCGCTGGAGACGCTGGGCGCGCCGGAGCCGGGGCCCCGGGCCGCGGCGCCGGCCGGCGACGCGCCGCCCGCCCCGCGCCGGCGCGGCCGCCCGAAGAAAGCCGCGCCGGAGCCGGCGGCCTCGCCATGGCTGTTTCCCTCCGACAGCGCCAGCGGCCATCTCACCCGCCAGGCCTTCGCCCGCGACCTCAAGGAGGTGGCCGCCGCCGCCGGCATCAGCCCTTCGCGGGTGAGCCCGCACGTGCTGCGCCACGCCTTCGCCAGCCACCTGCTGCACAATGGCGCGGACCTGAGGGTGGTGCAGGAGCTGCTCGGCCATGCCGACATCGCCACCACCCAGATCTACACCCACGTCCTGGACGAGCGGCTGAAATCGGTGGTGCGCGACCTGCACCCGCTGGCGCGCGCGCCGGTGGACGACTGAAGGCCGGCGCAGCCCCCCTCGCCCGCGGCGGCGTCAGCCATGACGGGCGCGCTGGCCGCCGGTTGCGGATTTGACACAAAATGACCAGATGTGAACACCAGTATGCCGCCCGGCCGCCGGCGCCCGCCGGCCCGCCGGAATGTCCCCTTGACCCGAAGCAACCCGGTTTCCTGCGCGGCGGAGGCCCTCCGCCCCGCCGCGCCGACGCCCCAGGAATGACCGCCACATGCGCGTGCGCCCCGTTCTGTTCGCCCTGCTCATCGCCGGCCTCGCCGGCGGCGCGTGGCATTTTTTCCGCTCCGGCGACGCGAAACAGGCGGCGGCCGGCCCGCGCCGCCCGCCGGTGGCGGTGATCACCGAGGAGGCGACGAAAGGCGCGTTTCCCGTGCGCCGGCGCACCATCGGCGTGGTCGAAACGCCGGCGTCGGTGGTGGTGCGCTCGCGCATCGCCAGCCAGATCGTCACGCAGCACGTCCGGGACGGCCAGATGGTGAAGGAGGGCGACCTGCTCTTCACCCTGGACGACCGCGAGGCCCGCGCCGCCGTGGCCCGGGACGAGGCCGCCGTGGCCCGCGACGAGGCGCTGCTGGCGCGCGCCAACGCCGACCAGGAGCGCGCCCGCCAGCTCGCCGCCCGCAGCGCCGCGTCGCAGTCACAGGTGGACCTCGCCGTCGCCAACGCCCGCAGCGCCGCCGCGGCGCTGGCCGGCTCGAAGGCCGCCCTCGACGCCAGCCGCCTGCAGCTCGACTACACCCGCATCCGCGCGCCCATGTCCGGCCGCCTCGGCTCGGTGCGCGTGGCGCCGGGCAATCTCGTCGGCGCCGGCGACCTCTCCGGCCAGGGGCTGGTCACCATCACCCAGATCCAGCCGGTGCGCGTCACCTTCACCCTGCCGGAGCGCGACCTGCCCGCCCTGCGCGAGGCGTTCCGCAGGGCGCCGCCGGTGGTGCGCGTCACCGCGCCCAATTCGGACCTGGCGCTGGGCGAGAGCCGGATCGACTTCATCGACAACGCCGTCGACACCAGCTCGGGCACCATTCTCGCCCGCGCCACCTTCGCCAACGAGGACCTGCGGCTGTGGCCGGGCATGTTCGTGGACGTGACGCTGGATCTGGACCAGCGGCCCGACACGGTCTCGGTGCCCACCATCGCCGTGCAGCAGGGCCAGGACTCGCCGTTCGTCTATGTGGTGGGCAAGGACGACGTGGTCTCCGCGCGGCCGGTGACGGTGTTCGCCGCCCTCGACGGCAGGACCGGCCTCGTCTCCGGCGTCTCGGCCGGCGAGCAGGTGGTGGTGGAGGGCCAGCAGCACATCGGCCCCGGCGTGAAGGTGGCGCCGACGCTGCGCCCTGCGACGTCCGCCGGCGACGGTCTGGCCAGGAACCCCGGCCCGCCGTCGAAAACGCGCGGGCCGGACCCGACCTGACCCCCCGCGCGGCGCGCGCCGCGCCCGCGCAGGCCCGTTCATGCGACAGGCAGCAACGCCGGAGCAAGCGACGTGAACATTTCGGAATTCTGCATTCGCCGCCCTGTCGCCACCATCCTGATGTGCGCGGCGCTGCTTGTGGGCGGCCTGTTCGCGTACCGCAACCTGCCGGTCGCGGCCTTGCCGCGCACGGATTTTCCGGTGATCTCGGTGACGGCGCAGCTGCCCGGCGCCTCGCCGGAGACGATGGCCAATTCGGTGGCGACGCCGCTGATCAAGCAGTTCGCCACCATCTCCGGCATCGACCAGATCACCACCACCAATTCGCTCGGCTCCACCACCATCAACATCCAGTTCGACCTCAACCGCGACATTGACGCGGCGGCGGCGGACGTGCAGGCGGCGCTGACCACGGCCCAGCGGCGGCTGCCGCCGGAAATGACCACCCTGCCGAGCTTCCGCAAGATCAACCCGGCCGACGCCCCGGTGCTGCTGCTGGCGCTGACCAGCGACGTGCTGCCGCTGTCCGAGCTCGACGCCTTCGCCCAGCAGGTGATCTCGCCGGCGGTGTCCACCATCAGCGGCGTGGCGCAGCTGCTGGTGTTCGGCTCGCAGAAATACGCGGTGCGCATCCAGGTGGATCCGAACGCCCTGGCGGCCCGCGGCATCGGCCTCGACCAGCTGCAGCAGGCGGTGGCGGCGGCCAACTCCTCCACGCCGGTGGGCTCCATCGACAACGACCAGCAGAGCATCACCATCCAGACCAACACGCAGATGGCGCGGGCGGCGCAGTTCCGCGACATCATCGTGGCGTGGTCCAACGACCGGCCGGTGCGCCTGCGCGACGTGGCCCGGGTGATCGACTCGGTGGAGAACGACAAGACCGCCAGCACCTATGACGGCGTGCGCTCCATCGTCATGGGCGTGTACCGCCAGCCGGACGCCAACACCGTGGAGGTGGTGGACCGGGTGAAGGCCATGCTGCCGGCCTTCCAGGCGCAGCTGCCGCCCTCCATCCAGCTGCACGAGCTGATCGACCGCTCGGTGTCGATCCGCGAGGCGGTGGCGGACGTGCAGTTCACGCTCTACCTGATCATCGCCCTGGTGGTGCTGGTGATCCTGCTGTTCCTGCGCCGCTTCACCGCCACGCTGATCCCCTCGCTGGCGGTGCCGATCTCGCTGATCGGCGCCTATGGGGCGATGTACCTGTGCGGCTTCTCCATCAACAACATCTCGCTGCTGGCGCTGACGCTGGCGGTGGGTCTCGTGGTCGACGACGCCATCGTCATGGTGGAGAACGTCTACCGCCACATGGAGGAATACGGGAAATCCGCCTGGCAGGCGGCCATCGACGGCTCGCGCGAGATCGGCTTCACCATCATTTCGATGACGCTGTCGCTGATCGCGGTGTTCATCCCGGTGCTGCTGATGGGCGGCGTGGTGGGGCGGGTGTTCCACGAGTTCGCCATCGTCGTCTCCTGCGCGCTGCTGGTCTCGGCCTTCGTGTCGCTGACGCTGACGCCGATGATGTGCGCCCGCATGCTCAAGGCCCCGCCCTCGCACGAGGAGGCGCGCCGTGGCCTGTTCGGCGTGTTCGAGCGCGCCTTCGACGCCATGCTGGCCGCCTATGACCGCACGCTGCAGGCCTCGCTGCGGGCGAAATTCGCCACCTTCCTGGTGTTCGTCGCGACGGTGGCGGCCACCGGATGGATGTTCGTGACCATCCCCAAGGGCTTCTTCCCCATCGAGGACATCAGCCAGCTCAGCTTCAGCACGGAGGCGCGCCAGGACATTTCGCTGCAGGACATGACGCGGCTGCAGAAACAGGTTGAGGACGTGTTCCGCCGCTCGCCTCACGTGGCGCACGTGGCGTCGGTGATCGGCGCCTCCGGCGGCACGCTCAACCAGGGCCGCGGCTTCGTGGAGCTGAAGCCCAAGAAGGAGCGGCCCGGCCTCGACGTGGTGCTGGCCGACCTGCGGCGCGAGCTGGGCAGGATCCCGGGCATCACCACCTTCGTCACGCCCACGCAGAACCTGCGCTTCGGCGCCACGCGCAGCCGCAGCCAGTACCAGTTCGTGATGCAGGGGCTGAACCAGGACGAGCTCTACCACTACGCCACGAAAATGGCCGACGCGCTGCGGCGCGACCCGCTGTTCCTCGACGTCGCCTCCGACCTGCAGGTCAACGCCCTGCAGGCGACGCTCACCGTGGACCGCGACAAGGCGCTGGCGCTGGGGGTCGACGCCGACCGGCTGCGCTCCACGCTCTACGGCGGCTTCGGGGAACGGCAGATCTCCACCATCTATTCAACCGGCGACAGCTATTCCGTGCTGATCGAATTCGATCCGCGCATGCAGTGGAGCGACGACCTGCTGGACACGGTGCGGGTGCGCTCCTCCACCGGCAAGCTGGTGCCGGTGGGAGCATTCGCCCGCATCGACCGCACGGTGGGCGTGCTCTCGGTCAACCAGCTCGGCCAGCTTCCGGCGGTGACGCTGTCGTTCAACCTGCCGCCGGGCGTGTCGCTGGGCGACGCCACGAAGCGCATCGAGGCCATCCGCGACGGCATGCAGCTGCCGCCCACCATCTCCACCACCTGGTCCGGCGACGCCAGCATCTTCCAGCAGGCGCTGGCCAACCAGGGCCTGCTGCTGCTGGCGGCGGTGCTGACCATCTACATCGTGCTCGGCATTCTTTACGAGAGCTTCATCCACCCGTTCACCATCCTCACCGGCCTGCCCTCGGCGGCGGTGGGCGCGCTGCTCTCGCTGGAGCTGATGGGGATGGACCTCAGCGTCATCGCCATGATCGGCATCCTGATGCTGATCGGCATCGTCAAGAAGAACGCCATCATGATGATCGACGTGGCGCTGCAGCTGCAGCGCGGCGGCGAAAATTCCGAAACGGCCATCTACCGGGCGGCGCTGATGCGCTTCCGGCCGATCATGATGACCACCATGGCGGCGCTGATCGGCACGCTGCCCATCGCCGTGGGGCACGGCCCCAGCGCCGAGCTGCGCCAGCCGCTGGGCGTGGCCGTGGTGGGCGGCCTGCTGCTGTCGCAGCTGCTGACGCTTTACATCACCCCCGTGCTCTACATTTACATGGAGCGGGTCAGCGACGCGTCGAAGGCCGTCTGGGCGGGCCTGGCGCGGCGCGTCATGCCGGCCGCGGGCGGCGACGCCGGCGGCAAGGCCGGGTGAGCCCGCCGGCGGCGGGCCGGCGCCCTAGCGGACGTCCGCCGTCGCCGGCCCCCGCACCCCGTGTTCCGTTCCTCCGGAGCGACGCCCGCGGCTCCGGAGCGCCGACCGTCGGCAGCCTTCAGGGAGACCCGATGACCGAGGCGCCCGTTCCCTCCGCCGCCCCCGCCCGCGCCGCCTCCGCCGGCGCGACGCCGCCGGCGCGACGCCGGGACGGCCCCCTGCGCCGTCTTCTCGCCGCGGCGGGCCTTGGCCTGTGGCTGGCGGCCGGCGCGCTCCCGTCCTGGCCGGCGGCCGCGCAGGAGAAGGCGCCCCAGGAAAAAGCCGCTCAAGAGAAAAATACCCAGGAGAGGAACGGCCAGGAGAAAAGCGCCCGGAACGGCGCAGCCGCCCCTGCCCAGGCGCGCGGGCAGGATCCGGCGGCCCCGGCGACAGGCGCCGGCGCGGGAGAGCCGGACGCGGAAATCAGCGCCCGCGAGGCCGCCCGCCTCGCCGCCGAGGCCCGCGCCGCCGCCGTGGCCAGCGCCAGTGAATCGTCCCAGCGCGCCCGGGCCCAGCTCGCCGCCATCGAGGGCGCGCTCGCCCGGCGCAACCACACCCGCGCCCAGCTGGACGAGCTGCGCGAGCGCCTCGCCGCGGTGACCGCCGACCTGCAGCAGACCCTTGCGCCGCTCACCCAGCGCGCCGCCGCCGCCAAGGCCCTGCTCGACCAGCTCGGGCCGAAGCCCGACGAAAAGAAGGACGGCCCCGAGACCCCTGAGGCCGCGGCCGAACGCGAAAGCCGCCTGCGCGCCCACTCCGAACTGGCCGAAACCGTGAAGGTGGGCAACGCCCTGCTGCTGCACGCCAGCCAGCTCTCGGAGGCGGTGAACAGCGAGCGGCGCAGCACCATCACCCATGCGCTGTTCGACCGCGCGTGGAGCATTCTCAGCCCGCAGCTGTGGATGTGGGTGGCCGGCGCGCTGCCGGACAACCTGCGGGCGCTGGGCGCGCTGGGCGGCGCGTGGCTGGAGACGGCGCGCGCCCGCTACGCCGACGGGCGGCTGCTGCCTTTCGGCCTGTCACTGGCGGCGTTCGGCGTGGTGTGGCTGGCGCGGCGCCTGGCGCTGCGGCGCCTGCGCGCCCGCAGCGCCCGCCAGACGAAGCCCGGCCCGCTGCGTCGCGCCGCCGTGGGGCTGCTCTCGGCGGCCGGCGACGTGGCGGCCGTCGCCCTGTGCTGCTGGCTGCTCTATCTGGGCGTGGAGGGCAGCAATCTGGCGCCGGGCCCGCTTGAGGAGCTGCTGCAGGCGGCCATGGCGGCGGTGGTGATTCTCGCCCTGGCGTGGCGGCTGCTGGCCGCCCTGCTGGCGCCGGCGGCGCCGCAGTGGCGGGTGATCGACGCGCCCGACCATGTGGCGACGGCTGCGGCGCGTTACCTGTTCATCGCCGCCGCCCTGGTGCTGGCCGGGCGCCTCGCCGACACGCTGCTGGGGGTGATCGGCGCCGATCACGCCACCGTCGCCGCCACCCGCGGCGTGGGCGCGGCGGCGGTTGCGCTGACGCTCGTCGCCATGCTGCGGCGCATCCGCGACGCCGCCGCCTGCGATGAGCACGGTCTTGGCCCCTATGTGCCACCGGACAGCGCCGTGCCGGGCATGTGGCGCCTCGCCGGCTGGGCCGTGGCCTCGCTGACGCTGCTGGCGGCGGCCGCCGGTTACGTCGCCCTCGCCACCTTCATCACCGAACAGTCCATGTGGACGCTGCTGCTGTTCGGCGTGACGAAGCTGCTGCTGCCGGTGATCGATCACGGCGTCGGCGGGCTGTTCGCCGACAACAGCCGGCTTTCGGTGGCGATGCAGACGGCGGTGGGCGTGCGCAAGCGCTCGCTCAACCAGATCGCCGTGGCGCTGGCGGGGGCGCTGCGCCTGGCGGTGATCGTCACGGCGGCGCTGCTGGCGCTGGCGCCGCTCGGCGTCGACTCCGGCGATTTCGCCGTGTCGCTGCGCAATCTCACCTTCGGCCTGTCGGTGGCGGGGCTGAACATCTCGCCGGGGAACATTCTCACCGGGGCGGCGCTGCTGGGGGCGGGCGTCCTGCTCACGCGCGCCTTCCAGGGCTGGCTGCGCGCCCGCTTCCTGCCGACCACCAGCCTCGACGCCGGCCTGCGCAACTCCATCACCACCGCGGCGGGCTATCTGGGCTTCTTCATCGCCATCGCGGCGACGCTGGCGCATTTCGGCCTCAGCCTCGACCGCATCGCCATCGTCGCCGGCGCGCTGTCGGTGGGCATCGGCTTTGGCCTGCAGTCCATCGTCAACAATTTCGTCTCGGGCCTGATCCTGCTGTGGGACCGCTCGATCAGCGTCGGCGACTGGATCGTGGTGGGCTCCGAGCAGGGCCATGTGAAGCGCATCAGCATCCGCGCCACCGAGATCCAGACCTTCGAGCGCGCCTCAATCATCGTGCCCAACTCCACCCTCGTGTCGGGCACGGTGAAGAACTGGCTGCGCAACAACCGCACCGGCCGCATCTCCATCACGGTGCAGGTGGGCTACCAGCAGGATCCGGAGGCGGTGAGCCGCCTGCTGCTCGACTGCGCCAGGGCCCATCCGGACGTGCTGCGCGAGCCGGCGCCTTCCGTGCTGTTCACCGGTTTCACCGCCACCACCCAGGATTTCGAGCTGCGCTGCTTCTGCGACGTGGAGTCGATGTCGCGCATCCGCAGCGAGCTGAACTACCGCCTGTTCCGGGCGCTGACCGACGCGGGCGTCTACGCCCCGCCCAGGCCGGCGCCGGCCGAAGTGCGGGTGCTGCCGCCGGACGACCTGCGCGACCTCATCCGCGCGCGGCTCGCCGGAAACGGCGACGGCCGCGGGGACGGGCGCGCCGGCGCGGGGCCGGACGATGCGCCGCAGCCGCCCGTAACGGCGCGTTGACGTCCGCCGGCGCAGGCTGCCTTACGCCAGATGGGGAGCCCTGTTCCGTGACCGTTAACCGTTGTCTCGCCTGCGCCGCCGCGGCGCTCGCCCTCGCCGGCTGCGCCGCGCAACCGCAGCCGCCAGCCGCGCCGGCCCGCCCGGCGTTTTACGTCGATCTCGGCGAGGGCGGCGCGCGGCTGGACGTGGCCGACGCCCTCGCCACCATCAATCTCTACCGCGCCCGCCACGGCCTTGCGCCGCTGCGGGCCGACCCGCAGCTGCAGGCCCTGGCTGACGCCGCGGCCGCGGCCATGGCGGCGCGCGACGCCCCGGCCTCCGCCGGCGCCCTGCGCCGGACCCTGGCGGCCCGCGGCGTGGCCGCGCCCATGGTCAGCATGTCCGCCGGCTACCGCACCATGGCGGAGGCCTTCTCCGGCTGGCGGGATTCGCCGGTGCATGACGCGGCCATGCGCAATCCGGCCGCCACGCGCGCCGGCGTCGCCGCCGCCAGCGCCCGCCCCGGCTCGAAGCACCGCGTCTACTGGACGCTCATCACCGCCGGCGACGGCGGCGGGGCGCGGTGAGGGAAAGCCCCGGGCGCGCGTGAAGGCCGCCCGCGAAGGGCCGCGCCCGCGCTCAGGCGGGCGGCTCCACGCCGCGCGGCCGGCCCGGCTCGTCCGGCGCGCGGGCGGCGATGGCGAGCGCGTGAACGCCGCCCGGCCCCAGCAGGTCCGCGAGCGCGGCGTTGACCATGCGGTGACGCTCCAGCCGGCTCTTGCCGGCGAAGGCCGCCGACACGACATGGAGCGAGAAATGGGTCTCGCCCTCCGGCCGCGCCCCGGCGTGGCCGGCGTGACGGTGGGAATCGTCGGTGATCTCCAGCTCCGTCGGGGCTAACGCCGCGACGAGACGCTCGCGGATCAGGTCAGCGCGCTTCACGGTTTCTCCATCCTTTCCGCATGTCGCGGGGGGCGGGCGACGGCCCGGCCAGGCCCCGGCGGGAATGACCACAGGGATTATCATACGTGCGCCGCGGACGCTTTTCTGCTAGCCTGCGGTTGCCCGCCGGAAGCTCCGGCGCCGCCCGGCGCGCTTCGCCCGGCGCTTCATCTGCGGTCCGCCCGAGACCGCTTTCCGGCGACTGGATCTCCGCCGGAGACCGGGCCGGCGGCCCGGTCCCGGCTCCCCGTGGCGAGGACAGGACGCGCTCCGCCCCTTGCCTCACCCCCGGCGCAATTCGCCGCGCCAGTCCCCGGCGCCCCCAGCGGGGCGCAGGCCAGGCAGCGGCGCGACGCATGACGGGCCTGGCGGCGGAAGGCCGCCGGCGGCGACGAAGGTTTCGCGTCCGGCGCGCCGCGCCGGGCAAGGTTCACTTACGCAAGACGCACAGCTGATGGACCTGACTTCTCCCCTGTTCGACCGCATTCGCGCCAGCCGCAAGAAGACGGAGGAGCCCCGCGCGCGCGTGCCGCCGTGCGACCATCCGGGCTGCACCCTGCCGGGCGAGCACCGGGCGCCGAAAGGCCGGCTGATGGAGGGGCAGTACTGGCGCTTCTGCCTTGAGCACGTGCGCGAGTACAACCGCTCCTACAATTACTTCAGCGGCATGAACGAACAGGACGTCACCCGCCACCTCCAGCAGGACCAGGTGGGGCACCGGCCCACCTGGCGCATGGGCGTGGACGGCGTGGCGGGCGTGCGCGCGCGCGTCAGCGTGGACGGGCGCGTCGACGACCCGTTCAACCTGTTCCGCGCCGCGGCGGGGCCGCGCCACGGCGCCGCCGGCCGGCCGCGCCACGGCATCGCGGTGCGCAAGGCGCTGGAAGCCATGGACCTGCGCGAGGACGCCGACCGGGAGACCATCCGCGCCCGCTACAAGCAGCTGGTGCGCCGCTTCCACCCGGACGCCAACGGCGGCGACCGCAGCTTTGAGGGCCGGTTCCAGGAAATCATCCAGGCCTACGGCGTGCTGCGCCAGCACGGCATGTGCTGAACCGCCCGGCGCGGCCCCCTGCGCGGCCGGCGGCGGGCGCGCAGCCATCATGACCGGGAAACATTGCCCCGGGACGAAACGGGTTCTAGAACAGTTGAGTCGCTTTCCGCCATGGCGGCGCGCGCCGCGGGGCGGGCCGTCCGGATATCCGGAGCGCGCCTGCGCCGGGGCGGCCGGGCCACGCCAGCCGTGCGAACCTTACCGGCGCAGGGGCCGTGCGTCTCATCGCGCTGGCGGAGCGTGACGCCTGACCGCCGCCGGCCCGAAGCGGTCAGACGGCGCCAGTTCACGCTCCCGGGGCCGCATCCGGTTGCAGATCGAGGAAGTACATGCAAGCCCAAAGCGCATCATCCGGCCTGCCGGATGTGAAAGTCTCCGTCCGCAAACTGTTCGGCATCGACACGGACCTGGAAGTTCCGGCCTATTCGGCCCCCAGCGAGCACGTGCCGGAGCTCGACCCGGACTACCTGTTCGACCGTGAGACCACGCTCGCCATCCTCGCCGGCTTCGCCTGGAACCGCCGGGTGATGGTCACCGGCTATCACGGCACCGGCAAGTCCACCCATATCGAGCAGACGGCGGCGCGCCTCAACTGGCCCTGCGTGCGCGTGAACCTGGACAGCCACGTCTCGCGCGTCGACCTGGTGGGCAAGGACGCCATCGTCCTCAAGGACGGCAAGCAGGTCACCGAGTTCCGCGACGGCATCCTGCCCTGGGCCCTGCAGAACAACGTCGCCCTGGTGTTCGACGAATATGACGCCGGCCGCGCCGACGTGATGTTCGTGATCCAGCGCGTGCTGGAGGTCTCGGGCAAGCTGACGCTGCTCGACCAGAACCGCGTCATCCATCCGCATCCGGCCTTCCGCCTGTTCGCCACCGCCAACACCATCGGCCTTGGCGACACCTCGGGCCTGTATCACGGCACCCAGCAGATCAACCAGGGCCAGATGGACCGCTGGTCGATCGTGGTGACGCTGAACTACCTGCCGCACGACCGCGAGGTGGCGATCGTGCTGGCCAAGGCGCCGCACTATCGCGACAGCCAGGAAGGCCGCGACACCGTGGACCGGATGGTGCGCCTCGCCGCCCTCACCCGCAACGCCTTCATGAACGGCGACCTCTCCACGGTGATGAGCCCGCGCACGGTGATCACCTGGGCGGAGAACGCCCATATCTTCGGCGACGTGGGCATGGCCTTCCGCCTCACCTTCCTCAACAAGTGCGACGAGCTGGAGCGTCCGCTGGTGGCCGAGTTCTACCAGCGCTGCTTCGGCCGGGAGCTGCCGGAAAGCGCCGCCAACCTGGCGCTGGCCTGACGGCCCGCAGGCGGGCTCCGGCCGCGCGCCGCAGCCCGCGCCCTGGCTGCGCGGCCATTTCCGGATGCGGACGCGCCAGCTTCCAGGCATACTGGGCGCAATCCGGGGCGGCCCGCCCGGCGGCGACGCCGCGGGCCGCTCCAGCGGTCTAACCGGCCGGCCCCGCGGCCGCCAGCCCGGCTGCGGGCTGGCGTCGCGGTCCGGCCCAGTCAGGACGGGCGATCGTGACGATCCCGAACACCCGGGGGGGAAGCCCGAAGCCCACCCCAACCGAACCCCTGAAGCGCGCGGTCGCCGACTGCATGCGCGCCATCGCCGGCGACAGCGCGCTGGAGGTTGCTTTCGGCTCCGACCGGCCGGGCCTCTCCGGCGAGCGCGCCCGGCTGCCCGAGCCGCCGCGGAAAATGTCCGCCGCCGACGTCGCCGTGCTGCGCGGCCACGCCGACTCCATGGCCCTGCGCCTCGCCCTGCACGACGACGCCGTGCACCGCAAATACGCCCCGGCCGGCGCCGACGCCCGCGCCATCTATGACGCGGTGGAGCAGGCGCGCGTGGACGCCATCGGCAGCCGCCGCATGGCCGGCGCCGCAGGCAACATCGCCGCCATGCTCGAGGACCGCTACGGCCGCGCCAATCTGGCCAGCGTCTCCGACCGCGCCGAGGCGCCCCTGCCCGACGTGCTGGCGATGATCGCCCGCGAGCGCCTCACCGGCCTCAGGCCGCCGCCCTCCATCGCCCGCGCCGTGGAGCTGTGGCGCGACAGCGTGGAAAGCCGCGCGGCCCGCAGCCTTGACGCCCTCGTCGACGCCATCGACGACCAGAAGGCCTTCGCCCGTTCGGTGCGCGAGCTGCTCTCCAGCCTCGACATGGCCGACGAGCTCGACGACGACGGGAGCGAGGACGACGACGACCAGCAGCAGCAGGACGAGCCGCAGTCCGGCGGCGAGGAGGAGCAGGGCGACGCCGGCCAGCAGGACGCCGGCGAGCGCGGCGAGACTGAAACCACGGACGAATTCTCCGACGAGCTGCAGGAAGGAGCCATGGAGGCGGACGACGCGCCGCCCGGCGAAGTCACGGACGACTCGGACCTCTCCGATTCCGAGACCCCCGGCGACGCCCCGCGCCCGCCCCAGACCCGCCCCGGCGACGGGCGCGCCGCGGAATACCGCGCCTTCACCACCCGGTTCGACGAGGTGGTGACCGCCGAGGAGCTGTGCGATCCGGAAGAGCTGGCGCGCCTGCGCGGCTATCTCGACAAGCAGCTCGCCAACCTGCAGGGCGTGGTGGCCCGCCTCGCCAACCGCCTGCAGCGCAAGCTGCAGGCCCAGCAGAACCGCGCCTGGGAGTTTGACCTGGAGGAGGGCATGCTCGACCCGGCGCGGCTGACGCGGGTGATCGTCGATCCCTTCCAGGCGCTGTCGTTCAAGCAGGAAAAGGACACCAACTTCCGCGACACGGTGGTGACGCTGCTGATCGACAATTCCGGCTCCATGCGCGGCCGGCCGATCACCGTGGCCGCCACCTGCGCCGACGTGCTGGCCCGCACCCTGGAGCGCTGCGGCGTCAAGGTGGAGATTCTCGGCTTCACCACCCGGGCGTGGAAGGGCGGCCAGTCGCGCGAGCTGTGGCTGCAGTCCGGCAAGCCGCAGAATCCGGGCCGCCTCAACGACATCCGCCACATCATCTACAAGGCGGCGGACGCCCCGTGGCGGCGCGCCCGCAAGAACCTCGGCCTGATGATGCGCGAGGGGCTGCTGAAGGAGAACATCGACGGCGAGGCGCTGGACTGGGCCCACAAGCGGCTGCTGGCGCGCCCCGAACAGCGCAGGATCCTGATGGTGATCTCCGACGGCGCGCCGGTGGACGACTCCACCCAGTCGGTCAATCCCGGCAACTATCTGGAGCGGCACCTGCGCCAGGTCATCGCCGCCATTGAGGAGCGCTCGCCGGTGCAGCTCATCGCCATCGGCATCGGCCATGACGTGACGCGCTATTACCGCCGCGCCGTCACCATCGTCGACGCGGAGGAGCTGGGCGGCGCCATGACCGACAAGCTGGCCGAACTGTTTGACGAGAACGAGCCCCCGCGCCAGCGCCGCGGCCGGCGCCGGTGACGCGCCGCAGGCGCCGGCGCAGGCCGCGTTCGCAACGCCCGGGCCTGGCTCCGGGCTTCCTGTTGAGACGCGGGGCGGGCCCCGCCCAATAAACGGCGGGATGCCGGCGGGGCGCGCTCCAGGCGCCGGCGCGGGCATGGCGGCGGAACGCAAGGGCGCGCCCCCTTACGGCGGCCCCCGGAAAAGGCGCCCGCGCGGAATGGCGCGGCCAGCGCTAGCGGGGCGCAAGGGAGAGACAGGGAACGCAAACAGAAAAGGCGGCCCGCAGGCCGCCGTTTTCCATCACTGTCCGGAACCGGACGCACGCCTCAGCTGGCGGCGGCGGTCCGCTTCTCGATCTCGCGCTTCAGGGCGAGCGCGCCCGGCGACAGCTCCGACGCCGAAGCCTTGGCGAGGAACGCGTCCAGACCGCCACGGTGCTCGACCGAACGCAGCGCCGCGGCGCTGACGCGCAGGCGAACCGAGCGCTCGAGAATCTCGGACTGGAGGGTGACGTTGCACAGGTTCGGAAGGAACCGGCGCTTGGTCTTGCGATTGGAGTGGCTCACGAGATGGCCGGTCAGAACGGCCTTCCCAGTCAGCTCGCAACGGCGGGCCATGATCGTTGTCCTGCTCAACGGCGAAGCGACGCGGGCCCGCATGGCGGGCAGCTAGCTTGACCGACAATTCCATGAAGTGCCGGAGCTATAGAGGCGCGCACCGCGCCCGTCAACCCGCGCCGCCCGATTTGCCCCCGCCTGGACCGACAAAACCCCGGCGCCGCGGCCTTTCGTCCCCTCTCTCCCCAGCCTGGCGCGGCCGCCGCCCGCCCTTCACGCGGCGGAAACCCAATTACGCCACAAGGAAAGGATAACGCCAGGCAGGCGCCGGCGGCGGGGCGCGGCCGGAGGGGGGGCAGGCTCAGACAGGGCCGGACGCCTGCCGTGAAGGCGCGGCGGGCGCCGAACGATACGGCATAACGCCCAACAATCAGACACAATGCCCGGAAAGGCGCCGTTGTGACGCGCGGCGATTCCGGCGAACCTGCGCGGCTCACGCGCGACGACGACGCATCCCTGGAGTTCCTGCAGTGGCGACAAATCTTTCGAGCGATCTCAGATCCGGCGCGCTGGTGTACCACAGCCATCCCCGCCCCGGGAAACTGGCGATCAAGGCGACCAAGCCGCTGGGCAACCAGCGCGACCTCGCGCTCGCCTATTCGCCGGGCGTCGCCGCCGCCTGCGAGGCCATTCACGCCGATCCCGCCGAAGCCGCCCGCTACACCATCCGCCAGAATCTCGTCGCCGTCATCTCCAACGGCACCGCCGTGCTGGGGCTCGGCGACATCGGCCCGCTGGCCGCCAAGCCGGTGATGGAGGGCAAGGCCGTCCTGTTCAAGAAGTTCGCCGGCATCGACGTGTTCGACATCGAGGTGGCGGAGAAGGATCCGGAGCGCCTCGTCAACGTCATCGCCGCGCTGGAGCCGACCTTCGGCGGGATCAACCTTGAGGACATCAAGGCGCCGGAGTGCTTCGAGATCGAGGAGCGGCTGCGCGAGCGCATGTCCATCCCGGTGTTCCACGACGACCAGCACGGCACCGCCATCATCGTCGGCGCGGCCGTCACCAACGGTCTCGCCCTCGCCGGCAAGAAGATCGACGAGATCAAGATCGTCGCCTCCGGCGCCGGCGCCGCCGCCCTCGCCTGCCTCAACCTGCTGGTGTCGCTGGGCGCGCGGCGGGAGAACATCTGGGTCACCGACATCGAGGGCGTGGTCCATGAGGGCCGCCCGACGCTGATGGACCGGTGGAAGGCGAAATTCGCGCAGAAGACCGACGCCCGCACCCTCGACGACGTGATCGGCGGCGCCGACGTGTTCCTCGGCGTCTCCGCCGGCGGCGTGCTCCGGCCGCACATGCTGCAGAAGATGGCGCCGCGGCCGCTGATCCTCGCCCTCGCCAATCCCGATCCGGAAATCATGCCGGACGAGGCGCAGAAGGCCCGCCCGGACGCCATGATCTGCACCGGCCGCTCGGACTTCCCCAACCAGGTCAACAACGTCCTGTGCTTCCCCTTCATCTTCCGCGGCGCGCTGGACGTGGCCGCCACCACCATCAATGAGGAGATGAAGCTGGCCGCCGTGCACGCCATCGCGGCGCTGGCGCGCGAGGCGCCCTCGGACATCGTCGCCAGCTCCTTCGGCGGCGACGTGCAGCCGTTCGGCCCCCGCTCGCTCATCCCCAATCCGTTCGATCCGCGCCTCATCCTGCGCATCGCGCCGGCGGTGGCGAAGGCGGCCATGGACACCGGCGTGGCAACGCGGCCTCTGCCGGACCTGGAGGCCTATGCGGAGAGCCTGACGCGCTTCGTGTTCCGCTCCGGCTTCGTGATGAAACCGCTGATCAGCCGCGCCAGGGCCAACCCCAAGCGCGTGATCTACGCCGAGGGCGAGGACGAGCGCGTGCTGCGCGCGGTGCAGGCGCTCTCCGAGGAAGGCTTCGCCCGGCCGATCCTGGTGGGCCGCCCGGCCGTGGTGGAGGCGCGCATCCGCCGGTTCGGCCTCACCATCCGCCAGGGGGTGGATTTCGAGCTGACCAATCCCGAGGACGACCCGCGCTATCGCGATTATGTCGCCACCTACATCGAGGTGGCCGGCCGCAAGGGCATCACCCCGGACGCCGCCCGCACCCTGGTGCGCACCAACAATACGGTGATCGCGGCGCTGGCCGTGCGCCGCGGCGACGCCGACGCCATGATCTGCGGCCTGGAGGGGCGTTTCCAGTCGCGCCTGCGCCACATCGCCGACATCATCGGCCTGAAGCCGGGGGTGCAGGACATGGCCGCCGTCTCGCTGGTGATCACCAGCAAGGGGCCGTTCTTCATCGCCGACACCCATGTGCGCAACGATCCGGACGCCGAGGAGCTGGCGGAGATGGCCATCGCCTGCGCCAGCCACGTGCGCCGCTTCGGCATGGAGCCGCAGATCGCCATGGTGTCGCACTCGGACTTCGGCTCGTCCGACTCGCCTTCGGCGCGCAAGATGCGCGCCGCGCTGGAGCTGGTGCGCGAGCGCGCGCCGGACCTGGTGATTGACGGCGAAATGGCGGCCGACACCGCCCTCTCCCGCGACGTGCGCGACCGGGTCTATCCCAACTCCACCCTGACGGACTCGGCCAATGTGCTGATCATGCCCAACCTCGACGCCGCCAACATCGCCTTCCAGATGACCAAGGCGGTGGCGGACGCCCTGCCGGTGGGGCCCATTCTCATCGGCCCGGCGCGGCCGGCGCACATTCTCACCCCCTCGGTGACGGCGCGCGGCATCGTCAACCTCACCGCCATCGCCGTGGTGGAGGCGCAGGACCTGGAGCGCGACCGGCTGGCGGGCGGCCGCTGAACCGCAGCGGGCGCGACGTGCGCGACAGCCCTTGTCCGGCCCGCGCCGGCGCCGGACAATGCGGGGCGGGCCGGGCCGCCGCGCGCCGGCGGACCACCGGCCGCAAACCGGCCATGGGGGAGGAAACAGGGTGACGGGCGTTGCGGGCCAGGGCGCCGGCGGGCGCACATGCGGATCATGCACGCTGTGCTGCAAGGTGATGGGCATCGCCGCGCTGGCCAAGCCGCGCGGCCGCTGGTGCCCGCGCTGCCGCCCGGGCAAGGGCTGCGCCAGCTACGCGACGCGGCCGCAGGAGTGCCGCAGCTTCGCCTGCCTGTGGCTGGGCGGCGGCTTTCTGGGCGACGAATGGCGGCCGGACCGCTGCAAGATGGTGCTCTACACCGAGCACGGCGGCGCGCGCCTGGTGGTGCAGACCGACCCCGGCGCCGGGCCGGTGTGGCGGCGCGAACCGTGGCTCGGCCAGATCCGCGCCTGGGCGGCGGCGGCCGCGGCGAGCCGGCGGCAGGTGATGGTGATGACCGGCGACGTCGCAACCCTCGTGCTGCCGGACCGGGACGTGCATCTGGGCCGGCTGCGGGAAGGCGACCAGGTGATCGTGCACGAGCGCCTGCAGGGCGGCGCCCCCGCCTGGGAGGTGGAGGTGCGCCCGGCCGCGGGCTGAGCCGGCTCAGTCGAGCGGGCGCGCCTCGTCCGGCAGCATGATCGGGATGCCGTCGCGGATGGGATAGGCCAGCCGCGCCTGACGGCTGACCAGCTCCTGACGCTCCGCGTCATACTCCAGCGTCGCCTTGGTGAGCGGGCAAACCAGCAGTTCAAGCAGGCGCGGATCAAGCCGGGCGGCGCCTTCCTGGGCCGTCGCCTCCGTCTCCTGCGCCGGCCGGGGGGCCGTGTTGTCCTCTGCCGTCATCGCATTCGCTCCATCGCCAGATGGCGTCAATAATGGCCGGCGTCCGCGACGCGCCCGCGGGCCTTTTACTGCAACGCCGGATCGGAGCCGCCGCTCCCGCCGCCGCGCGCCAGCTCGATCTCGGTGATCGCCACCAGCATTTCGGCGCGGGTTTTCAGGTCCGGGGCCTCGAGCAGCGCCTGTTTCTCCCGCAGGCCATAAGGGCTCATCATCGACAGGGCGTTGACCAGCGCCTCGTTGGAGGCCGAGCGCACGCCGCGCCAGTCGACGCGCAGCCCCTTCGCCGTCACGAAGGCCTCCAGCGCCCGGATCACCGCCGCGCGGTCCACCTCTTCTTCACCGGCGCGGGCGGTGAAATCAATCAGGAACGGCGAATAGTCCACCCGCGCCTGGCGGTAGGGGGTGGTCACCGGCAGCTCCTCCACCAGGCGGAAACGGGCGACGCCGGTGAGCGTGATGAGATAGCGCCCGTCGCCGGTCTCCGCGAAGCGGGTGACGCGCCCCAGGCAGCCGACGGAATACAGCTTCGGAACCTGCGCGGGATCCCCCGCGCCGTTGACCGGCTGGATCACGCCGATGACGCGCCGGCCGGCCAGCGCGTCGTCCACCATCGCCAGGTAACGCGGCTCAAAGATGTTGAGGGGCATCTCGCCGCGCGGCAGCAGCAGGGCCTCCGCCAGCGGGAACAGCGGAATGGTCAGCGGGCAGTCCTGCGGACCGCGGTATACGGCGTTCATCACCACTGTCCTGCGCCCCTTTCTCCGCCTGCGGCCGGACCGGGCGTCAGACGAACATCAGCGCCGACAGGCGCTTGCGCCCCTCCACCGTGGCGGGGTCCTTGAATCCCCACGCCTCGAAGAACTGCACCAGCTGCTTGCGGGCCGCGTCGTCGTTCCAGTTGCGGTCCTTGCGATAGATGGCCAGCAGCTGTTCGACCGCGCCCTTGCGGTCGCCGCGGGCGTTGAGCGCCAGCGCCAGGTCGAACCGCGTCTGGTGATCGTCCGGACTGGCGGCGAGGCGCGCCTCCAGCTCGGCCACGCCGCCGAGGTCGCCGGCCTGCTCGGCCAGCTCCAGGGTGGAGCGGGCGGAGGCGATGACCGGGTCGTTCGCCCTGTTTGCGGGCGTCATCTCCAGGAAGCGGCGGGCGCCCTCCAGATCGTCCAGCTTCACATGCAGTTTCACCAGGCCGGCGATGGCGTGAACATTGTCCTGCTCCTGCTCCAGCACGGCGGCGTAGAGCCCGGCGGCGCCCTGGAGGTCGCCGGCGGCCTCGCGCGCCGCCGCCTCCTCAAGCAGCGCCTCGACGGCCGTGGGGCCGAGCGGACCGGCCAGACGCTCGATGAAGGCGCGCACCTGGCTCTCCGGCAGGGCGCCCATGAAGCCGTCCACTGGCTGGCCGCGTTTGAACGCCACCACCGCCGGAATGGACTGGATGCCCATCTGGCCGGCGACTTCCGGGTGCTCGTCGATGTTCATCTTGACGAGCGTGACCTTGCCGCCGGCGGCGGCGACCACTTTCTCGAGCACCGGAGCCAGCTGCCGGCACGGACCGCACCAGGGCGCCCAGAAATCCACAAGCACCGGCGCGGTCATGGACGCGCGGATCACGTCGTTGGCGAAGCTCGCCGTCGTTACATCCTTGATGGCGGATGCTGCCGTCGTCGTATCGGTCATGGTCAGCGACTTCCTGGAGCTCCGGGCGCGGAGGGCGACGCCCTTGCGGCAAATTCTGCGTCGCCGTCAAAATGGGCTCTCGCGCGGCAGAAAACAATCGTGGCCGACGCGACCGTCCGGCGCCGGCGGCGGCGGGCGCGCCGCCGTGACCGGATGCGCCCCGCGGTTTTCCACACGCAGGCGGCCAGCCGCGCACTTTTTTGCCTGGGGCCGTTCTCCCCTCTTGCATCCGGCGGCCATCCAGGGCACATAGCGGCCATCGGCGGCGGGCAAGCCGCCGACGGACGCGGGTGTAGCTCAGGGGTAGAGCACAACCTTGCCAAGGTTGGGGTCGAGGGTTCGAATCCCTTCGCCCGCTCCAGAAATGGCCAGCGGCCCACGGGCCGGAACAAGCCGCCGCAAGGCGGCTTTTCTGTTTCTGGCGTACTCCCGCGGGCGATGCGCCCCGCCCGGTCAGCCCGCTCCAATACAGCTCCGCCGCGGCCGCTCCCCCGAACTGATGGCCGGGCATGACGTCAGCGGGGGTGGAAAGCAGGGCTGGCGCGGGCGGCGGGCCCAGCGGCGCCGCAAACCTCGCAGGGCGGAGCGCGCGGCGGCGGTGCCCTGTCCCCCTAGCCGCCGCGTCATCCACAGACAGTCACGTCCGGCGCGCCGTCATGCAAACGACTGTTGCGCGCCGCCCCGTTTTGGGGCAAATAGCGGCCACCGGCGGCGGGCAAGCCGCCGGCGGACGCGGGTGTAGCTCAGGGGTAGAGCACAACCTTGCCAAGGTTGGGGTCGAGGGTTCGAATCCCTTCGCCCGCTCCAGAAATGGCCAGCGGCCCACGGGGCCGGAAGAAGCCGCCGCAAGGCGGCTTTTCTGTTTCTGGCGTACTCCGCGGCCGATGCGCCGGGCCGCGGGGGCCTGTCCGCCCCGTTTGCGGCCGCCGGCCCGTCCTGCAGCCTCGCCGGAGCATGGATGCCCGGGTCAGGCCCGGGCATGACGCAGGCGGGGGCGCAGAACGGGGGGCCTGTTTCCGGGACACCGCCCTTCTCCCGGGACGCCCCTTACAGACCCAGAAACGCAAACGGCTCCGCGTCAACGAAATGGTCGTTGGCGACGCCGGAATAGGTGTTGCGCTGGTTGGGGCCGAGGTCGAGCTTGCGCACCTTGCCCGTCTCCTTCGAGAAGTCGATGCGGCGCAGGTCAACCCAGAACACGTTCGGCGTCAGCGCCGAGTCGAAGAAATAGAGCCGGTTCTTCTGGTCCGCGACCGTGCGCCAGCGCGTGGAGGCGATGTTGGGCTGGCCCGGCGTGCTCAGGCCATAGGGCACCGAGACGTTGCGGATGACGCTGAACACGCTGGCGATGGCCTTCTGGTGATCCTCAAACCGCGGAATGGCGTTCACATAGAAGGACGCGCGCACGAAACGGTCCGCGGCGCGGTTGGCGCCCGGCAGCATCACCAGGCCGCCGATGTCCTTCCAGTATTCATTCAGCGCCAGCTGCCGTTCGAAGCTCGGCGAGTTGGTCATCACCTGGAAGGCCCGGCTGTGGTGAATGACCTGTTTGCCGTCGATGTACTCGATGATGGCGCTGTCGCCGCTGGCGTCGGAGATGGAGAGGTGCAGCGTCGCCAGCCGGTCCTGGCCCGGCACCCGGTCCGTGACCAGCATGAACGGCTCCTGACGCAGATGCTTCACCGCCTCGTCCACCGTGGCGAACTGGTCGAGCACATATTGCGCCCAGGCGGAAATGGCGAGGCCGGGCTGGCGCCCGTCATATTCCGGATACTGCGACTCGGCCAGCCACAGCACGTTGGCCACCAGCCCGGCCTCGTTCATGCCGTCGGTGGTGGAGATGTCGAAGCCGGTGGCGATGACGCTGCCGTAACGGGACGTCCATTTCACCGAATTGGGACCGGCCGCGCCGTGCCGCTCCATGCCGCGCGGGAAAATCCAGAGATTGGTGCCGATCTCCTGGCTCCAGTCCATGGAGCGCGCGGTGATGTTGAGATTGTCCGCCCCGTGATAGACCAGCCGGGTGCAGGCGTGGGCCACGGGGGCGAGGGCCAGCGCCCCGGCGAGGGCGGCCGCGGTGAAAGCGCCGGCGCGGCGCCCCCTGGCCGGCGAAATCGTGTTCAGTGTGCTCATCTGCGCGCTCCCGTTGCGGGGCGGGCCCCTGCTGCATCCGCGCGGTCCCGCCTCTGGCCCGCCAAGCTTAGCCTGGCCGGGCGCGCAGAAAAGGGCTTTCGCCGGCGCGCGGACGGTGACGCGAAGCCTGGCCGCACGGCCCGCGAAGTTGCGGCGCGGGGCGCGCCTGGCGCCGCCAAACTGGCGGAAACGCGGAAGAGACCTTAAATCGGTGACGGGGCCGCCCGGTTCCGGCGGCAGGGAGAGCACGATGAGCGCGCAGGTTCAGGCCGCGACGACCGCGGCGCAGGCGTCGGGCGCCCGTACGGCGCGCATTCCGGTGGCGGGCATGAGCTGCGCCTCCTGCGTGCGGCGGGTGGAGCAGGCGCTGCTGGCCGCGCCTGGCGTGAAGCGTGCGGCGGTGAACCTCGCCGCCGAGACCGCCGAGGTGGAGCTGGACGCAGGCATCGACCTCGCCGCCGCCATCGGCGCCATCCGCGACGCCGGCTACGACGTGCCCGCGCAGACGGTGACGATCGACATCGAGGGCATGGGCTGCGCCTCCTGCGTCGGGCGGGTGGAGCGGGCGCTGCAGGCGGTTCCCGGGGTCGTCTCCGCCGCCGTCAATCTCGCCGCCGGCCGCGCCGCCGTCGCCTTCATCCCCGGCCTCACCGGCCGGCCGGCGCTGGAGGCGGCCATCCGCGCCGCCGGCTACAGGCCATTGCCGCCGGCGCGGCAGGGAGACGGCGTCGCCGCCATGCAAGGGCTGTCCGAGGCCCGCGAAGCCGCCCGCGCGAGAGAGACGGCGGGGCTGAAACGCGACCTCATCATCGCCGCGGCGCTCACCCTGCCGGTGTCCGTCATCGAAATGGGCGGACATTTCATCCCCGCGTGGAGTCACTGGCTGGCGGCCGCCGCCGGCCACCGCAACCTGCAGTTATCCAGTCTCGTCCTCACCACGCTGACGCTGTTCGGGCCGGGGCTGCGCTTCTTCGTCAGGGGCGTGCCGGCGCTCCTGCGCGGCGCGCCTGACATGAACGCCCTGGTGGCCGTGGGCGCGGGCGCGGCCTGGGCCTATTCCGCCGTGGCCACGCTGGCGCCGCAGCTGTTTCCGGAAGGCGCCGCCCATGTCTATTTCGAGGCGGCGGCGGTGATCGTCACCCTGGTGCTGCTGGGCCGGTTTCTGGAGGCGCGGGCGCGCGGCCGGGCGGGCGACGCCATCCGCCGCCTTGTGGGCCTGCAGCCGCGCGCCGCGCGGGTCATGCGCGACGGCGAATGGCGCGACGTTCCCCTGGAAACCGTCGGCCCCGGCGACGAGATCCAGGTGCGGCCGGGCGAGCGCATTCCCCTCGACGGCCTGGTGATCTCCGGCCGCTCGCAGGTGGATGAGTCGATGATCTCCGGCGAGCCGGTTCCGGTGGCCAAGGAGCCGGGAGCGGAGGTAACCGGCGGCTCGCTCAACCAGGCGGGGGCCTTCGTTTTCCGCGTCACCCGCACCGGCGACGACACCGTGCTGGCCCAGATCATCCGCATGGTGGAGACCGCCCAGGGGGCGAAGCTGCCGATCGAGGGCGTGGTGGACCGCATCACCATGTGGTTCGTGCCGGCGGTGATGGCCGCGGCGGCCCTCACTTTCGCCGTCTGGCTGTTTTTCGGCCCGCAGCCTGCCCTGGCGCTGGCGGTGGTCAACGCGGTGTCGGTGCTGATCATCGCCTGCCCCTGCGCCATGGGCCTGGCCACGCCCATGTCGATCATGGTCGCCGCCGGCCGGGCGGCGGAGCTGGGGGTGCTGTTCCGCAACGGCGAGGCGCTGCAGACCTTGGCCGGCGTGCGGGTGATCGCCTTCGACAAGACCGGCACGCTCACCGCCGGCAGGCCGGCGCTCACCGATCTGGAAACCACGAACGGCTTCGGGCGCGCGGAGGCGCTGCGCCTCGCCGCCGCGGTGGAGGCGCAGTCCGAGCACCATCTGGCGGCGGCGATCACCGAGGCGGCGCGGCGGGAGGGAATCGCCCCGCCCGCCGCCGGAGATTTCG
Source organism: Camelimonas abortus (assembly GCF_042432745.1). Taxonomy (NCBI): domain Bacteria; kingdom Pseudomonadati; phylum Pseudomonadota; class Alphaproteobacteria; order Hyphomicrobiales; family Chelatococcaceae; genus Camelimonas; species Camelimonas abortus. The sequence continues at coordinate 2,636,630 of NZ_JBHLWR010000006.1, read as the reverse complement.
CCGCCCTGCCCGGCCGCGGCGTCAGCGCCACGGTGGAGGGGCGGCGGACGCTGGCCGGTTCGGCGGCCTTCCTCGGCGAAAACGGCGTCGACGTCGGCCCGCTGGCCGCGACGGCGGCGCGGCTGGCGTCGGAGGCCAGGTCCACCGTCTATCTCGCCGTGGACGGGCGCCTCGCCGCCGTCATCGCCGTGGCCGATCCGGTGCGGCCGACGACGCAGCAGGCGCTGGAGACGCTCAGGGCCATGGGCGTGCGCACGGCGATGATCTCCGGCGACAGCCGCCGCACCGCCGAAGCGGTGGCGGCGAAGCTGGGCATCAGCGACGTGGCCGCCGAAACCCTGCCCGACGGCAAGGTGGCGGCGCTGGAGCGCCTGCGCGCCGCATACGGCCCGGCGGCCTTCGTCGGCGACGGCGTCAACGACGCGCCGGCGCTGGCGGCGGCGGACGTGGGGATCGCCGTCGGCGCGGGCGCGGACATCGCCATCGAAAGCGCCGACGTTGCGCTGATGACCAGCGATCCCGCCGGCGTCGCGGCGGCCCTGGCGCTGTCGCGCGCCGCCATGGCCAATATCCGCCAGAACCTGTTCTGGGCCTTTGCCTACAACGCCGCGCTGATCCCGGTTGCGGCGGGGGCGCTCTATCCGGCCTTCGGCGTGATGCTGTCGCCGATGCTGGGGGCCGGGGCCATGGCGCTCTCCAGCCTGTTCGTGGTCGGCAACGCCCTGCGCCTGCGCCGCTTCACGCCCCCGGCGCGGGCCGCCTGAGCCTCACGCCGGTTTCAGCGCCTTGCGGAAGGTCAGGTTGTAACGCGCCGCCCCGGTGGCCGGATGTTCGCCCTGCTTCAGGCGCAGCACGCCATGATAGAACAGCCGCGAGGGGCCGCCCCACACCACCACGTCGCCGTGGCGCAGCTCGTGTTTCGCCACCGGAGAGGCGCGTTCCGGCCCGCCGAACTGGAACACGCACGGCAGCCCCAGCGACACCGATACGATGGGCTGGGCGAGGTCATGCTCGTCCCTGTCCTGGTGCAGCGACATGCGGGCGCCGGGCTCGTAGCGGTTGATGAGACAGGCGTCCGGGGCGAAGTCCGGATAGCCGGCTTCCGCGGCGCAGTCCCGCGCCAGGGCGCGGAACGTCTCCGGCATGGCCGGCCACGGCCGGCCGCTGAGCGGATCGGCCCGCTCGTAGCGGTAGCCGCGCCGGTCGGTGACCCAGCCGGCCGCGCCGCAGCTGGTCATGGCCACGGACATTTCAAAGCCTCCGGGCGTGCGCATGCGCCGGAACGGCGCCGCCTCCGCCACGGCGGCGATCTCCCGCAACAGCGCGTCCGCCACGGCGGCGGCGCGCCCGCGCATCAGCACGGCGCCGGGACCGATGGGCGCGGGCGCGGAGGGTTGCGGCGCGGCCGCGGCGGCGAAATCGAACAGGTCCATGAACGCATGTCTCCACAGCCTGGGCGGGCGGCCGCGCCCTGGCGTCGCGCCCTCCCCGCCGGCGGCGGTCAGGGAACGCGCGGCCGGCCCCGCCGGTTTCCGCACGGCGGGCGCGAACAGACGCGCATTCGCCCGGGCGGCGGCGAACGCCCCGCCGCGGGCCGGCGCCGCCGCGCCCACAGGGGGCCTGAGCCGGCGCCCGGCGATTCATGCGCGACGGGGTTTACGCGCGACCCGGTTCGGGCGAGACGCAGGCGCAGACCACACGCGTCCCCATGATGAGGCAAGGAGCGGAATGACGGAACCGGCCAGACGGCGCGCGCGCATCCGCCGGCTGGCGTGGGCCGGCGCCGGCCTTTTCTTCGTGGCGCTGGGAGCGGTGGGCGCGGCGCTGCCGCTGCTGCCGACGACGCCGTTCCTGCTCCTCGCCGCAGCGTGCTTCGCCCGCTCGTCGCCGCGGCTGGAGGCGTGGCTGCTGGCGCACCGCGTGTTTGGACCGCCCGTCGCCGGCTGGCGCGCCCACCGGGCGATCCCGCCGGCGGCCAAGGCCATGGCCTGCGCCGGCGTCATCGTGAGCTACGTGTCGTTCTGGCTGGGAGCGCGGCCCGGCTGGCCGGCCGCCGCGGCCATGGCGGCGCTGCTGCTGGCGGCGATGGCCTATGTGCTGTCGCGCCCGAACGGCCCGCCGCGCGCCCGGCGCGACAACAGCAGGGGCGCGGACCGTGACGGTCCGCGCCCGGCGGCGGGGCTGCGGCCCCGCGAAGGCTCCGGCGACCGGAATCAGGACGCGAAATAGGACTGGGTGCCGTGCGCCTCGATGGCCTCGGCGAGGCGCTTCAGCGCATGCACGTAGGCGGCGCTGCGCACGCTGATGTTCTTTTCCTTCGCCAGGTTCCAGATGGCGCGGCCTTCGGTCTCCATGTTGGCGCGCAGGCGCTGGTGGATCTCCGACACGGTCCAGTAGAAGCCCTGGCGGTTCTGCACCCACTCGTAATAGGAGACGGTGACGCCGCCGGCGTTGGCGAGAATGTCGGGCAGCACCACGACGTTCTTCCTGAACAGGATCTCGTCCGCTTCCGGCGTGACGGGGCCGTTGGCCAGCTCGACGATGACGCGGGCCTTCACCTCGCCGGCGTTGGCGGCGTTGATCAGGTCCTCCATGGCCGCCGGCACGAGCACGTCGCAGTCGACGCCGACGATGGCCTCCGGCGGCAGCGCCTCGACGCCGTCCCGGCCGGCGAGGGCTGCCAGCGATCCCCCGGCCTTGGCGGCGAGGACGGCGTCCACGTCGAGGCCCTCGCGGCGGTACAGCGTGACGCGCGAATCGGAGACGGCCACCACCCTGTAGCCGACGTCGGCCACCAGGCGGGCCATGTGGGTTCCGGCATTGCCGAAGCCCTGGATGGCGACGGTGGAGCCCGGGGCGACGCCGAGATCGCGCTCCAGGTGGCGCAGCAGGTAGAAGCCGCCGCGGGCGGTGGCGTCCTCACGGCCGAGCGAGCCTCCGAGGGCGATGGGCTTGCCGGTGATCACCGCCGGCGAGCTCTTGCCAACGATGTTGGCGTATTCATCGGCCATCCAGCCCATGATCATGGCGTTGGTGTAGACGTCCGGGGCGGGAATGTCGCGATCGGGGCCGATGACATTGGCGAAGGCCTGGATGTAGGCGCGCGAGAGGCGCTCCAGCTCGGCCTTGGACAGGGCGTGCGGATCGACCTGCACGGCGCCCTTGCCGCCGCCGTAGGGCAGGTTCATCACCGCGCACTTGAAGGTCATCCAGAAGGCGAGGGTCTCCACCTCGTCCATGGTCGCTTCAGGATGGAAGCGGATGCCGCCCTTGGTGGGGCCGCGGGTGTCGTCATAGCGGCAGCGCCACGCCATGAACGACTTGCGCGAGCCGTCGTCCATGCGGACCATCAGGCGCATCTTGGTGGTTTCGCGCGGATATTTCAGCTTCTCCAGAACGTCCGCATCCAGATCAAGATACCGCGCCGCGTCGTCGAGACGGGTCAGGGCCTGTTCGAGTTGGGACTTCGCCATTGATCGTATTCCTGAAAGCTGTCTGGCGCTGATCGCGACCGCGGCGCATCCTGGCCCAAGGGCAGACGTCAGCCTCCGGAGCTGCCCAAGTGCAGCGTCACGCTGGCGCCCGAATCCGTCCGGGTGGTGCTGTCGTTTCGCGCGACCCCGCGTCAGCCTCACACGCGACTGGAGGGGTGGGATGGACGGGCGCGCCCGCCTCACACGGGCGCGTCATCAGACGCGCTGTTCCTTAGCGACGGCGCGCACACTTTTCCAGCAGTTTCCGCCCATTTTATTGTCAGATGCACCGGCCCTGGCCAATTTGCCGCGTCTGCAGTCAGGCTCACGCTCACGCCTGACGCTTGCGCCAGCGTTTCACCGTCAGGTCGCGCTTCAGTCTGGACAGGCGCTGAAGCCAGAAGACGCCGTCGGTCTGGTCGATCTCGTGCTGCGCGCAGGCGGCGCGAAAGCCGTCGAACCAGGCCTGACGGCCGGCGCCGTCCAGGTCCTGCCAGCGAACCAGCGCCCGCGCCGGCCGCGTCACCTCGCAGCGCGCTCCGGGCATGGAGATGCTGCCCTCGTCGTGGCGGGCGGTCTCCGCCGAGGTTTCGACGATCCGGGCGTTGACGAAGAACTGCGGGGCCGGATCCTCCGGCAGCTCCAGCACGAACAGGCGCAGGTCGAGGCCGAAATGGCCGGCGGCGGCGCCGACGCCCCCGGCGGCGCGCATGGATTCCAGCACGTCCTCCGCGGCGCGGCGCAGCTGCGCGTCGAATGCGCGCACCTCCCGCGACGGCGTCGCGAGGCGCGGATCTGGCCACAGCAGCGGAGGAAGGACGGTCATTGGCTGCTCTCCCGGCCGGGACGCGTCGTCGGCCGGCGCCGCCGCCCGGAAAGCGGCGCCGCGGACATGCTCTAGCCGCCCGCGCGGCGCAGGTCAGCCCCCGCCCTTCCCCGGCGCCGGAAAGACGGCGGCGCGGACAGGTCTGTCTTGAGTTTTTTCTTCAGGACCATTAAGGGACGCTCGTCCGCCGGATGCGGGCAACATCTGCTGGTTGGGGAGGACGCCATGTCATACGACGGCCTCTTCCAATTGGGGATGGGCGCAGTTCTGCTGAAAGCCTCCCAAACGGAAGATACGACTGCTGCACGCGCCCGCGCCGCACTGGCGCGCATGAACGCGCGGACAAGAGGCTTGCCGGGCGCCGCAGGCGCCCTGACGGCGCCAGCCGGCGCCGGCCGTCGCGACATGCCGGACCGGACCGGATCCCTCCAGACGTGAAATGAAACCGCAGCCGCGGCGCCGCGCGCCGTCCAGGCCGCGCTGCTGGCGACACCGCCGCTCCGGCCGGACGGCCGGCGCGGCCCGAAATGTTTTCAGGCCCATGGCCGCCCCGCCGCCAGGCCCGCGGCGGACCGCATGACAGGACAGCAGACGTGACGATCCAGACGCCGTACTACCTGATCGACAAGGCCGCCCTGCTCCGCAACATGGAGACCGTCCGGCGCGTGCGGGAGGAGTCCGGCGCGAAGCTGCTGCTGGCGCTCAAGTGCTTCGCCACCTGGTCGGTGTTCGACCTGATGAGCCAGTACCTCGACGGCACCACCTCCTCGTCGCTGTATGAGGTGCGCCTTGGCCGCGAGAAGTTCGGCGGCGAGACCCACGCCTATTCGGTCGCCTACGCCGGCCACGAGATCGACGAGGTGATCGCCTGCGCCGACAAGATCATTTTCAACTCGCTGGGCCAGTTTGAGCGCTTCGCGGACCGCGCCGCCGGCATCCAGCGCGGGCTGCGGCTGAACCCGGGAGTGTCCTCCTCTGATTTCGACCTCGCCGATCCGGCGCGGCCGTTCAGCCGCCTCGGCGAGTGGGACGCCGGAAAGGTGCGTCCCTATATGGACCGCATCGACGGCTTCATGATCCACAACAACTGCGAGAACGGGAGCTTCGCGCGCTTCGACGAGCTGCTCGGCGAGGTCGAGGCGCGCTTCGGCGAGCTGTTCCGCCAGGCGAAATGGGTCAGCCTCGGCGGCGGCGTCCACTTCACCGGCGAGGGCTATGACCTTGAGGGCTTCTGCCGCCGGCTGAAGAAATTCTCGGAGGACTGGGGCGTCCAGGTGTATCTGGAGCCGGGCGAGGCGGCGATCACCAACGCCGCGACGCTGGAGGTGACGGTGCTGGACGTGCTGGAGAACGGCAAGCGCCTCGCCATCGTCGACTCCTCGGTCGAGGCGCATATGCTGGACCTGCTGACCTATCGCCAGCACGCGACCGTGGCGCCGGACGCGGGCCCCTACACGTTCATGGTGTGCGGCAAGTCGTGCCTTGCCGGCGACATTTTCGGCGAGTTCCGCTTTGAGAAGGAGCTGCAGGTCGGCGACCGCATCTCGTTCCTCAACGCCGCCGGCTACACCATGGTCAAGAAAAACTGGTTCAACGGCGTGAAAATGCCGTCGATCGCCATTCGCGAGCTGGACGGATCCATCCGTCTGGTCCGCGAATTTGGTTATGAGGATTTCGCCGCAGCGCTTTCCTGAAGCCTGCACCGCCGCTCAACATCTGGTTCGGGGTTTTCGCGTGAAATGAAGAAAAACGTCCTTGTCATCGGCGCCGGCGGCGTCGCCCAGGTCACTGCCCACAAATGCGCGCAGAACAACGATGTTCTCGGCGACATCCACATCGCCTCGCGCACGGTCAGCAAGTGCCGCGACATCATCGCGTCGATTCACGAGAAGAAGAGCATGAAGCAGCCGGGCGTCCTTGAGGCGCACGCGCTGGACGCTCTCGACGTTGAAGCCACCAAGGCGCTGATCACGCGCACGGGCGCCCGGATCGTCATCAACCTGGGCTCGGCCTTCGTCAACATGTCGGTGCTGCAGGCCTGCATCGAGACCGGCGCCGCCTACATCGACACGGCCATCCACGAGGACCCGCTGAAGGTCTGCGAGGATCCGCCGTGGTACGGCAACTATGAGTGGAAGCGCCGCGACCTCTGCCGGGAGAAGGGGATCACCGCCATCCTCGGCGCCGGCTTCGACCCCGGCGTGGTCAACGCCTACGCCGCGCTGCTCGCCCGGCGCTGGCTGGACGAGACCGACTCCATCGACATCATCGACGTCAACGCCGGCAACCACGGCAAGTATTTCGCCACGAACTTCGACCCGGAGATCAACTTCCGCGAGTTCACCGGCCGCGTCTGGTCCTGGCAGAACGGCCAGTGGACGATGAACCAGATGTTCGAGATCCGCAGGGAGTGGGACCTGCCGGTGGTGGGCCAGCGCACCACCTACATGACCGGCCACGACGAGATCCACTCGCTGTCGAAGAATCTCGACGTGCCGAACATCCGGTTCTGGATGGGCTTCAGCGACCACTACATCAACGTCTTCACGGTGCTGAAGAATCTCGGCCTGCTGTCGGAGCAGCCGGTGCGCACCGCCGAGGGGCTGGAAGTGGTGCCGCTGAAGGTGGTGAAGGCGGTGCTGCCCGATCCCTCGTCGCTGGCGAAGGACTACACCGGCAAGACCTGCATCGGCGTGCTGGCCAGGGGACGCAAGGACGGCAGGGACGCCGAGGCCTTCATCTACCAGATCTCGGATCACGCCGAGGCCTACCGGGAGGTCGGCAGCCAGGCGATCTCCTACACCGCCGGCGTGCCGGCCGCGGCCGCGGCCATGCTGGTCGCCACGGGCGACTGGGACGTGAAGACCATGGTCAACGTCGAGGAGCTCCCGGCCGAGCCGTTCATCAACCTGCTGAACCGCATCGGCCTGCCGAGCCGCGTCCGGGACGCAGACGGCGACCGCGACCTCAGCTTCTGAGCGCCAGCCGCAACGGAACATCATGCCATTGGGGCTGGCGCGCGCGCCGGCCCCTTTTTTCTTTCACGCCGCGCGCAACGATTTTGGGAGAGAAACGTCATGACCGACGCCGCGGGCGCCGCGCCCTTCGACCGGCTCATCGCCGCCTGCGCCGACGACTGGCGCGCCTATGTGGAGCATCCCTTCGTGCGGGCCATGGGCGACGGCACGCTGCCGGAGGAAGCCTTCCGCCACTACCTGAAGCAGGACTACCTGTTTCTCGTCCACTTCGCCCGCGCCTGGGGCCTCGCCGTCTACAAGTCGCGCGACATATTGGAGCTCCGCCAGGGGCTGGAGATCCTCAAGGCCATCGTCGACGTGGAGATGGGCCTGCACGTGAGCTGGTGCGCCGAGTGGGGGATCAGCGAAACGGAGCTGGCGCAGCTGCAGGAATCGCGCGCCACCATGGCCTACACCCGCTACGTGCTCGACGCCGGCGCCAGCGGCGACCTCACCGACCTGCACGTGGCCCTCGCCCCCTGCGTGATCGGCTATGGCGAGATCGCCGCCTGGCTGCTGCGCCAGCCGTTCCTGAAGCGCGAGGGCAATCCCTACATGCGCTGGATCGGGATGTACGCGGGCGATGACTTCATGAGCGCCGCGGCGGCGGAGCGTGAATGGCTCAACGCCCGCCTCGCGGGCGTGACGCCAGAGCGCTTCGCGCAGCTGGCCCGCATCTTCCGCGACGCCACGCGCCTTGAGGCGGACTTCTGGCGCATGGGCCTGACGCTGGCCGACTGAGGCGGGCGGATCGCGGCGCCCCCCGCGGGCCGCCGCGATCATGCCAAAAACCTGACGTTTCCTGGCGCCGCGAGCGGGGCCAGGCGGGGCGGGAGCGCATTGCGCTCCGCGATCCAAATCACCCATAATGCGCAGGTGGAGCGAACTCAGCCTTGCACGGGCGATGTCGGGCGCCCCGGTCTTCCCTGAAAGGTTCCTGTATAGCTGATGCCAGACGCCCAGACGCTCCTGACCGCCATGCTGCTCCTGCCGTTCGCCGCATCGCTCGTGGCGGCGGTGACGCCGTCAGGGCGGCGGAACCTGGAGGCGTGGCTGGCGGGGCTGACGGCGCTGGCGGTTTTCGCCATCGGCCTGTGGATCCGTCCGGAGATTTTCGACGGCGCGATCCTGCGCGCCCATTACGCGTGGCTGCCGGACTACGGCCTCAATTTCAGCATCCGCGTCGACGGCTTCGCCTGGGCCTTCGCCATGATCGTGTCCGGCATCGGCGCGCTCGTGGCGCTTTATGCGCGGTATTACATGTCGCCGGACGATTCGGCGTCGCGCTTCTTCTCGTTCCTGCTCGGATTCATGGGCGCCATGATGGGCGTGGTGATTTCGGGCAACCTGATCCAGCTGGTGTTCTTCTGGGAGCTCACCAGCATCTTCTCCTTCCTGCTCATCGCCTACTGGCACCACAAGGAGGCGGCGCGCGACGGCGCGCGCATGGCGCTGACGGTGACCGCCGCCGGCGGCCTGTGCCTGTTCGCCGGCGTGCTGATCATCGGTCACATCGTCGGCAGCTATGAGCTGGACGTGGTGCTGGCCTCCGGCCCGGCCATCGTCGAACACGCGCTTTACGTGCCGGCGCTGCTGCTGCTCGTCCTCGGGGCGCTGACCAAGAGCGCGCAGTTTCCGTTCCATTTCTGGCTGCCGCGCGCCATGACGGCGCCGACGCCGGTCTCGGCCTATCTGCACTCGGCCACGATGGTGAAGGCGGGCGTGTTCCTGCTGGCGCGGCTGTGGCCGGTGCTGGCCGCCTCCGACTGGTGGTTCTGGACCCTGGCGCCGGTGGGCGCGGCCACGCTGCTGGTGGGCGCCTTCCTCGCCATGTTCCAGCAGGACCTCAAGGGCCTGCTCGCCTACTCCACCATCAGCCATCTCGGGCTGATCGTGCTGCTGCTGGGGCTGGGCAGCCCGCTGGCGGCGGTGGCGGCCATCTTCCACATGATCAACCACGCCACCTTCAAGGCGTCGCTGTTCATGGCGGCGGGCATCATCGACCATGAGGCCGGCACCCGCGACATCCGCCTGCTCGGCGGGCTTTACCGGGCCATGCCGATCACGGCCACCCTGGCCATCGTCGCCGCCGCGGCCATGGCCGGCGTGCCGCTGCTCAACGGCTTCCTTTCGAAGGAGATGTTCTTCGCCGAGACGGTGGAGACCCACGTCGACTCCGCGTTCGACCACGCCCTGCCCTATCTGGCCACGCTCGCCGGCATGTTCTCGGTGGCCTATTCGCTGCGCCTGATCGACCAGGTGTTCTTCGGCCCGCCGGCCACCAGCCTGCCGCGCGCTCCCCATGATCCGGCGCTGTGGATGCTGGCCCCGGCGGCGCTGCTGGCGCTGATGTGCGTGCTGGTGGGCGTGTTCCCCACCTGGGTCATCGGCCCGTTCCTCGGCGCGGCGGCGCACGGCGTGCTGGGGGCGCAGACCCCGCATTACAGCCTCGCCGTGTGGCACGGGCTCAACCCGGCGCTGCTGATGAGCATCGTGGCGCTTGGGGCCGGCACGCTCACCTATCTCGGCCTCAAGGACTATCTCTCCGGCGAGGTGGAGGGGCCGCCGCTGCTGCGCCGCCTTTCGGGCCGGCGCCTGTTCGAGCGCGCCATCGCCATGCTGTCGTGGCGCTGGGCGCGCGTGCTGGAGGAACTGCTCGGCTCCAACCGGCTGCAGACGCAGCTGCGCCTGCTGGTGCTGGCGGCGGTGCTGGCCGGCTTCTGGCCGGCGTTCCGCGACAGCGGCTTTTCGGCCGCCGCGGCGGCGGCGAACGTGTGGGCGTGGCTGGCCAATACCTGGCTGTCGCCGGCGTGGCTGGCCTCCTCCGCGCCCATGGTCGGCATGTTTGATCCGGCGCTGCTGCTGGTGTGGGCGGTGGGCGTGGCCTGCGCCGTCGGCGCGGCCTGGCAGGCCAAGTATCACCGCCTGGTGGCGCTGATCCTCATGGGCGGCGCCGGCCTCGCCACCAGCATCACCTTCGTGTGGTACTCGGCCCCGGACCTGGCGCTGACGCAGCTGCTGGTGGAGATCGTGACCGTGGTGCTGATCCTGCTCGGCCTGCGCTGGATGCCGCGCCGCGACGAGCTGATCCCCGGCGACATGAAGCCTTCGGCCCGGTTCCGGCGGGTGCGCGACCTGTTCATCGCCATCGCCGCCGGCGCCGGCGCGGCGGCGCTCGCCTTCGCCATGCTCACCTCGCCCCAGGGCCCCACCATCGGCGACGAATTCGTCAACCGCGCCTACCGTGAGGGCGGCGGCCGGAACGTGGTGAACGTCATCCTCGTCGATTTCCGCGGTTTCGACACCATGGGCGAGATCACGGTGCTCGGCGCGGTGGCCATCACCGTGTTCGCCCTGCTGCGCCGGTTCCGCCCGGCCCGCGACAGCTTCGCGGTGCCGGACCAGAAGCGCTTCCAGATCGAGTATGACCGCACGCGCTACGCGCCGGTGAAGTCGCCCATCGACAGCCACGTCATGCTGGCGCCCGGCGTGATCATCCGCCTGCTGTTTCCGGTGATCTGCGCCATGGCCGGCTTCCTGCTGCTGCGCGGCCACGACCTCCCGGGCGGCGGCTTCATCGCCGGCCTGACCTTCGCCATCGCCTTCCTGCTGCTCTACATCGCCGGCGGGGCCCGCTGGGTGGAGGACCGCATCGTCGTGCTGCCGGTGCGCTGGATCGGCGCGGGGGTGCTGCTGGCGACGCTCACCGGCATGGCGGCGGTGTTCTTCGGCTATCCGTTCCTCACCACCGCGTTCCGCTACGTTTACCTGCCGGTGTTCGGCAAGACGCCGCTGGCCAGCGCGCTTGTCTTCGACATCGGCGTGTTCGCCCTGGTGTTCGGCGCCACCGTGCTGATGCTGATCGCCATCGCCCACCAGTCGATCCGCGTGTACCGCACCATGGAGAAAGCGGCGCGCGCAAAGGGAGAAAAGTGATGGAGCCGGTGATCGCCCTCGCCATTGGCGTGCTCATCGGCTCCGGCATCTGGCTGGTGCTGCGTCCGCGCACCTTCCAGGTGCTGGTGGGGCTGTCGCTGATCTCTTACGCCGTGAACCTGTTCATCTTCGCCATGGGGCGGCTGAAGGTGGCGGCGCCTGCCTTCTCTGACGGAACCATGTCGCCGCGCGACCTCGCCGACCCCGTGCCCCAGGCGCTGGTGCTCACCGCCATCGTCATCAGCTTCGCCATGACGGCGCTGCTGCTGGTGGTGACCATGGCCTCGCGCGGCCTCACGGGCACCGACCATGTGGACGGCCGGGAGGACGGCCCGTGAGCTTCAGCGACAACCTTATCATCGCGCCCGTCGTCCTGCCGGTGATCGTGGCCGGGCTGATGCTGGTGATCGACGGCCGCAGCGGCCGCATCACCGCCGGGCTCAGCGTGGGCGCCGCATTCGCCCTGCTGGCGGCGGCCGTGGCGCTGATGGCGCGCGCCGCCGGCGGCGGCGTGCAGGTGTACCAGATCGGCAACTGGCCCTCGCGCTTTGGCATCGTGCTGGCGCTGGACCGGCTCTCGGCCATGATGCTGGTGCTGACGGCGGTGCTCGCCTGCGCGGCGCTGGTGTTTTCGCTGGCGCGCTGGCACAAGGCGGGCAGCTTCTTCCACCCGCTGTTCATGATCCTGCTGGCCGGGCTGAACGGCGCCTTCCTCACCGGCGACCTGTTCAACCTGTTCGTGTTCTTCGAGATCATGCTGGCGGCCTCCTACGGCCTTGCGCTGCATGGCTCGGGGCACGCGCGGGTGAAGGCGGGCCTGCATTATGTGGCGGTGAACCTCGTCGCCTCCTCGGCCTTTCTCATCGGCGTCAGCCTGATCTACGGCGCGGCGGGCTCGCTCAACATGGCGGACGTGGCGGCGCGCATTCCCCGGCTCGACGCGGACGAAACCCGGCTGTTCCAGACCGGCGTCGCCATTCTCGGCGTCGCCTTTCTGGTGAAGGCGGCCATCTGGCCGCTGGGCTTCTGGCTGCCGGCCACCTACGCCGCCGCCGGCCCGCCGGTGGCGGCCATGTTCGCCATCATGACCAAGGTGGGCGTGTACGCCATCCTGCGGCTGGCGCTGCTGTTCTCGCCGGACGGGTCCACCAGCGCCGTCGGCGCGGGAACGGTGCTGTTCCTTGGCGGCGTCATCACCATCATCTACGGCATGGTGGGCATGCTCGCCTCCCAGGCGATGGCGCGCCTTGCCGGCTTCAGCGTGCTGGTCTCCTCCGGCACGCTGATCGCGGTGACCGGCGCCGGCAACGTCAACGTGATGAGCGCGACGCTGTACTACCTGTTCAGCTCGACCATGGCGATCGCCGCGTTCTTCCTGCTGGTCGAGCTGGCCGAGCGCGGCCGCGCCCGCTCCGACGACGTGCTGGCGGTGACGCTGGAGGCCTATGGCATCGTTTATGACGAGGACAGCGACGACAGCGCCGAGGCGGGCGTGGCGGTGCCGGCGGTGCTGGCCCTGCTGGGCCTCGCCTTCATCGCCTGCGCCCTGCTGATGGCCGGCCTGCCGCCGCTCTCCGGCTTCATCGCCAAGTTCGCCATGCTCGACGCCCTGCTCGACCAGGCGCGCAACGCCGGCGACGCCGCCGGCCCGGCGTGGCCGGCGTGGACGCTGGTGGGCGTGCTCGCCGTCTCCGGCCTCGCGACGCTCATCGCCATGACCCGCGCCGGCGTGCGCACCTTCTGGCCCTCTTTCGAGCGCGAGGCGCCGCGGGTGAGCATGCTGGAGTTCGGCCCCGTGCTGGTGCTGCTGGCGCTGTGCGTGGGGCTCACCATCCAGGCCGGGCCGGCCATGCGCTTCGCCCAGGAGACCACCGAGCAGCTGGGCCGGCGCGAGGCCTATATCGACTCGGTGCTGGCGAAGCCGGTGGCGGTGCGCCAGGATCAGGCGGCGGGCGCCGCGCCCGGGACCGGGCCTGCGGCGCCGCGCGCCCGCGACACCGGAAAGGGAGGCGCCGCGCGATGAGTCTCCGCCGGTTCCTGACATGGCTGCTGCCGTGGCCCGCCGTTTCGGCGGCGACCCTGATCGTCTGGCTGCTGCTCAACCAGAGCGTGTCGCCGGGGCAGATCGTGCTTGGCGCGGCGCTGGCGCTCACGGCGCCGCGGGTGCTCGGCGCGCTGGACATGCCGCCGCTGCGTCTGCGCCGGCCCATGGCGGCGCTGCGCCTGCTCGCCAACGTTCTGCCGGACATCGCCGTCTCCAATTACCGCGTGGCGCGCGCCATCCTGTTCGGCGGCCCGGAGCGGGAAGGCGGCCACGTGCTGGTGCCGCTCACCATCCGTTCGCCCTATGCGCTCGCCGTCCTCGCCTGCATCCTCACGGCGACGCCCGGCACGGCGTGGGTGTCATACAATCCCCACACCGGCGTGCTGCTGATGCACGTGATCGACCGCAGGGAGGCCGACACGCTCGCCGACGCCATCACCCAACGCTACGAATGCTGGCTGCTCGAGGTGTTCGAATGAGCATGACGATCCTGACATGGTCGCTGATGGCGGCGCAGTTCATGCTGGGACTGGCGATGGCGCTGGCCTGCGTCCGCATGTTCCGCGGCCCGCGCGCCCAGGACCGGGTGCTCGCCATGGACTCCCTCTACATGAACGGCATGATGCTGATGCTGGTGTTCGGCATCTCCTCCGGCAGCACGCTGTATTTCGAGGCGGCGCTGGTCATCGCGCTGCTCGGCTTCGTCTCGACCCTGGCCCTCGCCAAGTTTCTCATGCGCGGGGAGGCCATCGAATGATCGCCATTCACGCCCTGCCCGCCTGGGCGGCGCTGCTGGTGGCGCTGCTCACCCTCGCCGGGGCGGCGCTCACCCTCACCGGAACCGTCGGGCTGCTTCGCCTGCGCACCTTCTACGAGCGGGTGCACGCCCCCACCCTCGGCGCCACCCTGGGGCTGGGCTTCATCCTGCTCGGCTCCATGCTCTATTTCTCGGTGAGCGAAACCCGGCCGGTGGTGCACGAGATTCTCATCGGCGTGTTCGTCACCGTCACCACGCCGGTGACCATGCTCATGCTCACCCAGGCGGCGCTGTATCGCGACCGCGCGGAGGGCAAGGCGCCGAAATCCACCGACGCGCCGCCCCTGGTGAAGGACAAGGCCCCGCCCCTCGAGGAGATTTTGCCGGGCGGCCTGCCGGCTGATCCCGGACATACAAAATAACCGCAAACAGACGCCGGAAAATTTACCGGAAATTATTGAAGTCCTGGCGGACTGATTCAATAATTGGCGGACAGCGCGCAGGTCCGCCATGTCCGCAGCATTTCGCCAGACCTCCCCGACATCTGACGCGTCTCCCGTCCTGGCTCCGGCGGCGTCATGGAAACGAAGGCGGGGGCGGCGGGCCGCGCCGGTTCCGGCGGACAAGCGCGTCTTCGACATCGCCGTCGCCCTCTTCCTCATCATCCTGCTGGCGCCGCTGATGGCGCTGGTGGCGCTGTGGGTCCGGCTTGACAGCCCGGGGCCCGTGCTGTTCCGCCAGCGCCGCGCCGGGCTGCACGGCGCCGCCTTCACCCTGCTGAAATTCCGCACCATGCGCCCGGCGCCGCCGCCCCGGGCCGGGGCCCCGTGGAGCGCCCGGCTGGCGGCGATCCAGCCGCCGCCGCACGCCGGCGCCGTCACCCGCGCCGGGCGCTTCCTGCGCCGCAGCCGGCTGGACGAACTGCCGCAGCTGTTCAACGTGCTGGCCGGCGACATGTCGCTGGTCGGCCCGCGGCCGCACATGTACGAGCTCGACGCCCTGTTCGCGGCCGAGCTGCCGCATATCGTCCTGCGCCGGGCCGCGCTTCCGGGCCTCACCGGCCTCGCCCAGATCCGCGGGCGCATCGGCCCGACCCCGGACGCGCGGGCCATGGCGGCGCGTCTCGACGACGATCTCGATTACATCCGCCGCCGCTCGCTGCTGCTGGACGTCGGCATACTGCTGGCCACGCCGCTGGCGCTGCTGCGCGCCCCCGGCCGCGGACGCGCCCCCTTCGCCCTATCCATCGGCCGCCATCCCCGGTAAGAAAAGGCGGCGCGCCCGCCCCGGACGGCTCCGGAGCGGCGCGCGACGGCCGCTGTCCGCCCGGCCATGGGGCGTGCGCGGACCGCCAGACGGCCGCCTGGCCACGGATCAGCCGGACCGGGCGCAGAGCGCGACATTCTTACGGAGCATCCATGCGCGTGGCGATGATCGGAACCGGCTATGTCGGGCTGGTGTCCGGAACGTGTTTTGCAGATTTCGGCCACTCCGTCGTCTGCGTGGACAATGACGCCGGCAAGATCGCGGGTCTGCGCGACGGCAGGCTGCCGATCTACGAACCGGGTCTCGCCCAGCTGGTCACCAGCAACGTCCGCCAGGGCCGGCTCAGCTTCACTACCGATCTCGCCGGCGCGGTCGCCGACGCGGAAGTGGCGTTCATCGCCGTCGGAACGCCCTCGCGCCGCGGCGACGGCCACGCCGACCTGACCTATGTGCGCCAGGCCGCCGCCGAAATCGCCCGCGCCATCCGCGGCTATACGGTGGTGGTCAACAAGTCGACCGTGCCCGTGGGCACGGGCGACGAGGTGGAGCGGATCATCCGCGAAACCCGGCCGGAGGCGGAGTTTTCCGTCGTCTCCAATCCCGAATTCCTGCGCGAGGGCGCGGCGATCGAGGACTTCAAGCGGCCGGACCGCATCGTCATCGGCGTTGAGGACGAGCGCGCCGCGGAGGTGATGCGCGACCTTTACCGGCCGCTGTTCCTCAACCAGGCCCCGCTGGTGATGACCGGCCGGCGCACCGCCGAGCTGACAAAATACGCCGCCAACGCCTTCCTCGCCATGAAGATCACCTTCATCAACGAGGTGGCGGACCTGTGCGAGAAGGTGGGCGCCAACGTGCAGGACGTCGCCCGCGGCATCGGCCTCGACCGGCGCATCGGCGCCAAGTTCCTGCACGCCGGGCCGGGCTACGGCGGCTCGTGCTTTCCCAAGGACACGCTGGCCATGGTCCGCACGGCGCAGGAATATGGCAGCCCGCTGCGCCTGGTGGAGACGACGGTGGCGGTCAACGACGCGCGCAAGCGCGCCATGGCCGGGCGGATCATCGCCGCCTGCGGCGGCGACGTCGCCGGCAGGCGCATCGCCGTTCTTGGCCTGACCTTCAAGCCCAACACCGACGACATGCGCGACGCGCCCTCCATCGTCATCATCGACGAGCTGCAGAAGGCCGGCGCCAGCATCGTCGCCCATGATCCGGAAGGCATGGAGCAGGCGCGGCAGATCCTGCGCGACGTCGCATACGCCCCAGACCCCTATTCCTGCGCCGACGGCGCCGACGCGCTGGTGATCGTCACCGAATGGGACGCATTCCGCGCCCTCGACCTGCGCGAGCTGCGGCGGCGCCTGCGCCAGCCGGTTCTGGTGGACCTGCGCAACATCTATCCGCCGGAGGACGCCGCCGAAGCGGGCCTGCTGTACTCGAGCGTCGGGCGCCCCTGACGCCGGCGCCGCGCCCGCGCCAGGCGGCCGGACGTGACTTCGCCGGCCGCGCGCCGTCCGCGCTTGCCGGAACGTGACATTTGCACCATTGTCCCTGCCCCAGAACAGCAACATCAGGACCGGACTCCGATGAAAGGCATTATCCTGGCGGGCGGCGCCGGCACCCGGCTGCATCCGCTGACGCTCGTCACGTCCAAGCAGCTGATGCCGGTTTATGACAAGCCAATGATCTATTACCCGCTCAGCGTGCTGATGCTGGCGGGCATCCGCGAGATCCTGATCATCTCGACGCCGCACGACCTGCCGCAGTTCCAGCGGCTGCTGGGCGACGGCGAGCGCTGGGGCGTGTCGTTCTCCTACGCCGAGCAGCCCAGCCCGGACGGGCTGGCGCAGGCCTATGTCATCGGCGCGGATTTCGTCCGTGGCAGCAATTCGGCTCTGATTCTGGGCGACAACATTTTCTACGGCCACGGCCTGACCGGGCTGCTGGACAACGCGGCGGCGCAGGAGGAAGGCGCCACGGTGTTCGCCTACAACGTCACCGATCCGGAGCGTTACGGGATCGTCGAGTTCGACGGGCAGGGCCGGGCGCTGAGCATTGAGGAGAAACCGGAGCGGCCGCGCTCGAACTGGGCGGTGACCGGCCTCTATTTCTACGACCGCCAGGTGGTGGACATCGCCGCCAGTCTCAGGCCGTCCGCCCGCGGCGAGCTGGAGATCACCGACGTCAACCGCGCCTATCTGGAGCAGGGCAAGCTCAGCGTGCAGAAAATGGGCCGCGGCTTCGCCTGGCTCGACACCGGCACCCATGACAGCCTCGTCGACGCCGCCAACTTCGTGCGCACGCTGGAGAAGCGCCAGGGCCAGCGCATCGCCTGCCCGGAGGAAGTGGCCTTCGAGAAGGGCTTCATCGACGCCGCGCAGCTGGAGCGGCTCGGCGCCGCGCTCGGCAAGAGCGGCTACGGCCAGTATCTGATCCGCCGCGCGCGCGAAGGCCGTTCGCCGGCGCAGGGCTGACCCGGGCGGCCACCGGCGGCGGCTTTTTCGCAGGACGCGGGCCCGTGGCCGCCGGCATGGGCGCCCCGGGCGCCTTTTCCGCCCGCCGCGCGCCGCCGCCGACATGCAGCGACAGGAGCTGATCCGTGGCGTTCCGTTTCGTGCATGCCGCAGACATCCATCTCGACTCGCCGCTGCGTTCGCTGGCGCTGCGCGACCCGGCGGCCGCCGCCCTGGTGGGCGACGCCACGCGCGAGGCGCTGCGGCGGATCGTCGACCTGTGCCTCGAGGAGCAGGCGGACGCGCTGGTCCTCGCCGGCGACCTCTATGACGGCGCCCAGACCTCCATGAAGACGGCGCTGTTTCTGGCCGGCGAGCTGCGCCGGCTCGATGAGGCCGGGGTGCGGGTCTATCTCATCCGCGGCAACCATGACGCCGCCTCGCGCATCACCCGCGAGCTGAGCCTGCCGCCCAACGTGCACGTGTTCGACGGCCGCGCCACGCCGGTGGAGGCGCCGCGCCCGCCCGGAGCGACGCCGGTTTTCATTCACGGCGTCAGCTTCGCGCAGCCGCACGCCCCGGAATCGCTGCTGCCGAAGTTCCGTCCGCCGGTTCACGGGGCCATCAACATCGGCGTCATGCACACCAGCCTCGGCGGCGCCGAGGGGCATGACGCATACGCTCCCTGCGCGCTCGCCGATCTCGACGCCCACGGCTTCGACTACTGGGCCCTCGGCCACATCCACAAACGCTCCGTGCACCGGGGCCGCTCGGTCATCGTCATGCCGGGCAATCCGCAGGGCCGCGACATCAACGAGCCGGGGCCGCGTTCGGTCACGCTGGTCGCCATCGGCGACGACCGCTCCGTGACCCTGGAGGAGCGGGTGACGAGCGTGGCGGAGTTCGCCCGCGCCGAGGTGGATCTCACTGGCGTCGACAGCCGCGCCGGGGTCAACGCCCGCCTGCACGAGGCCCTGGCCGCCCTGCGCGCCGGCGTCGCCAGCCCGTATCTGCTGGCGCGGCTGCGGCTCGGCGGGGCCACGCCCCTCGCCGGCTGGGCGCGACGCGACGCCGACCGCCTGCTCGGCGAGGCCATGGAGGCGGCGCAGCGGCTGGAAGGCTGCTTCATCGACCGGCTGGAGATCAGCCCGCAGCTGCGCGAGCCCGCCGCGCCCGCCGGCGATGGCGCTGATCCGCGCCATGAGCTCGCCGCCATCGTGGAGTCGCAGGTGCTGGCGTCGCCGGCCTTCGCCAATGTCGCGCGCGGGCTGCTGGACGCCATCGTCCCGCAGCTGCCGGCGGAGCTGCGCGACGCCTTTGATCCTGGCGCGGAGGAGGGACGCGCCGCCCTGCTGGCGGAGCTGGCCCGCGAGGGCGCGGCCGAGACCCTGGCGCATCTGGCGGCCGAAGACGAAGGAGCCGGCGACTGATGCGCATCGAACGGCTTGAGCTCACGCGCTACGGCAGGTTCACCGGCCAGACGCTGGATTTCGGTCCGCCGCGTCCGGGCCAGCCGGACCTGCACGTCGTCTATGGCCCGAACGAGGCCGGCAAGACGACCCTCCTCAACGCCTGGCTCGACCTGCTCTACGGCATGGCGCCGAACACGCCCTTCGCCTTCCAGCACGGCTACGACGCCATGCGCATCGGCGCCCGCCTCGCCCTGGCCGGCGGCGCGCAGGACTTCGTGCGCGTGAAGCGCGCCAGGAACAGCCTGCTCGACGCCGCCGGCCATCCGCTGCCGGAGGAAACGCTGCTCGCCGCCATGGGCGGGCTCAGCCGCGCCGCCTACGCCAACATGTTCTCTCTCGACGCCGCGGCGCTGGAGGCGGGCGGCCGCGAGGCGGCGGAAAGCCGCGGCCAGCTCGGCGAAATGCTGTTCGCGGCCAGCGCCGGCCTTGGCGCGCTCTCCCGCCGGCTGGCGGCCCTGCGCGAGGAGGCGGACGCGTTCTGGCGCCCGCGGGCGCGCAAGTCCGCCCTGGCGCAGCTCAGGGCGGAGCTGCTGGAGCTGCGCCAGCAGCGCGACGCCATCGACACGATCGCCTCCCGCCATGCGGCGCTGAACGCCGAGCTGCAGCGCTGCGTCGCCGGCCATGACGAGGCCGGCCGCACCCTCGCCCGGCTGAAACAGCGCGCCGGGACGGTGCGCGACATGCTCGCCGCCCTGGCGCTGGCGCCGCGGCTGGCGGCGCTGCGTCAGGAACGGGCGACCCTGCCCGCCTTTCCGCCCGCGCCGCCGGAATGGAGCGGACGCGCCGCCGCCCTGCGCGAAGCCGACGCCCGCGCCCGGGCCCTCATGCAGACGCTGCGCGAGCGCGAGCAGGAGCTCACGCGCCGGCTCGACGAACGCCCTGACGACGACGCCGGCTGCACCCTCGCTCCCGAGCTGGAGCAGCTGGCGGAGCTGCACAGCCGCCACGCCACCGCCATCCTCGACATTCCCCGGCTGGGGCACGACCTGGAGGCCAGCGACCTGCGCCTGCAGGAGCTGGTGCGCCAGCTGGGGCGCGCCGCCGGCGAGGACGCCGCCAGCCTGCTGCTGCCGGCGCACCAGAGCCAGGCGCTGCGCGAGCTGATTGACCGGCGGGTCTCGCTGGACGCCCGGCTGCACGAGGCCCGGCGCGAATGCGCCGAAGCGCACGCGGCCGCCGAAGCGTGCGCCGCCGCCGTCAGCGCGGACGGCGGGCAGGACACGGACGGCGCCGACGACGCCGCATGGCTCGCCCGGCTGGACGCCATAACCGAAGCCATCCGCCAGGAAGCGCCGGACCAGCGGGTCAGCGCCGCCCGCCGCGCCGTTGCTGCGGCGGAGGAGACGCTGGAGCAGCGCATGCAGCTGCTGGCGCCATGGCGGGGCGACGCCGCGACCCTCGCCGCCCTGGTCACGCCGGCGGCGGCCGCCGTCGACGCCCTCGCCAGCGAGCGCGCCGAAGCCGGCCGCGGCCGCGACCTGCTGCGCGAGCGCATCGATACGGTCCGCGAAGACGCGGAGCGGCTCGCAGCCGAACTCGCCGGCCTCGCCGCCATCGCCGGCGAGGCCGGCGACACCGCCGCCGCCGAAGCGCGCGCCCGGCGCGAACAGGCCTGGGCCGCCCATCGCCGCGCCCTCGACGAAGCCACCGCGGACGCCTTCGAGGCGGCCATGCGCCACGACGACATGGTGGCCGAAAAGCGCCTCACCCGGCAGAAGGAGCTGGCGCGGGCGGCGCAGCTGCGCCAGGACCTGGCGACGCGCCGGCATCTGCTGGCGCAGCTGGAGGCGCGCCTGCGTGAGGCGGAGGCGCGCATCGACGCGGCCAGCCGCGCGACGCGGGAGCTGGCGGCCGGCGTTTCGCCGCTGCTGGCCGGCGTTGACGCCCCGGAAGCGCTCGCGGCCTGGCTGCAGCGGCGCGAGGCGGCGCTGGCGGCGCGCGAGCCGCTGCTGGCGGCCCGCCAGCAGCTGGAGGAGGCGCTGGCGCGGCGCGACGAGGCGGCGGCGGAGCTGCGGCGGCTGCTTGGCGCCAGCGCGCCGGATGACCTGCCCGCCCTCATGGAGACCGCCAGCCGCATGCGCCGCGCGGCGGCCGCGCAGCGGCTGCGTCGCGAGGAGCTGGCCCGCGCCCGCCGCAATCTGGAGCAGCGCCGGCGGGCGCTGCAGGCGCTGGAGGCGGAGGAAGCGGCGTGGCTGGCGGAATGGCGGAGCGCCTGCGGCGCCTGCTGGCTGGGGGAAAACGGCGAGGCGCCGCCGGTGACGGCGGCGCGCGCGGCGCTCGAGCTGCTGGCGCGGCTGGAGGCGGAGCTGGCGAAACGGCGGGACCTGGCGACGCGCATCAGCAAGATGCAGCGCGACCAGCAGCGGTTCACCGCCGCCATCGCGGCGCTTGTGGCCCGCGTCGCCCCGGAGGAGGCCGCGCCGGAGCTGACGCCGGACGCCGCCTCGGCCGGGTTCCGCCGTCTGGAGGCGCGCGCCGCCGCCGCCCGGGAGACCCGCCGCCTGCGCGCGGCGCTGGAGCAGGAGCTGGAGCAGACCCGCGACAGGCTGCGCGAAGCCGCCGGCGAGCGGCTGCAGCTGGACGGCGAGATCGCCGCCATGGCCGCCCACTTTGGCGTCGAAACCCTTGCGGAGGTGGAGAACGCGATCGCCGCCGCCGCCCGCCGGGCCAGCCTTGACGAGCAGATCGGCCAGCTGGAGCAGCAGATGCTGGCCCTCACCGGCGCGGCCACGGTCGCCGCCGCCGACCACATGCTGGCCGGCGCCGACCGCGCCGCCCTGACGGCCGAGGCCGCCGCCATCGAGACGGAGCTGGCCGACGCCCAGCAGCGCCTGCAGGAGACCTACGCCCGACGGCGGGAGGCGGAGAAGGCGCTGGCGGCGATCGGCTCGGACTCCTCCGCCGCCCGGCTGGAGACGCGCCGCCAGACGCTGCTGCTGGACATCGCCGGGAAGACCCGCGCCTGGCTGCGGCTGCGGCTTGGCGTCGCCGCGGCGGAAATGGCCCTCGCCGCATGGCGCGACAGCCACCGCAGCAGCCTGCTGCGCCAGGCCTCCGAGGCCTTCCGGCGCATGAGCTGCGGCCGCTGGGCCGGCCTGACGGCGGAGCCCGGCCCCAACGGCGAAATGCTGATGGCGGTGGCCCCGGACGGGGCGCTGAAGGCGACGCCGGACCTCTCCAAGGGCGCGCGCTTCCAGCTGTATCTGGCGCTGCGCGTCGCCGCCTATCACGAATTCGCCGGGGAACGCACGCCGCCGCCCTTCGTCGCCGACGACGTCATGGAGTCCTTCGACGACGACCGCGCCGGCGCGGCGCTGGAGCTGCTGGCCGAAATGGCCGGCAAGGGGCAGGTGATCTATCTCACCCACCACAGCCACCTCTGCGACATTGCGCGCCAGCGCTGCCCGGAGGCGCTGATCCACCGGCTTCCTGACTGAGCGCGCCGCGCCGGCCCCGGCGCGGGCGGCGCATTCCCCCGGAATTTCCGGGGTTTCGCCGGCGGCCGCCCCCAGCCGGGCCGGCACGATCCATAATCAAAACGGAATGTTTGCGGAAAAATCTGCGATTGGACCTCGCCGCGCCCGGCATGCCATAACCGCGTCCAGACGGGGAGAAAATGAACAGGACGGCTGCCCGCGGGCGCTGGCGTGAGCATAAGGTCTCGCGATAGAACGGGATCCATGACCGCCGGCGCCCCGGGCCTTCCCCCGGCCGCCGCGCGCGGCCCCGCCGCGACGCCCCCTTCCCTTGCCCCCGAACGGATTTTGCGCAGGCCCGCAACGCCGCCCGCAGCGGCGCGCGGGGCCGCGTCCGCGCCGCCATGCGGCGCCCCCGGCATCCGGCGGCCCGCGCCGCCAAGAGGCCGCGCGCGGCGAACGGGCCGCCGCGCGGCGCAGCAGGCCGCCGCGCCGGCGACAGCCGGCGGCGGCCGCCACAGGAGGACCGAAGGATGGATTTCGAACACAGCCCCAAGGTGCGCGAGCTGATCGCCAGGCTCGAGCGCTTCATGGACGAGCACATCTATCCGAACGAGAAGGCGCACCATGACTGGGTGCGCGATCCCGCCAACCTCTGGAAGCCCTGGCCGAAGATCGAGGAGCTGAAGGAGAAGGCGAAGGCGGAAGGGCTGTGGAACCTGTTCCTGCCGCATGAATACGGGGAGTTCTCGCCCGGCCTCACCAACCTGGAATACGCGCCGCTGGCCGAGATCATGGGCCGCGTGCCGTGGTCGTCGGAGGTGTTCAACTGCTCCGCGCCGGACACCGGCAACATGGAGGTGCTGGCCAAGTACGGCACGAAGGAGCAGCAGGACCAGTGGCTGCGCCCGCTGCTGAACGGCGAGATCCGCTCGGCCTATCTGATGACCGAGCCGCAGGTGGCCTCCTCCGACGCCACCAACATCGAGACCGAAATCCGCGCCGAGGGCGACGAATACGTCATCAACGGCCGCAAGTGGTGGATCTCCGGCATCATGGATCCGCGCTGCAAGGTGCTGCTCCTGATGGGCAAGACCAATCCGGAGAACCCGCGCCACCGCCAGCAGTCCACGGTGATCATCCCGCGCGACACGCCCGGCGTGAACATCGTGCGCACCACCACCGTGTTCGGCAACCTGCACTCGCCGGGCGGCGAGGCGGAGCTGCGCCTTGAGAACGTGCGCATTCCGAAGTCGAACATCATCCTTGGCGAAGGCCGCGGCTTCGAGATCGCCCAGGGCCGCCTTGGCCCGGGCCGCATCCACCACTGCATGCGCTCCATCGGCCAGGCCCAGCGCGCCCTGGAGATCATGGCGCGGCGCGTCGACAGCCGCGTCGCCTTCGGCAGGAAGCTGGCCGACCAGAGCTCGATCCGCCAGGA
Source organism: Camelimonas abortus (assembly GCF_042432745.1). Lineage (NCBI taxonomy): Bacteria > Pseudomonadati > Pseudomonadota > Alphaproteobacteria > Hyphomicrobiales > Chelatococcaceae > Camelimonas > Camelimonas abortus. The sequence goes on along the minus strand of NZ_JBHLWR010000006.1, from coordinate 2,612,529 downwards.
CATCGCCCGCTCGTTCTGCGAGATCGAGATGGCGCGCCTGCTGACGCTCAAGGCCGCCGACGCCATGGACCGCTACGGCAACAAGGAGGCGAAGGACCTGATCGGCGCCATCAAGATCATCGCGCCGCAGATGGCCCAGACGGTGATCGACCGCGCCATCCAGGCCCATGGCGGCATGGGCGTGAGCGACGACACCCCGCTCGCCTATTTCTTCACGCTGAACCGCTTCCTGCGCATCGCCGACGGTCCGGACGAGGTGCACATGTCGCAGCTCGGCAAGCTCAAGATCCAGGAATACGTCAACAATCCGAAGCCCTGAGGCTTGCGCGACCATCTGGAAGCACACTGGAAGGCCGGGACGCCGCAAGGCGCCCGGCCGTTTTTTCGCGCCGGTCTCCGTTCCGCGGGGACAGCGGAGAAGCCATGAACGGCGGGCGCGCCGCTCACGCCGGCAGGCCCCCGCCCGCTCCCGCCGCAGCCGGCGGCGCGGCTATTTGCGGTAGCGGTCGCAGGCGCCAAGCAGCTGGCGCAGGGGCGAAGCCTCGGGCCACTGGTAGATTTCCTCGCGCAGGAAGCGCAGCTCCTCCTCCTCCGCCTCCGCCGGGACCTCGGTCCACCAGGCGCGCGGGCGTCCGTCGGAGCCGTCGTTCCAGCGGTAGCCGCGCGCCTTCAGCTGGTCCTTCATGTCGAAGGGGCTGCGCTCGGCCCAGATGCGCACGCTCATGCGGCGGCTGGAGGCCAGCAGCGCCGCGAACGGCGTGGCCGGACCGTCGCCCGCGGCGGCGGCGGGCGCCGGGCGCAGCAGCACCTCCAGCAGGGCGTGGCAGTCGTCCACGGCGCGGTGGCCGTCGTGGAACAGGCCGGCCTGGCCCACCAGATAGCCGAGCTTCGCGCCCTCAAAGCCGTAGTCGCTCCACGGAATCTCCCGCGCCGAGCATGCCCAGGGCAGGCTGGCGAAAACCGGCGACAGCCCCTCGCAGAACGGCCGGTCGAAGGCGGCGTTATGGGCGATGACCAGATCGGCGCCGCTGGCGATGCGCTCCACCTCGGCCACGTCGATGCGCCGGCCGGCGACCATGGCGTCGGTGATGCCAGTAAGGCGGGTGATTTCAGGCGGGACCGGAACCGCAGGCTGCTGCAGGGCGCCGTAGACCGCAACCACGTCGCCGGCGGCGCCGTCGTCGGCGAAGGTGAAGGCGACGAGGCCGATCTCGATGATCTCGTCGACGCCATGGCGCAGGCCGGTGGTCTCGACGTCCACCACCACGCCGAGGCGCGGATAACGGCTTTCGCGGCGGGGAATCACCGGCCGCGGCCGCAGCCGGCGCAGCACCCGGTAGTCGTGGCTCTGTTCGAGGGCGCGGGCCATGGCCTCAAGGTCCGCCGGCGCGTCCGGCCGCGCCAGCGCGCGCGGCGCGCGGCGGCCGCGCGCCGGGGCTAGCTGCTGCTCCGGCTGCTGCGGCGCGGGCGCGTCAGCGAACAGGTCGAACTGCAACGCGGCGCGGCTCATGACGGAACGGCCCCCGCCTGTCCCGTCCCGTGCGGTTTCCGGAAAATGACGTTCATGCCCGACCTGCCGTTACGGAGCTGACGTCGCGCTCGCGACGGCGCGCGGCCCCTTGCCCGAACGGCATGGTGCATGAGCCGCCGCCGCGCGCAAGCGCCCGGCGGCCGCTTTTCCGGAGCAGGCCGCCGCCGCGCCCGATTTGACGCCTCGCCCCGGCGGCCGGACAATGCGGCGGACCGGCGTCGCCACGGCGGGCGGCTCCCGCCGGCGATGCAAGACAGGAGGCGATCCATGGGCGCCGACAGCCCCCGCATGCGCATTGAAAAGGACGCCCTCGGTCCGGTGGAAGTGCCCGCCGACCGGCTGTGGGGGGCGCAGACGCAACGCTCCCTCAGCAATTTCCCCATCGGCGTCAACCGCTTCCGCTGGGGACGGGAGGTGATCCGCGCCCTCGGCGTGGTGAAGAAAGCCGCCGCCCTGGCCAATGGCGAGCTCGGCGAGCTGCCGCCCGAAAAGGTGAAGCTGATCGTGGCGGCGGCCCAGGAAGTCATCGACGGCCGGCTGGATGACGAATTTCCGCTGGTGGTCTGGCAGACCGGCTCCGGCACCCAGACCAACATGAACGCCAATGAGGTGATCGCCAACCGCGCCATCCAGATGGCCGGCGGCGTGGTGGGCTCCAGGCATCCCGTCAACCCCAATGACGACGTCAACCATTCGCAGTCGTCCAACGACACCTTCCCCACGGTGATGTATGTGGCGGCGGTGGAGACCATCGCCAGCCGCCTGCTGCCGCCGGTGCAGCGGCTGCGCGACGTGCTCGACGCGAAGGCGAAGGCCTACGCCGACGTGGTGATGATCGGCCGCACCCACCTGCAGGACGCCACCCCGCTCACCATGGGGCAGCTGGCGTCAGGATGGGTGGCGCAGCTGGACCACGGCCTCGCCGCGGCGCGCGCCGGCATGGAGGGCATGTACAGTCTCGCCATCGGCGGCACGGCGGTGGGCACCGGCCTCAACGCCCATCCGCGCTTCGGCGCGCTCGCCGCCAGCTTCATCGCCCGCGAGACGGGTTTTCCCTTCGTCGCCGCCGCCAACAAGTTCGCGGCGCTCTCCGCCCATGACGAGATGGTGGCGGCGAGCGGGGCCATGCGCGTGCTCGCCGGAGCGCTGATGAAGATCGCCAATGACGTGCGCCTCTACGCCTGCGGGCCACGGGCGGGCATCGGCGAGCTGCTCATTCCGGAGAACGAGCCGGGCTCCTCGATCATGCCGGGCAAGATCAACCCCACCCAGTGCGAGGCGCTCACCATGGTGTGCGCGCAGGTGTTCGGCAATGATCACGCCGTGGCCTTCGCCGGCTCGCAGGGCAATTTCCAGCTCAACGTCTACAAGCCGGTGATGCTGCACAACGTGCTGGAGTCGGCGACGCTGCTGGGCGAGGCCTGCCAGTCGTTCACCGACCGCTGCGCCTGCGGCATTGCGCCCAACCACGCGCGCATCCGCCAGAATCTCGAGAATTCGCTGATGCTGGTGACGGCGCTCAACCCGCACATCGGCTACGGAAAGGCGGCGGAAATCGCGCTCACCGCCCACCGCGAGGGCCTCACCCTGCGCGAGGCGGCGCTGAGGCTCGGCTATGTCACCGACGAGGAGTTCAGCCGCTGGGTGCGGCCGGAGGACATGGTGGGACCGCTGAAGCCGGCGTAAGCCCGGCCGGGGCGTCCCGGCCGTCGCGCCTCAGGCGGCGACGAGCGCGTCCGCGCCCGCCGGCGCGCGCGCAGCGGCCGCCGGCGCCGCCACGACCTCGCGCCGGGCCTGCATGCTGTGCAGGACGAAGCTCATCAGCGTCTGGTCCACCTGGGGGACGGAGCGGCTGACCTCGATGACCACGCGCAGGCCGTTGTCGGTGACGCCGCCGGCGTCGAGGGTGGTCATCAGCCAGTTGGCGGTTTCGCGGTCCACCTCTCCGGCCGCGGCGGCCACGGAGACGACGAAGGTCACCAGCAGGTCCACGAACACGTCGTCCCACGCCGCCGGGCGGTCGCTCACCAGCCGGTCGAGCGCGGCCAGGGCGTCGGCTTCGGCGCGGCTGCGCACGCCATGGGGCAACACCTCCGCGACGAGGCGGGCGACGTCCTGCGCGCCGAGGCGTCCGTCGTCGAGGGCGGCGTCAATGAAGTCCCGCAGCTCCTGTCCGATCATTGCGTTCTCCAGATCCCGGGAGCCGGCCGGGGCGGACCGCAGGCGCGCCGCCCGCTCCCGCCCGCACCGACAAGGCCCCGGGCGAAGCTTCCTGTCACGGGGCCAGCATTGCCGCCGTCCGTCGCCAGGAAGTTAACGCGTCATGGTGAACAACGGTTCAGGTTAAGCGTTTGTCACCGGGCGCGGCGCGCCGGAAGGCCCGGCGCGCCCCGGCTCCGGCTCAGCCGTCGTAGTGGGTGGCGGCGCCGCCGACGCTCTCCCAGGCGTCGAGATCAGCGAGGAACGCCTGCAGCTTGGCGCGGGCGCGCGGATAGGCCTCCTTGCCCAGCACCAGATGCAGCGGCGGGTTCTCCGCGTCCATGGCCTTCAGGATCACCGCCACCGCCTTGTGCGGGTCGCCGCCCTGGCGGCCGTCGTCAGCGGCGGCGTAGGCGCGGGTGGCGCCGGCGGTCTGCGCGTAGTCCCCGATCACCTTGGCGGCCATGCTGATTGAGCGGCCGAGGAACTCGGTGCGGAACGGCCCGGGCTCGACGACCAGCACGCGCACGCCGAAGGGCGCCATTTCCTGGGCCAGCGCCTCGGAGAAGCCTTCGACCGCGAACTTGCTGGCGTTGTAGTAGCCGAAGCCGGCGCGGCCGACGACGCCGGCGATGGACGACATGTTGACGATGCGCCCGCCGCGCGAGCGGCGCAGCGCCGGCAGGGCGGCGCGGGTGGTCTCGATCAGGCCGAACAGGTTGGTTTCGAACATCGGCCGGTATTCCTCCGGCGTGGCCTCCTCCACCGCGCCGACAAAGCCGAAGCCGGCGTTGTTGACGAGGACGTCGAGCCGGCCGAAGCGCTCCTCGGCCAGGGCCACGGCCGCCGCCGCGTCGCCCGGGCGCGTGACGTCAAGGGCGCAGGTCGCCAGCTGTCCGGGCCGGGCGCGCAGGTCCCCCAGCGTTTCCGGCCGGCGGGCGGTGGCCACGACATTGTCGCCGCGATCGAGCGCGGCCTGGGCGAGGATCTTGCCGAAACCGGTCGAGCAGCCGGTGATCAGCCATGTGCGGGGGGCGGATGTGCTCATGCGGCGTTCTCCCTGTCATTCCAGGCGCATATTGACGTCCGGCGGGCGCGCCGCCAAGCGCCGGGGCGCGCCGTGTCCGCGCGCGCCGCTGAACCGGGATTCTCCCCAGCAAGAGATTGTACATCGTACCTGCGCGTGACATTATCCGGCAATTGACTATCAGATTGCATATGACAATTACTTATAACTTTCGGGATTATTATGGACATCTTTGGAAATATTATTGGCGCCATCAATTCTTTTATCTGGGGCGACCTGCTCGTCTACCTGCTGATCCTCGCAGGCGTGTGGTTCACCTTCCGGCTGCGCGCCATCCAGTTCCGCCATTTCTCCGAGGTGTTCCGCACGCTCATCCGGCCGCGGCAGGATGATCCGGGCGGCATCTCGCCGTTCCAGGCGTTCTGCGCCAGCCTTGCGGCGCGCATCGGCACCGGCAATGTGGCGGGCGTGGCGGTGGCCATCTATCTTGGCGGCCCGGGCGCGGTTTTCTGGATGTGGCTGGTGGCGGCGCTGGGCATGGCCACCGCTTTCGCCGAAAGCACCCTCGCCCAGGCCTACAAGGTGCGAGACTCCCGCGGCCGCTACCGCGGCGGACCGGCGTTCTACATCGCCCGCGGGCTGAAGGCGCCGTGGGCGGCGGTCGCCTTCTCCTTCTTCCTGATCCTCGCCTTCGGCCTCGTGTTCAACGCCGTCCAGGCGAACTCCATCGCCGACGCCATGAACGCCGCCTTCGCCATCCCGCACCTGTGGACGGCGATCGCCGTCACTGTGTGCTCGGCTCTGGTCATCATCGGCGGCATCCGCGGCGTCGCCCGTTTCTCTGAGGTGGTGGTGCCGGTCATGGCCGGGGCCTACCTGCTCGCCGCCATCGCCGCGATCGCGATGAACATCTCCGCCGTGCCGGGGGTCCTCCGGCTCATCGTCACCAGCGCCTTCGGCTTCGGCCCGGCCGCGGGCGGCGTCGCCGGCGGGCTGATGGCCGCCATGATGAACGGCGTGAAGCGGGGCCTGTTCTCCAACGAGGCCGGCATGGGCTCCGCCCCCAATATCGCCGCCACGGCGACGCCCAATCCCCATCATCCCTGCGCCCAGGGCTTCGTGCAGGCGTTCGGGGTGTTCGTCGACACTATCCTGGTGTGCACGGCCACCGCCATGCTGATCCTGCTTTCCGGCGTGCTGCAGCCGGGCTCGGGCGTCACCGGCATCAACCTCACCCAGCAGGCCATGACGGTGCATTTCGGCGCCTGGGGCTCGCCATTCGTCGCCATCGCCATCCTGTTCTTCGCCTTCACCTCGATCGCCGGCAATTACGCCTATGCGGAAGGGGCGATGGCCTACCTGCGCCTCGACGACGGCGTGAGCCTGGCGACGCTGCGGCTGCTGCTGCTGGCGGTGGTGCTGTGGGGCGGGATGTCGCCGGTGACCACCGTGTTCGAGGTCGCCGACCTCGCCATGGGGCTGATGTCCACAATCAACATTGTCTCGATCATGCTGCTGTCGGGGGTGACGGCGCGCCTCGCCCGGGACTACATTGCCCAGCGCAGGGCCGGGCTGGAGCCGCGTTTCGACCCCGCCGCCCATCCGGAGCTGGAAGGCAGGGTCGATCTGACGGTCTGGGCCCCGGAGGCGACGCCGGAGCCGGCGGCGCGGACCGCCTGACCGTCCGCCCCGCGGCCGCAGCGGAAAGGAAAGGAGCGGAATGGACCGTCCGCGCATCGAGATCGAATTCTGCACCCTGTGCCAGTGGATGCTGCGCGCCGCATGGATGGCGCAGGAGCTGATCTCGACCTTCGGACAGGACCTCGGCGAAGTGGCGCTGCAGCCGCGCGCCGGGGGCGTGTTCCGCATCCGCGTCGACGGCGCCGTCGTCTGGGACCGGACCGTCGACGGCGGGTTCCCTGACGCAAAGACGCTCAAGCAGCGCGTACGCGACCGCATTGCCCCCGGACGCAGTCTCGGCCACGCCGACCGCGCCGCCGCGGAACGCAGCACGGAGGGCTGAACCAGCGCGGATCGCGGCCCCGGGAGCCGCGGCCGCGCGCCTGAACCGGGGCGCCGGGGGGCTTCCCACTGGAACAGGAAAACCGCATGTCGCATGGCTCCTGGCCAAGAACCACCCCGTTCCTGCGGCGCAAGAGTCTCGCCGCCGCGGATCCCGCCGTCGCGCCGGCCGGCGGGCACGGCCTCAAACGCTCGCTCGGCGTCTGGCGGCTGGCCCTGATCGGCGTCAGCAGCACCATCGGCACCGGCATTTTCTTCATTTTCAGCGTGGCCACGCCGCTGGCCGGCCCGGCGGTGGTGCTGGCCTTCCTGGTCGCGGGCCTCGCCGCGGCCCTGAGCGCGCTGTGCTATGCGGAGCTGGCCTCCGCCGCGCCCACCGCCGGTTCGGCCTACACCGCGGCCTACGCAGCCTTGGGCGAAGGCCTCGCCTTCGTGCTCGCCGCCTGCCTGCTGCTCGAATATGGCGTCGCCACCGCGGCCATCGCCGTCACCTGGGCGCAGTATCTCAACGAGTTCGGCCGCATCACCCTTGGCACCAGCCTGCCGCACGCCCTGTCGGCGGCGCCTTCGGAGGGCGGCCTCATCAACCTGCCGGCCGTGGCGCTGGTGGCCCTGGTCACGGCCCTGCTGGTGCGCGGCGTGCGCGAATCGGCCACCGCCAACGCCATCATGGTGGCGATCAAGGTCGGCGTGCTGGCGGTGTTCGTGCTGGCGGGCGCAGCCGGCTTCAACGCCGCCAACCTGCATCCTTTCATGCCGAACGGCTTCTCCGGCGTCGGCGCCGCCGCCTCGCTGATCTTCTTCGCCTTCATCGGCATCGACTCGATCGCGACGGCGGGCGAGGAGGCCATCAATCCGCGGCGCACGCTGCCGCTGGCCATACTGCTGGCCTTTCTCATCGTCACCGTGGTGTATCTCTCGGTGGCCATCGTCGCGGTAGGCGCGCAGCCGGCCGAGGCCTTCCGCGGCGCCGGCGGCAACCTCGCCGCCATTCTCGCCGCGGTGACAGGCGCGCGCTGGCCCACGGCGCTGATTTCGGCCGGCGCGGTCGTGTCGATCTTCAGCATCGCCCTCGTGCTGGTTTACAGCCAGACGCGGGTGCTGTTCGCCGTCAGCCGCGACGGCCTGCTTCCCGCCCCGTTCAGCCGGGTCAATCCCCGGACCGGCGCGCCGGTGACGAACACAGTGACGGTGGCCGCCATCGCCGCGGTGATGTCCGGCTTCCTGCCGCTGGGCGTGCTGGCGGAGATGGTGTCGGTGGGCACGCTGGGCGCCTTCATCCTCGTGGCGGTCAGCGTCATCGTGCTGCGGCTCACGCAACCGCCGTCGCCGCAGCAGTTCCGGCTGCCGCTGTTCCCGGTGATCCCGCTGGCCAGCATCGGCCTGTGCCTCTATCTGCTGACCGGTCTCGCCGGGGTGACGCTGTGGATGTTCGCCGGCTGGCTGGCGGCGTCCGTCGCTGTCTACCTGCTGTATGGCGCGAAGCGCTCCCGCCTCGCCCAGGCGCCCTGCGGCTCCGGGGCGGCCGACGCGGGCTGAGCCGCGCGACGCCGGCGCGCCCCCGGGCGCGGAGCGTCCGGAGGCGCGTCAGGTCAGGAGGCTGTCCGGGGGGGCCCGGCGCCGCGTCAGTCGCAGACGCGGACGACGCGGTAACGGATCAGCCGGCCCCAACGGTCGACGACGGGCTCGCGCACGTCGTAGCAGACGGGGGCCGCGTAGGCGGAGGCGGCGAGCGCCCCGAGGGCCAGGCCGCCGATGACGCCGGCGGCGCCGTAACCCCAGCCATGGCGATGGAAGTGGCCATGGTGATGATGATGCCGGTGGCCATGGCCGGGCGCGGCGCTGGCCGGCGCGGCCAGGGAGAGGGCGCCGCCGCCGATGAACAGGGCGGTGAAAGCGGCGAGGCCGGCGCGGCGGGTGAAGTCGCTGATGTTCATGACCGTTCTCCGTGCTTGCTGGCGCCTTCCGTCGGGAGTGGCGGCTCCGGCGCGTTCATGCCTGTAAGTCGCGGCGACGCGGACAGCGGTTCATGCGCGCCCGAAAAAATTTCAGGCCGGGCGCGGCGGCGGCGCCTTGACGGGCCGCGCCGCGCGTTAAACCCTCATGACCGTGACGCCGCCCGCCAGCACGCCGCCCGTCCCCGGACGGCGGCTCCACATCCGCCCTGACCGCGCGCCCGGCGACCCCGGCGCCGACGCGCCATGGCTGCGCGAGCCCCTGCCGGAGCCGTTCGCCGGCTGGTTCCGCCGGCGCGGCTGGTCGGCGCGACCGCACCAGCTGGCGATGCTGCAGCTGGGGCGGGAGGGGCGCCACGCCCTGCTCGTCGCCCCTACCGGCGCCGGCAAGACGCTCGCCGGCTTCCTGCCGTCGCTCGCGGAGCTCGCCGGCGCGCAGCGGCCGGCCCGGGCCGGCCTGCACACCCTGTACGTCTCCCCGCTCAAGGCGCTGGCCGTGGACGTGGCCCGCAACCTGGAGACGCCTGTGGCCGAAATGGCGCTGGACGTGCGGGTGGAGACGCGCACCGGCGACACGCCCCCGCACAGGCGCGCCCGGCAGATGCGCGCCCCGCCGGACGTGCTGATGACCACGCCCGAACAGCTCGCCCTGATGCTGGCGCACCCTGACGCGGAGAAGCTGTTCGCCGGCCTGCGGCGGGTGGTGCTGGACGAGCTGCACGCGCTGGCGCCCTCGCGCCGCGGCGACCTGCTGGCGCTGGATCTGGCGCGACTGCGGCGGCTGGCGCCGGGCGCCGCCGTCACCGGCCTCTCCGCCACGGTGCGCCAGCCCGAGGCGCTGGCGCGCTACGTCGCCGGAACCGGGCCGGACGCCCCGCCGGTGGACATCGTCACGGTCGTGGGCGGCGCGCGGCCGGAGATCGCCATTCTCGCCTGCGACCACGGCCTGCCCATGGCCGGCCACACCGCCGCATGGGCGATGCCGGCGGTGTATGAAGCGATCCGCGCGCACCGCATGACGCTGGTGTTCGTCAACACCCGGCTGCAGGCGGAGTTCGTGTTCCAGGAGCTGTGGCGGCTGAACGACGACGCGCTGCCCGTCGCCCTGCATCACGGCTCGCTGGACGCGACGCGGCGCCGGCGCGTGGAGGCGGCCATGGCCGCAGGGAAACTGAAGGCGGTGGTGTGCACCGCCACCCTGGATCTCGGCGTCGACTGGGGCGACGTGGACCTCGTCATCAATATCGGCGCGCCCAAGGGCGCGAGCCGGCTGATGCAGCGCATCGGCCGCGCCAACCACCGGCTCGACGAGCCTTCCCGCGCCTGGCTCGTGCCGGCCAGCCGCTTCGAGGCGCTGGAATGCGAGGCGGCGGTGGAGCTGGTGGAGGAGGCGGCGCAGGACACGCCAGACCCGCGCGAGGGCGCGCTCGACGTGCTGGCCCAGCATGTGCTGGGCATGGCGGTGGCGGGCCCGTTCAGCGCCGGCGACCTCTATGAAGAGGTGCGCTCCGCCGCCCCTTACGCCGGCCTCTCCCGCGCCGATTTCGACGACGTGCTCGCCTTCGTGGCCACCGGCGGCTACGCCCTGCGCAGCTACGCGCAGTTCGCCCGCATCCGCCAGGACCGCCACGGCCTGTGGCGCGTCGCCACCCCGGCCGACGCCCGGCGTTACCGCCTCAATGCGGGCGTCATCGTGGAGGCCGCGAAAGTGCGGGTGCGGCTGGCGAAACGGCCCCGCGCCCGGCGTCCTGACGGCCGGCCGGGCCTCGCCCCGCAGGGGCGCCGCAACGCCGGCCGTCTCCTCGGCGAAGTGGAGGAAGATTTCATCAGCCAGCTCGCTCCCGGCGACACGTTCATCTTCGCCGGCGAGGTCCTGCGCTTCGAGGGGCTGTCCGCCGACGAGGCGCTCGTGACCCGCGCCGCCGGACAGGATCCGAAAATCCCCGCCTGGGCCGGCGGGCGTTTTCCGCTCTCCACCTTTCTCGCCGCGCGGGTGCGCAGCCTGGCCGCGGATCCGGCGCAATGGCCGGCGCTGCCGCCCGAAACGCGCGCGCTGCTGCAGTGGCAGCGGGCGTTCTCCGCCCTGCCGCCGCCGGACGGGCTGCTGGCGGAGACCTTTCCGCGCGCCGGGCGGTTCTATCTGGCGCTGTGGCCGTTCGAGGGGCGGCTGGCGCACCAGACCCTGGGCGTGCTGCTCGTCCGCCGGCTGGAGCGGGCGCGGCTGCGGCCACTGGGCCATGTGGCCAGTGATTACGGCGTGGCCGTGTGGGCGGCGGAGGACATCGCGGCGGCGCTTTCCGGCGCCGGCGGGCGCGGCCCGCGCCTGTCGCTGGACGCGTTGCTCAGCGAGGACATGCTCGGCGACGATCTGGAGGAATGGCTGGAGGAGACCACGCTCATGCGCCAGGCTTTCCGCCAGTGCGCCGTGGTCTCCGGCCTGGTGGAGCGGCGCCATCCCGGCGCGCCGCAAAAAACCGGCCGGCAGGTGATGTTCTCCACCGACCTCGTGTTCGACGTGCTGCGCCGCCACCAGCCTGATCACGTGCTGCTGCGCGCCGCCCGCCAGGAGGCGGCCGCAAACCTGCTGGACGTGAAGCGCCTCGCCGGCATGCTGGCGCGCATCCGCGGCCGCGTGGTCTGGCGGGCGCTGGAGCGGGTGTCGCCCCTGTCGGTGTCGCTGGTGCTGGAGATCGGCCGCGTGGCGGCGCCGGGCGATCCCGACGCCCTGCTGGCCGAAGCCGAAGCGGCGCTGCTGGCCGAAGCGCTGGGGCAGGACGGCTGAATGGTCCGTTGCGCCGTCCCCGCCGATTCACTTTCGCCGCAAATGGCGTGTACCGGCAGGGCGCTGGTCCGGCGCGTCCGGACGCTGGCCGGGGGGCGAAGGCGGTGACGGCGAAAGCGCTGCAGGCTAAGGACGTGACGGACGGCGGCGGGATGGGGGCGCGAATTGCGCTGGCCGGCGTCGCCTTTCTCGCCGACCCTTCCGGCGCGCTGTTTGATCCCGCCGCCGGGCTGATGCTGGTGGCGGACCTGCACCTTGAGAAGGGCTCCGCCTTCGCCGCCCGCGCCGCGCTGCTGCCGCCTTACGACACCCGCGCCACGCTGCTGCGCCTCGCCGGGGCGGCGGAGCGGCTGCGGCCGCGCGCCATCGCCGCCCTGGGCGACAGCTTCCATGACCGCCGGGGCCCGGCGCGCCTCGCCGGCGACGACCGGCGACTGCTGGCGGAACTGCAGCGCGGCCGCGACTGGCTGTGGATCACCGGCAACCATGACCCGCAGCTGCCGGAATGGCTGGGCGGCGAAGTCCACGCCGAGGCGCGTCATGGCCCCCTGACGTTGCGGCATGTTCCCGGGACGGCGGCGGATGACGGCGCCTGGATCGCCGGGCACCTGCATCCGGCGGCGCGGCTGCGGCTGCGCGGACGCACGCTGCGCCGGCGCTGTTTCGTGTCCGATGGCCGCCGCTGCGTGCTGCCGGCCTTCGGCGCCTACGCCGGCGGGCTCAACGTGCGTGATCCGGCGTTCCGGCCGCTGTTTCCGCAGGGCATGGAGGTGCGGCTCGCCGGCGAGAGGCGGGTGTTCGCGGTGCCTGTCGCCATGCTGGCCCCCGACTGAGCCCCGGCCCCGTTCCAAAGCGCCGCCGCTTCGCTAAGATGCCGGCCAACCAGAACGCACGCCGGAGCGAACGCCTTGTCCATCCCCGCCGTTTCCCGCGAAATCCGCCTCGCCTCCCGCCCCGTGGGCATGCCCGCCCCGGAGAACTTCCAGCTGGCCGAAACGCCGGTGCGCGCCCCGCAGGAGGGCGAGGTGCTGGCGCGCAACCTGTGGATGTCGGTCGACCCGTACATGCGCGGGCTGATGATCGACCAGAAAAGCTACGCCCAGCCGTTCCAGGTGGGCGAGCCGCTCAACGGCCGCGCCGTGGGCGTGGTGGTGGAGTCCCGCCATCCGGACTTCCGCCCCGGCGACCACGTGTTTCACATGCTCGGCTGGCGCGAATACGCCACGGCGCCGGCGCAGGCGTTCGAACTCATCGACGTCACGGCCGCGCCGGCGCAGGCCTATCTCGGCGTTTTGGGCGCGCCGGGGCTCACCGCCTGGGTCGGCCTGACGCGCATCGCCGGGCTGAAGGAGGGCGAGAACGTCTTCGTCTCCGCCGCCGCCGGCGCGGTGGGTTCGGTGGCCTGCCAGCTGGCGAAGGCGCGCGGCTGCCGCGTGGTGGGTTCGGCCGGCTCCGACGGGAAGTGCGCCTGGCTGCGCGACGTGGCGAAGGTGGACGTGGCCATCAACTACCGGACCTGCGGCGACCTCACCGCCGCGGTGGGCGCCGCCTTCCCGGACGGCATTGACGTTTGTTTCGAGAACGTGGGCGGGGCGCATCTTGAAGCGGCGCTCACCCACATGAACGTCTTCGGGCGCATCGCCCTGTGCGGGATGATCTCCGGCTACAACAGCGTGGAGCCGCCGCCGGGGCCGTCCAATCTGGCGCTGGCCATCACCCGCAGCCTGCGGCTGGAGGGGTTCGTGGTGCGCAACCACATGGACCTGCGCCCCCAGTTCCGCGCCGAGGTCAGCGCCCTGATCCGCGAAGGGCGCATGCACTTCCAGGAGACGGTGGAGCACGGCATCGAGCGGGCGCCGGCGGCGTTCCTGAAACTGTTCACCGGCGGGAACGCCGGCAAGATGCTGGTGCGCCTCGCCGGTTGAAAGCAGGCGGCCGCCGGCGGCGGGCCGACAAAGGCCTACGGCTGCGGCCGGATGCCCGGGGCAGGCCCGGGCATGACGCTGGCGGGAGCGGAGCCGGCGGCGCGGCTTTCCGCAGGCGGGCCGGAGCGGACGGAAAGCGCGGTGGGTAACGCGCGATGACGCATGGCCTGGCGTGGGGCGGCCAGCGCGCGCTCCTGCCGTCGCCACGGCGTCGCGGCCTCCCGCGCCAGGGCGCGACAGGCCCCACGCGCAGATTACCGAAATGTAATCTTGCCCCATCCTCCCGGAAATGCGCGCCTTCCCGGATTGTTTTGAATTGATAAAACTTTAAACAACATCAACGCAGTTGACGCCATCACCGCAAGTCTGCACAACACCCGCCAGGTTTAACCGGCCAGAACCAGAACAGGCGTCGCGCGCCCGCGGCGACGCCCCACAGCGCAGGCGTCGCACCTTGTCCATTCCAGCCGACATCGTCAGCCTCGACGACTACGAGCGTCACGCCCGCAGCCGCCTGCCGGAGGCGACGCTGGCCTATGTCGGCGGCGGCGCGGCCGGCGAGACGACGCTGCGGCGCAACCGCGACGCCTTCGCGGCCCGCCGGCTCTACGCCCGCGGCCTCGCCGACTTCCGCAACGCCAGCGCCCGGCTCCGCCTGTTCGGTCTCAGCCTGGAGGCGCCCATCGTCGTCGCCCCCATGGCGCTGCAGCGGCTGGCGCATCCGGAAGGCGAAATCGCCATGGCCACCGGCGCCCGCGCCGCCGGATGCGGGATGACGGTGAGCTGCGAGGCCAGCGTCGATTTCGCCCGCATCGCCGCCGCAGCGCCGGAAAGCCTGTGGCTGCAGCTGTATCTGCAGCCCCGGCGCGCCGACACCCTCACGCTGCTGCGCCGCGCCGAAGACTGCGGGTACCGCGCCGTCGTCCTCACCATTGACGCGCCGGTGAACGGCGTGCGCGACGCTGAACGGCGCGCCGGCTTCACGCCGCCGCCGGGCGTGAGCGCGGTGAACCTCGCCGGCTTCCGCCAGGCGACGGCGGCGCGCGTCGCCCCGGCCCGCAGCCCGGTGTTCCGTGGCCTGCTGGACGGCGCCCCCTGCTGGGACGACGTGGCCTGGCTGCGCGACCAGACCCGCCTGCCGCTGCTGCTCAAGGGCGTGACCCATCCGGACGACGCGGAGCGGGCGCTGGCGCTGGGCGCGGACGGGCTCATCGTCTCCAATCACGGCGGGCGCACGCTCGACATGCAGCCGGCCGCCATTGACCTGCTGCCGGCGATCGCCCGCCGGGTGGCGGGGCGGGTTCCGCTGCTGGCGGACGGCGGCGTGCGGCGCGGAACCGACGCGCTGTGCGCCCTCGCCCTCGGGGCCTCGGCCGTGATGGTGGGCCGGCCCCTGTTCTGGGCGCTGGCCGTGGGCGGCGCGGCGGGCGTGGCCCACGCGCTCGCCCTGCTCGCCACCGAGCTGGAGGCGGCGATGGCCCTCACCGGCCGGCCGACCCTGGCCGACATCGACGACAGCATCTTCGTTCCGGACGCGCCGGCGGACGCCTGCGGGCGCGCCGCAGCCGCGCCCGCAACGCGGACGCGACGACAGCCCGCCGCCGCAGCCCGCGCGCCGCGTCGCCTGAGCCGGCTGGCGCCCATTCCAACCCCGGAGAGCCTGGACCCATGATGATCTCTCGCAAAACCTTCTGCGGCATGCTGCTGGGCCTCGCCGCCTTCGCCGCCACGCCGCTGGCCGCGGCGCCGCTCACCGTGAAGCACGCCTCCGGCGAAACCACGATCAACGGCACGCCGAAGAAGGTGGTGGTGTTCGATCTCGCCGCCCTCGACACGCTTGACGCGCTCGGCGTCGACGTGGCCGCCGTGCCCACCGGCGGCAAGCCGAAGTATCTGGCCAGGTACAATGACGACCGTTACCCCAAGGTCGGCACGCTGTTCGAGCCGGACCTGGAGGCGGTGAACGCCCTGCAGCCGGACCTGATCATCATCGGCGGCCGCTCGCAGCCGAAATATGCGGAGCTGGCGAAGCTCGCCCCGACCATTGACCTCACCCCCGACAACAGCGCGCCGCTGGAGAGCGTCCGCAACGGCGTCCTCCAGCTCGGCCAGATCTTCGGCAAGGAGGACAGGGCGAAGGAGCTCGTGGCGGAGATCGACGCCGGCGTCGCCGCCCTGAAGGAAAAGGCGCAGAAGGTCGGCAAGGGCCTGCTGATCCTCACCGTGGCCAACCGCATGAGCGCCTACGGCCCCGGCTCGCGCTTCGGCATGCTGCACGACGTGTTCGGCGTGCCCGCCGCTGTGCCGGACCTGAAGATCGGCCGTCACGGCCAGCCCGTCACCTTCGAGTTTATCCAGCAGGCCAATCCGGACTGGCTGTTCGTGATTGACCGCGACGCCGCGCTCGGCAAGCCGGACAACGCGCGGAAGATGCTGGACAACGAGCTGGTGGGCCAGACCACCGCGTGGAAGAAGAACCAGGTGGTCTATCTGGATCCGGCCAACTGGTACCTGATCGGCGCCGGCGCCCAGGCGATGAAGCAGAACATCGACCAGCTCAGCAAGGCCTTCGACGCGGCGGGCAAGTAAGCCGCCGCGCCGGCCGTCCGCGCCCGCGCGATCTCCCTTCACCCCGGCAAGGCGTGGCGCGGACGGCGTTTTCCTGATACAGCCTGCGCGGATTTCGCAGGAACATCCCCGCCGCCTGCGGGCGGCGCAGCCGGGCGGGCCCGCGGCGCGGGCGGTGCCCCATGTCCGTTTCGACCTGGCCGCATGTGTTGCGGAAGCGCGCCCGCCGCCCTTCCGCGCCATGCCTGCCCCGGAGCCACACGCACCGACCCATGCGCACGACCGCGGCGGCGCTGGCCGTCTTTCTCCTGCTGTCGCTCGCCAGCCTGTTCACCGGGGCCGGCCCGGTGTCGCCCGGCGCGGTGCTCGCCGGCGACCCGGCCGCGCTGCAGCTGTTGCTGGCCAGCCGCGGGCCGCGCACCATCGCCATCATCCTCGCCGGCGGCTCCATCGCCATCGCCGGGCTGATCATGCAGATGCTGGCGCGCAACCGCTTCGCCGAGCCCTCCACCTCCGGCGCCGTGGACGCCGCCAGCCTGGGCATGCTGTGCGCCACGCTGCTGCTGCCGGAATGGCCGGTGATGGGCAAGATGCTGGTGGCGGCGGGCTTCGCCATGGCCGGCTCGGCGCTGTTCCTGGGCGTGCTCAGCCGCATTCCGCTGTCCTCGCCGCTGGTGGCGCCGCTGGTGGGCATCATGCTCGGCAACGTCATCGGCGCGGCCGCCACCTTCATCGCCTACCGGGAAGACATGATGCAGACCTTCCTGGTGTGGACCAACGGCGATTTCTCCGCCGTGCTGCGCGGCCGCTACGAGCTGCTGTGGGTGGCCTTCGCCATGGCGGCGGCGGCGTGGTTCACCGCCGACAGGCTCACCGTGGCCGGGCTTGGCCATGACTTCAGCGTCAACCTGGGACTCAGCTACCGCGCCACCCTGGCGCTGGGCCTCGCCATCGTCTCGCTGGTCACCGCCATGGTGGTGACCACGGTGGGCATGATCCCCTTCCTCGGGCTGGTGGCGCCCAATCTCGCCAGCCTGATGCTGGGCGACAACATGCGGCGGGCCATACCGCTCACCGCCGCCCTCGGCGCCGGTCTCGCCCTGGCCTGCGACCTGCTCGGCCGCATCATCAACCATCCGTTCGAGATCCCGATCGGCACGATGATGGGGGTGATCGGCAGCGTCGTCTTCCTGTTCCTGCTGTTGCGGAGGCGCGCCCGTGTCGGCTGACGGATCCGCTTGGACGTGGCCGGCGCGGACCGGCGAGAAGCGCGTCGTGCTGCTGCTGCTGGGGCTGGCGCTGGCCGCCTGCGCGGCGTTCATGACCGTCGGCGTCACCGGCGGCTGGGCCTTCGTGCTGCAGCTGCGGGCGGTGAAGCTGGCGGCGCTGGCGCTGGTGGCCTGCGCCATCGCGCTCTCCACGGTGGTGTTCCAGACGGTGACGGCCAACCGCATCCTCACGCCGTCGATCATGGGCTTCGACGCCCTGTACATGCTGATCCAGACGGCCACGGTGTTCGCCATCGGCGCCAGCGACTACAGCCAGCTGGACAGGCGGCTGATGTTCGTGGGACAGGCGGCGGTGATGACCGCCTTCGCGGCGCTGCTCTACCGCTGGCTGTTCACCGGCGCCGTGCGCAGCCTGCACCTGCTGCTGCTGGCGGGCGTGGTGCTGGGCATGCTGTTCCGCTCCATCAGCTCGGTGCTGCAGCGCATGATCGACCCCAATGACTTCGTGGTGCTGCAGGACCGGTTCTTCGCCAGCTTCAACACGGTGGACAGCGCCCTGCTGGGCGTGGCCGCCGCCGTCATCGGCGCCTGCGCCGTCGCCATCTGGCGCATGCGGGCGGAGCTGGACGTGCTGGGGCTGGGCCGCGACACGGCCATCGCCCTCGGCGCGCCCTACCGGCGCGTGACCATGAACTGCCTGCTGCTGGCGGCCGTGCTGACCAGCGCCTCCACGGCGCTGGTGGGCCCGGTGGCGCTGTTCGGCCTGCTGGTGGCCAACATGGCCTATGCGCTGGTCCCCTCGCACCGCCACCGCTGGACGCTGCCGGCGGCGGCGCTCATCGCCGTCATCTGCCTGGTGGGGGGCCAGACCATCCTGGAGCGCGTCTTCGCCTTCAACACCGCCCTGGCCATCATCGTGGAGTTTCTGGGCGGCGTCCTGTTTCTTTACATGCTGGCGCGGGGAGCCGTCCGGTGATCGAGATCCGCAACGTCCGCAAGTCCTATGGCGACACGGTGGTGGTCGACGACGTCAGCCTGACGCTGCCGGGCGGCGGCGTCACCGCGGTGATCGGCCCCAACGGCGCCGGCAAGTCCACGCTGCTCACCATGATCGGCCGCCTGCTGCCCATGGACAGCGGGCAGATCCTGGTGGACGGGCTCGACGTGACCCGCGCGCCCAGCGGCGAGCTGGCCCGGCGCCTTTCCATCCTGCGCCAGGAGAACCACATCGCCGCCCGCCTCACCGTGCGCGACCTGGTGGCCTTCGGCCGCTATCCGCACTCGGGCGGGCGCCTCACGCCGGCGGACCGCGCCCATGTGGAGCGGGCCATGGACTTTCTCGGCGTGACCCATCTCGCCGGGCGCTTCCTGGACGAACTTTCCGGCGGCCAGCGCCAGCGCGTCCATGTGGCCATGGTGGTCTGCCAGGACACCGACTACGTGCTGCTGGACGAGCCGCTCAACAACCTCGACATGAAGCACGCGGTGCAGATGATGCAGCTGATGCGCCGCATGGCCGACGATCTCGGCAAGACCATCGTTGTGGTGCTGCACGACATCAACTTCGCTTCGGTCTACGCCGACCATATCGTGGCCATGCGCCATGGCCGCGTGCTGCGCCAGGGACCGCCGCGCGAGATGATGACGCCGGAGGCCATGCGCGAAATCTATGACATCGACATGCGCATCGAGGAAATCGGCGGCGACCGCATCGGCGTATATTACCGCCAGCCGGCGTAGGGCGGGCGGCGCGGGAGGCGCCGGCAGGGCAAGGCGTTTTCGTGGCGGGCGCGCTCAGCCCCCGCCGGGCTCGCGGGGCCCCACGGCGGGCGCGCCGGCAGTGCCCGGCGTCCGGTGGTGCGGACCGGCGCGGCGCTCCGCCTCCGCCACGCGCTGGCGGGCCTGGCGGGCCAGCGGCGCCAGCTCCGCCATGCCGGACTCCTCCAGCGCCGCGGCCATGGCCCGCCAGAAGTCGGGAAATCCGGCGGCCAGCGCCTTTTCGAACCAGCCGCGGGCGAGCGCCGTCTCGCCCGCCTGCGCCAGCAGCCGGCCGAGGTTGAAGGCGCCCCAGCAGTCGCCGCCCTTCGCCGCGGCGTGGAACAGCTCCGCCGCCGCCTTCAGGTCCGGCGGGCCGAACCGCCCCTCTTCCCGGAACAGGCCCAGCATGTTCAGCGCCTTGGCGTTGCCGCGGCGCGCCGACCGGGCGTAGAGCCCGAAGGCCGCCTCCGGATCCGCCGGCACGCCATGGCCGCGGCAATAAAGGTCGGCGAGGTTGAACATGGCCCAGGCGTCGCCCATGGCCGCGGCGCGGCGGAACCAGTCCGCCGCCATGGCCGGATCGGGCTTCACGCCCCAGCCGCGCTCGTAACACCGGCCGATCATGTTGAACGCGCGGGCGTCGCCGCCGCGCGCCGCGGCGCGAAACCACTCCAGCGCCGCGCGGCCGTCGCCGCGGTCCAGCGCCGACTGGCCAAGGGCCAGCTGCACCTCAACGGTCGTCCTGACGCGCGCGTCGCTCACAGGTCCGCCCAGCGGCGCAGCAGGTTGTGATAGTGGTTGACCAGCGACAGCGTCACCGGACTGTCGTCGCCCAGCTGCTGGCGCGCGCCCATGATGGCCACGTCGAGATCATAGAGCATGGCGCGCTCGGTGTCGTCGCGCACCATGGACTGGGCCCAGAAGAACGAAGCCCAGCGGCTGCCGCGCGTCACCGGCATCACCCGGTGCAGGCTGGAGGCGGGGTAGACCACCATGTGGCCCGCCGGCAGCTTCACCGGATGGGCGCCGTAGGTGTCCTCGATCACCAGTTCGCCGCCGTCATATTCATCCGGGTCCGACAGGAAGATGGTGGTGGAGACGTCGGCGCGCATGCGCGAGCCGTCCGGCAGCATGCGGATGGCGTTGTCGACATGGGCGCCGAAGGTCATGCCCGCGTCATAGCGGTTGAACATGGGCGGCAGCACCCGCAGCGGCAGCGCCGCCGAGGTGTAGACCGGGTTGCGCGCCAGCGCCCGCAGGACCAGCTCGCCCAGTTCGCGCGCCACGGGGCTGTCCGCCGGGATCTGGAGGTTGTTCTTGGCCCGCGCCGCCTGGTCGCCGGCGGTGACGCGCCCGTCCACCCACTGGCTGCGCTCGAGCGTCTCGCGGCAGCGCCGCAACTCCTCGGGTGTCAGAACGTCCGGAACGGTAACCAGCATGGCGTCCTCTCCTCATGCATCTGCGCCGGCGCCGCCCGCCCTGCGCGGCGGCCTGACGCGCGCACGCCCGGACCGGAGGCCCGGGCGCGCGTGTTTTCCGGGCCGGCGCGGCGGCGGCGCGCCAGGGGTCAGAACGAGCTGAACGTGGCCGACACGCTCAGCAGCACCGTGCGGCCGGAAGCCGGAACCGCGCGGGCGGCGTTGAAGGCCGAGGCGTAGTTCACCCGGTCCGTCAGGTTGTAGGCGTTCACCGCGACGCGGAGGTTCTCGTACTTCCAGGCCACCATCGCATCCAGCGAGAAGGTCTGCGGGATCCGGGCGGTGTTGGCGTTGTCGGCCCAGTAGGACGAGGCGTAGAGCAGGCCGCCGCCGATGGTGATGACGCCCGGGATCTTCGTCACCTCCTGGGTCAGGTCATAGCTGGTCCACAGGGAGACGTTGTTGCGCGGGGTGGCCGGAGCTTCGTTGCCGGCGGTGCCGTCGACGGTGCGGGTGACCTTGCCGTGCAGCCAGGCGTAGGCGGCGTTGACCGACCAATTCTCCGTGATCCTGCCGCTGGCGCCCAGCTCGACGCCCTGCACGCGGCGACCCTGGCCGGCCTCGCTGAAGCCGGAGACGATCTCGCCGGTCGCCGGGTCGAAGGTAAAGGAGTTCTTCTTGTCGATGTTGAACGCCGCGGCGGTCAGGCCCAGACGGCCGTCCAGCACGTCGACCTTGGAGCCGATCTCGTAGACGTCCGAGCGCTCCGGCTCAAGGTTGGCGCCGGACTGCGGCACCTCGCTGGCGACGCCGCCGACAGCCACGGCGATGTCCGCCCCCACCGGGCGGTAGGCCCGCGAGAACGAGGCGTAGACCGTCGCGTTGGGCAGCGGCTCCCAGATCACCGCCACCGACGGACTGGTCTTGTAGGAGGTGGCCGTGCCGCCAAAGGTGTAGGGCGCGTTGGTGAACTTGGAGCGGAAGTAATCCCAGCGCACCGCGCCCTGCACCGAAAGGGTCTCGGTCAGCCACAGGCGGTCATTGGCGAACAGGCCGACATTGCTGGAATTGGCGAGGCGGCGGGTCGCGCCATAGGTGGCGAAGGCGCCCGGATAGGCGTAGCGCGGATTGTAGATGGTCTGGTCGTTGAGACGGCCGGTCCACGCGCCGAGCTTGCGCTCGTCGTCCTGGTAGCTGGCGTCGACGCCCATGACCAGACGGTTGCGGAAGCCCCCGACGTTAAAGTCGGCGCGGGCCGTCAGCACGTCCTGGATGGCCCAGCCGTACTGCCTGTAGGTCATGCCGCCGCCGGCGCCATAGGCGAGCTTCGGGTTGAGGCCGCGGAAGAAGTCCCTGCGGCACCACACCTGCGGCGTCGCCGTCGCGTCGTCGATGCAGGCGGCCGGATTGGTTGCCGACCAGTCGCGGTAGAACCAGGTGTAGCGGGTGTCGTTGGTGATGGTCAGCCAGTCGTTGACCTGGTGCTTCAGGTTGGAGGTGACGGCGTGGATGTCGCCCCGGTCGCGGTCGGTGCTGCGCACGTAGGAGGTGTTGCGCGGCACGCCGAATTCGGTGACCGGGCGGAACAGGCCGTCATGGCCCCGCACCAGCGGCACGCCCATGTCCGGCACGTTGTCGTTGTGCTGGTAGCGGTAGTTCAGGCGCCACTCGGTGGGCGAGCCGATGCCGGTGGCGAAATCGAGGGCGAAGCCGGAACGCCGGTTTTTCACATGATCGCGGTCCGCCACGTCCTGATGGTGGTACACGCCGTTGACGCGCACCGCGGTAGTCTCGCCGATGCGGTAGTTGCCGTCGACGGTGGTGCGGGAGAGGAAGCCCGTGCCGACGCCCTGCTCGACGGTGAAGAAATTGCTGAGCTTCGCGCGCTTCGAGGTCTGGTTGATCAGGCCGCCCTGGTTGCCGATGCCGAAGCCCTCGCCGGACGGGCCCTTGATGACCTCGACGCTCTCGGTGTCGAAGGTGTCGCGGACATAGGCGCCGAAGTCGCGCAGGCCGTCGACGTAGATGTCGCCCTTGGCGGAGATGCCGCGGATGCGGAAGCTGTCGCCGTTGACGCCGCCGTTACCCTCCCCGGTGGAGAGGGTGATGCCGGGCACGTTGCGCAGCGCCTGCTCCAGGGTGGTGGCCTGCTGCTGCTCGATCAGCTGCTGGGAGACGACGTTGACCGTCTTGGGCGTCTGGCGCAGCGGCTCGGGCATGCGGGAGACGCCGAGGCTGGCGTTGTTGGCGTTGCCGGAGCCAGCGCCTGCGCCCTGCACGGTGATGGTGTCGAGCGCGACCTCGGCGGAGCCCCCGCCGGATCCGGCGGCGTCTGCGGCGCCCTGGTCGCGGGTCTGGGCCTCGGCGGCTGCGGTGAGACCGGCCACGACGCCCGTTGTCAGCGCAAGACCTGACATCAGCGGCCGCAACGACATGGAAACGCGCTCGGGATTCATCAATCGCTCCTCAGGAAACCGACGGCTGCAGTGCATGCTTCGTACAAGTCGCTGGTTGCTTAGAAATGACGCCGGGCCTTTGCAATTGTCATGTTTCAGAACTGTTCCAGACTGTGTCCGCGCCATGCCCGGGCGGATGCAGGCGCACACAGGCCGCGCAGTTTTGAATGAAGACAGGAAGGCGGGAACGGCGCGCCCGCACAACTGCTTATGCGCGCTTCCATTATTTGAACTGTTCTGAAAAACCTCCGGAAATTCAGTATGTTGCACAAAGGCAACAACAACCGGAAATGTGTCCGGTCCCCGCTAGGGGCGGGCGTCCGGAGCGCGGCGGCGCGGCGGCGGGCCGCTCCCATGTTCATGGCTGTCCTCCTGTCCGGCGCGGGCGTATCCTCTGCGTGTGCAAAGGCGGGATCAGGCACGATGGCATCACAGGGCGACGGCGGCCGGCAGGAGCTCATCACCGTTCTGCTCGTGGAGGACGACGCGCCCACGCGCGAGCGGCTGCGCGACGCGCTGGCCGGCGCGTCCGGCTTCGAGGTGACGGAGGCCGGCGCCGTCGGCGAGGCGCGCGCGGCCCTCGCCCGGGCGACGCCGCGGGTGCTGCTCACCGACCTGAAGCTGCCGGACGGTCATGGCGTGGACCTGATCCGCGAGGTGCGCGCGCGCTGCCCGGAAACGGAGATCATGGTGATCTCCATCCTCGGCGACGAGGAGAGCGTCATCGCCGCCATCGGCGCCGGCGCCACCGGCTATCTGCTCAAGGACGCCTTCCCGGACGACATCGCCGCCACCGTGCGCGACCTGGTGGCCGGGCACTCGCCCATTTCGGCCTCCATCGCCCGCTTCATCGTCCGCCGCGCCCAGCGCCAGGCCGATTCCGCCCAGCCGGCGCCGGTGAACGCCGCCCGCCTCACGCCGCGCGAGATTGACATCCTGTGGGGCATCGCCAAAGGCTTCAGCTATGCGGACATCGCCGCGCACCTTGGCCTCTCGCGCCAGACGGTGCCGGGCCACATCAAGAACATTTACCGCAAGCTGGAGGTGAACACCCGGGGGGAAGCCGTGTTTGAAGCGGTGCAACAGGGGCTGATCCGGCTTTGACCGGCGCGGCGCTCACCCGGCCGGCCGCGCGGCGCCGGTTCGTCACGCCAGCGCTGGTGCAGCTGGCCGCCGCCCTGCTCTGCCTGCTGTTCGTCGCCGCCCCCCCGCCCGATCCGCCCGCCCGCTACGCCGTCACCGAAGGTTTCGTCACCGGCCCTGACGGCGGGCAGGCTCCGGTGTCGCTGCCGGCGCGTTTCTCCGCCGGCGCCGCGCCCCATGTGGAGGAGATCTCCGCCACCTTCCGGCGTGACGCCGGCGCGGACGGGGAATGGTCCGTCATGCTGCCGCGCTTCATCAACGCCGCCCAGGCGCTGGTGAACGGCGTGGTCGTGCTCGACACCCGGCGCGACGTCCGCAACAGCCGCGCCGGCCGCAACCTGCCGGACATCGCCGTCATTCCCGAAACGCTGCTGCGCCCGGGCATCAACCAGCTCACCGTCCGCCTTTACGTCTGGGGCCCGGTGAGCGGCTATCTGGACCGGCCCTTTGTGGGTCCGGACAGCGCCCTGCGCCCGGCCTACGAGGCGCGCATCGCCCTGTTCGACACCATGCCGCTGGTGCTCTCCTCCTGGCAGATGGCGCTGGCGCTGGTGCTCGGCATCATGTGGCTGAAGCGGCGGCAGGAGAAAACCTACGGGCTGGTGGCGCTGGCGCTGGCCATTGGCGCGGCGCACATCTTCCAGCTTCCGCCGGAGCCGGACAGCTGGCTGCCCGGCCTGCGCGCGGCGCTGGTGGGCACGGCGCCGCTGGAGGTGGGCCTGCTGCTCATGTTCGCCATACTGTTCACCGGCGGGCGGCTGACGCCGCTGGCCACGACGGTGGCGCTGGCGCCTGGAGCGGCGGTGTTCGTCGCCGGCGTCATGGCCGGACCGCACGCGGCGCGGCTGGTTTTCCTGGTCGTCGGCATGCCGGCGGTGGCTGCGTTTCTCGCCGTCATATGGCGGTGGGCCAGCCAGGCGGCGCTGGCGGCGCCGACGCCGATGAACGTGCTGTTCTCCGGCGCGGCGACGGTGCTGTGCGTGTGCTTCATGTGGGACATCGCCACGCTGGCCGGGCTCAATGGCGGCGGCAGCATCTTCGTGTCGCGCATCGCCTGGGCGCTGACCCTGGCGGTGACCGGCGCCTGCCTGACCTGGCGGTTCGCCAGCGCGCTCAACGAAGTGGACAGTTTCGCCGTGCGGCTGGTGGGCCAGGTGCGCGAGGCCGAAGAAAAGCTGCGCGCCAGTTTCGCGCTTGAGGAGCAGCGCAAGCGCGCGGCGGCGCTGGCTGCCGACCGGGCCCGGCTGACGCGCGACCTGCACGACGGCCTCGGCGGCCAGCTGGTGAGCATCGTCGCCCTGGCCGAGCGCAGCGACGTCAACGGCGCGCTCATCGGCGAGGCCGCCCGCAGCGCCCTGCGCGACCTGCGCCTCGTCATCGACGCCCTCGACGAAATCGACGGCGACCTCATGCTGGCGCTGGGGGCATGGCGCGAGCGGACGGCGGCGCGGCTCAGCCCGCACAACATCCGGCTGGAGTGGCGGGCGCTGTCGCCCGGCGGCCTGCCGGTGCACGAGGAGCTGCGGCCCTGGCACGTCATCCAGCTGCTGCGGCTGATGGACGAGGCGGTGACCAACACCGTCAAGCACGCCGGCGCCAGCTGCATCACCGTCAGCTTCGGCGCGACGGAAGGTGGGGACGGCGTGCGGCGCGGGCGCATCATCATCGCCGACGACGGCCACGGCTTCGCCGCCGCAAACGCCGCGGACGCGGACGGCCGCGCCGCCGGCGGCCAGGGCCGCGGCCTCGCCAACATGCGCCGGCGGGCCGAACGGTGCGGCGCGCGCGTCGCCGTGGAGAGCGACGCCGACGGCACGCGCGTCATCATCGACCTGCCGGAACGCTTCCCCGAGTCCGACGGCGGCTGACCGCCGGTCCGGAGGCGACGCGCCCGGCGCTGGCGCCGGCCGCCTTCTCCCCGTTCCCTCCCCGGCGCCATGAACATGGCATGGGCCGGCGCCGCGGCCTGCGGCAACATTCCAGGCGTCCCGGACGGACGCTCCGCCAGGGAGCGGCTCGCGGGGAAAGCGCGCGGAGGCTGTCCGGAACGGCCGCCACCGGGCGCGGCCCCCGCGCTCCATGCCCGCGCCGCGGACCGGGGCCGGCCGCATTCCCGCCGCAACGGCCGGAACGGTCCCGCCCCGCGCTGCAACCGGGCGCCACGGAACAGCCGGCGCGCCCACAACAGGCCAGGAAACCATCATGAAGGGCAAGCTTGTCGCCGCGGTCGCCTTCGCCGCCATGTGCGGCGCCGCGTTCAGCGCCGGCCCCGCAAACGCCGACGCCCGCTCGGCCTGCAAGGCTGACGCCGAGAAATACTGCGCCTCGGCCATTGGCGACAGGAGCAAGGTCGTCTCCTGTCTCAAGTCCAACCAGGACAGGATCAGCGACGCCTGCAGGCAGGCGATCGCCTCGCGCTGACGCGC
This sequence comes from Camelimonas abortus, assembly GCF_042432745.1. Classification (NCBI taxonomy): domain Bacteria; kingdom Pseudomonadati; phylum Pseudomonadota; class Alphaproteobacteria; order Hyphomicrobiales; family Chelatococcaceae; genus Camelimonas; species Camelimonas abortus. The sequence continues at coordinate 2,586,090 of NZ_JBHLWR010000006.1, read as the reverse complement.
GTCACGGCGCCGGCGACAGGCCGGCGCCGGCCGTGCGTCCGCAGGGCGCGGCGCGCCAGGGGCCGGACCATGGGCCGTCTGGTCCCGGACGGGCCGGTTTTCCGGGCGGAACGGCCAGAAGAAAGGCGCGCAAAACATTGTGACGGGCCTGATGCTTGTTGCGTATTCGCCAAATTACGCGAACAATGCTGTCCGCCCATGAACAGAAATGCAGGATAAGGGGCGGAAGGGGCGCATTCCGGAGGAAATCCGGGCGCTCCGCCATCCCACGGCGGACGGCGCCCCGCGCCGGCGCGTGAAGCGGGCGGGCGCCGGGCGGGCGGGCGTCGGACAAGTGCGGGATTGGCGCGGACCGCGGCCGGCAGGAGCGGCGGCGCCCGCGATGGGAGGCGTGAGTGAGCACCACTACCTTCGAGCGGCGTTCGGCGCTGGCCGCAGCGCTGGCGCTGGCGCTGGCCGTCTCAGCCTGTAACGACAGGCAGACCGCAGCGCCGCCTCCCCCGCCAGAAGTGCTCGTGGCCACGCCGGCGCGACGGGCCGTGACCCAGTACATTCCGGCCACCGGCCAGGCGCAGGCCCTGCAGCAGGTGGATCTGGTGGCCCGCGTCCAGGGCTATCTCACCGACATCAGATATCGCGACGGCGCCGTGGCGAAGAAGGGCGACGTGCTGTTCGTGATCGAGCAGGAGCCATACCAGATCAGCCTGGAGCTCTCGCAGGCCGCCCTCGCCCAGCAGCAGGCGCAGCTGAAGAACGCCGAAACCGAGCTTGAGCGCCAGACCCAGCTCTACGCCAAACAGGCCGCCTCCCAGGCGGCGCGGGACGACGCCCTCACCAGGCGCGACGCGGCCCAGGCGGCGGTGGACCAGGCCAGCGCCCAGGTGAAACAGGCGCAGCTCAATCTTTCCTATACGGAGGTGCGCGCGCCCTTCGACGGCGTGGTCACCAACCACCTTGTCGACGTGGGCGCGCTGGTGGGCGTGGGCGGCCCCACCAAACTGGCCGCCATCGTGCAGAGCTCACCGGTCTACGTTCAGTTCTCGCTCGACGAGAACCTGGTGCAGCGCATCCGCGAGGCGATGCGCGCGCGCGGCGTCGCCTCCGGCGCGGCGGAAGGGCTGCCGGTGGAGATCGGCCTCTCCATCGACAGCAACTATCCCTACAGGGGCAAGATCGACTACGTCGCCCCCACCATGGACCAGTCCACCGGCACGCTGCTGGTGCGGGCCATCGCCCCCAACGCCGACAACGCCATCCTGCCCGGCAATTTCGTGCGCCTGCGCATTCCGCTGCCCAATCCGCAGCAGGCGCTGCTGACGCCGGACAGCGCGCTTGGCTCAAGCCAGGGCGGCCGCTACGTGCTGGTGGTCAACAAGGACAATGTGGTGGAGGAGCGCATCGTCACCCCCGGCCAGCTCACTGACGACGGCATGCGGGTGATTCTCGACGGGCTCAGTGGCGACGAGCAGGTGATCGTGGGCCAGGCCATGGGCGCCGTTCCCGGCGCCAGGGTCACGCCGAAACCCGCGCCGCAGGCGGCCGGAACCGGCGACGGGAAAGCGGCGGGCAAATGACGAAGTTCTTCATCGAACGGCCGATCCTGGCCAACGTCATCGCCATTCTCACCATCCTGCTCGGCATGGTGGCGGTGTTCAACCTGCCGGTTGCGCAGTACCCCAACATCGTGCCGCCCACCGTGCAGGTGACGGCCCGCTACCCCGGCGCCAGCGCGGAGGTGGTGGCGCGCGAGGTGGGCCTGCCCATCGAGCAGAAGGTCAACGGCGTGGAAGGCATGATCTACATGTCCTCCACCAGCGCCAGCGACGGCACCTACACGCTCACCGTCACCTTCGCTATCGGCTCTGACCCGGACAAGAGCCAGATCCTGGTGCAGAACCGGGTGTCCACCGCCCTGGCGCAGCTGCCCTCCGTGGTCCAGAACCAGGGCGTGCAGACGGTGAAGCGCTCCACCTCGATCCTCGAGATCATCACGCTCACCTCCACCGATCCGCGTCAGGACAGCCTGTACCTGTCCAATTACGCCACCATCAATCTGGTGGACGAGCTGTCGCGCCTGCCGGGCGTGGGCGGGGTCACCGTGTTCGGCGCCGGCCAGTACGCGATGCGCGTCTGGCTGGACCCGCAGAAGATGCAGGCGCGCAGCCTCACGCCCGCCGACGTCGCCGCCGCCATCAACGCCCAGAACCGGCCGGTGGCCTCGGGACAGCTGGGGGCGCCGCCCACCTCCGGGCCGGGCGCCTTCCAGTACACGCTCAGGCTGGACGGGCGCCTCGAGGACGTCAGCCAGTTCGAGAACATCATCCTCAAGGCCGCCAATGACGACGGCGGCCGGGTGACGCGCCTCAGCGACGTGGCCCGGGTGGAGCTGGGGGCGCAGACCTACTCCCAGGATTTCCGCCTCGACGGCCAGGCCGCCGCCGGCGTCGCCATCTTCCAGCTGCCGGACGCCAACGCCCTGCAGGTGGCGGAGACGGTGAACGCCCGCATGGCGGAGCTCGCCAGGAGCTTCCCGCCCGGCATGAGCTGGTCGGCGCCGTTCAACACCACGCTGTTCGTGCAGGCGGCGATGAACGACGTCTACCACACGCTGGTGGAGGCGGCGGTGCTGGTGCTGCTGGTGATCCTGATCTTCCTGCAGGACTGGCGCGCCACGCTGGTGCCGGCCACCACCGTGCCGGTGACCATCATCGGCGCCTTCGCCGCCATGGCGGCGCTGGGCTTCACCGTCAACATGTCGACGCTGCTGGCCATCGTGCTGGCCATCGGCATCGTGGTGGACGACGCCATCGTGGTGGTGGAGGGCGTCGCCAAGCACATGGAGCGCGGGCTCTCCTCCCATGACGCCACCATCCTGGCGATGAAGGAGCTCACCGGCCCCATTCTCGGCATCACGCTGGTGCTGATGGCGGTGTTCCTGCCGGCGGCCTTCCTGCCGGGTCTTTCCGGCCAGATGTACCGTCAGTTCGCGCTCGTCATCGCCGCCACGGCGCTGATCAGCGCCATCAACGCCATGACGCTCAAGCCGGCGCAGAGCGCGCTGTGGCTGCGCCCGCCGAAGCACGTGCACGAGCGCAACGTCGTGTTCCGCGCCTTCGAGGCCTGCTACCAGGCGTGCGAGCGCGCCTATGTGCGGATGATGCAGGCGCTGACGCGCCATTACCGCGTCGTGTTCGTTGCGACGCTGGGCCTCGTGGGGCTCTCCGCCTTCTCGCTCAGCCGCGTGCCCACGGCGCTGCTGCCGGTGGAGGACCAGGGCTATTTTCTCACCTCGGTGCAGCTGCCGGACGGCGCCACCCTTGACCGCACGCGCCAGAGCCTGGCGACGCTCTCCGAGCGGTTCCGCAAGGTTCCGGGCGTGACCCAGGTGATCGCCATCGCCGGCATTTCGCCGATGAACGACAACGCCAGCCTCGCCAACGCCGGCGTGCTCTACGTGATGCTGAAGGACTGGAGCGAGCGCGGACCAGGCGAGAACCTGCCGGGCATGTACCGGGCGCTGTCCGCCGCGGCGCAAAACCTGCCGGACGGCATGGCCACGGTGCTGCCGCCGCCGCCGATCCAGGGCATCGGCAACGCTTCGGGCTTCACCATGAAGGTGGAGCTGCGCGACGGCAGCTTCGACTATGTGAAGCTGCAGCGCGCCGCCAGCGCCATCGCCGCCCGGGCGCTGGCCACCGGCGACTTCGTCTCCGCCGTCAACACCTTCAGCGCCCAGGCCCCGCAGGTGACGGTGAACATCGACCGCACCCGCACCGAAACCCTGGGCGTGCCGTTCAAGGACGCCGCCGACACCCTGGGCGCCTATGTCGGCTCCAGCTATGTGGGCCAGTTCATCAAGTTCGGCCGGGTGTTCCAAGTGTACACGCAGGCCGACGCCAGCCAGCGCGCCGACCCCAACGTGATCGGCGCGCTGATGGTGCGCAACAAGGAAGGCAGGATGACGCCGCTCGGCGCCGTCGCCGACATCGAAAGCACCACCGGCCCGTCGCTGGTGAGCCTCTACAACATGTATCCGGCCGCCACGCTGGTGGGTTCGCCGGTGCAGGGCGTCAGCTCCGGCCAGGCCATGCAGGCGCTGGCGCGCATCGCCGGCGAAACGCTGCCGCCGGGCATGGGCTTTGACTGGAGCGCCATGTCCTATCAGGAGGCGGAGGTCGGCAACCAGATCTTCATCGTTTACGCCATCAGCCTGCTGCTGGTGTATCTGGTGCTGGCCGGGCAGTACGAGAGCTGGTACGCGCCCATGGCCATCATGCTCTCGGTGCCGCTGGCGCTGCTGGGCACCGCCAGCGGCCTGCTGGCGCTGGGTCTGGCCAGCAATCTCTACACGCAGATCGGCCTGATCCTGCTCATCGCGCTCTCGGCCAAGAACGCCATCCTCATCGTCGGCTTCGCCCGCGACCAGCACCTGCAGGAAGGCAGGCCGGTGATTGAGGCGGCGGTGGAGGCGGCGCGGCTGCGCCTGCGACCGATCCTGATGACCTCGCTGGCCTTTGGCCTCGGTCTCGTGCCGCTGGTGCTGGCCGACAGCGCCGGCGCCAACGCCCAGCGCTCGATCGGCTTCGCCACGCTCACCGGCATGCTGGGCTCGACGCTGCTGTCGATCACCGTGACGCCGTCGCTGTTCATCGTGCTGCAGAATCTGGAGAACCGCCGCAAGGCGAAGAAAGCGGCGACGGCGGCTCCTGCCGGCGGCGCGGCCCACTGAGCGGCGGCGCGGCCGCCCTGCGCCGGCGAGGCGCTGGCGCCGTCCACGCCCGCCAGGCGGCCCTGCAGGCCGGGGGCATGGAAAATCCCGGCGGCCGCGCCGCGTCACCGGGACCCGCGCCGCCATCGGCCGGTCCGCGCCCGGCGCGTTCCGTCACGGACGCGCGGCCCGCGACACGGAATCGGCGCGCGACGCAGACAAATAGTGGCGCGGCCTCCGGATCCACGCCGCCAGCGCGGCGGGCCCTGCTGCAAGGCGGCGGGCCGGCCCTCGCCCTGCCCTGCGCCCGTATCCTGACGCCCGCCGCCGGGCGCGTCCGGGACGCCCTGCGCTCCCCGGATTACTCCGCGGCCTTGCCCGCCGGCCGGGTCTGGAAGACCTCGAAGCCTTCGAATTCCGGATGGCCGATGGTCATCGGCCCACTGGCCGGCTGCCCCGCCCGCTCATGCGCCTTGCGGAACTGCTCCGACTTCGTCCAGGCGTCGAAATGCGCCTTCGAAGCCCATTTGGTGAAGGAGGCGTAGAGGATGTGATCCTCGCGCTCCGGCCCGCGCAACATGTGGAACTCGATAAAGCCGTCCAGCTCATGCAGGTGGGATTCGCGATTCAGCCACATCTGCTCGAAGTCAGCGGCGCGGTCCTTGCGGACCCGGAAACGGTTCATGGCGATAAACATGTCTCTCTCCTGCCCGGCCAGGCGCGCCGCTCCGCCCGCCTGACGGCCGGCGGCGCGTCCGCAGACGGCGCGCGCCCCTGCCGCCGGCTGCGCCGGCCTCGCCCCCGGCGCGCCGGCAGGCGGCGCCCTTGCCGCCCCGGCGCGATCCTGCGACGCGGCGGCCCGGCGCGCGTCCCTGGCCACAGTCCCCAGGCGCATGCGGCGGGGCTGTCAAATATATTGCGTAAATACATTTGAAAAACTTCAAACAAACGCCATTCCCGGAATGATTTTAATTAAAGGTCATGGCTTTTTTCAGAACGGATCCAGGCTGAAGTACTGCCGGCGTAGCGCGCCGGCGCGCTGCGCCGGCAGGCGGCGCCCGCCGCGCACGACTGTCGCGCCGGCCGGAGATCGCCTTGTTTCAATATATTTTTCATAAACTTGCAAGGACGCCGCCTTCCCGACGCCCGCGCCTCGCCCTGCCGGGGGAACGTGCGGATTGTCCGCGCGTTCCAAAGATTAATTGTAACTGCGCCGCGATTTTCTGTATGAAATCCGCGCCGCCATATTTTTCGCGAGCGCACGGAACGCCGCCCATGATCCGCCTGCCCCCTGACCCTCGCGCTGCATCCGTCGCCGGCGGCGCTGGCGCTCGTCGCCGCGCCGGCGCTGGCGCGCGGGCTCAACGCGCTGCTGCTGGGCGAGGCGGAAGCCTATCACATGGGCGTGGCCGTGCAGCGGGTGAAGCTGCTGGCCATCGTGCTCACGGCGCTGGCGGTGGGAGCCTCGGTGGCCGCCTGCGGCGTCATCGGCTTCATCGGCATCGTGGCGCCGCACGTCATCCGCCTCGCCGCCGGACCGGACCACCGCGTCCTGCTGCCGGCCAGCGCGCTGCTGGGCGGGGCGCTGCTGGTGACGGCCGACGTGCTGGCGCGCCTGCTGGCGGCGCCGGCCGAGCTGCCCATCGGCATCCTCACCGCCACGCTCGGCGCGCCGTTCTTTCTGTGGCTGCTGCTGCGCCGCGGCCGGGAGGAGACGGCATGAGCCTGCTCCAGCTCCGCGACGCCGGATATGCAACGCGCGGCAGGACGCTGCTGGCGGCGGTGAATCTCACCCTTGCGCCGGGGACGTTCAAGGTTGTTCTGGGGCCCAACGGCGCCGGCAAGTCCACGCTGCTGCGCCTGTGCTGCGGCGAGCTGGCGCGCACCGCCGGCGCGGCGCTGTGGGAGGGAGCGGACCTCGCCGCCACGCCGGCCTGGCGGCTGGCGGCGGCGCGCGCGGTGCTGCCGCAGGCCTCCAGCCCTGGCTTTCCCTTCACTGTGGGCGAGGTGGCGCGGATGGGCGCGGAGACGGTGGGGCGCAGGCTGCCGCGCCGGACCATCGCCGCCATCGTGCGTGACAGCCTCGAACGGGCGGACATGGCCCATCTCGCCGGCCAGCGCTATGACACGCTCTCCGGCGGCGAGCGCCAGCGCGCGCACTTCGCCCGCGCCCTCGCCCAGCTGGCGGCCGGGCGGGCGGCGGCGGACGGGCCGCTGCGCCAGGCGCTGTTTCTGGACGAGCCCACCGCCAGCCTCGACATCCGTCACCAGCTGCTGCTGCTACGCGAGGCGCGCCGGCTGGCGGACGACGGCCTTGCGGTGATGGCGGCGCTGCACGACCTCGCCCCCGCCGCCTGCGCCGACGACATCCTGCTGCTGCGCGCCGGCCGCCCGCTGGCGCTGGGCGCGCCGGACGAGGTGCTGGCGCCGGCGCTGCTGCGCGCCGCGTTCGGCGTGAAGACGGAGACGCTGCGCGGCCGCGACGGCGCAAGGGCGTTCATCCACCGCCTGCCCTGAGGGCGGCGCGCCGCCTTTCATTCGCCAGACAGCCGGCGTTTTCCCCGTCTCGGGCGCGCCTCGGCGGGCGGCGACGCCCGACGGAAGGCGCGGTTGCTTTCATGCGCGGATACTGCAAGCTTCGTGCGGGGAAGAAACAGCAAGGGCTGAAATGGAGAAGCGCATCCGGCGGCTGATGGTCGCCAACCGCTCCGAGATCGCCATCCGCGTGTTCCGCGCGGCCACGGAACTCGGCATCGAAACCGTCGCCATTTATGCTGAAGAAGACAGGCTGTCGCTCCATCGCTTCAAGGCGGACGAAGCCTATCGTGTCGGCGCCGGCAAGGGGCCGCTGCAGGCCTATCTCGACATCGAATCCATCATCGAAACCGCGGTGAAGGCCCGGGTGGACGCCATCCATCCCGGCTACGGCTTCCTTTCGGAAAGTCCCGAGTTTGCGGAAGCCTGCGCCGCCGCCGGCATCATCTTCATCGGCCCATCGCCGCAGACCATGCGCCAGCTCGGCGACAAGGTGGCGGCGCGCAACCTCGCCATCTCCGTCGGCGCGCCGGTGATGCCGGCCACCGGCCCGCTGCCGCGCGACGGTGAGGAAATCCGCCGCCTCGCCGCCGGCATCGGCTATCCGCTGATGCTGAAGGCCAGCTGGGGCGGCGGCGGACGCGGCATGCGCCCCATTGAAAGCGAGGCGCAGCTGCTGGACGCGGTCGCCACGGCCCGCCGCGAGGCGGCCGCCGCCTTCGGCAAGGACGAGGTCTATCTGGAGAAGCTGGTGCGGCGCGCCCGCCATGTGGAGGTGCAGCTGCTGGGCGACGCCCACGGCAATCTCGTCCACCTGTTCGAGCGCGACTGCACCATCCAGCGCCGCCACCAGAAGGTGATCGAACGGGCGCCCGCGCCCTATCTCGACGACGCCGCCCGCCAGAAGCTCGCCGAAGCGGCGCTGGCCATCGGCCGGGCGACGAACTACGCAGGCGCCGGCACCGTCGAGTTCCTGATGGACGCCGACAGCGGCGATTTCTACTTCATCGAGGTCAATCCGCGCATCCAGGTGGAGCATACGGTGACCGAAGTGGTCACCGGCCTCGACATCGTGAAGGCGCAGATCCGCATCGCCGGGGGCGGGCGCGTCGGCGTGGTGGAGGAGACGGGCGTTCCGCCGCAGGAGGCGATCCGCCTTTCCGGCCACGCCATGCAGTGCCGGGTCACCACCGAGGATCCGGAGCGCGGTTTCGCGCCGGACTATGGCCGCATCACCGCCTATCGCGGCGCCGCCGGCTTCGGGGTGCGCGTCGACGGCGGCACGGCCTATTCCGGCGCGGTGGTCACGCCCTTCTATGACGCCATGCTGGAGAAGGTGACCGTGTGGGCGCCGACGCCCGGAGAGGCCATCGCCCGCATGGACCGGACGCTGCGCGAGTACCGCATCCGCGGCGTGGCCACCAACCTGCCGTTCCTGGAGGCGGTGCTGGCGCATCCGCGCTTCCAGGCCATGGACTACACCACCCGGTTCATCGACGAGACGCCAGAGCTGTTCAACCTGCCGCCGCGGCGCGACCGCGCCACCAAGCTGCTGCGCTCCATCGCCGACGTCACCGTGAACGGCCACCCGGAGATGAAGGGCCGCGCGCTGCCGCCCCGCGACCTGCGCGCTCCCGAGGCGCCCGCCTTCCCCGGAACGCCGCCGCCCGGCACGAAGCAGCTGCTGGACCAGCTGGGGCCGCGCGCCTTCGGCCGCTGGATGCGCGAGCAGCAGCGCATCCTCATCACCGACACCACCATGCGCGACGCCCACCAGTCGCTGCTGGCCACGCGCATGCGCAGCTTCGACATCGCTCCGGCCGCCGGCGCCTACGCCGCCGGCCTGCCGGGGCTGCTGTCGCTGGAATGCTGGGGCGGCGCCACCTTCGACGTGGCCATGCGCTTCCTCACCGAAGACCCGTGGGAGCGGCTGGCCGCCATCCGTGAACGGGCGCCGAACATCCTGCTGCAGATGCTGCTGCGCGGCGCCAATGGCGTGGGCTACACCAACTATCCGGACAATGTGGTGAAGTTCTTCATCCGCCAGGCGGCGGAGGCGGGCGTGGACCTGTTCCGCATCTTCGACTGCCTGAACTGGGTGGAGAACATGCGCGTCGCCATCGACGCCGTGGCCGCGGCGGGGAAGATCGCCGAAGGCGCCATCTGCTATACCGGCGACGTGTTCGATCCGGACCGGGCGAAATACTCGCTGTCCTATTACGCCGGCCTGGCGAAGGAGCTGGACGCCGCCGGCTGCCACGTGCTGGCGATCAAGGACATGGCCGGCCTGCTGCGGCCGCCCGCCGCCCGCGCCCTCATCCGGGCGCTGCGCGACGTTACCGACCTGCCCATCCACCTGCACACCCACGACACCTCCGGCGCGGCCAGCGCCACTGTGATCGCCGCCATCGAGGCGGGGGTGGACGCGGTGGACCTGGCCGCCGACGCCATGTCCGGCGCCACCTCCCAGCCGTGCCTCGGCTCGGTCGTGGAGGCGGTGCGCGGCACGGAGCGGGACGCCGGCCTCGACGCCGACGCCATCCGGCGCATCAGCTTCTACTGGGAGGGGGTGCGCGCGCTCTATGCGCCGTTTGAGAGCGACCTGCGCTCCGGCGCCTCGGAGGTGTATCTGCACGAGATGCCGGGCGGGCAGTTCACCAATCTCAAGGAGCAGGCCCGCGCCCTCGGGCTGGAGAGCCGCTGGCATGAGGTGGCCCGCGCCTATCGCGAGGCCAATGACCTGTTCGGCGACATCATCAAGGTGACGCCCTCCTCCAAGGTGGTGGGCGACATGGCGCTGATGATGGTGGCCCAGGGCCTGACGCCGGAAGACGTGCTGGATCCGGAGCGGGAGATCGCCTTCCCCGCCTCGGTGGTGGAAATGCTGCGCGGCGACCTCGGCCAGCCGCCGGGCGGATGGCCTGAAGCGCTGCAGAAAAAGGCGCTGCGCGGCGAGAAGCCCATCACCGTGCGGCCGGCGTCGCTGCTGGGCGAGGCCGATCTCGACGCCGCGCGCCGGCAGGCGGAGGCGGACGTCGGGCGCGCCGTCTCCGACCAGGAGCTGGCCTCCTGGCTGATGTATCCGAAGGTGTTCGCGGAGTTCGCCCGCAAGGCCGAGGCCTGGGGGCCGGTGCACGCCCTGCCGACTCCCGTGTTCTTCGGCGGCATGCGGCCCGGCGACGAGGTGGTGGCGGAAATCGAGCCTGGCAAGACGCTGATCATCCAGCTGCAGGCGATCGGCGAGCCGGAGCCGGACGGGCACGTGAAGCTGTTCTTCGAGCTGAACGGCCAGCCGCGGGTGATCCGCGTCGCCGACCGCAGCCGCGTGGTGGCCGCCGCCCGCCGCAAGGCCGACGACGGCGACCCCACCCATGTGGCCGCGCCCATGGCGGGAGCGGTCTCCTCCATCGCCGTGCGCAAGGGCCAGAAGGTGGAGGCCGGCGCGCCGCTGCTGACGCTGGAGGCGATGAAGATGGAGACCACCCTCGCCGCGCCGCGCGCCGGCGTGGTGAGCGAGGTGCTGGTGGCGGTGCGCGACAATGTGGAGGCGCGCGACCTGCTGCTGGTGCTCACATAGGCCGCGGACCGTGGCGGTCGCCGGAGGGGCGCGCCCCTCCCCATCCTGGCGCGGCGGCGGCGGCCTGCGAAGCGCGCTGGCGCACGTCGCGGAGCCGCCTCCCGGCGTTTTGATGGAGGCAGGAAGAACGCTTCCAGAGGCTTCCATGAACGCGATCAGGACTATCGGCTCCATCATGTTCGCCACGCCGATCGGCTGGGCGCTCATCGTCGCGGCGGCCGTCGCCGTTTACGCGCTGCAGCACTGACGGCGCGGGCGCGGCGCGCGGCGACGCGTCCGTGACGGCGCCGGCGCATCGAGGGGCGGAGCGGCTCCCGGAACGCGGGCGCGCGGGCGCGGGTCACGCCTGCGCCGGAGCGGCGGCGGCCGCGTCCCGGCCGGCTGCCTGTCCGGCCTCCCCCTGGACGAGGGCCTTCAGCACCTGCTCCATGAACTTGGCGGCGGCCACCGGCAGGGTGCGGCCGCGCAGGTGTCCCACCACGATCTGCGCCGGCGCCATGTCGCGGGGGTCCACCACGCGGGCGGCGAGGCGCGGATCGTTGCGCGGAATGCCGCCCCGGATCTGGAAACTCACCGCATGCTCCGCCAGGGCGAAACCGCGCATCACTTCGAATGAACCGGTCTCCAGCGCCACCTGCAGCGGCGCCGACATGCGCATGCGCGCCGCGTCCAGCAGATGGCGCAGGGCGAGGCTGCGGTCCGGCATGATCACCGGAAAGCGCAGGCACTCGCGCAGGCGCACCGGCCCCTCCCTGCCCGCCAGCGGATGGTCCGCCGCGAACAGCGCGCACACCGGCTCGTCCAGCATCAGCAGGGTGTGGAACTCCGGCGCCGGCGGCGGCTTCAGCGCCACGGCGAAATCCGCCTCATGGCTGGAGAGCACCGGCATCAGATTGTCGTAATCCCGCACCATCAGGCTGAACGACACCAGCGGATGCTCCCGCCGGTAGGCCGCGACCTGCACAGGCAGGAACTCGTTGGCGAAGGCCTGGCTGCAGGCCACCGAGACATGGCCGCGCCGCTCCCCGGACAGGTCGGCGATCTGCGTGCGCACGCGCTCGAAATCCGACAGCTGGTCGCGGATGTGGCGCACGACCAGCTCGCCCGCCGGATTGAGCCGCATGCCGTGGGGCAGGCGCTCGAACAGCTCCACGCCCATTTCCTGCTCGAAATCCTGGATCTTGCGCGTCAGCGCCGAGGGCGTGAGGGCGAGGCGCTCGGCGCTTTTGCGGATCGAGCCGGTCTTCGCCACGTCGAGAATGCACGCCAGCGTCCGCAGGTGCTTCACCGCCGTTCCCTCCTGGTGGCCGCTCCATCCGGCCGCGCGTCGCAATTTCCGGTCGAAGGCGGACGGCATCCTGTTGTCATCACGAAAGAATTTTCACGCTGTTGCGATTATGGAAACAGAACGTTCGCAATTCAGCAATAGACGTCAACAGCCGCTGCAGTCAATCTCGCCGTCACAAGCCAGCAGCCGACGGAGACAGCGATGCCTGCAGCGTTCCCCAAGCCTCCCTTCGCGGACATCCCCTCGCGGGTCGCCGCGTACCGGGCCGGGCGCGACGCGGCCGCGGACCTGAAGGAGACCTGCGCCGCCGTCGCCGCCGCCGCGGACTCGCACGCCTTCATTTCCGTGACGCCGGTGGAGACGGCGCTGGAGATGCTGGCGGCCGCCGCCGCCCGCGCCGCCGCCGGCGAGGAGCTGCCGCTCTTCGGCGTGCCCTTCGCGGTCAAGGACAACATTGACGTTGCGGGCCTGCCCACCACCGCCGCCTGCCCCGCCTTCGCCTACACGCCGGCGCGCTCCGCCGCGGCGGTGGAGCGGCTGGTGGCCGCCGGCGCCATTCCGGTGGGCAAGACCAACCTCGACCAGTTCGCCACCGGCCTCAACGGCACGCGCTCGCCCTATGGCGCGCCGGCCTCCGTGTTTGATCCGGCGCGGGTTTCCGGCGGCTCCAGCTCCGGCTCGGCGGTCGCCGTGGGCGCCGGCCTCGTGCCCTTCGCCCTCGGCACCGACACCGCCGGATCCGGCCGCGTGCCGGCGGCCTTCAACAATGTCGTGGGGCTGAAGCCGACCCGGGGCCTGATCAGCACGGCCGGCGTCGTCCCGGCCTGCCGCTCGCTGGACTGCGTCTCGGTTTTCGCCGGCTCGACGGCGGACGCGCTGCTGGCGACGCGCGTCGCCGCCGGCTTTGACGCCAACGATCCCTGGTCGCGCGAGGCGCCCGCAGGCGCCCTCGCGGCGCCGCAGCCCGGGCCGTTCCGCTTCGGCGTGATCGACGCCGCGACCCTGGCGGAATGCGCCCCCGGCTACCGGCAGGCCTATGAGGCGTGCGTGGCGCGGCTCGCCGCGCTTGGCGGCGCGCCGGTGGCGGTGGACTGGTCGCCGCTGCGCGAGGCGGCGACGCTGCTCTACGGCGGCCCATGGGTGGCGGAGCGGCTGGCGGCCATCCGCGACTTCATGGCTGGCGCCGCAGACGAAGTGCATCCGGTTGTACGCGCCGTCATCGCCGGCGGCGAAGCCTACAGCGCCGTGGACGCCTTTGAGGGCCAGTATCGCCTGCAGGCGCTGGCGCGCGCGGCGCAGACCATCTGGCGGGCGGTGGACCTGGTGCTGCTGCCCACCGCCCCGGGGCATCCGTCGATCGCCGAGGTGCTGGCGGATCCTGTCGGCGCCAACGCCCGGCTCGGCCTGTTCACCAATTTCGTCAACCTGATGGATCTCGCCGCCCTGGCGGTTCCGGCCGGGATCGGGGCGGACGGCCTTCCCGCCGGCGTCACCCTGGTGGGGCCGGCGTTCAGCGACGGCCGGCTGGCCGCCATCGGCGACCTGCTGCACCGGGCGGCTCCCGAGGCGCGCATCGGCGCCACGCCCGCGCGCCTCGCCGAAGCCGTCACCGTGGCGGAGCTGGGCGACGCCGCCCTGACGGGCGCCGGCGCCGCGGCCGACGGCATCATCCTCGCCGTGGTTGGCGCGCATTTGCGCGGCCAGCCGCTCAACTGGCAGCTCACGCAGCGCAATGCGGAATTTTTGGGCGCCGCGCGAACGGGCGCCGGTTACAGCCTCTACGCCCTGCCCGGAACCGCGCCGGCCAAGCCGGGCCTGATCCGGGACGGGGGCCCGGGCGGGGTGGAGCTGGAGCTCTGGCGTCTCGGTCCGGCGGAGTTTGGCACGTTTGTTGCAGAGATACCGGCGCCGCTGGGCGTCGGCTCGGTCGAACTCGACGACGGCAGGGTCGTCAAGGGCTTTCTCTGCGAGGCATGGGCCCTGAAGGGGGCCCGCAACATCACCGCGTTCGGCGGCTGGCGCGCCTACCGCGCTGTCGCAGACGCCGCCTGAAGAACACCGGAACAGGAGCACACATCATGATCCAGCGCAGACAGTTCCTGATGGGCGCCGTCGCCGGCCTCGCCGCCCCGGCCATTCTCGGCCGCAGCGCCTTCGCCCAGGCGAAGCCCGTCGTGATCCGCATGGGCGCGCTCAAGCTGATCCATTCGATCGCGCCGTACTTCTACGAGCAGTTCACGCCCGCGGGTTACAGGATCGAGGTCGTGCCCTTCGAAAGCCCCACCGAAGGCAAGAACGCGGTGGTCACCAGGTCTGTCGATTTCGGCATGTTCGGCATCGCCGCGGGCCTGCTCGGCGCCTCGGCCGGCGAGCCGGTGGCCCTCATCGCCGGCGCCTGCAACAAGGGCGTGGGCGTGGTGGCCCGCAAGGACAGCGACATCAACACGATCAGGGACCTCAAGGGCAGGCGCGTCGCCATCTGGCCGGGCTCCACCCAGGAGATGTTCATCCTTGAGCGCCTGAGCCAGGAGGGCATGAGCATCCGCGACCTCACGCCGGTGCGCATCTCCTTCTCCGAGATGCACGCCGCCCTCGCCCGCGGCGACGTGGACGCCTATGTGGGCGCCGAGCCGGCCCCGGGCGTGAGCGTCTCCACCGGCGTGGGCAAGGTGGTGGAATATCCCTACGGCACGGCGCTCGGATCGCTGAACATGATCACCGCCACCCACCGGGACAACCTCACCGCCAAGGCCGAAGAGATGAAGGTGCTGCTCGAGGTGCACCGCAAGGCCTGCGAATACGCCATGGCCAACCCGGACCGCATGGCCGCCATGGCGGTGGCGAAGCTCGGCCAGAAGCCGGAGGCCATCGCCGTCTCCGTGCCCAACGTGGAGCTGGTGTGGGACTTCACGCCGGAAGACCGCAAGCGCGGCGAAACCTACGCCCGGCGCATGCTGGACCTGAAGCAGATCCGCCGCCTGCCTGACTTCGAGGCCTTCTTCCAGACCGCGGCGGTCGACAGGCTTGGAGGACGGGCATGACCATGGCCATTGAACCCGCCCGGGAAGCGCGCGCGGAAGGCGCCGCGCGCTTCCTCTTCCCCGGCTTCCGGGGCGTCGGCAGCCGCCTGGGCGACATCGCCCTGGCGCTGGCCTTCCCGGCCGCGATCTTCACGGTCTGGCATTTCGCCACCGTCGACGAGCCCTACTCGCTGGTGCCGCCGCCGGCGGAGGTGGCCCGCGCCATCTGGGACCTGGCCTTCGGCGGCGTCTATGACGACGCCTTCAGCGGGACGCTGCTCACGCACATTCTGGCCTCGGTGAGCCGGGTGCTCGGCGGCTTCTTCCTCGCCGTGCTGGCGGCCCTGCCGCTCGGCCTGCTGATCGGCCGCGTGCCGTTCGTGCGCCGGCTGGTGGATCCGACCCTGCAGATCCTGCGGCCCATTCCGGTCACCGCGTGGCTGCCGCTGGCGATGATCCTGTTCGGCATCGGGCCGCGCTCGGCCTTCTTCCTGGTGTTCCTCGGCGCGTTCTACCCGATCCTGGTGAACACCGTGTTCGGCGTGCGCAATGTGGAGCCGCGGCTGTTCGAGGCCGCGAGCATGCTGGGCTGCAAGGGCTCGGCGCAGTTCACCCGGGTGGTGCTGCCGGCGGCGCTGCCGGCGATCTTCACCGGCCTGCGGCTCGGCCTCGGCTTCGCCTGGGTGGTGATCGTCATCGGCGAGATGACCGGCGTGCAGACCGGCCTCGGCGCCATCATCATGGAGGCCCGCCAGCTCTCGCGCACCGAGATCGTCATCTCCGGAATGGTGGCCATCGGCCTCCTTGGCTTCATCTCCGACCGCCTCGTCATGATGCTGGGCCGTCGTCTGCTCTCGTGGAGTCCGAACCATGTCTAAGGCGACCACGCCAATCCTCGAGCTGCGCAACGTCAGCAAGGTCTTCGACTTCAACGGCCAGCGCGTCCAGGCGCTCAGCGGCGCCAGCCTCACGGTGGAGAAGGGCGAGTTCATCTGCCTGATCGGCGCCTCGGGCTGCGGCAAGTCCACCCTGCTGCGCATCGCCGCCGGCTTCGAAACGCCCACCTCCGGCGAGGTGCTGATGTGGGGCAAGCCGGTGGAGGGACCCGACCCGTCGCGTGGCATGGTGTTCCAGGATTACGGCCTGTTTCCCTGGCTCACCGTGCGCGGCAACATCGCCTTCGGCCTTGTCTCCCGCGGCCGGCCGAAGGAGGAGATCGCCGCCACCGTGAACCGCTACATGGACATGGTGGGCCTGCGGAAGTTCGCCGACGCCTATCCGCACCAGCTCTCCGGCGGCATGAAGCAGCGCGTCGCCATCGCCAGGGTGCTGGCCAACGACGCCGAGATGGTGCTGATGGACGAGCCCTTCGGCGCCCTCGACGCCATGACCCGCGACCGCCTGCAGGACGAGCTGCTCGAGCTGTGGGCGGCCACCGGCCTCACCGTGCTGTTCGTGACCCACTCGATCGAAGAGGCGGTGTTCCTCGCCGACCGGGTGGTGGCGATGTCGCCGGGACCTGGCCGCATCGACAGCGAACTGGCCATCGACCTCGCCCGGCCGCGCAACGTGGCCTCGCCGGAGTTCAACGTCATCCGCGCCGGCCTGAACCAGCGCCTGCACAGCCACCACGCCCGCAAGGCCGCCTGAGGCGCGCCATTTGCGGCCAGGGCGCCGGCGGCGGGCGACTCCGCTCAGGGTCGCGGGCCGGGTCCCGTTCCGTTCCGGGACCCGGCCAGTTTTCGCTGCTGCTGCGACGACGCCGCGCCCGCATCAGGGAGGCTCCGCCATGTCCGCGACATCCGTGTCGCCCGCACCCCCGCCGGCCGCGCAGGACGGCGACTGGCGGCTGATGGACCAGACCGCCCGCGACGCCGCCTACAACAACGCCGCCGCCGTGGCTGACAGCGCCGGCTGGCTGGCGCGCTGGAGCGAGCGCAGCGCCCGCCTGCGCGCCAGCCGCCCGGAGCTGCTCGACGTTCCTTATGGTCCACGCCCGCGCAACCGCATCGACATACTGCGCAGCGGCGCGGCGGGAGCGCCGCTGTTCGTGTTCATTCACGGCGGCTACTGGCAGCGCAACAGCAAGGAGATCTTCACCTGCATGGCCGAGGGACCGCTGGCGCGCGGCTTCGACGTCGCCCTGCCCGGCTACACCCTGGCCCCGGAGGCGACCCTGACGGACATCGTCTCCGAAACGCACGCCGCCGTGCGCTTTCTGCGCCGCAATGCGACAGGCCTGGGATTATCATGTAGCCGGCTTATCGTCTCCGGATGGTCGGCCGGCGGTCATCTCGCCGCCAGCTGTCTGGAGCTTCCGGAAGTTGACGCCTGCCTCGCCATCTCCGGCGTATTCGAGCTGGAGCCGCTCGCCCATACCTTTCTCAACGCGGCGCTGCGGCTGACGGAGCAGGAAATCGCCAGCCTGAGCCCCATACGCCGGCCGCCCGTGGGCGCTGGACCCGCGACCTTCGCATGGGGAACGCAGGAATTGCCGGAACTGCAGCGCCAGTCGCGCGCGGCGGCGGCGGCGTGGAGCGCGGCCGGCGTGGCCTGCGAAACCGCGCCGGTGGAGGGAGCGAACCATTTCAGCATTCTCGCCGGCCTGACCGCGCCGGACGGCGCCCTGACCGCGGCGCTGCTGGCGCTGTGTCAGCGCTGCTGACCTTCCTGCAGGCCCCAGGCGCTCTCGCGGCGGCGACCGGAATGTGGCATGAGAGGCCGCAGGCGCAGGGCGGCGCCTGACCGGTTCATTCGCCGCCCGCGCGCTTTCCGGGCAGGCGGCGCGCCGCCTGTGCGCGAAGGCGACGCGAAATTTACAGGCCGAGGGAGCGCGGACGCCGCGCCTGCGCGCTCCCGCCTGCGGAGCCTTGCCGATGAAAATTGCGCCCGGGCCTGATTTCAGGGCCAACCTGCAGCTGCTGCCGCCAGTCACCGACGTGCTGCGCATTGAGCTTGCCGACGCCAGCGGCGCGCCGGCGGGGGTCATCGAGAACCAGCCAGGCAAGCAGGGATCGCTGGCGGTGTACCAGTATCTCGCGCAGTGCTTCGGCGTGATTGACGCCGCGGCGGCGGAGCATGGCCTCGCCGTGTTCGGCGAGCATGTCGCCGACGCCCGCGCCCGCCCCGGCGCGCATCCCAACATCGACCGCCTGCTGGCCATCGCCGCCGGCGGCGCCCCGCTTCAGGTCCGGATCGTCCGCGTCTGAACCGCGCGGCGCCGGACGCGTGTGTGCCTGAAAAGTGGTCAGCGCGATCCGGGCCGGGACAGATATAATGGTTTTCCGGGTCTCCAGGCGCCCTGCGTCACGGCTGACGCGCAGGTCAGCCCTGAAGCGCACGGATCTGCAACTGACGCTGGCGGCGCCTGACCTGTCCGGCCGGCGGCTCCGCCCGGGCTACCTGCAGGCGGGGCGGACGGTCATGGGGCAGACCGCCTGCCGGTTCCGGGCGTCCGCCCGGACGACGGCGACGTCCCCTGCCCGTCAGGGAAGATAACCTTCCCGACCGGGACGCATGCGCGCCGCGCGCCATGCGGCGCGGTTTTCTGCGAACCGCCTCTGGCTGACGGGGCGCGAGAAGGAAGCGTTGAGGAGAAAGAGCATGTCGCGACTTCGGTCTCTGGCGGCGGCGGGCGGCCTCGTGATGCTCCCGGGCGCGGCCTTCGCCCATCCGGGCTCCGGGCACGCCCACGGCTTCGTGGACGGTTTCATTCACCCGATCACCGGTCCCGATCACATGCTGGCGATGCTGGCGGTGGGCCTGCTCGCGGCCCGTCTGCGCGGCCGCGCGCTCTGGCAGGCGCCGCTGGCCTTCGTCGCCATGATGGCGGCCGGCGGGGCGCTGGCCTTCGCCGGCGTCAGCCTGCCCTTTGTCGAGGCGGCCATCCTGCTCTCGGTCGGCGTGCTCGGCGCCGCGGTCGTGCTGCGGCTGAACATGCCGTCGATCCTCGCCGCGGCCCTGGCCGGCTTCTTCGCCGTGTTCCATGGCCACGCGCATGTGGCGGAGATGCCGGCCCATACCGGCGTGCTGGCTTTCGGCCTCGGCTTCATCGCCGCAACCGTGCTGCTGCACGCCGCCGGCGCCGGCGTTGGCTTCGCCATCGGCCGCTTCACGCGGCGCCGCAGCGCGCCGGCGCCGGCCTGACGGCCCGCCCCTGTCCACTTCCGCAACTGGCGGGATAGCCGCTTCGCCCGAACGCAGGCGCGCGACGCAATGGCGCCTGCGCCCGGGCGATGTCGCGCTGGACAGTCACGCTGGTCCAGTCGCAGGGCAGGAAGAGCTGACCGATATTACGAAAATATTCCCAGCACGATATTCCCAGCCCGCCGGCGTCGGGAAAAGCGGTCGCGTTACTGAGACCAGCTGTCGCCAGCGTCGGCGAACGCCGGCGACGCCAAGCCTGCCGAAAGAACCGGCGCCGGCAGCCGGCAGCCAGGCGGCCGGCGCGAACGGAACGGTGGAGCCGGGAACAGCCCGGCTGCGCGTCAGCGCGATCCCATGAAGAACGCCTGGCCGACGCCCTCAGGCAAACCGCAACGGGTTCATTCCCTTCCGCTCTGCAGCCGTCGCGCCCCCTCACCTGCGCGGCGCCATGCGGCGGACCGTTCAGCGCCAGAGCCAGCGCGCCGCGACAGTGCGGTTGCGCGCCTCCTCGCGCACGATGCGCCAGAAGCGGCGCGCCTCCTCGCGCACGTCATAACTTTCAATCCCGACCACCCGCAGAACGAGGCCGGCCCGGTCCGGCAGCCGCGACACGCCGGCCATGGCGCGCCGCTCGCTTGGCGGCGGAAACAGCGGCTCGAACCGGGCCTGGACGCGCTCCGCCACATCCGGCGGCGTCAGGCACAGGATGCTGGCGAAGGCGTCGAACCCGCCCATGCAGGCGCCGAAGTTGACGCACGGGTCGCCGCCCTCCAGCAGCAGCTTCTCCGCGAACAGCGCGCGCCCGTCCGGCCGGCGCACGCGCACCGCCATCGACAGCAGGTCGAGGCCAAAACGCTCGTCCGCGCGGTGATGCTTGCGCCCGCTCATCACCATCTCGCCGTAAAGCACGGTGGCGTCTTCGGCGACGACGATGTCCGTGTCGTTGATGAAGCGCGAATTGCGGGAGGGAATGGTGAAGTCCGGCAGGTGCTCCAGATATCCCCCCGCCTCCACGACAATGTTCTGCCGCTGGGAGGCGTAGTTGGCGTCCATCTGGTGGATGCGCGTGGCGCTCTGGGTGGTGACGTGGGCGCAGGCGCCGGCGCCCACGCTGATGTCGATCGTGTAGCGGTCGCCCTGGAGCATGCCGCCGCCCAGCGAGATGACCTGCACCACCGGCAGCTCCGGCATGGCCTCGTCGCAGTAGAGCGCCTGCTGCGCCAGCAGCGGCGCGGCGCGATAGAGGTCATGCAGCACGCAGCGGCCGTGGCGCAGCGCGAACCCGAGGCGCAGCGCCCCCACCTTGCCCGGCGCCGCCGCGCGCATCTGGCGCGGCTGGCTCTGGTAGGCCTGCACCTCGCGGGCGGCGTCGAGACGGGCGAGCGCTTCGGGCAGGGACATGGCTTAACCCGCAGACCGCGCCGCGGCGCGGGCGCGGGCGACGGGAAGGTCAAACAGCGCCATGTCGAGGATGAGACCGATCAGCTCGTCAACGCCCTCGCCGGTCTTGCAGTTGGTGAAGACGTACGGGCGGCAGCCGCGGACGATCCTCGAATCCCGGTCCATCACCTCAAGGCTCGCGCCGACATAAGGAGCGAGATCCTTCTTGTTGATCACCAGAATGTCCGACTGGCACACGCCCGCGCCGTTCTTGCGCGGAATCTTGTCGCCGCCGGCGACGTCGATGACGTAGATGTAGAAATCGGCCAGCGCCGGGCTGAAGGTCAGGGTGAGGTTGTCGCCGCCGGACTCGATGAAGATCACGTCGCTGTCCGGATATTTCTCCTCCAGCTCCTCCACCGCGGCGATGTTCATGGAGGGGTCTTCGCGCACCGCCGTGTGGGGGCAGGCGCCGGTCTCCACGCCGACGATCTTCTCCTCCACCAGCACGCCCTTCAGGGTGCGGCGCACCTGTCTGGCGTCCTCGGTGGTGACCACGTCATTGGTGATGATCAGCGGCTTCACGCCAAGCCCGATCAGGCGCGGCGTGATGGTCTCGATGATCGCCGTCTTGCCTGAGCCCACGGGCCCGCCGATGCCGATGCGGGTTATTCGCTTCATGTCGTCCGGTCCATTCGTCGCCAGTCTGCGGTTCGCGGAAAGGTCACAGCGCGGTCAGTTCATGAACAGGCGCACGTGCGCCGTCGTGTGATGCGCGACGAGCGCATCGAACACTGGCGCGAAACCCGCCATTTCGTCGAGGGAAAGGGCGCGGACCGCCTCATAGTCCGCCGCCACGCGCTGCTGCGTCTCGAACAGGATGCGCTGCGTCTCCACATGGTCGACGCGCATCAGCCGCACGGCCGCGCCCAGCGTCATGGCGGCCGCGCCGTACTGGTGCAGCACGAAAGCCTCCTGTTCCGAGGCCCCCAGCTGCGCCAGCGCCGCCGCCTGGCCCACCGGATAGCAGCCGGGCGTCGCCCCGGCGCGGATGTCCGCCAGCCAGCGGGCCAGCAGCGGCAGCCCGGCGACGTTCAGCGCCAGCTCGGCGAACTTCCGGCCCATGCGGGCCAGCATCAGCTGCTGCTCCTCTCCCACGCGCCGGCGCCACAGGGCGGCGTCCGCCGCCAGCAGGCCGTCATAATCGCCGGCGCAGGCGGCGCGGTGCGCGTGCAGCGCCGCCACCCCGTCCATGCGCGCCGCCTGGCGCACCACCAGGGTGACGAACTCCTTCAAAGTGGCGGCGTCGCGCACCACCCCGGTCTGGATGGCCGACTCCAGCCCGTTGGAGAAGGCGAAGGAGCCGACCGGCAGCGCCGAATCCGAAAACTGCAACAGCCGCGCCAGCCGCGTCATGTCGCAGCCGCCGCCCGCTCCGTCCCGCGTGGTCATGCCGCCGCCTCCCTGGGGTCGCTAGCGTCCGTGACCATGACCAGGGGGCTGGTCGTGGCCGTGATGACCATGGCCATGGACGTGATCGTGGCCGTGGCCGCGATCATGATGTTGCTGGTGGTGATGGTGGCCGTGGCCGCCGTGATGGTGGTGACCGGTCTCGCCGCCGCCGAACAGCAGCCGCGCCTCGGACGGCTCCAGCAGCGCCAGGATTTCCTCCCCGGGCGCGAAGCGGGTTTTCGTATGGGCGAAAGCGTGGGTGCGCATCACCGAATCCGCCACCTTGCGGTCGACGGAGACCGGCACGTAGACCGTGGAGCCGCGGATCACCGCCGGCCAGTGCTGGTTGCCGAGGCCGTGGCCCAGCTCGAAAGCGGCGCGCAGGATCTCCGCCGGCGCCAGCCGCTCCAGCCCCTCCAGCTCGATGACCATCACCTCCTTCAGCGGCACGCGCGCCACCACCATCAGCTTCGCCGCCTCATCGGCGTGGAGCACGTCGCCGTCGTGAAGGCGCCCGGAGCGCGGCAGGGCGATGGCCAGCTCCACGCCGCCCTGGCTGGTCTTGCGCAGCCGGTTGCGCGAGGCCTCCCACTGCTCCACCACAAGGTGGTCCACACGCCAGTCGCGGGCCCGTTCGCGCCACGGCGGGTCGCTGACATGACCAAGTCTGTTTTCAACGAGGATCATGGATGCTCCAGAGTGAGACAGACCGCCTGCGGCGACGCAGCGCGGCGGATGCCGTGGGGAGGCGCCGTTTTCCTCCGGCAGCGCGACGAAAGCGGTCCGGTCGCGTCAGCTGAAGAAATACAGCTGGTTCAGCGGCAGGGTCGTCGCCGGCTCGATGGTCGCATGCTCGCCGTCGACGGTGACGGCGAAGGTCTCGGGGTTGACCTCGATGGCCGGCATGGCGTGGTTGCGCACCATCGACTCCTTGGTGATGGTGCGCGTGCCGCGGACCGGCATGACCAGCGACTGCAGCCCGTAGCGGTCGGCGACGCCGTCCTCACAGGCCGCGAGCGAGGTGAAGGTGACGCGGGTCCTGGCCAGCGCCGGGGCCATGGCGCCGAACATGGGCCGGTAGATCACCGGCTGGGGCGTCGGCAGCGAGGCGTTGGGATCGCCCATCACCGACCAGGCGATCATGCCGCCCTTGATGACCATCTTCGGCTTGACGCCGAAGAATTCCGGCCGCCACAGCACCAGGTCCGCCATCTTGCCCACTTCCACCGAGCCGATGACGTGACTGACGCCCTGGGCGATGGCCGGATTGATGGTGACCTTGGAGACGAAGCGCAGCACGCGCTCGTTGTCATTGCCGGACACGTCGCCCGGATAGGCGCCGCGGCGCTCCTTCATCAGGTGCGCGGTCTGGATGGCGCGCAGCCAGTTCTCGCCGGCGCGGCCCATGGCCTGGCTGTCGCTGGAGAGAATGGAGATGGCGCCGAGATCGTGCAGCACGTTTTCGGCGGCGATGGTCTCCGCGCGCACGCGGCTCTCGGCGAAGGCCACGTCCGTGGGGATCTTCGGGCTGAGGTTGTGGCAGATCATCGTCATGTCAAACAGCTCGGCCTGGGAGTTGACGCCGTATGGCAGGGTGGGGTTGGTCGAGCTGGGAATGACGTTGGCGAGACCGGCGACGCGGATGATGTCCGGCGCGTGACCGCCGCCGGCGCCTTCCGTGTGGTAGGTATGGATGGTGCGCCCCTCGAAGGCGGCGATGGTGTTCTCCACGAAGCCGGACTCATTGAGCGTGTCGGTGTGGATGCAGACCTGCACGTCCATTTCGTCGGCGACGGAGAGCGCGGAGCGGATGACGCCCGGGGTGCTGCCCCAGTCCTCGTGGATCTTGAGACCGATGGCGCCGGCGCGGATCTGCTCTACGACGGGCGCGCGCGCCGAGCAGTTGCCCTTGCCGAGCACGCCGGCGTTCACCGGCCAGGCGTCGAAGGCGCGGAGCATCATTTCGATGTTCCACGTTCCGGAAGTGATGGTGGTGCCGTTGGCGCCGTCAGTGGGGCCGACGCCGCCGCCGAACAGCGTGGTGACGCCATTGCTCAGCGCCGCCTCGGCCTGCTGCGGCGAGATGAAATGTACGTGCGCGTCGATGCCGCCGGCGGTGAGGATGAGATGCTCGCCGGAGATGGCGTCGGTCCCCGCGCCGATGGCCAGCCCGGGGGTGACGCCAGGCATGGTGGAGGGATTGCCGGCCTTGCCGATGCCGCAGATCAGGCCGTTCTTGACGCCGACGTCCGCCTTGATGACGCCCAGCACGCCGTCAACGATGGTGACGTTGGTGATGACAAGATCTGGCGCGCCGGCGGCGCTGGTCAGCTCGCTGTCGAAACCCATGCCGTCGCGCAGCGTCTTGCCGCCGCCGTATACGGCCTCCTCGCCATAGACGCGAAGATCTTTCTCGATTTCGATGAACAGGTTGGTGTCGCCGAGGCGAATTCTGTCGCCAGTCGTCGGACCATACAGGTCCGCGTACTGGCGCCGCGAAATCTTTGCCATGCCAGAACTCCAGTACTGCCTGGCGCGCAAACCGGATGCGGAAACTGCGCGCGTCACAGACACACGGCCGGCGACCGGCGGCCCGGCGCCAGTGATCAGGCCCTGTGGCGGAAACCGAAGCGGCGGACCCGCTCCATGCTTTCGGCCAGACGCGGACGGGAGCCGTTGCGCCGTTCGTCGCCCACCCAGCCGTCGACCAGATTGTTGAAGCCAAGCACGCGCCGCTTGCCCTGATAAGGCACCAGTGAGACTTCCATCTCGTCGCCCGGCTCAAAGCGCAGCGCGGTGCTGGCGGGAATGTCGAGGCGCTTGCCGAACGCCTTCTCGCGGTCAAATTCGAGCGCGGAATTGACCTCGAAGAAATGGTAGTGGGAGCCGACCTGGATGGGGCGGTCGCCCGTATTGCGCACCTTGAGCGTGGTCACCGGATAGCCGGCGTTGATCTCGATCTCGCCGGCGGCGAGCACCAGACCGCCGACCGGAACATTTTTCAGGTCATCAGCCATTTTCGCGCCACTCCCGCCTTACCTGATGGGGTTGTGCACCGTGACCAGACGGCTGCCGTCGGTGAAAACCGCCTCCACCTGCACGTAGGGAATCATCTCCGCCACGCCGTCCATGACGTCGTCGCGGGTGATGGCCTTGCCTGCGATCTCCATGACTTCTTCGACGGTCTTGCCTTCACGGGCGGCCTCGAGAGCCGCGACGCTGACCAGCGCGACCGTCTCGGGATGGTTGAGCCTGAGTCCCCTGTCCTTCCGCTTCTGGGCGACCTGCGCGAGCGTGTAGATCAGCAGCTTGTCGATCTCGCGGGGGGTGAAATGCATGAACCGCCTCCTGTCGTGCGCCGTTGCCCGAATTATGGCGAGAATGCGTCAACTTTGACGCTATCATGGAAATCAGGGCGCCCCAAACCGGACAATTATGTATTTATTTCGCGGATCTGATGAATTGCGGCTTCAATTTACGGCAAATGCTCAAAATCGCGGCAAATTGAGACGCGCCCCGGAAAACGGACGGCGCCGCCCTCGCGGGCGGCCGTCAGGAGAAAAGGCGTCATTGAGGGGGGGGCGGCCGCAGGAGGAGCGTGGACGAACGCTGCGGCGCCGGCGGGCGGCGTCTGGCGGGGCGGCCGCCGCGACGGCAAGGGCGTGCAGGCGCGCGGGGCCAGCGCGGCCGTCCGGACGGGAATGGCGGCCCCGCGCCTGGTCAGACGTCCGCGCCGTCGCCGGCGTCGCCTGCGTCGGGCTGCGCCGGGCCGCCGTTCAGGGCGCGCCATAGCGTCGACCTGCTCACCCCGAGGAAGGACGCCACCGAGCCGACGGACGCCCCGCCGCGCGACAGGGCCTCGCGCGCCTGCCGGATCTGTTCGTCCGTCAGTTTCCGGGGCCGGCCAAAATGTTTCCCCTGCCGTTTCGCCGCAAGGACGCCGGCGTTGACGCGTCCGACGATCATGCGCCGCTCGAAGCCGGCGAGGGCGCCGGCGAAATGGAGCACGCACGCGCCTCCCGGCCGGGTCGTGTCAACATCCTCCACGATCGCGCGAAACCCGGCTCCGCGGTCGCCGATCCGCTGGATGATCGCCAGCAGGTCGATCAGCGACCGGCCCAGACAGTCGAAGCTGCAGACGACCAGCACGTCGCCGGGACCGAGCGCGTTCAGCGCAGCCGCAAGGCCAGGGCGGGCCCGGCCCGCGTCGGGAGTCTCCGCATCGGTGACCACGCGGACGCACCCCTCCGCCTCAAGCGCGGCGACCTGGGCGGCGACAGGCAGCGCCCCGGCGCTGGCGAGGCGGGCATAGCCGACCTTCACCAGCCCCTCCCCCCGAAACGGAGAGGGCTCTCGCTACGAAACCTCTTCATGTCAGTCTTTACATGCCGCTGCGTTTGACAAAGAATTTCTCCTGCATTTCCAGGGAACAGGCGCGCCCGGGCAGCGCAATAGCAAGGCCCGCCAGGAAAACCGGAACGGTCCCTGGTTGTGGCGACAGCCAGAACGGCCGCCTGGACATTCGCGGGAGAAATTCGCTGGAAAACCGCCGGCGCGCCGGCGGGAAACGGTCCCGGCCAGGGCCGGCCGGCGCCGTCGCGCAGGAGCGGATCACCAGGGCGCCCTGCAGGCAGAACCGGTCCGGCGCAGCCGGCGCTCCGAATAGCTGCGGGAAAACCGGCGAAGCGCACAAGGAAAAGCCGGAAGACGGCCTCCTCCTTCAACGAACAGCGCGCAGCTTCCGGATCCCGGCTCTTGCCTGCATGCCCACCTCATCAGGTCTTATTATTTTCGAATAACTTGATCTGCATATACAGACCGCGCCGGGATCCACAACCGCTTTCTGCAATACCATCCAAAATGTTCAGGACGCCGTTCCCGGCCCCCGCGGTTACGCGGCGGGCGGCGCGCCCCACCGAATGACCCAGGCCGCTCCCGGGCCTGCGACGCGCTCCGCCGTCCGCGTTGAGGACCGCCAGCGGCGACGCGCGCGCCGTTCGTAAACGGCGTCAAAACCGGCGCCGGTCAGGTCACCTCCCCCCCTGCCCGCGCATGACCGCGCCTCCCGATCCTCACGCGATAACGACACGAACCATCGGCTTCCAAGACGACGACGTCCCCTGCACGCGTTGTGAAGTCTGAAAAATGTTCCAATCCAGGCTCGCCGGCAGGATATTTCCTTTGTGCATCCGGGTCCGTATCGATGACCGCGCCCCGTCCCAAGAGACCGACACTGTGCGGGGGCCTTCGCAGTCGTGCTGGAGCCTAGCCGGACGTGACCTTCGTCCGGCGGCGGTGATGGTCGCGCCCTGTCTCCGGTCCTGGCCGGCGCGCCAGAAAGCGCGATTCACGTCGTAACGTCATCCGGGGAAGGCCCGACGCGCGCTTCCGGACAGGCGGGCTCACCGGAAATCCCGCGATTGCGAATGAATGGCCGGCGGCGCAAAGGCCGCCGGGCCGGCGCCCGGCGCATCAGGCGATGCGGCGGCGGCGGGAGCGTCCGCGTCGCGCAGCGGCAGCATCGCCAGGCTGGCCGAGAGGTCGATGATTTCCCGGGCGATGATGTGCGTCACCTCGCCTTCCCGCTGCAGCCGGCCGCGCGCCTCCACCAGGGTCGTTCCCAGCACCGCGCGGCGAAACCGCGCGAACACCTTCGGCCATACGATGATGTTCGCCACGCCGGTTTCGTCCTCAAGGGTGATGAACATCACGCCATTCGCCGAACCTGGCCGCTGTCGCACCAGCACCAGACCCGCCGTCCGCACCAGCCGCCCGTCGCGGGCCGAAGTCGCCGCAGCGCAGGAGAGGACCCCGCGCCGGCCCAAATCCGCGCGCAAGAACGCGACCGGATGCTGGCGCAGCGTCAGCCCCACATGGCCATAATCGGCCACAACCTCCGCCCCGGCGGGCATGGGCGGCGCATCGCCGGCAGCAAGCGCGCTCTCCTCCAGCCCGGCCGCCGCGAACAGCGGCAGCGGCGCCTCGCGCAGCGCCCGGATCGCCCACAGCGCCTCGCGCCGGGCCAGCCCCAGCGACGGCCGGAACGCGTCCGCCCCGGCCAGGCGCTTCAGCGCCTCCGGCCCCAGACCGGCGCGCCGGCGCAGATCCTCCACCGACGCATAGGGCGTCTCCGCCCGGCAGGCGACGAGCCGCGCCGCGTCGCCATTGGCCAGCCCCTTCACCATGCGCAGGCCAAGGCGCACCGCAAGGCGCCCGCCGCCCCCCGTCGCCGGCTCCAGCGTGCAGTCCCAGCGGCTGGCGTTGACGCACACCGGCCGCACCTCCACCCCATGACGCTGCGCGTCGCGCACGATCTGCGCCGGCGCGTAAAATCCCATGGGCTGGGCGTTGAGCAGCGCCGCGCAGAACACGTCCGGATGCCAGCATTTCACCCACGACGACGCATAGGCCAGCAGGGCGAAGCTGGCGGCGTGACTCTCCGGAAAGCCATAGCTGCCGAAGCCTTCCAGCTGGCGGAAGGTGCGCACGGCGAAATCGCGGTCATAGCCGTTGGCCACCATGCCGCCGATGAGGCGGCCGGCGAATTTCGACACGTCGCCGGCATGTCTGAACGTGGCCATGGCGCGGCGCAGCTGGTCCGCTTCTCCCGGCGTGAAGCCGGCGCATTCAATCGCCACGCGCATGGCCTGTTCCTGGAACAGCGGCACGCCCAGGGTCTTGTGCAGCACCTTGCGCAGTTCTGGCCGCGGATAGTCCACTTTCTCCAGCCCCGCCCGGCGGCGCAGGTAAGGATGCACCATGTCGCCCTGGATGGGGCCGGGGCGCACGATCGCCACCTGTATGACGAGATCGTAGAAGGTGCGCGGCTGCAGGCGCGGCAGCATGGCCATCTGCGCCCGGCTCTCGATCTGGAACACGCCGACCGTATCCGCCCGGCGGATCATGGCGTAGGTGCGCTGGTCTTCCGCCGGAATGGAGGCCAGGTCGAGGCGGAGCCCCCGGTGCGCCGCCAGCAGGTCGAACGCCCGGCGCAGGCAGGAGAGCATGCCCAGCGCCAGCACGTCCACCTTCATGAAACGCAGGGCGTCGATGTCGTCCTTGTCCCACTCGATCACCTGGCGGCCGGCCATGGCGGCCGGCTCCACCGGAACCAGTTCGTCCAGCCGGTCGCGGGTCAGCACGAAGCCGCCGGGATGCTGGCTGAGGTGGCGCGGCGCCCCGGCCAGCTGCGCCGCCAGGTCCAGCGTCAGCCGCAGCCGGCGGTCGGCCAGGTTGAGGCCGGCGCTTTCGGCGTGGGCGACGCCGATCTTCTCCGACCAGCCCCAGCCCTGGCGGGAGAGCGTCCGGATCACGTCCTCCGGCAGGCCCATGGCCTTGCCGACGTCGCGCAACGCCCCCCTGGCGCGATAGCGGATCACCGTGGCGCACAGCGCGGCGTGATCGCGGCCATAGGCGTCGTATACCCACCGGATCACCTCCTCGCGCCGATCGTGCTCGAAATCCACGTCGATGTCGGGCGGCTCGCGCCGCTCCTCGCTGATAAAGCGCTCGAACAGCAGGTCGTTGCGGGCCGGATCGATGGCGGTGATGCCCAGCACGTAGCAGACGGCGGAATTGGCCGCCGAGCCGCGCCCCTGGCAGAGGATGCCGCGCGAGCGCGCATAGCGCACGATGCTGTCCACGGTGAGGAAATAGGGCGCGTAACCAAGACGGGCGATCAGGTCGAGCTCGTGGCGCAGGTCGTCCAGCACCTTCTGCGGCGCGCCCCCGGGGTAGCGACGGCGCACGCCGCGCCACACCAGCTTCTCCAGCGCCTGCTGTGGCGTCAGTTCCGGCCAGGGGCGTTCGTCCGGATACTGGTAGGCCAGCTCGTCGGGCGAGAAGCGGCAGCGGGCGGCGATGGCCAGCGTGCGCTCCAGCGCCTCCGGATAACGGGCGAACAGCCGGCGCATCTCCTCCGGCGGCTTGAGATGGCGGTCGGCGAAGCGCTCGCGGCGGTGGCCCAGCTCCTCAACCGTGACGTTGTGGCGGATGGCGGTGATGACGTCCTGCAGCATCTGCCGTTCCGGCGCGTGGAACAGCACGTCATTGGTGACCACCGTGGCCACCTGCGCCGCCGCGGCGAGCTGCGACAGCCGCCACAGGCGCAGCTGGTCATTGGGCCGGCGGCGCAGCGTCAGGGCCAGATGCGCCCGCTCGCCGAAAATGTCGCGCAGACGGCCCAGCCGCAGCGCGCAGGTTTCGTCCGGCCGGTCCGGAACGAGCGTGGCGACGAAGCCTGCGGCGCTGGCGTCGAGATCCTCCCAGGACAGCAGGCATTTGCCCTTGCCGGCGCGGCGCTTGCCCAGGGTGAGCAGGCGGCACAGCCGCCCGTAGGCGGCGCGGTCCTGGGGATAGACCAGCACGGCGGAGCCGTCGTCGAGATCGAGCCGGCAGCCCACGACCAGCCGCACGCCCGCGGCCTTCGCCGCCTCATGGGCGCGCACCATGCCGGCGAGCGTGTTGCGGTCGGTGACGCCGAGCGCCTCAATGCCCATCCGCGCGGCGGCGGCGAACAGCTCCTCGCAGCTGCTGGCCCCGCGCAGGAAGGAGAAATGGGTGGTGACCTGCAGTTCGGCGTAGCGGGCGCTCATGCGAAAATCCCGTGCAGGAACCAGCGCTGGTCGCCGCTTTCCGGCCGCTCGCCGTCGCCGCAGCGAAACAGCCAGTAACGCCGGCCGTTTTCATCCTCCACGCGGAAATAGTCCCGCACCGCGGTCATCTCCGCCTCGCGCGCCCACCATTCGCCGCGGATGCGCTCCGGCCCGTCGGCGCGGCGCACCCGCCGGCGCACGCCGCGCCAGGAGAACCAGACCGGCGGATGGTCCGGCAGCAGCGCCATGGTCTCCACCGGCTCCGGCCGCGGCAGCAGCCGCGGCGGGCGGGGCCAGTCGCCCTCCCAGGTCGCGCCGGTCTCCGGCGCCAGCGGCGGCGTGGCGGCGAGGGAGCGCTCCGGAACGTCGCTCTGGCGCGGCCGGAAGCGGCGCACGCGGTCCTCGCCGACGCGGCTCGCCAGGGCGTCGATCAGGCCGGCGATGTCTTCCTGCGCCTCGCCGGCGAGCGGCGCCGCCATCTGCCGCGCCGGCAGCGGCTCAACCCAGGAGGCGGCCAGCTCCATGGTCTCAACGCCAAAACCGGGATCGATGCGTTCCAGCTTCAGCTGCAGCAGGCGGAACAGACGGGCGGCGTCGCGGTCCGGCCGGGCGAGGCCGACGCGCAGCGTCTGGCGGGCGCCGTCGACGCGATGCGCCAGCAGGTCCACGTGGCGCGCGCCCAGCTCCCGCGCCGCCAGCCGTTCGCACAGGGCCACAGCCAGCCGCTCCACATGGCGGGCGATGGTCTGCGGAGCGCTGACGGGCTCCGCAAAGCTGCGCCGCGCCGTCACCACCTCGGGGGGGGCGCACCGGCTCGACAGGCTCCGGCGCGCGGCCGAGCGCCTGGTCGAGCCGGCGGCCCGGCTCCGGGCCGAAACGCAGCAGCAGCGCGGCGCGCGGCCGCTCCAGCAGGTCCTGGACGCGCTCCAGCCCCAGCTGGCGCAGGCCGTCGGCCACGTCCGGCGGCAGGCGCAGGGCGGCGACCGGCAGCGGCCGCAGCAGGGCCTCCGCCGCGCCGGGGGGAACCACCAGCATGTCGCGCGCCAGATAGCGGGCGGCGGCGTGGGCGGCGCCCGGCGTGTCGGCCACGGCGGCCCGGGCGCTGAAGCCGGCTGCGGCGAGACGGCGGGTGAGCGCCGCCAGCATGGCCGCCTCGCCGCCATGCAGGTGATCCGTCCCGGTGACGTCCATGACCAGGCCGTCCGGCGGATCGGGCGCGACGACAGGAGAAAAGCGCCGCTGGGCCCAGATGGCCAGCCGCTCCAGCGCCGCGGCGTCGGCGCGCGGATCAGCCGCCATGACGGCGAGGCCGGGAACCAGCGCCTGCGCCTGCGCCACCGGCATGCCGGGGCGCAGGCCGAGCGCCTCCGCGGCCGCGTTCACGGCGACGACGACGCGTCTGGCGCCCTCGCGGCCGGCGAACAGCAGCGGCGTTTCAGGCGACGGCGCCGCGGCGCCAGCCTGTCTGCGCAGACGGTCCGTCGGCCAGCGGGGCAGAAAGAGCGATACGACCCTCTGCATCACAGGCCTCCACTTCAAATGCGGCGCTGTCGCCGGCGCGGCAGCGCGCCAGCTCCAGCAGCCAGCGGGCGCGGCCGAGCCCGGGAACCGGCAGGGGCGCCGAAGGCAGGGCCGTGACCCGCCAGCGGGTGACGCTGGCCGTGGGCTCGCCGAAACCGGCGGCCTCCGACGGGCGGCGCCAGCGGCGGATGACGAGGCAGGTGACCCCGCCCTCCTCCGCCGCCAGCTGCAGACGGCGCGACGCCGTCATCGACAGGCGCGAAACCTCCCCCACCACGCAGGCGGGCCCACGGTGACGCAGCCCCTCCTCCAGGCAGGCGAGCAGGGATTTTTCGTCGCCCGCCTCCACCATTATGAGCCGGTCCGGATGCAGGCCGGCCTGGGCGAGGCCCGGCGCGAACAGGTCGCGACGGGTCACGCACCACAGCGTCCTGCCGCCGGCCCGGGCGGCGATTCCGGCTGCGAACAGGGCGGCGGCGGCCCCGTCCACGGCGCCGTCGCCGCCGCCGGCGATCTCGTGCAGCGCGCCCAGCGGCAGGCCGCCGTCCGGCAGCCGGCGGTCGATCTCCGGCACGCCGAAGGGCAGCACGCGCCGCGTGCGCGCCGCCAGGCGCCCAAGGCGGGCGATGCGCGCGCGCAGCTCCTCAATGACGGGTCTGACGGCGGAAGCCGGCATGGAAAGAACAACCTCCCGGCGTCAGGCGGCTGGCCCTGCCGGCCGCCATATGTTCTCTTTTTGTTCTCACACGAAAACAGAGTCAACCAGTCGCGTCAGGTCATCCCGCCCGTCGCCGCGACGGGCGTCCGCGCCACACGGCCGGCGAAACGCCGGGCGGGCCCGGGACTGGCGCCGGCATGGAGACGCACCTGGCCCGCAGCCGCGCCCAAGCCGCCGTACGGGACGACGGCGCCGGCGCCGCCAGATGCGGACGGCGCCCCGCGCACTGTCACACAGCCAGTGCAAGCGCTCCCGCGCCAGGAGCGCAGGCGCGGACGGAGCGCAGGCGCGGACGGGCCCGCGCCGCGCGCGCGACCGCAGCCGCGCCGGCAACCCTGATCAACATGAGACGGGAAGGGAAATGGCGGAGAGGGAGGGATTTGAACCCCCGATACGGTTGCCCGTATGCCGCATTTCGAGTGCGGTGCATTCAACCACTCTGCCACCTCTCCGCAAACACGAGGCGTAGACCTGTGGTTTGCGCGGTTCCTACACGACGGGCCGGCGCCGATCAAGACCCTGCCGCGACGGCGCCGGCGTTTCGCACAGCCGCGCCCGCGTCACGCCGCCACACGGCCGCGCGCGGAAAAATCATCCGGCTCAGCAAAGGGGCGCCAGCACGGGAACGCCGGTCTCGCGCACGCCTTCCGTCAGGGCGCGGACAATGAAACGGTCCGGCCCCGCCAGGGCGAGGCCGCTCCGGGCCAGCCGGCCGTCGAGACAGACAAGGTCAACCGCCATGGCGGCCAGATCGTCCCGCCCCAGCCAGCCGGCGCCATAGCCGCTGACGGCGATTCCCACGCCAAGCGCCTTGAGCATCGCCAGATGCTGGGCGATCACCCGCGGCTCGGGACGCTCTCCGCCGGCCCCCTCCCCGGTTTCCCCGCCATCGCCGAACGCTTCCTCGTCCACCGCAATGGTCAGGCGCGACGCGACACCCGGATGCGCCGCCAGCCACGCCGCCAGCGCGCCGCGCCACTCCGCGCCGGCGACCGAGCCGGTGGAAACCGTCAGCAGCAGCGCCGCGGAGCGGTCGCGGTCCAGCTCGCGCACCGCCAGCTCCAGCATGCGCGCGTCCAGCAGGCCGGCGAGGCCCGCCCGTCGCGCCGCGGCGGCGAGCACCGCCCGGCCCATGAAGCTGCAGCCGTCGGCGCAGGGCGCGACCGGCGTGGCCGCGTCCAGCCGCAAGCCGGCGCCGCCCGGCTCCACGAGGCCGTGACGGCGCAACCCGACGGCGCGGGCGTTGAGCAGGCGCGCCACGTCCGGCGCAACGGCGGCGACCGCTCCGGGGCGTCGCATCGCCGCCGGCGATGCCGTCGCCAG
Source organism: Camelimonas abortus (assembly GCF_042432745.1). Taxonomy (NCBI): domain Bacteria; kingdom Pseudomonadati; phylum Pseudomonadota; class Alphaproteobacteria; order Hyphomicrobiales; family Chelatococcaceae; genus Camelimonas; species Camelimonas abortus. The sequence goes on along the minus strand of NZ_JBHLWR010000006.1, from coordinate 2,551,828 downwards.
CGGCTCGCCGGCGGCGGCCGCCTCACGCGCCGCCGCCTCGGCGGTCTCAAGCAGCGCCGGCGCATCCGCCTCACCCGCCTTGGCGGCCACAAGACCAATATGGGCGGAGAACGCCGGGCAGGCCCGCTCCAGCTGGCGCAAAACCGCAAGGGCCGCGTCGCGTCCCTGGTCCGCGTCGCAGCCGTTCAGCAGGAGGGCGAACTGGCCGCAATCCAGCCGCGCCACCACGTCCGTGCGGCGCAGCCGGCGGGTGATGGCCCTCGCCGCAGCCTCCATCACGCCAAGAGCGGACGCGGCGACGTCCGGCCGGCGGGGCAGCAGCAGGCAGGCCGCGACGCACACGCCGCGCCGGCCGCGCGCCTGCTCATGCAGCACGGCTGCGAGGGTGCGCAGCAGGACATCCCGCGCCGGCTCCAGACGGCGGGCGAACACGCCGGCGTCCGCGCCGCGCCCGTCCAGCGGCGAAAGCCGCAACACGCCCTCCGCCCGGGCGGGGCGGCCATCGGCGCCCGCATGCCAGCGGCCGCGCTCCTCCACCACGCACAGGCCGCGCGCGATGCTGGCCACGTAACGGCAATGGAACGGAACGCCGTCTCCGGCGTCCGGGCCCGCGGCGGCGGCGATGGCGGTCGCCCTGTCCGGACCGGAGCCGGCGGCGACGGTCGCGGCCCATTCGGCCCCCGTCGCCAGCTGGCCGCGACGGCCAAGCACGGCGCGGGCGGCCGGCCCCCAGCACAGCCTGTCCGTAGCCAGATCCCATGTCCAGGTGGTCATGTCACAGGCGGCGAGCGCCTGGCGCGCTTCCGGCGCGCGCCCGTCGCCCGGGGCGACCGGCCAGCGCGCCTGCGACGGCGCGGCGCCAGGGCCGGCGGCGTCAGCGCCGCCTGCGACGGCGTCCGGGCGCTCCTGCGCCGCCACGCCCGCCTGCCCGCTCCGCCGCAGCTGAAAGGTTTCGCCCAGTTTGCCAAAAATGCCGCGCATGGCCTGCTTCCGCGCATGACCGCGGCGGCGCGCTCCCGTCACGACGGCGCGCCCCGGAGACGGCGCAGCGCCGTCCGGCGGTCATCAGTTGGTCCCCATGTTGGGAGCCGGTTTGCTAACAGGCGGTAAAATCCGGAAAAAACCGTGCGGCCGTCCCCGCAATCCGCTCTCCCCGCGGCCGGGCCCGCGCGGGCGCGAGGCCGGCGGAAACAAAAGAACCCCGCGCACGCAAGGCGCGGGGTTCTGCAAATCACTGCCCGCCCTCCGGTCCGCGGACCGTCAGGCGACGCCCGCCAGATCAGGCGTCGGAGCGGGGCTTCAGGACCTGGCGACCGCGATACATGCCGGTCTTCAGGTCGATGTGGTGCGGGCGGCGCAGCTCGCCAGAGTCCTTGTCCTCAACGTAGGTCGGAGCGGCGAGGGCATCGGCGGAGCGGCGAAAACCGCGCTTCATCGGCGAAGTCTTGCGTTTTGGAACGGCCATTTCAGTCTCTCGAAGCGTTGCTGTAACGTCGGCCCGAGCGGCGGCGCTACAGCGGCCGCGATCAGAACCCGTTTCATGGGGAATGCGGGCTTATACAGGCTCGGCGCGCCCTTGACCAGCCCTGCGCCCCGCGACGCGCGATTCAATTGCGGCGGTTGCGCCCCGCCGTCAAGCCCCGAAAGGCGGCCAGAATGTCTCACAGACACGGCAGCGCCTGCCGGCGCGCCCGGGCGGCGATGCGCCCGGCCCGCGCCGCCACGTAACGCGACGGGCGGGCGGCGTCGTAACGGTGCGGATTGGGCAGCACCGCGGCCAGACGGGCGGCCTCGGCCATGGTGAGTCTGGCGGCGCTCTTGCCGAAATAATGCTGCGCCGCCGCCTCCGCCCCGAAAACGCCGTCGCCCCATTCGGCCACGTTCAGATACAGCTCCAGCGTGCGCCGCTTGGACCAGACCGCGTCGGCGACCATCGCCAGCGGCACCTCCAGCGCCTTGCGCAGCGGCGAGCGCCCCGGCCACAGCATCAGGTTTTTCACGGTCTGCATGGTGATGGTGGAGGCGCCGCGGGTGGGCAGGCCATCCTCATCCACCTCGCTGAAGGCGGCGCGCATTTCCACCCAGTCGACGCCGTGATGCTGGCAGAAGCGCGAATCTTCCGAGGCCACCACCGCCAGCTGCAGCGAAGGGGCGATGCGGTCCAGCGGCGTCCAGACGCGCGTCACCGGCTGGCCGGAAAGCCAGCGCGCCAGCATCAGCGTGGAAGGCGGCGGGACCACCGCGTACAGCAGCGCCAGCCCCACCGGAACGGCGGCGAGCAGGGCCAGCCCCAGCGACACGCCGCCGGCGAGGCGGCGCACGAAAGGGCGCCGGCGCGGCGCGCTCACGCCCGCCTCCGGAGCATCCGCAGCGGCTGCGGCGGGCGGTCGCGCCGTGCGCCCGTCTGGTTTCCTCCTGCCGGAAGCCACAAGCCGCTCCGCCTCCCTTGCGGCCCCCGCGGCGCGCGGAGGCCGTTCCCCATGACCATAAGCCCGGCCGGGGCGGTTGTCTCGCCCAAAGCGCCGGCCGCCGCCCTCCGGACTTGACCGGTCGCCGTCCCTCCTGCAAGCCCTGCCAGGCGACAGCGCCGGTTACGGAGAAACGGGAATGTCCACCGCCAATGACAGGCGCGACAGCGCCTTCGCGCAACGCCTCGCCGAACGCGCCGCGACCATGGAGACCGTGCTGGCGGACATTCTCGCCGAACGCGCCGGCCAGACCCATCCGCGCCTGCTGGCGGCCATGCGCCATGCGGCGCTGGGCGGCGGCAAGCGGCTGCGCCCGTTCCTGACCATCGAGGCCGCCGTCCTGTGCGGCGCGCAGGCGGAGAGCGCCTGGCTGGCCGGGGCCGCCATCGAGCTGCTGCACTGCTATTCGCTGGTGCACGACGACCTGCCGTGCATGGACGACGACGACCTGCGCCGCGGCCAGCCCACGGCGCACAGGGCCTTCGACGAGGCCACGGCGATTCTGGCCGGCGACGCGCTGCTGACTCTGGCCTTCGAGGTGCTGGCCGATGAACGCGCGCACCCGTCGCCGGCGGCGCGGGCGGCGCTGACGCTGGGCCTCGCCCGGGCCGGCGGCATGGCCGGCATGGTCGGCGGCCAGATGCTGGACCTGGGCGCCGAAGGGCGCTGGGGCGCGGCCTCGCTGGACGTGGACGGCGTGCTGCGCCTGCAGGCGCTGAAAACCGGCGCGCTGCTGCGCTTCTCCGTTGAGGCGGGCGGCGTCGTCGCCGGCGCGGACGCCGCCACCGCGGCGCGCCTTTCCCGCTATGGCGCGGCGGTGGGCGCCGCCTTCCAGATCGCCGACGACATTCTCGACCACGAATCAGACGCCGCCACTCTCGGCAAGCGTACGGGCAAGGACGCGGCGAAGGGCAAAGGCACGCTGGTGTCGCTGCTGGGGCTCGCGGAAGCGCGCGCCTTCTGCGACCGGCTGATCGACGAGGCCACGGCGGCGCTCGACGCCTTCGGCGCCGAAGCGGACGTGCTGCGGGCGGCGGCCCGGTTCGTGGGCGCGCGGCGCAGCTGACGGCGCGCCGCCAGGGCGGCGCGCATGGAAAAGGGCCATGCCAGGCATGGCCCTGGCCGTTTGCAGCCCCGCGCCGGCAGGCGGCGGCTCAGGCGGAGAGGATTTCCTTCGAGGCCACGGTCGTGTCGGCGTTGAGCCGGTAGACCAGCGGCACGCCGGTGGCCAGCTCAAGACCGGTGATGGTCTCGGGGGTGAGGCCGTCCAGCACCATGATGAGGGCGCGCAGCGAATTGCCGTGCGCGGCCACCAGCACGCGCTCGCCGCGCATCACCGCCGGCAGGATCTCGCGGATGTAATAGGGCAGCACGCGGGCGGCGGTGTCCTTCAGGCTCTCGCCGCCGGGCGGCGGCACGTCATAGGAGCGGCGCCAGACGTGCACCTGCTCCTCGCCCCAGCGGGCGCGGGCGTCATCCTTGTTGAGGCCGGAGAGCTCGCCGTAGTCGCGCTCGTTCAGGGCAATGTCGCGGGTGGTGGGGATGTCGGACTGGCCGAGCTGGCCGAGAACCAGCGCCGCGGTGCGCTGGGCGCGGGTGAGGCCGGAGGTGAAGCAGCGGTCAAACTTAAGGCCTTTCGCCTTCAGACGGTCGCCGGCGGCCTTCGCTTCGGAAACGCCGAGTTCGGTCAGGTCCGGGTCCTTCCAGCCGGTGAACAGGTTCTTCAGGTTCCATTCGCTCTGGCCGTGACGGGCGAGAACAAGAAGGCGCTCGGTCATTGCTTGCTCCAGTTGGGCGCGGCCGCCGGGGCCGGCGCCGGCATTACGATCTTATCCGCGACGGGTCAGCCCACGCCCAGGACGTCGGCCATGGAGTAAAGACCCGGCTTCTGGCCCCGCGTCCACAGGGCGGCGCGCACCGCCCCGCGCGAGAAAATGCCGCGGTCCTCGGCGTGGTGGGACAGGATGATGCGCTCCTGGGGGCCGGCGAAGATCACGCTGTGGTCGCCCACCACCGAACCGCCGCGCAGGGTGGCGAAGCCGATGTCGCCGGGCCGGCGCGGGCCGGTGTGACCGTCGCGCGTCCGCACCGAGCGCGCGCCCAGCGCGATCCCGCGTCCCTGGGCGGCCGCCTCGCCCAGCAGAAGCGCCGTGCCGGAAGGCGCGTCCACCTTGTGGCGGTGATGCATCTCCAGCACCTCGATGTCGAAGTCTTCGCCCAGCGCGGCGGCGGCCTGGCGCACCAGCGCCGCCAGCAGGTTGACGCCGAGGCTCATGTTGCCGGAGCGCACGATGACGGTGCGCCGCGCCGCTTCGGCGATCTCGTCCAGCTGCTCGCCGGACATGCCGGTGGTGCCGATGACATGTGCGACGCCGCGCTCCGCCGCCAGTTTCGCCGTGGCGACCGTCGCGGCCGGGGCGGTGAAGTCGATCACCGCGTCGGCGCCGTCCAGGGCGGCGGCCACGTCGTCGCCGACGGCGACGCCGAGCGGCCCCACGCCCGCAAGCACGCCGGCGTCGGCGCCGATGGCCTCCGAGCCCGGCCGGTCAACGGCGGCGGCCAGCGCCGCGCCGGGCGTCTCGCGCACGGTGGCGATGAGCATGCGGCCCATGCGGCCGGCGGCGCCGGCGATTACCAGCTTCATGTCGCTCATGATGCGAATCCCTGAGATCCGGCCGCCGCTCCACGGCTGGCGGCGCCCCTCCTGCGGTGAAGGCGATCAGCCCTCGCCGGGCTGCGGCCCCTCGTAACCGTCGACGATGATCATGTCGGCGATGGCGTGGCCGTCGCGCAGGGCCTTGGCGCGCTGGTACTCGGGGGAGTTCCAGCAGTCTTCGGCCGCCTTCCTGTCGGGAAATTCGATGACGACGTTGCGGGCGCGGGCGGAGCCCTCCATCACCTCACAGGCGCCGCCGCGCACGAGAAAACGGGCGCCGTATTTCGCGAACGCCTCGGCGTTGGCCGCCACATAGGCCTTGTACGCCTCCGGGTCCGTGACGTCGACCCGACCGATCCAGTATGCCTTCGCCATGGTAGCTCCTCCTGCGGGCGGCGGACGCGCCGCCGCCTTCCCCGTGATCAGCTGTCCGGCGGGACCGCGGGGCCCCGCGTCACGCCGCCGTCAGCGCGCCTCCAGCGCCGCGGCGATTTCCGCCACGATGGCCTCGGCGGCGGCGCGCGGGTCCGCGGCCCCGGTGACCGGCCGGCCGACCACCAGATAGTCGGCGCCGTTGCGGATGGCCTGGCCGGGCGTCACCACCCGCTTCTGGTCGCCCACGTCGGCGCCGGCGGGGCGGATGCCGGGCGTGACCAGCAGCATGCCGTCGCCGACGATGGGGCGGATCTCCGCCGTCTCTCCGGCGGAGAGAACGAGGCCGTCGACGCCCGCCTCGCGCGCCTGGCGGGCGCGCAGGGCGACGGTGTCGCGCACGCCGGCGGCGTAGCCCGCCTCCAGCAGCTCGGCGTCGTCATATGAGGTCATGACGGTGACGCCGAGGATCTGCAGCGGGCTGTCGCCACGGCCGCGCGCCGCCGCGCGCATGGTCTGCGGATAGGCGTGCACGGTGAGGAAGCGGCCGCCGAGGCCGGCGATGCGCGCCGTGGCCTTCTCCACCGTGTTGGAGATGTCATGCAGCTTCAGGTCGACGAACACCTGCCTGCCTTCCGCCGCAAGCTCGCCCACCAGCGGCAGGCCGCCGCCATACGCCAGCTCCATCCCGATCTTGTAGAAGGTCACGGCGTCGCCAAGGCGCCGCGTCATGGCGCGGGCGGCGGCGACGTCAGGAACGTCGAGCGCGACAATGAGACGGTCCCGCGCCGGGATCTGCTGGCGGGAGACGGGCGCGGCGGCGGAGCTGGCGGACATCATGGGGCCTCATCGCATGTTCGGCGCGCCGTGCTCAAGGCCTGGCGGACGGCGCGCGGGAAAACGCCGGGAGCCGGCGGCGCCCCGACTGGCCGCGGGGAAGGCGCGCGGCGCGCCGGCGGGCGCCGTCATGACGCGCGGCGGTCGCCCTTGCCGAACAGGCCGGCGCGACGCCGGGGGGAAGCCGGCTCCGCGCCCTGACGCAGGCGATAGGCCCACACCCGCGCCGGCGGCAGGTTCCACCACACGCGGTTTGACGGCTCGGAGGTGTATTCGGCGGATTTCGGCAGCGGCGACACCGGCGAATAGGTGAACTGCACGAAGGGCGCGCCCGGGCGCATGGCGGCGAAGGCGTCGCGCAGCAGCTTCTGCCGCACCGGCAACGGACGGGTGAACAGCGGCAGGCTGGAGACGGTGGCCGCCGCCGGCCCCTGCAGGGCTCCGGCGACCACGGCGGGGAAATTGTAGGCGTCGCCCTGGAGGATGGTGGCGCGCGGAAAACGCCGGGCGAGCAGGCGGCAGAAATCCTCGTTGTACTCCACCAGCACCAGCCGCTCCTCGGGCACGCCGCGGCGCAGGATCGCCTCGGTCACCGGGCCGGTGCCCGGACCGAGCTCAACCACCTGCCCCTCGGCGTCGGGATCGAGATAGCTGGCCATGGTGCGGGCCAGCATCTTGCCGGAGGGCGTCACGGCGCCCGTCACCAGCGGCCGCTCCACCCACGAGCGCAGAAAGCGGGCTTCATCCTCGATGCGGACCGGACCGTTTCCAAAAAGACGGTGGCGGGACACGGCTAGCGGGCTCCGGCCTGAAACAGTCTGGACGAACGCCCGCGGAGGGCGGCGGCGCGCAACACCTGTCCGTAATCATCAGCTGGCATGGATGTCCTTCCATCCGGCGTTCTGGCCGCCTGGCGCGCCAGGCGCCGGCGCCAGACCCGTATCGCGGCCCGGCCCCGCTTCGGCTGCGACCGCCCGCCTGACCCGGCGCCCTGAGGCGGCGACGCCGCTCCTGATGGCGGAGCGCCATTCGCCGCGCCCGGCTCCAGCATCAGCGCCACATCTGGTTACACCGGTTCCGGGTCGCCGCAAAGTCCGCAACGCGCAACATGGCGTTGACGGCCTGGCGACAGCCCGCCGCAGCCGGCTCAGCCGCCAAGCCCTCCGAACAGCTCCCGGACGCGGGAGAGGAACCCGGCGCTCTCGGGATGGGTTTCGCGGGAGGATTCGCGCTCGAACTCCTGCAGCAGCTCGCGCTGGCGTTTGGTGAGGTTTTGCGGGGTCTCCACCACCAGCTGGATGTACAGGTCGCCGACGTTGCGGCTGCGCAGCACCGGCATGCCGCGCCCCTTGAGGCGCAGCTGGCGGCCGGTCTGCGCGCCTTCCGGAATGGTCACTTTCGCCGGCTTGCCGTCCAGGGTGGGCGCCTCAAGCTCGCCGCCGAGCGCCGCCAGCGTCATCGACACCGGAACCCTGCAGAACAGGTCGGCGCCGTCGCGCTGGAAGATCGGATGCGGCTTGATGGAGAGAAAAATGTACAGGTCGCCCGGCGGCCCGCCGTTTTCGCCAGGCTCGCCCTCGCCGGAGAGGCGGATGCGCGTGCCGTCCTCGACGCCGGCGGGGATGTTGACCGACAGCGTGCGCTCCTTCGTGACGCGACCGGCGCCATGACAGCTGGCGCAGGGGTGGTCGATGATCTCCCCGCGACCGCCGCAGGTGGGGCAGGTGCGCTGGATGGCGAAGAAGCCCTGGGCCGAACGCACCTGTCCGGCGCCGCCGCACATGCCGCACACGCGCGGCTGCGTGCCCGGCTTCGCGCCCGTGCCGGAGCAGGTTTCGCACCGCACGGCGGTGGGCACGCGCACCGAGGCGGTCTTGCCGGTGAAGGCCTCCTCGAGGGTGATTTCAAGGTCATACCGCAGGTCGGCGCCGCGACTGCGGCCATGGCGTCCCCGGCTGCGGCCATCTCCGAAGAAATTGTCGAAGATGTCCGTCATGAAGTCGGAGAAATCGGCCCCGAAGCCTGTCGGCCCGCCGCCGCCCCCGCCCTGCTGGAAGGCGGCGTGGCCATAACGGTCATAGGCGGCGCGCTTCTGCGGATCCTTGAGAACGTCGTAGGCCTCGGCGATCTCCTTGAAGCGCGCTTCGGCCTCCCTGTCGCCCGGGTTGCGGTCCGGGTGCCACTTCATCGCAAGCTTGCGGAAGGCGGACTTCAGCTCGCTGTCGGACGCGGTCCGCTCAACCTCAAGGACCTCGTAGTAGCAGCGCTTGGCCATCGGACAAATTCCAGAGCTGATGCCGAAAAACTGGCGCCGCCGTAACGGCGGCGGCCGCGCCTGGCCAGGGACGGAGCGCCCCACGCGCCAAAAGGGCGAATCACGGCCATGGCGGATGAAACGACGCCGGCCGGCCACACGGCGCGCCCTGCGCCGCCGCCCGCCGGCCCGTCAGAAAACGGGGCCGCGGTGACCGCGGCCCCGGCCTGCGGCGTCAGCCGCTCTTCTTGTTGTCATCGACTTCCTGGAAGTCGGCGTCGATGACGTCATCGTCCTTCTTCGCCGAACCGGAGCCGGAGCCGGCGGCCTGCTGGGCCTCATACATGGCCTGGCCGAGCTTCATCGAGGCCTGCATCAGCTCGTTGGTGCGCGCCTCGATGGCCTCGCGGTCCTCGCCTTCCAGCGCCGTCTTCAGGGCGGCGATGGCGCTCTCGATGGCCGCCCTGTCGCCGGCCGGGACCTTGTCGCCGTGCTCCGCCACCGATTTCTCGGTGGAGTTGATCAGAGCCTCGGCCTGGTTCTTCGCCTCGACGAGGGCGCGACGCTTCCGGTCTTCCTCGGCGTGCGCCTCGGCTTCCTTCACCATGCGCTCGATGTCAGCCTCGGAGAGGCCGCCCGACGCCTGGATGCGGATGGCCTGCTCCTTGCCGGTGGCCTTGTCGCGGGCCGAGACGTTGACGATGCCGTTGGCGTCGATGTCGAACGTCACCTCGATCTGCGGGACGCCGCGCGGCGCCGGCGGGATGCCGACCAGATCGAACTGGCCGAGCAGCTTGTTGTCCGCCGCCATTTCGCGCTCGCCCTGGAAGACGCGGATGGTCACCGCGGTCTGGTTGTCCTCGGCGGTCGAGAACACCTGGCTCTTCTTGGTCGGGATCGTGGTGTTGCGCTCGATCAGCCTGGTGAACACGCCGCCTAGGGTCTCAATGCCCAGCGACAGCGGGGTCACGTCAAGCAGCAGCACGTCCTTCACGTCGCCCTGCAGCACGCCGGCCTGGATGGCGGCGCCGATGGCGACCACCTCGTCCGGGTTGACGCCCTTGTGCGGCTCCTTGCCGAAGAACTGCTTCACCACCTCCTGGACCTTGGGCATGCGGGTCATGCCGCCGACCAGCACCACCTCGTCCACCTGGGCCGCCGTCAGACCGGCGTCCTTCAGGGCCTTGCGGCACGGCTCGATGGTGCGCTGGACTAGGTCGTCGACCAGGCTCTCGAACTTGGCGCGCGAGAGCTTCATGGTCAGGTGCTTCGGACCCGACGCGTCCGCGGTGATGTAGGGCAGGTTGATCTCGGTCTGCGAGGCGGACGACAGCTCGATCTTGGCCTTCTCCGCAGCCTCCTTCAGACGCTGCAGCGCCAGCTTGTCCTTGCGCAGGTCAATGCCCTGCTCCTTCTGGAATTCGTCGGCCAGGTACTCGACGAGACGCATGTCGAAGTCTTCGCCGCCGAGGAAGGTGTCGCCGTTGGTCGACTTCACCTCGAACACGCCGTCGCCGATTTCGAGGATCGAGACGTCGAAGGTGCCGCCGCCAAGGTCATACACGGCGATGACGCCGGAGGAGCGCTTGTCGAGGCCATAGGCGAGCGCGGCCGCGGTGGGCTCGTTGATGATGCGCAGCACCTCGAGACCGGCGATCTTGCCGGCGTCCTTGGTGGCCTGGCGCTGGGCGTCGTTGAAGTAAGCCGGAACGGTGATGACCGCCTGGGTGACCGGCTGGCCAAGGAACGCCTCGGCCGTCTCCTTCATCTTCTGCAGGGTGAAGGCGGAGATCTGCGACGGCGAATATTCCTTGCCGTCGGCCTGGACCCACGCGTCTCCGTTCCTGGCGCGGACGATCTTGTAAGGAACGAGGCCGATGTCCTTCTGGGTCATCGGGTCATCGTACGACCGGCCGATGAGACGCTTGATGGCGAAGAACGTCCGCTCCGGATTGGTGACCGCCTGGCGCTTGGCCGGCTGGCCGACGAGGCGTTCGCCATCGTCAGTGAACGCGACGATCGACGGCGTGGTGCGCGCGCCTTCGGCGTTCTCGATAACTTTCGGCGTCGAGCCGTCCATGACGGCGACGCAGGAATTGGTGGTGCCGAGGTCGATACCGATGACCTTACCCATGACTGATCCCTCACTTTCCAAGCAGACCGCCAGGCCCCGAAGCGACCTGGCCATGGCCCGGCCCCTCATCCGTTTCGGCATGATGGACCGGAAACCGGACGGTTAACCCGTGCCCGACCGGCTATATAGGAGCGCGCCCCTGCCGCCGCAAGCCAACGCCCGCAAGCCGGAACAGCTCCGGCCGGAGCGCGCCGCGCCCGCCTCCCTCGCCCTGCCGGAGCGCAGCGGCGGAGCCGGGCCGCGACGGGCTCCGCCGCGCGGCGAAAGCAGCGCGCGCCGCCGTCGTGACGCGAGAACCGTGTCTGTCGTCGGGGCTGACTTGGCGGCCGGCGCCGCGTCCTGCAAGGGGCGAAGATGCAATTTGTCGCCGGGACGTCAGCGCGTCGCAGGCCGCCCGTCCTGCCCCGGGCGCGCGGCCCGGAAGCGGGGTCAGGCCGCGGCGCCGGGAAGTTCGCCCCGCCGCGCCGCCGACAGCGCCGCTGACAGCGCCGCTGCGAACGTCTCCCGCTCTTCCGGCGAGAGTTCGGAGGCCACCGGCACCACCTCGCCGCGCGAAGCCAGCGCAAGTCCCATCAGGCCGAAATGCTCGTTGTTGTCCCGCAGCAGCGTCGTCCAGAGCGGGTTGAAGCGCCACAACGTCTCCTCGCCCCGGTGCGAAACCTTGCGCAGCACCAGGCTCACGTTGTTGACGACGACCTCCTCGAACGCGAAGCCGCGCTCATAGCTGAGACGGAAGGCCACATACAGCGCCAGCAGGTCGAGACCGAAGAAACCCGCCACCGGCCAGGCGCCGATCATCACGAACGGCAGGCTGCCGATCACGCTGCAAACCAGCACGAGCGCCATGAACAGGCGGAAACCGCGCGGACCAAGCGAGCGGTGCGGCGTGATGAGGGCGCGAAATTCGCCGTGAAACGGCGCGCCGGCGCCCGCGTGCGGCGCCTGCGCGTTCTGCGGCGGGAGATCGCCGGAACCGCCGCCGGCCCCGGCGGGCGGGCGCGCTTCGTCCTGCGCGCCGGCGTCAACCGGCGTCGCGCGCCCCGCCCCGGGCGAAGCCGCCGGAGGGGGCGACTGGATAAGCATAAGCTGATTGCCTGTCATGACGGCTTTCACCATAACGCCCTCATGACTGTCCGCAAATCTGTCCGCAAGACGCCTGGCGCGCAAAAAACGCCGCAAGCGAAAACGTCCCGGGGGGGGCTGTCCGGAGCGCGCCGGCAGGCGACCGCGCCGCAACCGCTGCCGCCGGAAGCGGTGGCCGAGATATTCGCCCGCTTCCAAGCCGCCAATCCCGAGCCGCAGGGCGAGCTGGAGTATGTGAACGCCTATACGCTGCTGGTGGCGGTGGTGCTTTCGGCCCAGGCGACCGACGCGGGCGTGAACCGGGCGACGCGCCGGCTGTTCGCCGTGGCCGACACGCCGCAGAAAATGCTGGCGCTCGGCGAGGAAGGCCTGCGGGAATACATCAAGACCATCGGCCTGTTCCGCGCCAAGGCGCGCAACGTCATCGCCCTGTCGCAGATCCTGGCCGACCGCTACGGGGGCGAAGTGCCGGCCGACCGCGCGGCGCTGGAGTCGCTGCCCGGCGTCGGCCGCAAGACGGCCAATGTGGTGCTGAACATTTTCTTCCGGCAACCGACCATCGCCGTGGACACCCACCTGTTCCGGCTCGCCAACCGGCTGCCGCTGGCCCCCGGCAGGACGCCGCTGGAGGTGGAGCAGGGCCTGCTGAAAGTGGTGCCGGAGCAGTACCTGCTGCACGCCCACCACTGGCTGATCCTGCACGGACGTTACGTCTGCAAGGCGCGCAGGCCGGAATGCTGGCGTTGCCTGATCGCCGACCTGTGCCGCTACGAACCCAAGACCCCGGCGCCCAATGCGCCGAAGGCGGAGATTCCCTTCGACGCCTGAGCCCGCATCCCGGGGCCTCAGCCGAACACGATCAGCGCGGCGAGGCCGGCGGCGCCGACCACAAGGCGCCAGTAGGCGAACAGCGCGAAGCCGTGGCGCGACACGTAGTCCAGCAGGCTGCGCACCACGAACAGGCCTGAGGCGAAAGCCAGGACGAAGCCGATGGCGATCAGCCCGCCGTCATGAAAGGTGAGGTTCCTGTAGTTCCTGGCGAGGTCCCATGCGAAGGCGCCGGCCATGGTCGGCATGGCCAGCCAGAAGGAGAACTCCGCCGCCGCCCGCTTGCTCGCCCCCAGCAGCATGGCGCTGACGATGGTGGCGCCCGAGCGCGACACGCCCGGGATCATGGCGAGGCACTGCGCGACGCCGATGGCCAGATACATTTTCAGCGGAAAGGCCTCGGCGTCGTCATGGCGGACCTGGAGCTTCACGCTGTCCACCGCCAGCAGCACGAAACCGCCGAGGATCAGCGACACGCACACCACCCACGGGTTGAACAGCACGCCCTTGATGAAGCCGTGCAGCAGCGCGCCGATCACCGCCGCGGGCAGGAAGCCGATGAGCACGCCGGCGACGAAACGCCTCGTCTCCGGCCGCGAGCCCAGCGTGCGCAGCAGATAGACGATGCGGCCGAAGTAGACTGACACGATCGCCAGGATCGCGCCGAGCTGCACCAGCACCTCGAAGGCGTGGCCGGGCGATTCAAAGCCGAGAAAATGCCCGAGCAGCAGCATGTGGCCGGTCGAAGATACAGGCAGAAATTCGGTCAGCCCCTCGACCAGGCCGAGCACGGCGGCCTTCAGCGCCTCAAGCATGTCCATTTGCTGTCGCTCCACTCGCAGGGCGCCGGATGGTCGCCACATTCCGCAGCGATATCCTTCAGGCGCGTCGCCGCACCGCCGCCCGAAGCGGGGCCGGCGCGCCGCGCCCCATGACGGGCGAACCTGTCAGCATCAGGGCAGGTAAGCCCGCAGCGATAAATGGACTGTTAACGGCTTTCCGCCGCGGCGCGCCGCCGGGACGGGCCTTCCGGGCTCCGGTTATTGTCCTGATCCGGCGCCGTGGGTATACGGAAGGCCCTCCCCGTCACATCCAGGTCCGTCCGTCGCAAGACGGCCGGTGAAAGCCCCCTGATGGCCATCCTGCACCATCACGCCTTCTGCCCGCACTCCCGCTATGTCCGCCTTCTTCTCGGCGAATACGGCTACGAGCCGACGCTGCGCGAGGTGCGGCCCTGGGAGCGCAGGCAGTCGTTCCTCATCCTGAATCCGGCCGGCGAAACGCCGGTGCTGGAGGTCAGCGGCCCGCTGCATCCGGACGGCGAAGCGGCCGGAGACGCAAGGCTGACGCTCGCCGGCGCCCAGGTCATCAGCGAATATCTCGACGAACTTCTCGGCGAGCGGCGTCCGGAGCAGCGGCTGATGCCGGCCGGTCTCGCCGCCCGGGCGGAGACGCGGCGACTGACCTGCTGGTTCAACGAGAAGTTCTTCGACGAGGTCACCTCCTACCTCTGCACCGAAAAGATCTACAAGCGCTTCATGGCCAGCGAGCTGGGGGGCGGGCCGCCGGACATGAACGGGGTGCGCGCGGCGCGCAACAACGTGCGCTATCATCTGCGCTACATCGGCTTCCTGCTGCGCAACCGCCCGTTCCTGGCCGGGGAGCGGCTGACCACCGCGGACCTCGCCGCGGCGGCGCACCTCTCCTGCGTCGACTATCTCGGCGACGTGCCGTGGAGCGAGGATGAGGCGGCCGCCGCATGGTACGCCCGCATCAAGGCGCGGCCGTCGTTCCGCACGCTGCTGCAGGATCTGGTGCCCGGCATGGCGCCGGCCCCCGGATACGCGCGGCTGGAGCCCTGACCGGAACGACGGGGGCAGGCCCCGGACCCGCATGGAGGCCCGGACATGGCTGACCACAGGGCGCGCCCCGCCGGCGGCGCGCGGCTCGCCGGCGAGGCGCTGAAACAGGCGGTGATCGCCCGCGCGCTGGCGGAAGGGTTCGACGTGGCCGGCGTCGCCCCGGCGACCGCCCTGCCGGAAACCGGCGAACGGCTGCGCGCGTGGCTTGCGGCCGGATATCACGGCGACATGGCGTGGATGGCCGAGGGCGTGGAGCGTCGCGCCAGCCCCACCGGCATGTGGCCCGGGGCGCGTTCCGCCCTGGTGCTCGGCCTCAACTACGCCCCCGACTCCGACCCGCTGGCGATGCTGCAGGCGCGCGACCGGGGCGTGATTTCTGTTTACGCCAGCCGCCGCGACTATCACGACGTCATCAAGGGCCGGCTCAAGCAGGTGGCCGGCTTCCTCGCCTCCCGCGCCGGGGCGCAGGTGAAGGTGTTCGTCGACACCGCCCCGCTGATGGAGAAGCCGCTGGCGGAGCTGGCCGGGCTGGGCTGGCAGGGCAAGCACACGGCGCTGCTGTCGCGGACGTTCGGCGCCTGGCTGTTTCTGGGCGTCATCCTCACGGACGCCGACCTGCCGCCGGATGCGCCGGGGCGCCAGCGCTGCGGCTCCTGCCGTGCCTGCCTCGACGCCTGCCCCACCGACGCCTTTCCCGCGCCGTTCCAGCTGGATGCGCGCCGCTGCATCGCCTATCTCACCATCGAGCACGCCGGCCCCATTCCGCACGCCCTGCGCGCGGCCATGGGCAACCGCATTTTCGGCTGCGACGACTGTCTCGCCGTGTGCCCGTGGAACAAGTTCGCTCGGGCCAGCCGCGACGCGAAGCTGGCGCTCAACCCGCTGCATGAGGCGCCGCCGCTGGCGGAGCTGCTGGCGCTGGACGACGCCGCCTTCCGGGCCCGTTTCGCCGGCACGCCGGTGAAGCGCGCGGGGCGGGCGCGCTTCCTGCGCAACGTGCTGGTCGCCGCCGGCAATTCCGGCGACCGCGCCCTGGCGCCGCAGGCGGCGGCGCTGCTGGCCGATCCGGCGCCGCTGGTGCGCGGCGCGGCGGTGTGGGCGCTGGCGCGGCTGGACCGGAGCGCGCTCGCCGCCCGCGCCGCGACCGGCCGCGCGGCGGAAACCGATCCGGACGTGCTCGCCGAATGGCGCATGGCGCTGGACGGCATGTGACGGCCGGCGCGCAGCCGGCGCGGGAGGAGACGCGGACATGGCGGAACTGCTGGTGATCGGACTGGGTTACAGCGCCTCGGCTTTCGTGGCGCGCCATGGCGCGGACTACCGCCGCATCGTCGCGACGAAGCGCGCGCCGGACGGATCCGCGCCGGACGGCGTGGAGACCGTCGCCTTCGACGCGGAGGCCCCGACGGCGGAGGCGCTGGCCGCCGTCACGGCGGCGCTGCAGTCCGCGACACACCTGCTGGTTTCGGCCCAGCCGCTGGCGGCGGGCGATCCGGCGCTGCTGCACTTTCGCGCCGCCATCGCCACTGCGCCGCGGCTGCGGTCCATCGTCTACTACTCCACCGTCGGCGTGTACGGCGACCACGGCGGCGCGGTGGTGGACGAAACGGCGGAGCTGCGGCCGGACAGCGCGCGCGCCCGCCGGCGCGTCGCGGCCGAGCAGGCGTGGCTGGCGCTGGGGCGGGAAAGCGGCAAGGCGGCGCATGTCCTGCGCCTCGCCGGCATCTATGGCCCGAGCCGCAACCAGCTGGTGAAGCTGCGCGACGGCGCGGCGCAGCGCATCATCCGCGACGGCCACGTCTTCAACCGCATCCATGTGGAGGACGTCGCCCAGGCCACCGCCGCAGCCTTCCGCCGCGCGGCGACGGAGCAGCGCGTCTGGAACGTGGCCGACGACGCGCCCTGCGGCCCGTGGCTGCCGGTGGCGTACGCCGCGGCGCTGCTTGGCGTCGCGCCCCCGCCGGAGATCCCATTCGCGCAGGCCGTCATGTCGCCGATGGCCCGCAGCTTCTGGAGCCAGAACAAGCGCGTCTCCAACCGTCGCCTGCGCGAGGAGCTGGGCGTGGCGTTGCTGTACCCGACCTATCGCGAAGGGCTGGCGGCGCTCGCCGCCGCCGGCGAGGGCCGCTGAGCGGCGCCGCGACGTCCGCACGGAGCGCGGACGCGGCCCTCAGGCTTCACGCTGGCCCCGCGCCTCCTCCGGCGGGCTGAAGTGGTTGATGTAACGCTCGCTGATGGCCGACACCGGCAGCAACACCAGCACGTCCGTGGTGCCGAACTGGCGGTCCACCACCGCCTCCTGGCCGAAGCTGGCGCCCAGCCGCAGATAGCCCTTGATGAGGGGGGGCAGCGCGTGCATCGCCCTGCGCGGCTCCACCTGCTCTTTCGGCATGCGGTTCATGGCGACGCCGCGCCCCGGCAGGGCGTTCACCCGCCAGTCTTCCGGCGGGGCGGCGTAGTGGTGGAGGAAGCTCAGCGGCAGGGCGAGCCGCTCCGGATCGACGCCGTCGAAACTGGCGCAGCCGAACATGGCGTCGATGCGGTGGTGGCGGACATAGTTCCAGATGCCTTGCCACAACAGCTCCACCGTGCGCTTGGTCCGGTGCTCCTTGAGCACGCAGGAGCGGCCGAGCTCGAGGAAGCGCAGGCTGCGATGGCGGGCCAGCAGCGGCGCGATGTCGAACTCGCCCGCTGTGTAGAAGCCGTCGTGACGCTCCGCCACCTCCTGCCGCAACAGGCGGTAGGTGCCCACCACCCGGGGGCCGGCGGGGCCGGAATGGTCGAGCACCAGCAGGTGGTCGCAGATGGCGTCGAAGGCGTCCATGTCCCTGCGCGACAGCCGGGCGGCGGGATTGGGCGCAGCCGACATCTCCTCGAAAAACACCCGGTAGCGCAGGCGTTGCGCCTGCTTGATCTCCCGGCGCGTCGTCGCCAGGCGAACCTCCATCGCGCCCATGCGGCCGAGCACCGGAGCGATGCCGCCGAGATCCGCGACGGTGTCTGGAAGGGGGACGTGACCGGGAATCAGCTTCAGGGCCCCATTTCCTGCGCGCCGCGCCGGGTACAGCATCGCTGCGGACAGCAGCGGCGCAAAGCGCATGATCAGCGGATTGCCAGCGGCCCGAAGCTGGTCATTGCGCCTGAAGTCACTCATGGAGTCGCGCCTCTTGTCACGCCCAGGCGCAAGACGCCGCGCCCAGCGGCATGCGCCTGTATCCGGGCACTGTCCTAAACATAGTCCGGGCGCCGGATTGTGACAATCGCGCTGCTTTGTGCATAACCGGGGGCAATATTTGCGAATAGCGGGCGTTTGCGCCCGGCATGGCGCCGGTTTGCGGGCGTAACCAGCCCGGTTTCGCCGCGCCGTCGCGGCGTCCCCAAGGGGTACGGAGACAGGCATCATGGATTCAGCAGCCGCCCAGCGGGATCTGGAGGGCATTCTGGTGGTATCGGTGGAGCAGGCGGTGGCGGCGCCTTACGCCTCATGCCGCCTTGCCGACGCGGGCGCGCGGGTGATCAAGGTCGAGCGCCAGGAAGGCGATTTCGCCCGCCGCTATGACCGCCACGTTCTCGGCCAGAGCAGCTATTTCGTCTGGCTGAACCGCGGCAAGGAATCCATCGCCGTGGACCTGCGCGATCCGCAGGACGTCGCCCTCATCCGCCGCATGGCGCTGCAAGCCGACGTGTTCATCCAGAACGCCGCCCCCGGCGTGCTGGCGAAGCTCGGCCTCGACATGACGGAGCTGCGCGCCGCCAATCCGAAGCTCATCACCTGCTCCATCTCCGGCTATGGCGAGGAAGGGCCGCTGAAAGACCTCAAGGCCTACGACCTGCTCGTGCAGGGCGAAACCGGCCTCGCCGGCATCACCGGAACGCCCGCGGGCGCCGGGCGGGTCGGCGTCTCGGTCTGCGACATCGCCGCCGGCATGACCGCCCACCAGGCGATCCTGCAGGCGCTGGTCGGGCGGGCGCGCACCGGCCGGGGGCGCCATATCGCCGTCTCCCTGTTCCACGCCCTCGCCGACTGGATGAACGTGCCCTACCTGCAGCACGTCATGGGCGGCGTCGAGGTGAAGCGCGTCGGCCTCAATCACCCGACCATCGCGCCCTACGGCGCCTATCCCTGCGCCGGCGGGCGGGATATCCTCATCTCCATCCAGAACGAACGCGAATGGCGCAGGCTGTGCGAGGAGGTGCTGCAGCGCCCCGGTCTCGCCGATGACCCCCGCTTCGTCGACAACACCGCCCGCGTCGCCAACCGGCCGGCGCTGGACGCGGAGATTCGCGCCGTCTTCACCCGCCATTCGCGGGAGGAGATCGCGGAGCGGCTGGAGGCGGCCCGCATCGCCTGGGGCCGCATCAACGGGCTTGACGACCTGGCCGCCCACGCCCAGGCGCGGTTCGTCGCGGTGGAGACGCCGCGCGGCGCCGTCACCCTGCTCGGCCCGGGCGCGCTGCACGACGGCGTGGCCCCCACCGGCGCGCGCGTGCCGGAGGTGAACGAACACGGCGCGGCGCTGCGGGCGGAATTCGCGGCCTGACGGCAGGCGGCTTTCCCGGCCGCAGGCCGGCGCCCATCGCCGGTCGCCGGCGGGGAAGCGCCGCAGTGGCGCGCCTCCCCGCCGGATCAGGCTGGCATGGCCCGGTTCAGCCGATCCAGCGCAGGGCGCGCTCGAACAGGCTCACCGCATGGGCGTGCAGCTTGTCGCCGGTGGCCCTGGGCGCCTTGCCGGCGCAGGCGCGCGCGTGCGTGCCCTCGATGATGATGCCGAGCTTGTAGCAGGCGAGCACGCCGTACCACCTGATGTGGGTGAGGTCGCGGTCGCTGTGCCGGCCGTAGTGCTCCACCAGCTCCGGTATGGTGGGAAAACCCTTCCACGGCCGCACCGCCACGTCCTCCGGGCGGGGCGTGTCGGTTTCGGACCAGGTGGCCATCAGCCAGCCCAGATCGAGCAGCGGGTCGCCGATGGTGGTCAGCTCCCAGTCGATGATGGCGGCAAGCTCCGGGCTGTCGTGGCGGAACATCACGTTGGCGAGATGATAGTCGCCGTGGATGATGCCCGGCCGGAACACCGGCGGAATGTTGCCGGCCAGCCAGCCGGCGACGCGCTCCACGCCCGGCAGGCCGTCTGGCCCCGGCCAGCCCTGGTGCTCGTGATAGCTCTCCAGCTGCGAACGCCAGCGGTCCACCTGGCGCTCCAGGTAATTGTCGACCTTGCCGAAATCCGAGAGGCCCAGGGCCACGTAGTCCACGGCGCCCAGCTTCGCCACCGCCTCGACCATGGAGAGCCCCATGCGATGGCGCGCCGCCTCGGACCCCGCGTGGCAGGGCGGCAGCCCCTGGGTGGCGTTGAAGCCCTCGATGGGCTCCATCAGATAGAAGAAGGCGCCCAGAACGCTGTCGTCCTCACAGGAGGCGATGAAGCGCGGATGCGGCACGTCGGTGTCGGCCAGGGCGGCGAGCATGCGCGCCTCGCGCTGCATGGTCTTGTTGGAATTGCCGCGCAGATGCAGCGGCGGGCGCCGCAACACATAGCCCCGGCCATCGCGGTTAAAGCGCAGCAGAATGTTCTGCGTGCCGCCCGCGAGGCTTTTCACGTCCTCCAGCGGACCCGAGCCCAGTCCCTTCGAGTCCATCCACCGCGCCAGAGCCGCCAGATCAACGCCGTGTTCCACCGCTGCCCTCCCGTTGCTTTCCGGCGACGTCCCGCGACGACGACCGGACCTTTCCGTTAACGGCCGGCGCGCGCCCGCCCCCCCCGCGGAAGCGGCGCGCCGCCGGCCTCAATGCCGGCTTTGCCGGCTCAGTAGAGCGTCAGGCCGCCGTCGACAACCAGGGTCTGGCCGCAGACGTAAGCGGCGTAAGGCGAGGCGAGGAACAGCGCCGCGCCGGCCATGTCTTCGGGCGTGCCCATGCGGCCCACCGGGATCCTCGCCAGCGACGCCTCAAGCCGCTTCGGATTGCGGGTGGTGACATGGGTGAGCTTGGTGTCCACCAGGCCCGGCGCGATGCCGTTGACCCGGATGCCCTCGCCCGCCCAGGCGGCGCCCAGCGTCCTGGTGAGGCTGATGGCGGCGGCCTTGGAGGCGGCGTAGGCCGGGTTGCCGATGTTGGCGCGCTGGCCGGAAATGGAGCTGACGATGATCAGGCTGCCCTTCGACGCCGCCAGGGCGGGGCGGAACCTGCGGGCGCAATCCATGACGCTGTCGATGTTGACGGCCATCACCCGGTCCCAGCCCTCGCGCTCAAACTCGCCGCGCCTGTAGATCACCGTGCCCTGGCACAGCACCACCACGTCGAGGGTGGGGAACGGCACGGGCGCGGCGTTCACCTCATCAGGGTTCGCCACGTCGACCCGGGTGTAGCCGAGGCCGGTCAGGTCAGAGCCTTCCTCCGCCGAATAGTCCGCGACGCTGGCGCGGGTGCCCCACACGTGCACATTGGCGCCATGGGCGCGAAACTGCTGCGCGATGCCGTTGCCGATGCCGCTGGAGCCGCCGGCGACCAGAACGTTGCGCCCGGAAAAATCAAACCCGCCCACGGCCTCTCTCCCTGTCCGTTCTCGCAGGCGCAGGCCCCGCCTCGCATGTTAGCCTTTCGATGGAGGGGACATCCCGCGCCAAATGGTTTATCCAGATGACCTAAACTCTGGCAGGGGGCGGCGTCAAGGTGGACGGGCGGCAGGAAGACGCGGCGCAAAGCGCGCGCGACACCATCAAGCGGGCGGCGTGCGAGCTGTTCGCCCTGCGCGGCGTCGACGGGGTGACGGTGCGGGAGATCGTGGCGGCCTCGGGCCAGAAGAACCACGGGGCGCTGACCTATTATTTCGGCTCCAAGGAAAACCTGGTCAGGGAGATCGTCGCCGACGGCGCGCGCGCCATCAATGACGCGCGCAACCGCATGCTGGACGAACTGGAGCGGGGACCGCAGCCGCCGACCCTGCGCCAGGCCATGCGGGCCCTGGTGCTGCCCTCCTTCGCCCCCGCCGGCGGCCCTTCCGGCAGGCAGGGCAGCTACATGCGCTTCATCACCCTGCTGTCGCTGACGCACCGGCGGCTGTTCATGGCCTCGCTCGCCGGCGACCTGAACAGCGGCTACCTGCGCTGCCTCGACCTGCTGCGCCGGCTGACCCCCGGCATGGACGACAGGCTGCGCAACCGGCGTCTGGTGTTCATCGAGGCCTCGCTGGGGGCGATGCTGTCGCTGCGCGAGGGCGCGCTGGCCGGCGCGCCGCCGCCGGAGCACATGTGGCGCGATCCGCTGGCCCTGGAGGACGTGGTGATGGCCTGCGTCGCCATTCTGACCGCGCCCTCCCCGGCAGAAGCGGACGGCTGACGCGGGGACATCAGGCCAGAGGAGCGCCCGTCGCCGGGCGCCCCCCCGGAACGCCGCGCCGCCGCAAGGCCGGCGAACGTCAGCGGACCCCCGGCGGAACCGCGGGAATGGCCGCGCCGCGCAGATCGGCGATGGTGGGGAAGCCGTTCACCGCCATCAGCAGGTCCGCCTCCGCCAGCATGCAGCGGATGACGTGGACCACGCCCTCGACCCCGCCAATCGCCAGGCCATAGGCGTAGGGCCGGCCGATGCCCACCGCCGCGGCGCCCAGCGCCAGCGCCTTGACGATGTCCGTGCCGCTGCGCACGCCCGAATCAAACAGCACCGGCGTGGAGCCGGCCGCCTTCACCACCGCCGGCAACATGTCGATGGCGGCGACGCCGCCGTTGGCCTGGCGGCCGCCGTGGTTGGAGCAGTAGATGCCGTCGGCGCCGCCGTCGATGGCGCGGCGGGCGTCGTCGGGATGGCAGATGCCCTTGAAGATCAGCGGCAGCTTCGTCAGCGAGCGCAGCCAGGGCAGGTCATCCCAGGTGAGCGGATTGCCGAACAGCCGCCCGAACAGGGCGACGGCGGCGCGCGGATCCTCCTCCACCGGCTTGCCCAGCAGCTTCAGGAACACCGGGTCGGAGAAATAGTTGGCGAGACAGGCGCCGCGCAGCTGCGGGAAATTGGAGGTGGTGAGATCGCGCGGGCGCCAGCCGGTGATCCAGGTGTCGAGGGTGACCACGATGCCCCTGAAACCCGCCGCCTCGGCGCGGGAGACAAGGCTTGCGGCGAGATCGCGATCGGTTGGCGTGTAGAGCTGGAAGAAATTGGGCGTTTCGCCGAACTCCCGGGCCACGCGCTCCATGGGATCCTGCATCAGGGTGGAGGCCACCATGGGCACGCCCGCCTGCGCCGCAGCCCTCGCCGTGGCGATGTCGCCATGGCCGTCCTGGCCGCAGATGCCGATGACGCCCACCGGCGACAGGAACAGCGGCGACGGCAGCTTCATGCCGAACAGCTCCACCGACAGGTCGCGCTTCGCCGCGCCGACGAACATGCGCGGGATGACGCCCCAGTGGTTGAAGGCTTCGGCGTTCAGGCGCTGGGTGCGCTCGTCGCCGCAGCCGCCGGCGACATAGGAGAGCACGCCGGGCGGCATGGCCTTTTCGGCCCGCGCCTCCAGATCGGCGTAGCACATGGGAAATTTCGGGACGTGCCCTTGCAGGCCGCCGAAATAGATCTCGTTCTGGAAGTCTCCGTAATGGGGCATTTCCTCATCCCTGTCATTGTTATGCGACCGCCGGGCGCGCTGGCCGCCGCTGGCTCTGCACGCGGTCACGCTCGCGCGGATCCCGCGCCGATGATAGGGGAGGCCGCCGCGCCCTCAAGCGCCCCGGCGGATGACGCGGCTTGCGCGCCGGCGGAGACTGGCGCAAACGGGGAGCATGAGCGAGACATCACGGTCCGAACCGGGGCGCCGCGCCGTGCTGCGCGTGTGCGTGACCTGCCGGCAGCCCGCCAGAACGCCGCGCGGATATGTGGAGCCCGGCCGGGCGCTGGCGGCGGCGCTGGAAGAGCGGCTCGCCGGCGGCGGCGTGCCGGTGGAGCCCGTGCACTGCTTCGCCATATGCCGCCGGCCGTGCGCCGTCGCCCTGCAGGCCCCCGGCAAGTGGGCCGTGCTCGCCGCCGGCCTGTCGCTGGATGATCTTGACGCCATCGTCGCGGCGGCGCTGACCTATGCGCGCACCCCTGACGGGATCATCCCCTGGGCGGAAACGCCACCGCCGTTTCGCAGGGGCGGCGTGGCGCGCCTGCCGCCCGCCTGAGCCGGCGCCCTTTCCGCGCCGCCTCCCCGGACCCGCCCCCACCCTCCTCAGGCGAACGTCCTGCCGCGTCCGCCGCGTGGCGGCATGCGCCTGACGCTGCGCCGCCTGGCGCGCGCCAGCTTGACAGCTTCAGCCGCCAGGAGGAATGTTTCGGGTATAACATATAACAAAAAACCAGACGCAGTCCTGATTATGGGGAGGACGCATCATGAGGTTTGTCACCCGCCGGGCCGTTGTCTCCACCATTGCGGCAGGAATGCTGGCGACGGGCGCATGGCCAACCGTCGCGACAGCGCAGGAAAGCCGGCCGATCAGGATAGGCGTTCCCACCGCCATCCAGCTTCAGGTCGGCCGCGACACCCAGACCGCCGTGCAGATGGCGATTGACGAGATCAACGCCCAGGGCGGCCTGCTCGGACGCAAGCTCGAAATGGTGGTGGCGGACGAGACCGAGAACCCCGAGCAGGGCATCGCCGCCATCAAGAAGCTCACCGCCGACGAGAAGGCGGACGTGCTGGTCGGCGGCTACACCAGCGGCGTCACGCTTGCGCAGCTGCCGCACATCACCCGCGCCAAAACCATCTACATCGGCGTCGGCGCCGCCTCCCCGGCCATCACCGCCCAGGTTCGGCGCAACTACGACGCCAACAAATACATTTTCCGCGCCTTTCCGATTAACGCCGCCCATCAGGCGCGCGGTCTGGTGGACTTCATCAGCGGCAAGCTGAAAGGCGAGATGGGGCTCAAGAAAATCGCCATCGTCGGCGAGAACGCCAAATGGGTGCAGGATCTGGTGCCGATCCTGAAGAAGGGCGCCACCGACGCCGGAACGGACGTGGTCCTGGCGGAGTTTTTCGACACCTCCACCTCCGACTTCTCGCCGCTGCTGTCCAAGGTGAAAGACGCCGGCGCGGAATATCTGGTCATCATCCTGTCGCACGCCTCTTCCGACATTTTCGTGAAGCAGTGGTACGATTCGCAGGCCCCCTTCCCCATCGGCGGCATCGACGTGAAGGGCCAGGACCAGGACTTTTTCAACCGGGTGAGCGGCAAGGCGCTGACGGAGACCGCGGCGAATTTCGCCGTGCGCGCCGAAATCACGCCGAAGACCATCCCTTTCTGGGACGAGTTCGTGAAGCGGGCGGGCTCCGCCCCGGTTTACACGGGCGTCGGCGCCTATGACGCCGTGCACATCTACGCTGACGCGGTGCGCCGGGCCAACAGCACCGATCCGGAGAAGGTCATCCCGGAGCTGGAGAAAACCAGTTACATCGGCGTGGCCGGCAAGATCGAATTTGACGAAAACCACGACGTGAAGGCGGGGCCCGGCTTCATCAACATTCTGTTCGCCCAGTGGCGCGACGGCGGCGAACGCGTGATCGTGTGGCCGAAGGCGCTCGCCACGGGCGAAATGATCCCGCCGCCCTGGCTGAAGAAGTGACGGCGCCGCCGGAAGGCTGCGGGCGCGCGCCGCCAGCCGCTCCCGCTTCCTTACCCTGACGCCCGGCCTCCGCCCGCAGGCGGCCCCCGCCGCGCCGCCGGGCCCCGCCGCCCACCAGCAGGGATGATCATGCTCCAGATTCTCGTCTACGGCGCGGTCACAAGCGCCATCTACGCCATGCTCGCCGTGGGCTTCACGCTGATCTTCGGCGTCGCCCGCATCCTCAACCTGGCGCATGGCGCGTTTTACGCCCTCGGAGCTTACGCAGCCTACACGCTCACCATCGTCGCCGGCCTGCCGCTGCTGCCGGCCGCCGTGCTCTCGGTGCTGTTCGTCGCCGCCTTCGGCGTGGCCATGGAGCGGTTTCTGGTGCGGCCGCTGCGCCACTCACAGCTCTCGGTGCTGATGATCACGCTGGCGGTGTCGCTGGCGGTGGAGCAGGCGCTGTTCCTGATCTACGGCTCCGAATACCGCAACGTGCCGTCCTTTGTCGCGGACAAGGTCAGCATTTTCGGCGTCGACATTTCCGGCCAGCGCCTGCTGGCCCTGGCCGTCGGCGTCGTGGTGCTCGGCGGCCTGTGGCTGTTCATCCAGCGCACGCGGCTGGGCGCGGCGATCCTGGCCGTGTCACAGGACGCCGAAGCCGCCCGCTACATGGGCATCCCCACCGACCGGATCTTCTCTCTGGTGATGGCGATCTCCGCCGGCACGGCGGCGCTGGCCGGCATCATGGTCGCCCCCTTCCTCACCGTGCAGCCGACGATGGGCCTGCTGCCGATGGTGAAGGCATTCGCCATCGTCATCGTCGGCGGTCTCGGCTCCATCCCCGGCAGCATCGTGGCGGCGCTCATGCTCGGCTATTCGGAGACGATCGTGGCTTATCTCATCTCTACGTCATGGACGGAGCTGGTTTCGCTGGTCGCCGTCGTCGTTACCCTTGTTATCAGGCCGGCTGGCCTGTTTGGCCGCAGGGCGGCGTTCTGACATGGCGGCGAGACCTGTCGACCTGGCCGGAGCCGCCGCCGCCATCGCCGTGCTGGCGCTGACGCCGCTGTGGTTTGACTCCAGCTATCTCACCGGCGTGCTCACCGTGTGCGTCATCTACGCCATCTGGGCGAGCAGCTGGGACTTCATGTCCGGCCTCACCGGCCGTGAGAACTTCGGCCATTCGCTGTTCATCGGCGCGGGCGCCTACACCGCCGGCTTCCTTTCCAGCATCTGGATGGCCAGTCCGTGGCTCAGCCTGCCGCTCTCGGTGGTGGTGGCGGTGGCGTTCGCGCTGTTGGTGGGGTTCCCGACGCTGCGGCTGCGCGGGCCCTATTTCGCCCTGGCGATGCTCTCGGCCGCCGCCATCATGCAGCGGCTGATGCTGATTTTCTGGGAGTACACCGGCGGCGAGGAGGGCATCTACGGCCTTGAGCCGCTGGTCCATGACCCGCTGCACTATTACTGGTTCGTGCTGGCGGTCATGGTGGTCACCGTCGCCATACTGACGCTGGCGGCGCAGTCGAACTGGGGCCTGCTGCTGCGGGCGATCCGCGGCGACGAGGCCGCCTGCCAGGCCTCCGGCATCAACATCACCTTTTACAAGATCGCCTCGCTGGCGGTGAGCGCGGCCTTCGCCGGACTGGGCGGAGCGCTCTACGCCCACTACCAGCTTCAGGTGAGCCCGCCGCTGTTTTCGGTGGTGACCTCCATCACCGTGATCATCATGGTCTATGTGGGCGGCATGGGCACGATCTGGGGGCCGGCGATCGGCGCCATCCTGCTGACGCTGCTTACCGAAATGCTGCGCGGCTTCGGCGAGTACCGGCTGTGGATCTACACCCTGGTGCTGATCTTCATCCTGTTCTTCCTGCCGGGCGGACTGGTGGCTCCCTTGTGGCGACGGCTGACGGGAGGACGGCGATGAGCGCGCCGCTGCTTGAAGTCCGCGACCTGCGCAAACGCTTCGGCGGCCTGGTGGCGGTGAAGGACGTGAGCTTCACCGTCGGCTCCGGCGAGATCGTCGGCATCCTTGGCCCCAACGGCGCCGGCAAGACCACCCTGTTCAACCTCATCACCGGCTTCATTCCGCCGGATTCCGGCGAGGTGATCTTCGACGGGCGCTCCATCCGCGGCCTCGCGCCATGGCGGGTGGTGAACCACGGGCTGGCGCGCACCTTCCAGCTGACCCGTCCGTTCCTCGGCATGACGGTGGTGGAGAACCTGCTGGTGGCGAGCCAGGCGCCCAGGGTGCGCCATCACGCCCATGGCGAAGCGCGCGCCCTGGAGATCCTCGAGCTGGTGGGGCTGCGCGACAAGGCTTACGGGCCGGTGGAGATCCTGCCCTACGGCGACCTGCGGCGGCTGGAGATCGCCCGTGCGCTGGCCACCCAGCCGCGGCTGCTGCTGCTGGACGAGCCTTTCGCCGGCCTCGGCTCCAGCGAGATCGCGCCGCTCTCGGAGCTGATCCGCCGCCTGCACGATGAGGAGGGGCTCACCATTCTCATCATCGAGCACAAGCTGCGCGAGTTCATGGCGCTGACCTCGCGCGTCATCGCGCTCGACTTCGGCGAGGTGATCGGAGTCGGCGCGCCGTCCGACATCGTGCGCAATCCGCGCGTGGTGGAGGCCTATATCGGGCGGAAGGAGGACGCCGGTGACGCTGCTTGAAATCCGCGACCTGCAGGTTCGCTACGGCAAGGCCCTGGCGATCGAGTCCATCTCCCTGACCGTGCAGGCGGGCGAGCTGGTGGGGGTTCTGGGGCCCAACGGCGCCGGCAAGACCACGCTGCTGCGCGCCATCTCCGGAACCCTGCCCTATACGGGCGTCATCCGCTTCGACGGCCAGGACATCGCCGGCGCGCCGGCCCACCGGCTGGTGGCGCGCGGCATCTGCCACTGTCCCGAAGGGCGGCGGCTGTTCCCGGAGCTCTCGGTGCTGAAGAACCTCGAGCTGGGCGCCTATCTGCGACAGGACAGGGATGAGGTGGCGCGCGACCTGGAGATGGTCTACGGCCTGTTTCCGGTGCTGCGCCAGCGTCGCGACCAGCAGGCCAGCACCCTCTCCGGCGGCGAGCAGCAGATGGTAGCCATCGGCCGCGCCCTGATGGGCCGGCCCAGGCTGCTGCTGCTGGACGAGCCCTCCGTCGGCATCGCCCACAAGCTTAAAATGCAGATCTTCGACTCCATCGCCGAGATACGGAACCGCGGCATGGCGATCCTGATCGTGGAGCAGGACGCCGCCTCGACCCTCGCCATCGTCGACCGCGCCTATGTGCTGGAGCACGGCCGCGCCGTGCGCGAAGGCAGCGCGAAGGAGATGCAGGGCGACGACTATATCCGTCAGGTCTATCTCGGCGTGTGATCGCCGGCCAGGCCGGGGGCAGGAGGCGGCCGCCGCTGGCGCTGGCGAAAAGAGCCAGGCAAGGAAAAGGCCCGGATCGCTCCGGGCCTTTGTCACTGGCGGCTCTGGTCGCCGGCGCGGGCTCAGCCGCGCTTGCGATCCATGAAGGCGTTGAACTCGCCGACGATGCCGCGGCGGAACACCAGCACGCAGATCACGAAGATCGTGCCGATCACCACCGGAACCGGCAGCGACGAGGTGGCGAGATAGTTCTCCAGGCTCACCACCAGCACGGCGCCGATGATTGGCCCCATCAGCGTGCCGATGCCGCCGAGCAGGGTCATCAGCACCACCTCGCCGGACATCTGGAAGCCCACGTCGGTCAGCGAGGCCAGCTGGAACACCAGCGCCTTGGTGGCGCCCGCAAGGCCCGCCAGCGTCGCCGAGATGACGAAGGCGCCCAGCTTGTAGCGCGAGACGCGGTAACCGAGCGAAATGGCGCGCTGCTCGTTCTCACGGATGGCCTTGAGGATCGAGCCGAAGGGCGAATGCACCACACGCCACAGGAAGGCGAAGCCGATGAGGAACACCGCCGCGACGAAGTAGTAGATGTTGTAGGGATTGGCGAGGTCGATGAAGCCGAAGAGCTTGCCGCGCGGCACGCCCTGGATGCCGTCCTCGCCGCCGGTGAACGGCGCCTGCAGGCAGAAGAAGTAGAACATCTGCGCCAGCGCCATGGTGATCATGGCGAAATAGATGCCCTGGCGCTTGATGGCCACATAGCCGAACACCAGCCCCATGAGCGCCGCGAAGGCGGTGCCGGTGAGAATGGCGATTTCCGGCGGGAAGCCCCACACCTTGATGGCGTGGGCGCTGATGTAGGCGGCGCCGCCGAAGAAGGCGGCGTGGCCGAAGGAGAGCAGGCCGACATAGCCAAGAAGGAGATTGAACGCCGCCGCGAACAGGGCGAAGCACAACACCTTCATGACGAAGACGGGATAGACGAGGAACGGCGCGACAAGGATCACCAGCAGGCCGATGATGATCAGCGCCACGGTGCGCGATGAGGTCTTGTTCCCGACAGCCACATCCGCAGCGTTCGGTGAGACGGCTTTCGTAGCCATTGTTTATTCCTTCCCGAACAGGCCGGCCGGGCGCAGAAGCAGCACCAGCACCATGATGACGAAGATGACCGTGCTGGAGGCCTCCGGATAGAAGACCTTGGTGAGGCCCTCCACCAGGCCCAGCACGTAGCCGGTCACGACCGCGCCCATGATCGAGCCCATGCCGCCGATCACCACCACCGCGAACACGATGATGACGATGTTCTGGCCCATGAGCGGGCTCACCTGGTACACGGGAGCCGCCAGCACGCCGGCCAGCGCCGCCAGACCCGCGCCGATGGCGTAGGTGAGCGTGAGCAGCCGCGGCACGTTCACGCCGAAGGCCTGGACGAGCGTCGGGTTTTCGGTTGCGGCGCGCAGATAGGCGCCGAACTTGGTCTTCTCGATCAGCAGCCAGGTGGCGAGGCACACCACCATCGACGCCACGATCACGAAGGCGCGGTACTTCGGCAGGATCATGAAACCGAGGTTGTAGGCGCCCTGGAAGGTGGAGGGGATCGAGTAGGGCTGGCCGGACGTGCCGTACCAGTGACGGAACATGCCCTCGATGACGAGGGCCAGGCCGAAGGTCAGCAACAGGCCGTACAGGTGGTCGAGGTTGTAGATGCGGGACAGCAGCAGCTTCTCGATGACCACGCCGACCAGCGCGACGCCGAGCGGCGCCAGCACCAGCGCCGGCCAGAAGCCGATGCCCGCGTAACGGAGCAGGAACCAGGCGAAGAAGGCGCCCAGCATGTACTGCGCGCCGTGCGCGAAGTTGATGACGCGAAGCATGCCGAAAATGACCGCGAGGCCAAGACTCAGCATGGCGTAGAACGAGCCGTTGATGAGGCCGATAAGCAGCTGCCCCATCAGGGCCGGCATTGAGATTCCAAAGACGGTGACCATGCGTGGAGCGCCTTACAGACCGAGAGTTTCGTTGAGGCTTTCCATCCGGCCCTCGAGCTCGTCCGCCCGGAACGAGTCGATCATGTGGCCGTCTTCCATCACGTAGAAGCGGTCGGCCACCTTGCGGGCGAAACGGAAGTTCTGCTCGACCAGGAGGATGGTCATGCCCTTCTTCTTGAGGGCGCGGATGACGTCGCCGATGCGCTGGATGATCACCGGCGCGAGGCCCTCGGTCGGCTCGTCGAGCAGCAGGATGGTGGCGCCGGTGCGCAGGATGCGCGCGATGGCCAGCATCTGCTGCTCGCCGCCGGAAAGCTTGGTTCCCTGGCTGTTGCGGCGCTCCGCGAGGTTGGGGAACAGCTCGTAGATCTCGTCGAGGGTGAAGCCGCCGTCGGCCACCTTCGGCGGCAGCATCAGATTTTCATGCACGCTGAGCGAGGAGAAGATGCCGCGCTCCTCCGGCACGAAGCCAAGACCGGTATAGGCGATCTTGTGCAGCGGCAGCCCCATCAGGTCCCTGCCGTTCAGGCGGATGGAGCCCTGACG
The DNA here is from genome assembly GCF_042432745.1 of Camelimonas abortus. Classification (NCBI taxonomy): domain Bacteria; kingdom Pseudomonadati; phylum Pseudomonadota; class Alphaproteobacteria; order Hyphomicrobiales; family Chelatococcaceae; genus Camelimonas; species Camelimonas abortus. Next base: position 2,520,860 of record NZ_JBHLWR010000006.1, on the reverse strand, counting down.
CCTGCGCAGCACGCCCATGATCGACTTCAGCGTCGTGGTCTTGCCGGCGCCGTTGCGTCCCAGCAGCGTGACCGTCTCGCCCCGGTAAACCTCAAGGTCGACGCCATGCAGCACATGGCTTTCGCCATACCAGGCCTGGAGGCCTTTCACCTCAAGCAGCGGCTCAGTCATCGTCGGACCCCATGTAGGCTTCACGGACGCGAGGGTCCTGGCTGACGGTCTCGTAATCGCCCTCGGCGAGGATTTCGCCGCGCTGCAGCACGGTGACGGCGTCGCACAGGTCCTCCACCACGTGCAGGTTGTGCTCCACCATCACCACGGTGCGGCCGCGGGCGGCCTCCTTGATCAGCTCGGCGATGTGACCGATGTCCTCGTGGGCCATGCCGGCCATGGGCTCGTCCAGCAGCATCACGTCGGGCTCGAGCGCCAGGGTGGTGGCCAGCTCGAGCGCGCGCTTGCGGCCGTAGGACAGCTCGCCGGCGATGTGACTGACGTAATGCTCGAGCCCCACGGACTTCACCAGCTCGAACGCCCGGTCGTTGAGCACCGAAAGCGCCTTCTCCGACCTCCAGAACTGGGTGGCGAGATGGCCCGGCCGCTGCAGGGCGATGCGCACGTTCTCCAGCACGGACAGGCTGGGGAACACGGCCGAAATCTGGAACGAGCGCACCACGCCCATGCGCGCGATCTCCGCCGGCGGCAGGCCGGTGATGTCGCGGCCGCGATAGGTGATGACGCCGCGGGTCGGCTGCAGGAACTTGGTGAGCAGGTTGAAGCAGGTGGTCTTGCCGGCGCCGTTCGGTCCGATGAGGGCGTGGATGGAGCCCTCCCGGATCGACAGGTTCACGTCCTTGACCGCCACGAAGCCCTTGAACTCCTTGGTCAGCCCCCTCGCCGACAGCACGACGCCGTCGCCCGGGCCGCCGCCAGGGGCGGCGGCGCTGCTGTTGTGTTTTTCCTGTGTCGTCATTTCATTTCGCCAGCGGGCAGCCGCTCTCCTCGACGGTCATGAAAGCCTGATCGCCCGGAATGGTCGCCAGGAGCTTGTAATAATCGAAGGGTTTCTTGCTTTCCGAGGGCTTCTTGACCTCAAAAAGATACATGTCGTGGATCATGCGGCCGTTGGCCAGCACTTTGCCGTTACGGCTGAAGGCGTCTTCAACCGGCATTTCGCGCAGTTTCGCGGCCACGGCGTCGGCGTCGTCGGTGCCGGCCGCCTCAACGGCCTTCAGATACTGGCGCACGGCCGAATAGGTGCCCGCCTGGACCATGTTCGGCATGCGGCCGGTGACCTTCATGTAGCGCTCGCCGAATTCGCGCGCCTTGTCGTCAAGATCCCAGTAATAGCCTTCCGACAGCACCAGGCCGTTGGCGGCCGGCAGGCCGAGACCGTGCACCTCGGCCAGGGTTACGAGCAGCGAGGCCAGCTTCTGGCCGCCCTCGACGATGCCGAACTCCGCCGCGGCCTTGATGGCGTTGGAGGTGTCCATGCCGGCGTTGGCGAGGCCGACGACGTTGGCGCCCGAATTCTGCGCCTGCAGCAGGAAGGAGGAGAAGTCAGTGGTGTTCAGCGGGTGCCGCACCTGGCCGAGCACGCGGCCGCCGCGCGACTTCACGAATTTCGCCGTCTGCTCCTCGAGCGAATGGCCGAAGGCGTAGTCGGCGGTCAGGAAGAACCAGTCCTTGCCGCCATTGTCCACGAGCGCGCCGCCAACGGCCTTGGCCATGGCGTAGGTGTCGAAGGCCCAGTGGAAGCCGTAGGGCGAGCACTGCTTGCCGGTGAGCTCCGCCGTGGCCGCGCCGGTGACGATGTTGATGCGTTTCTTCTCGCGCGTCAGCTGCTGCACGGCGAGGGCCGCCGACGAGGTGGTGAGCTCGACGATGGCGTCCACCTTGTCAGAGTCATACCACTGGCGGGCGATGGCCGAGGCGATGTCCGCCTTGTTCTGGTGGTCCGCGTCAACCAGCTCGACCGGAACGCCGAGCACCTTGCCGCCGAACTCCTCAATGGCGAGACGGGCCGCCGCCACCGAGCCCTTCCCGCCGAAATCCGCGTAAACGCCGGACTGGTCGTTGAGCACGCCGATGCGCACGACGTTGTCCGAAAATTTCCCGGCTGCGGGCTTGTCAGTCGCCTGCGCGAAAGCGCCGCCAGCGACCAGCGCCGACGCCGCCACAGCAGCCATGACGTACCGTCCGGCGCGGGCGCATTTATTGACCAATTCCGCCATATTCGGCCTCCCAAAACGGGCGCAGGCCCGTGTCCAGATCCCGGCAGGATTGACGCAAACGCATACGTCAACACCTTGGCGGGAACGCTAATGACCTTGCTTTCCAGCGACTTGTCAAGGCAGCGCCGCCGAATCGGGCCGCTGCCCCTGGCAATTGTCCAACAGCATGTTGTGAACAGCCCGGCGCCACAATTCGACATTCGGACGGAGGATAATTGGCGCCGCTGATTCGCCTGCGCCCCTGCCAGCGGGCCCCTGCGCGGCGGCGCGACGGCGGCGCGTGGCCGGCGGCCGGCGCATGGGCGCCGCGCCATCGCCCTGAAACGGCCAGGAATGGCGGCTTTATCAGGACACGCGGAAGGCGCGCCGGGCGCTGGCCGGAAACCGGCGGAAAGCCCCTCGCGCATTGCCTGACCGCAACGAATGCTGCCGTCACGTTACCCAGCGACAGCCCTGGGGCGGCGCGATCATCCTGATGTCCGCATGCCGGCCCCGGTTTATCCACCGGGCGCCCGCGACCGGGAAAACGGTGAACCATGGCTGAGGCGAAGAACCGGGACGGAGACACCTCCCGGCCCCAGAATGACAAGGCGACCAACAAGGCGACCGGCGACGGCGGCGCGAAGACCGCCGGCGCCGGACGGCGCGACGCCACGAAGGCGGCCCGCCGTGCGACGAAGGGCGCCGCCGCGGACGCAGCGCCTGCCCTGGATGGCGGCTCCGCCGACGCCGCGCCGTCCCCGGCGAAAGGGCGGAAGTCTGCGGCGGCGAAGCCTTCCGGCGCGAAGCCTGCGGACAGCGGCGCGGACAGGAGCAGGAGCGCGGACAGGAATGAAGCCGGAGCGGCCGCGGCGCCCCCTGTCGCCGGGAGTGGGACGGACGGGAGCGGCCCCGGCGAGGGAACGCCCGCGTCCGCCGCGACGCCCGTCGCCGACGGCGCCGCGCCGACGCCGGTTGTAACCCGCGACCAGCGCGCCGGCGCGCCCTGCCGCCCCGCCGAACCGAAGGCTGACTGGTCGCCCGGACGCAAGGACCGCGAAGCGGCCGGCGCGGCGGCGGTCGGCCCGGGCGGCGGCGCGCTGCGCGCCGCGCTGCTGGGCGCGGCCGGCGGCGTGCTGGCGGCGCTGGCGGTGACGGCGCTGTTCTATCCCGCCCCCCAGGGGAGCGACGACCGCGACGGCAAGGTGGCGACGGCGCTGGAGGAACTGGAGAAGCAGCGGGCGGAGGCCGCCAGCCGCGCCGCCGAACCGGACCGGATCGCCGCCCTTTCGGCGCGTATTGACGCGCTGGAGCAGAAACTGGCCGCCGCCCCGCAACCGGCGGAGGGCGACGACCGGCTGAAAGCCATCGAGCAGAAGCTGGCCGAGCTGGCGAAGCAGCGCGGCGCGCCGGCCGGCCAGCAGGCGGACAGCCGCAGCAACAGCGAGAGCATCGCCGCGATCAACCGCAAGCTGGAGGCGCTGGAGCAGCGGGTTGCGAGCCTGGCGCCGCGCAGCGCGGGCGCTTCCGCGCCAGCGGCGACGTCAGCTCCGGCCGCGTCTCGCGCGCCAGCGCCGGTCCCGCCGCGCCCGCAGCCCTACCCGCGGCCAGGCTACGGTCCGGAGGACGACGGCGTCGCCATGCTGCCGCCGGCGGCGGTTCCGGAGCCGCCGGGCGCCGCGCCCGCCGTTCCGGTGCGCGGCTGGGTGCTGCATAACGTCACTGGCGGCGTCGCCGTGCTGGAGGGGCGCGGCTCCGGCCTCGTCGAGGCGCGGCGGGGGCAGTACGTGCGCGGTCTGGGCCGCATCCTCGGCATCAGCCGTCGCGGCGACCTCTGGGTGGTGACGACGGAAAGCGGGGTGATCACCGCTCCGGTTTACTGACGCGCGGCTGGCGCGACGGGCCGCCGCGCGGCGCCCGGGCGACCTGCGACCGGAACGCCGCGCGACCCTGACTTGACGTCGCCCGGGCGCAGGCGTAAGTCACGGGCGCATCGTGGTGATTTGGCCGGCCGGCTTGCAGCCACGTTAAATAATTCGCTAAAGGGCCGAGGACGCTTTTCAGGACGACCCGGCCCGCCTGGCCGGGTTTTTTCATGTCCGCCCGGGTCGCGGCGTGGGGCGGCGTGCTCCCACCCTGGCTCCGACGGAGCGATGCCGGCGCACGCCGGATCACCGGTTTCCGCCCGCCGGAGACCATGCTGTCGGGAGACGATCGTGACGACAAGCAAGCGCCCCCTTCATCCGGAAACCCGCCTCGTGCACGCGGGATCGCTGCGGTCCCAGTACGGCGAGACGTCGGAAGCCCTGTTCCTCACCCAGGGGCACGTTTACCAGACCGCCGAAGAGTGCGAGGCGCGCTTCAGGGGGGAGAGCGAGGGCTACCTGTACGCGCGCTTCTCCAACCCCACCATCGAGATGTTCGAGCGGCGCATGGCCGCGCTGGAGGGGGCGGAGGCCGCCCGCGCCACCGCCTCCGGCATGGCCGCCGTCACCGCCGCCATCCTCGCCCAGGTGAGGGCCGGCGACCATGTGGTGGCGGCGAAGGCGCTGTTCGGCTCCTCGCGCTGGCTGACCGACGAGCTGTTGCCCCGCTTCGGCGTGGAGACCACGCTGGTGGACGGCGAGGACCTCGACCAGTGGCGCGCCGCCGTGCGGCCCAACACCAGAACCGCCCTCATCGAGAGCCCGGCCAATCCCACGCTTGGCATCGTCGACATCGCCGCCGTGGCCGACATCGTCCATTCGGTGGGCGGCACGCTGGTCGTCGACAACGTGTTCGCGACGCCGCTGTGGCAGAGCCCGCTGGAGCTGGGCGCAGACTGCGTCGTCTACTCCACCACCAAACACATTGACGGTCAGGGGCGCTGTCTTGGCGGCGTGATCCTGGGGTCGGAGGCCTTCATCCAGGCGCATGTTTTCAACTTCCTGCGCCAGACTGGCCCGGCCATGTCGCCGTTCAACGCCTGGGTGATGCTGAAAGGGCTGGAGACGCTGGCGGTGCGCGTGCGCCAGCAGACCGCCAACGCCGCGGCCGTGGCCGACGCGCTCGCCAGCCACCCCATGGTGACGCGCCTGATCTATCCGGGCCGCCCGGACCATCCGCAGGCGGAGCTGATCCGGCGGCAGATGCGCGGCGGCTCCAACCTGATCGCGCTGGAGGTGAAGGGCGGCAAGGCGGGCGCGTTCCGCTTCATGAACGCCCTGCAGGTGGTGAAGATCTCCAACAATCTCGGCGACGCCAAGAGCCTGATCACCCATCCGGCCACCACCACCCACCAGCGCTTCGACGACGCCGCGCGCGCCGCCATGGGCGTGACCGACGGGCTGCTGCGCCTCTCGGTGGGGCTTGAGCACCACGAAGACCTCATCGCCGACCTGCACGCGGCGCTGGACCAGATCTGAGGCCGCGAGGCGACGGGACGGAACGGCGCGCCTTCCGCTTCCGGACGGCGCGGCTTCTTTCAGCCCGGGCCGCATGCTAACAACGCCACGGGCGTCGCCGGCGCCGGCGGCCACATGTGCGCCGCGCGCCGGCGGCATTGGCGGGGAGGCGTCAGGACCGTCCGGCGCGCGCCCCCGTTTTTCCGGCAACGCGCATCCTGCGGCGAAGGCGAGAGGCCTTTTCCGCAGCCTGCGTCAGGGACGCGCCGGCCCCGCCCGGCGGGCGGGGGCGCGCCCCGGCAACCAGCGAGCGGCAGGCATGCAGACCTTCTTCGTGCAGATCAAATGCAAACTCGGCCAGACATACAACGTGGCCAGCGCCCTGGCTGACCGCGAGATCGCCTCCGAGATCTATTCCATCGCCGGCGACTTCGACATTATCGCCAAGTTCCACGTGGACCGCGACGTCGACATCGGCCATTTCGTCGCCGAGCAGGTGCAGCCCATTCCGGGCATCGCCGACACGCGCACGCTGATCACCTTCAAGGCGTTCTGAGCCCCCCGCTCCCGCTGCTCCGGCGCCCGGCGTCAGGCCCGGGGCCGGCCGCGGACGGAGAAGACAGAAAGCAGAGACGACAGAATTGCCCGCATCTCCTTCCGCCAGCGCTCCCGGCCCGGCTTCCGCGACCGGCGGCGCGCGCGCGCCGACCCTCGCCTTTCTGGTGACCGAAGACTGGTTTTTCTGCTCGCACTTCCTGCCGATGGCGCGGGCGGCGCGGGAGATGGGGCTTGAGGTGGCGGTCATCACCCGCGTGCGCGACCACCGCGCGACGATTGAGGCGACCGGCGCGCGCGTGATCCCGCTGGAGGCCGAGCGGCGCAGCCTCAACCCCGTCGCCGTCGCCGCCAATGTGGCGCGGCTCGCGGCCATACTGCGCGAGGTCCGCCCCGACATCCTGCACATGATCGCGCTGCGTTCGATCCTCGTGGGCGGCGTGGCGGCGCGGCTGGCGGGGGTGTCGCGCCGGGTGTACGCGCTCACCGGCCTTGGCTTTCTCGGCGCGCGCCGCGACGCGCTGGGCCGCGGCGCAGCCAGCCTCATCCGCGCCCTGGTGCGCGGTCCGCTGGAGAACGCCGCTACCTGCTATCTGCTGGAGAACCCCGACGACGCCGCCGACCTCGGCCTCACCGCGGACGATCCGCGCGTGGTGATCGTCGGCGGCGCCGGCGTCGATCCCGACGTTTTCACGCCGGCGCCGCAGCCGGAAGAGCCGACGTTGCGCGTGGCGGTGGTGGCGCGCATGCTGTGGTCCAAGGGCGTTGACCTCGCCGTGGAGGCGGTGCTCCGCGCGCGCGCGCGCGGAGCAGACGTGACGCTTTCGCTGTACGGCGCGCCGGACCCGTCCAATCCGCGCGCGATTCCTGAAGCCACGCTCCGGGCGTGGGGCGAGACGCCCGGGATCAGCTGGCGCGGCCGCACCAGCGACATACCGGGCGTGTGGCGCGACCATCATGTGGCGCTGCTGCCGTCACGCGGCGGCGAGGGCCTGCCGCGCACGCTGCTGGAGGCGGCCGCCTGCGGCCGGGCCATCGTCACCACCGACGTGCCGGGATGCCGGCTGTTCGTGCGCGACGGCGTCGACGGCTTCGTGGTCCCGCCAGACGACGCGGCCGCCCTCGCCGAGCGGCTCCAGCGGCTGGCCGCCGACCGCGCGCTCACCCTCGCCTGCGGCGCCAACGCCCGCGAACGCCTGCTTTCAGGCTTTACCGAACGGCATGTCATGGACCGGGTGAAAGCCATGTACGCCGCGCTGCTGGCGAGGAACGGGGGAGACAGGAGATGAGCGACGCGACGTCTGCTCCCGTCAGGATCGACGACCACGACGCCTTCATCCGCGCGCACACGGCGCCGGCCGCCGTTCCGCATGCGCCGGAAATCACCCTCTATCTGGCCACCGAGGCCACCGACCTGTGGCGCAAGACCGAGGAAGAGCTGGGCGAGATCGGCCTGCCGCCGCCGTTCTGGGCCTTCGCCTGGGCTGGGGGGCAGGCGCTCGCCCGCCATATCCTCGACAATCCGCAGCTGGTGGCCGGCAAGCGCGTGCTCGATTTCGCCTCCGGCTCCGGCATCGTCGGCATCGCCGCCGCCCGCGCCGGCGCGGCCGAGGTCGAGGCGGTGGACATTGATCCGTTTTCCCTCAGCGCCATCCGCCTCAACGCCGCGCTTAACGGCGTCTCGCTGCGGACCAGCGGCCGCAACCTGCTGGGCGAACAGAAAGACGGCGCATGGACCGACGCCAGCTGGGTCGATGACGGCTGGGACGTGATCCTTGCCGGCGACATCTGCTACGAGCGCGACCTCGCCGCGCGAGTGATCGCCTGGCTGGAGGCGCTCGCCGGCCGCGGCGCCGAGGTGCTGATCGGCGATCCCGGCCGCTCCTACCTGCCGAAGGAGCGCCTCGTCCAGGCGGCGACATATGAGGTGCCGGTCACGCGGGAGCTGGAGGACAGCGAGATCAAGCGCACCTGCGTGTGGCGGCTGCGACGGGACTGAGGCGCGCCGCCCGCCCGGTCATGGCCGCGCCGGCGCGATGATGTTATGTTGTCGCCTGTCGCGCGGGCGGGGGGATCGCCGCAACGGCGCGCGGCGCGGCGACGGGCGCTCCGCCCGGCGGACGGAAAACCATGGGCAAAGGGCACTCTCGCGGCGCAACGCACGATCATGATCATGCGGCCGCCCACCATCACAGCCACGGCCACGCCGGTCATGCAGACGGCTGCGCCCATGCGACGGAGCGGGCGCTGCAGGCGCCGGCCGCCCTCGCCCGGGCCGAGCGGCTGTGCCGCGAGCGCGGCGTGCGGCTCACCGACCTGCGCCGCTCGGTGCTGGAGGCGCTGTACGAAACCCACCGGCCGCTCGGCGCCTATGACCTTGCGGAGGCGCTCGCCGCCCGTACGGGGCGGCGCGTGGCGCCGATCACCGTATACCGGGTGCTGGAGTTCCTCACCGAACAGGGCTTCGTGCACCGGCTGGTGACGCGCAACGCCTTCATCGCCTGTCCGCATGACCATTGCGACGGCGAAGTCACCATGTTTCTCATCTGTACCCGCTGCGGCGGCGTGGACGAGGTGGAGTCCTCCGGCATCAACGCCGCCATCGGCGACGCCCTCCAGCGCTCGGGTTTCCGGCCCTCCGCCAAGATCGTCGAGATCGATGGAACCTGCGCCCATTGCCAGCTCGCCGCCACGTAAGCCCGCCCTGGTCCCGGATGGTCCGGAGCAGGGCGCTCCCCAGGCGGCGCAGCGCTCCCGGAACCAGCGGTCCCGACGGCGCGCCGCGCCACAGCCACAGGATACGGCCCCTCATGCTCACCCGGACTGACATCGCCCCGACGGCCGCGGCCGCAGCGGGGCGTCCGCCTTTCGACGCCGGATTCGGCGTCTACGTGCACTGGCCGTTCTGCGCCTCGAAATGCCCCTATTGCGACTTCAACAGCCATGTGCGGCGCGCGCCGGTGGACGAGGCGCGCTTTCTGGCCGCCTTTCGCGCGGAGCTCGCCCACCGGGCGGCGATCACCCCGGAGCGGACCGTCACCAGCATTTTCTTTGGCGGCGGCACGCCGTCGCTGATGCAGGGACGCACGGTGGCGGCGATCATCGACGCCATCGCCGCCCTGTGGCCGGTGGCCCCGGACGCCGAGATCACGCTGGAGGCCAACCCCACCAGCGTCGAGGCCGGCCGCTTCCGCGACTACCGCGCCGCCGGCGTCAACCGCGTGTCGCTGGGCGTGCAGGCGCTCAATGATCCGGACCTGAAGCGGCTGGGACGCCTGCACGGCACCGCCGAGGCGCTGGCTGCGGTGCGCGTGGCGGCGGACATTTTCGACCGTTACTCCTTCGACCTGATCTACGCCCGGCCGGACCAGACGCCGCAGGCATGGCGCGCCGAACTGGAGCAGGCCATCTCCCACGCCGTGGAGCACCTGTCGCTGTACCAGCTGACCATCGAGCCGGGCACCTGGTTCGACCGGCTCCACCAGGCCGGCAGGCTGAAGACGCCGGACGAGGATCTGGCGCGGGCGCTGTGGGACGTGACCCAGGAGACCTGCGCCCGCCGCGGCCTGCCCGCCTATGAGGTCTCCAACCACGCCCGTCCGGGGGCGGAGAGCCGGCATAACCTCCTGTACTGGCGCTATGGCGAATACGCCGGCGTCGGGCCCGGGGCGCACGGCCGCCAGGTGGGGCCGCAGGGGCGCCTCGCCACCGCCACCGAACTGGCGCCGGAAACCTGGCTGGACATGGTGGAGCGGCAGGGTCACGGGCTGAGCGAATGCGAACTGCTCGGCGCCGACGCCCAGGGCGACGAATTTCTGGTGATGGGGCTGCGGCTGAAGGAGGGAATTCTGCTCTCCCGTTTCGCCATGCTCGCCGGGCGCCTGCCGGACCAGGAGCGCATCCGCCAGCTGGCCGACGAAGGACTGGTCCGCCTCGACGGAGATCGCCTCGCCGTCACGGACAGGGGCTTTCCCCTGCTCAACGCCGTGATCAGCCATCTGGCGGCCTGAGCGGAAATTTTCTGTCCCGCCCGGAAGACAGGCAGGGGACTGCCCGCCGCAGGGGCCGGGCAGAGGACGATGTTCTCCCCCCGCCGTGATATGCTCCCCGCCGCGAACGCATCTCACGCCAGCCGCGCGGAACCAGGATGAGCGACACCGGAAAAAACCGACCCAGAGGCCGGATCATGCGCGAGGACGCGCCGGCCCGCTTCACGGCCTTCGGCCTCGCCGCGGAGGCGGAGCCCGTCGCGCCGGGGCTGCACATCGTCGCCACGCCGATCGGCAACCTGAAGGACATCACCTTCCGCGCCCTGTCCACGCTGGCGGCAGCCGACGCCATCATCGCCGAGGACACGCGCGTCACCCGCGTGCTGCTGGCGCACTACGGCATCACCACGCCGCTGCTGAACTATCACGAGCACAACGCCGCCCAGATGCGCCCGAAGATCATGAAGCGGCTCGCCGAAGGCCAGGCGCTGGCGCTGGTGTCCGACGCCGGCACGCCGCTGGTGTCGGACCCCGGCCACAAGCTGGTGGATGAGGCGCTGGCGCGAGGATTCCGGGTGACGGCGGCGCCGGGCCCCTCAGCGGTGCTCACCGGCCTGGTGCTGTCGGGCCTGCCCATGGACGCCTTCTTTTTCGGCGGCTTCCTGCCCACAAAATCAGCAGCGCGCAAACACCGGCTGCTCGAGCTGGCGGCGACGCCTGGAACCCTCGTGTTCTTCGAATCGCCGCAGCGCGTCGCCGACATGCTGGCGGACGCCGCCGAAGTGCTCGGCGACCGCCCCGCGGCGGTCGGCCGCGAACTCACCAAAATGTTCGAGGAGGTGCGGCGCGGTCCGCTGGGCGAGCTGGCGGCGCGCTACGCCGCCGAGGGGCCGCCGAAAGGCGAGATCGTCGTCATCATCGGCGGTCCGGACCGCGCCAGGGTCGCGGCCGAGGCCAGCGCCACCGTGGACGACCGGCTGCGGGCGCTGCTGGGCGCCCATTCCCTTAAGGAAGCGGTGGCGCTGGTGACGGCGCAGACCGGGCTGCCCCGCAAGGAAGTCTACGCGCGGGCGCTGTTGCTGGCCCGCGACCAGGACGGGGAATGAACCATGGCGCCGCTGGTCCGTCGCTCCGCTCCCGCAAGACGACGGCCCGGCGACAGCGCCGCGCGCGGCCTGCGCGCCGAAACCGTCGCCGCCTGGCTGCTGCGACTGAAAGGTTACCGCATCCTGGCGCGCCGCTATCGCGCCGGCGCTGGCGAAATCGACCTCATCGCCCGGCGCGGCGCGGTCATCGCGCTGGTGGAGGTGAAGACGCGCCGGCGCATGGACGACGCCTTCGCCGCCATTTCCGCCGGCAAGCGGCGGCGCATCGCCAGCGCCGCCGCGGTATGGCTGGCCCGCAACCCCCGCTTCGCCGGGCATACGCTGCGGCTGGACGCCGTGTTCGTCGGCGATCTCTCGTGGCGGGCGCTGCGCGCCGGAGCGGTTCGCCTCCCCGTCCATGTGGCGGACGTCGCGCCGCTGGCGCTGTATGCCTGAGGCGGGCGACGCACCCGGCCATTGCGCCGGCCGGGGCGGAGCCATAACCTGCGGAACGCCCGCGGGCGACGCCTGGCGCGGGCTCCACCAAAGCAGCGGAACGAGGCCGAAATGGTCCTGAATGTTGCGGTCCAGATGGACCCGATCGAGCGCATCAACATCGCCGGCGATTCAACCTTCGCCATGCTGCTGGAAGCGCAGGCCCGCGGCCACCGGCTGTTCTATTACACGCCCGACCTGCTCTCCATGCGCGACGGCGTGGTGAGCGCGCCCATGCGCGCCCTTCAGGTGCGCGACGTCGCCGGAGACCATTTCACCCTCGGCGAGCCGGAGCGCATTCCGCTCGGGCAGATGGACGTGGTGCTGATGCGCCAGGACCCGCCCTTTGACCTCGCCTACATCACCGCCACCCACCTGCTGGAGCGCGTCCATCCGAAGGTGCTGGTGGTCAATGACCCGGCCGAGGTGCGCAACGCGCCGGAAAAGATCTTCGTCACCCGCTTCACCCATCTGATGCCTCCCACGCTCATCAGCCGGGACAAGGCGGAGATCGAGGCGTTCCGGCGTGAGCACGGCGCCATCGTCATGAAGCCGCTCTACGGCCATGGCGGCGCCGCGGTGCTGCGGGTGCTGCCGGAAGACCCCAATTTCGGCTCCATGTTCGACCTGTTCTCGGCCACCTTCCGCGAGCCGTGGGTGATCCAGCGCTTCGTGCCGGAGGTGACCGCGGGCGACAAGCGCATCATCCTCGTCGAAGGCAAGGCGATGGGCGCGGTGAACCGCGTGCCCGCCCCCAACGACATCCGCTCCAACATGGTGCGCGGCGGCGCCGCCAACGCCACAGAGCTTACGGAGCGTGAGCGGGAGATCTGCGAGACCATCGGCCCGGAGCTGGCGAAGCGCGGGCTGATTTTCGTCGGCATCGACGTGATCAACGGCAACCTCACCGAGATCAACGTCACCTCGCCTACGGGCATCCGCGCCATCCGCCGCATTGGCGGCCCGGATCTTGCCTGCGCGCTGTGGGACGCCATAGAAGCGCGCCGGTCCTGACGCAAGGTTAGCGCCAGCCGGCGCGGCGCAAGGAGGACGACATTGACCCCCGGGCCGGAACACGCCGCCGCAGCCGCAGAGCCCCCCGTCGGGGAGCCGGCGATCAATCCCGCGCAACTGGCCGGCGCCGCCATGGCGCTGGCGCGCCAGCATGGATCAGACCACGCCGGCCTGCGGCGCGACATGCTCGCCCTGTTCAGGAAGGCCCTGCAGGATGGCCGCGCCGAAGCCAGGGCGAAACTGCGCGAGGAACGCGACGGCCTGCGCTGCGCCCGGCGGCTGTCTCACCTGACGGACTGCGTGGTGCAGGCCCTGCACGCTGTTTACACGCAGCACGTGTTTCCGGTCAGCAATCCGTCCACCAGCGAACGGCTGGCCATCGTCGCCACCGGCGGTTATGGCCGCGGTGCCATGGCGCCGGGCTCGGACGTGGACCTGCTGTTCCTGACGCCGTGGAAGCCCTCGCCGTGGATCGAAAGCATCGTCGAGGCGGTGCTGTATTTCCTGTGGGACCTGAAGCTGAAGGTCGGCCACGCCACCCGCTCGGTCGACGAATGCATCCGCGAGTCACGCGGCGATCTCACCATCCGCACCTCGATTCTGGAGGCGCGCCTCGTCTGCGGCGATCCGGAGCTGTTCGACGAGCTGACCGCCCGCTTTGACCGGGAGGTGGTGGAGGGAACCGCCGCCGAATTCGTGGAGGGCAAGCTCAACGAGCGCGACGCGCGCCTGCGCCAGGCCGGCGCGGTGTCGCGCTATGTGGTGGAGCCCAACGTCAAGGAGGGCAAGGGCGGCCTGCGCGACCTCAACACGCTGTTCTGGATCGGCAAGTATGTCTACCGCGTGCGCGACGCGCGCGAGCTGGTGCGGGCCGGGCTGTTCCTGCGCCAGGAGTACGCCCGCTTCGCCGAGTGCGAGGAATTCCTGTGGCGGGTGCGCTGCCACATGCACTTCATCGCCGGCCGGGCCGAAGAACGTCTGTCCTTCGACATGCAGCCGCTGGTGGCGCAGGAGCTGGGCTACACCGACCGCGGCGGTCTCAGCGGCGTCGAGCGCTTCATGAAGCGCTACTTCCTCATCACCAAGGAAGTGGGCGACCTCACCGCCATCGTCTGCGCCGCCATGGAGGCGCAGCACGCCAAGAAACGGCCGATGCTGGACCGCTTCATCACCCGCCTGAAGCGGCCGGCGCGGCTGCGCTCGCCCGACTTCGCCATTGACACTGACCGGCTGACGGTGCGCAGCGACGAGGCGTTCCGCAACGATCCGGTCAACATCCTGCGGCTGTTCTGGCTGGCGCAGCGCCACAATCTGGCGCTGCATCCGCATGCGCGCCGGCTCGTCACCCGCTCGCTCAGGCTGATCAACAAGGCGGTCCGCGAAGATCCGGAAGCCAACCGGCTGTTCCTGGAGATCCTCACCTCGCCGAACTCGCCCGAAACCGCGCTGCGCGCCATGAACGAAACCGGCGCGCTCGGCCGCTTCATTCCCGAATTCGGGCGCATCGTGGCGATGATGCAGTTCAACATGTATCATCACTACACGGTGGACGAGCACCTGCTGCGCGCCGTGGGCGTGCTGTCGGAAATCGACGCCGGCCTGCTCGGCGACGAGCATCCGGTGGCGAACCGGATTTTCCCGACCATCCAGAACCGGCGCGCGCTCTATGTCGCCGTGTTCCTGCACGACATCGCCAAGGGCCGCCCCACGGACCACTCCATCGCCGGCGCGGCGGTGGCGCGGCGGGTGTGCCCGCGTCTCGGCCTCACCCGCGCGGAGACGGAGCTGGTGGCGTGGCTCATTGAACATCACCTGCTGATGTCGATGACGGCCCAGAGCCGCGACCTCGCCGATCCGGTCACCATCAGCAGCTTCGGCTCGGTGGTGCAGACCATGGAGCGGCTGAAAATGCTGATGGTGCTCACCGTGGCCGACATCAAGGCGGTGGGCCCCGGCGTCTGGAACGGCTGGAAGGGAGAGCTGATCCGCACGCTCTATTACGAGACGGAAAGCTACATCACCGGCGGCCATGGCGACGCGGCGCGCAGCGAGCGCATCCGCAACGCACAGGAAGCGCTGCGGGCGGAGCTGCCCGACTGGGACGACGACGCCTTCAACGCCTACGCGGCGCGGCACTACCCCGCCTACTGGCTCAAGGTGAACCTGGAGCGGAAGGCGCGCCACGCCCGGTTCATCCGCGGCTCGGAAGCCGCCGGCCTCTCAACCGCCACCATGGCGACCACCGACCGCTTCCGGGGCGTCACCGAACTGACGGTGATGGCGCCGGATCACCCGCGGCTGCTGGCGATCATCGCCGGATCCTGCGCCGCCGCCGGCGCCAACATCGTCGACGCGCAGATCTTCACCACCGCCGACGGCACGGCGCTCGACACCATCCTCATCTCGCGCGAGTTCGACGAAGACGAGGACGAGCTGCGGCGGGCGAAGCGCATCGGCGACGCCATGGTGCGGGCGCTGAAGGGCGAGGTGAAGATCGGCGATCTGGTGGCGGCGCGCGGCTCGCGCAGCCGCACCCGGCCCTTCAAGGTTGAACCCGAAATCGTTTTCGACAACAGCCTGTCCAGCAGGGAGACGGTGCTGGAGGTCTCCGGCCTCGACCGTCCCGGCCTGCTCTATGACCTCACCACCGCCATCGCCGCGCTCAACCTCAACATCTCGTCGGCGCACATCGTCACCTTCGGCGAGCGTGCGGTGGACACGTTTTACGTCACCGATCTCACCAACGCCAAGATCACGGGGGCCACGCGCCAGGCGGCGATCCGCCGGCAGCTGGCCCGGGTGCTGGCGCCTGAACGGGAGGAACCTGCCGGCGGCCGCAGGACGCCCGTTCGCGCCGCCGGTCCTTGATTTTACCCTCCGGGCATCTGATATGCCGGAGGAGCATCCCTTAACCATCCGAGTGACATGAACCAGAAGCCCAACGATCTTGAGGATACGGAAGTTTCCTCGCCGGCCCAGGACAACGCCGGCCAGACCGCTCCGGAGAGCGCCGGCGACGCCGGAGGCGAGGCCCAGCGCGATCCCTCGGACGTGATCGCCGCCCTGGCCGCCGAGAACGCCGAACTGAAGGATCGCGCCCTGCGCGCCCTCGCCGAGGCCGAGAACATGCGCCGGCGCGCGCAGAAGGAGGTGGCGGACGCGAAGGCATACGGCATCACCGGCTTTGCGCGCGACATGCTGACGGTGCTCGACAACATCGGCCGCGCCCTTGAGGCGGTGCCGGAGGCCGAGCGCGGCGGGCTGGACGAGCGGATGCGCGGCCTGGTCGAAGGCATCGAGCTGACCCGGCGCGACATGCTCAAGACGCTTGAGCGGCACGACGTGAAGCTGGTGGCTCCGCTCGGCGAACGGTTTGATCCCAACCTGCACCAGGCGATGTTTGAGGCGGAAGATCCCTCGGTGCCGACCGGAACGGTGGTGCAGGTGCTGCAGGCTGGCTTCACCATCGGCGGGCGCGTGCTGCGCCCGGCGCTGGTCGGCGTCTCGAAAGGCGGCCCCAGGGCCACGGCGCCGGAATCCCAGGCCGGCCAGGCCTGAACAGTTTCTTGAAACGACGGACATGAAAACGCCCGGAGCAGGCCTCCGGGCGTTTTCGCAAGCGCGCGGGCCGTCAGCCGGTGGCGGCGCGCCGGTCGCCGCCGGCGCCGAAGCGACGCTCGATATAATCCTCCACCAGCCTGCGGAAATCGGCGGCGATGGTCGGGCCGCGCAGGGTGGCGGCCTTGGCGCCGTCAATGAACACCGGCGCCGCCGGGCTCTCGCCCGTGCCGGGAAGGGAGATGCCGATGTCAGCGTGCTTCGACTCGCCCGGCCCGTTGACGATGCATCCCATCACCGCGACGTTCAGGTTCTCGACGCCCGGATAGCGTCGGCGCCACGCCGGCATGGAGGCGACGATCCACTCCTGGATGTCGCGCGCCAGCTCCTGAAACACGGTGGAAGTGGTGCGCCCGCACCCCGGGCAGGCCGCCACCAGCGGCACGAACGTGCGGAAGCCCATGGTCTGCAGCAGCTCCTGGGCGGCGCGCACCTCCAGGGTGCGGTCGCCGCCAGGCTCGGGCGTCAGCGAGAAGCGGATGGTGTCGCCGATGCCCTCCTGCAGCAGCACGCCGATCGCCGCCGAGGAGGCCACGATGCCCTTGCTGCCCATGCCGGCCTCGGTAAGACCAAGGTGAATGGCGTAGTCGGCGCGGCGGGCCAGCTCACGGTAGACCGCGATCAGGTCCTGCACCGCCGACACCTTGGCGGACAGGATAATGCGGTTGCGCGGCAGGCCGATCTCTTCGGCGCGCCGCGCCGAACGCAGCGCCGACTGCACCATGGCCTCACGGGTGATGGCCCTGGCGTCGCGCGGGCTGGGCGACGCGGCGTTCTCGTCCATCAGCGCGGTGAGCAGCTCCTGGTCGAGCGACCCCCAGTTGGCGCCGATGCGCACCGCCTTTCCGTGGCGGATGGCCATCTCGATGATGGCGCCGAACTGGCGGTCGCGCCTGTCGCGGAAGCCGACGTTGCCAGGATTGATGCGGTATTTGTCGAGCGCCTCCGCGCAGGCCGGATGATCGGCCAGCAGTTTGTGGCCGATGTAATGGAAGTCGCCGACCAGCGGCACGTTGACGCCGATGCGCGCAAGCCGCTCGCGGATGCGCGGCACGGCGGCCGCCGCCTCGTCCCTGTCCACGGTGATGCGCACCAGCTCCGAGCCGGCGTTGGCCAGCGCCGCCACCTGGCGAACGGTGGCGTCAACGTCGGCCGTGTCGGTGTTGGTCATGGACTGGACCACCACCGGAGCGCCGCCGCCCACCTGAACGTCGCCGACCATGACGCCGACGGTGCGGCGGCGGGGCGCAGGTCCGGCCACGTCAATAGCGCTGGCCTGTGCGAGAAGCGGCTCTGGCTGCTTGTCCTGGCTGGTCACGGCGGCGTCCTGTTGCGCGTCCCGCCGGCGACTGGCGCGGCGGGCGAACTGTCCGCGGCGTTTATAGCGGGGTTTCGCGCTCCGTCACAGGGCGCCGCTGCGGCGACATCATGACCGCGCCGCCACGACGCCCTCCCCGGCAAGCGTGGCCAGAACAGTGTTTGCTGGCGCGTTTCATGTTTTTCGTGGTCGTTCCGTAAAATTTTCGCCGGCGCCGCTTGCGATGACGTAACGCGGCCACGATCTCATGTCACATGTGGAGCCAGACGCGCCTTCTGAATCCTTGTCCTTACGCAAGGGCAAAAGAAGGATTTTTTCCGGAAATGCGCTGTCCGGCGCCCGCGCCGTTTTGGTCAGACGTCCCGGCAGGACGTCTCAACTGGAGAAACCGTCATGACCGACACCGCTTCGCCATCATGGGACGCCCGGCGATCCGGCGACAGGAGCTGCCGGCCGCCACGGCGCGCGCTGGAAATCGTCGGCATCGTCTTCGCCTTTGTCTGGTTCTGGCCGCTGGCGGTCGCCTACATTGTCTGGAAGCTGATGGGGTATCCCGTTCCGGCCGAATTCGCCGCCTTCATGGAGCGTAACTTCACCTGGCTGCGCGGCTCGCCGTTCGCGGCCAGAAGCGGGGGCGCGGGCGGCGGTCCGGCCGCGGGCCCCACCGGCAACAGCGCCTTCGATGACTATCGCCGCAGCGAGCTGGAGCGGCTGGAGGCCGAGCGCAGGCGGCTGGATGAGGAGGCGCGCGAATTCAGCGCCTTCCTCGACGAACTGCGACAGGCCCGCGACCGCGAGGAGTTCGACGCTTACATGCGCCGGCGGCGCCAGGCCGCGCCGGCCGGCAGGGCCTGACCCCCCGCGTCAGGACGTCGAACGGACAGGAAAGAAGGGCCCGGACAATCCGGGTCCTTTGTCATGCCTCGCCCTGTTGCAGCAGCGCCCGGGCGAGGAGCACGAACGCCCGCGCGCGGTGGGAGAGCCCCCCCGGACCGCCGCTGCGCGCGTCCTCCCAGTCCACGCCGTGCTTCTCCTGAGACGACATTTCGCCAAAGGTGCGCGCGTGCCCGTCGGGCCGGAAGACCGGATCGTAGCCAAAGCCGCGGTCCCCGCGCGGCGGCCACACCAGATCGCCGAACACCCGCCCCTCGAACAGGGCTTCGTGGCCGTCCGGCCAGGCCACCGCCAGGGCCGAGACAAAATGCGCCCGGCGCCGGCTTTCAGGTCCGTGTCCGCGCATGACGAGCTCGTCGTTGATGCGGGACATGGCGGCGACGAAATTCTTGTCCGGACCGCCCCAGCGCGCCGAGAAAATGCCAGGCGCGCCGTCGAGCGCCTCGACGCAGATGCCGGAATCATCGGCGAGCGCGGGCAGGCCGGACGCCCGGGCCGCCGCCCGGGCCTTGATGGCGGCGTTCTCGGCGAAGGTCGTTCCGGTTTCATCCGGCTCGGCCAGGCCAAGCTCTCCGGCGGACACGGCCTCGACGCCGAACGGCGCCAGCAGCTCGCGCATCTCCGCCAGCTTGCCGGGATTATGGGTGGCGATCACCACCCTGCCGGACAGGCGG
The DNA here is from genome assembly GCF_042432745.1 of Camelimonas abortus. Classification (NCBI taxonomy): domain Bacteria; kingdom Pseudomonadati; phylum Pseudomonadota; class Alphaproteobacteria; order Hyphomicrobiales; family Chelatococcaceae; genus Camelimonas; species Camelimonas abortus. Next base: position 2,501,625 of record NZ_JBHLWR010000006.1, on the reverse strand, counting down.
CGCGCCGCCTCACTGGCTCCGCTCATTTGCCAATCGCCTCTTTCTGCAGGGCCACCAGCCGGGCGGCGCCGTGACGGGCCAGACGCAGCAGCTCGAACAGCTCCTCGTCGGTGAACGGCTTGCCCTCGGCCGTGCCCTGAATTTCAACGATGCCGCCGGAGCCGGTGAGAACGAAGTTGGCGTCGGTCTCGGCGGTTGAGTCCTCGGCGTAATCGAGGTCAAGCACCGGCACGCCCTGGTGCACGCCGCAGGACACTGCCGCCACATGGTCCTTCAGCGGCTGGGTGTTGATGATGGAGCGGGCGCGCATCCACTCGATGCAGTCATGCAGCGCGACCCAGGCGCCGGTGATCGAGGCGGTGCGGGTGCCGCCGTCCGCCTGCAGCACGTCGCAGTCGATGGAGATCTGCCGCTCGCCCAGCGCCGGCAGGTCCACCACCGCCCGCAGGGAACGCCCGATCAGGCGCTGGATTTCCTGGGTGCGGCCGGACGGCTTGCCGGCGTTCACCTCGCGGCGGGTGCGCTCCATCGTGGCGCGCGGCAGCATGGAGTATTCGGCGGTGACCCAGCCGCGCCCCTGACCGCGCAGCCAGGCCGGAGCGCGATCCTCGAGCGAGGCGGTGCAAAAGACGTGGGTGTCGCCAAAGCGCACGAGGCACGAGCCTTCGGCGTAACGGGCCACGCCGCGCTTCAGCGTCACCTTGCGCATTTCATCGGGGGCGCGTTTCGAAGGCCGCATGTAACGTTCCTGACTTCCAAGTTTGAATGACCGGTTTTCTATACCCGCTGGCCGCCCCCACCGTAAGGGGCGGCTGGCCTGTCCACGCGCCGGCCGGCGCGCCCCGCCCCCGCTGGCGAATGCGGCCTGTCCCCGCTAAATTGTGGGAAAAGCGAGGGATCCATGCGCGCCAGCCGCAGGTATGGTTTCACGAGGAGCCGGGAAGAATTGGGGACTTTTCAGAACAGGGGACCGCGCCCCGCGGCGCATGCAACCCTGAATGAGCGGTCTCGCGAGATTTTCCGCCAGATCGTCGAAAACTACCTCGCCACAGGCGAGCCGGTGGGATCGCGCAATCTCGCCCGCGTACTGCCCATGCACCTGTCCCCGGCGTCGATCCGCAACGTCATGTCGGATCTGGAGCACGCCGGGCTGATCTACGCGCCCCATACCTCCGCCGGCCGCCTGCCGACGGAGACAGGCCTGCGTTTTTTCGTGGACGCCGTGCTGGAGGTCGGCCATGTGGCCGACGAGGAGCGCGAGCGCATCGAACTGGAGATGCGCGCCGCCTCCAGCGACCGCTCCGTGGAGGCGATTCTCGCCCAGGCGACCCAGGTGCTGTCCGGCCTGTCGCGCGGCGCCGGCGTGGTGCTGACCACCAAGGTCAACGCCCGCCTGCGGCAGATCGAGTTCGTCCGGCTCGGCCCGCGGCGCGGCCTCGTCGTGCTGGTCAGCGACGACGGCAATGTGGAGAACCGCCTGCTGGACCTGCCGGAAGACCTGCCCTCGTCGGCGCTGGTGGAGGCGGCCAACTTTCTCAACGCTCGCATCCGCGGCCGCACCCTGGCCGAGCTCAGACGCGACGTCGCCAGCCAGCGCGCCGCCATCCAGCGCGAGCTGGACGCCATCACCGCGCGCCTGGTAGAGGCGGGGCTGGCGGTGGCGGGCGGCTCGGGCGAGACCAGACAGCTGATCGTGCGCGGCCAGGCCAACCTGCTGGAGGACGTGACCGTCGGCGAAGATCTGGAGCGCATGCGGCTGCTGTTCGCCGACCTCGAAACGCAGAAGGACGTCATCGACCTTCTCTCCCGCGCTGAAGAGGGCGACGGGGTGCGGATTTACATCGGCTCGGAGAACAAGCTGTTCTCGCTGTCGGGCTCATCCACCATCGCCGCCCCGTTCCGCGACGCGGAGGAGCGCATCATCGGCGTGGTCGGGGTCATCGGACCGACGCGCCTCAATTACTCGCGCATCATTCCGATGGTGGACTACACGGCGAAAGTCGTGTCGGAACTGTTCAGGCAGCGCTAGGCGCGCCCGGCCGGCGGCGCGGACGAAACGCCGCTCAGCGGCTGCCGTCGAGAATTTTCTGCATCAGCAGCAGGTCGATCCAGCGGCCGAACTTGCGGCCGACCTCCGGCATCAGCCCCACGCGCACGAATCCGAACGCCTCGTGCAGGCGGATCGACGCCTCATTGTCGGCGGTGATGGCCCCGACCATGACATGCTTGCCGCAGGCGCGCGCCGCCTCAACCAGCGGCTCCATGAGGGCCCGGCCCACGCCCCGGCGATGAAAACGCGGCGCGACGTAGACCGAGTGCTCCACGGTCGCCGCATAGCCGTCGAAATGCCGGAAATCGCCAAAGCTGGCGTAGCCGGCGACGGCGCCGTCCACTTCCGCCACGAGGAACGGATAGCCGCGGGCGCGCCGGTCCGCCATCATCGCCAGCCGGTTCTCGAGCGTCACCGGAGTTTCCGTCCAGACCGACGTGGTTTCAAGCACCGCCCAGTTGAAGATGTCGAGGATCGCCGGCGCGTCCCGGTCCGAAGCCGGGCGGACGATGACCATCTGCCTGTCCTGGGCCATGGCTGCTGTCTCCTCCTGCTCCGGCCGCAGGCTCCGGCGCGGCGGCTCGCGGCGAAAACCGCTTGAGCCCGCCGGCGCGGACGTGCACACCGGAATGCGGATTGCTGGCGGCGCCAGCAGATAACACCGCGGGAGGAAACATGAACAGTCTCTTTTCCCTGGAGGGGCGCGTGGCGCTGGTGACCGGCGGCTCGCGCGGCATTGGCAAAATGATTGCGCGCGGCTTCATCGCGGGCGGCGCCAAGGTTTACATCAGCGCGCGCAAGGCCGCCGCCTGCGAAGCCGCCGCGGCGGAGCTCTCCGCCTCCGGCGGCGAATGCATCGCCCTGCCGGCCGACATCTCCACCGTGGATGGCGCAAAGGCCCTCGCCGCCGGGATCATGCGGCGGGAGGAGCGGCTCGACATCCTCGTCAACAACGCCGGCGCGGCCTGGGCGGCGGAGTTCGACGCCTTCCCGGAGAACGGCTGGGACAAGGTGATGAACCTGAACGTGAAGTCGCCGTTCTTCCTCACCCAGGCGCTGGCGGGCCATCTGCGCCGCTCCGGCGCCAGCGGGCGACCGGCCAAGGTGATCAACATCGCCTCCATCGACGGCATATTCCTCAATCCGCTGGAGACCTACTCCTACGCCGCCTCCAAGGCCGCCCTCATCCATCTCACCCGCCGCCTGGCGGCGCGGCTCATCGCCGACAACATTGTGGTGAGCGCCATCGCCCCCGGCCCGTTCAGCTCGGACATGAACATCGCCGCGCGCGATGAGGCCGAGGCGGTCGCCAGACGGGTGCCCGCGGGCCGCATCGGCCATGACGACGACATGGCCGGCGCCGCGATCTATCTGGCCTCGCGCGCCGGCGACTATGTGGTGGGGGCGACGCTCACCGTCGACGGCGGCGTGGCCTTCGCCAAGCCCGGATTTGAGGGCGACAGCTGGGCCGAGCGCGGATGAGGCCGCCCCGGGGAGGGGCGGGATGATCCGGCGGCTGCGCCTGACGCAGCGCCAGCGCGGAAGACCTGACGGGACGGCCAGCCGCCCGCTCCCCTCCTCCTGGCGGGCCCTGGCGGCGCCGGCGACCATCCGTTCGCGCCGCCGGAGCCCGCAGCCGCGCGCCGGACGGGCGCTCACGACGGCGCGCCCCCCATGTCTCCCGCGCCTTGCGGCGCGCATGTTGCGCGGATCCTGGCGCAGACTTGGCGAAGCTCCCGGACGCTGCTATTGCCCTGCGAGGTTCCGAGCAGTGTCCCCTTCCGCCGGCGCTTCTGTTCGCCGCGGCAGCCGCCCAGAGAGAAGATGGCGCCCCATCCCATTGACAACATTCGCAACTTCTCAATCGTTGCGCATATCGACCACGGCAAGTCCACGCTGGCGGACCGGCTGATCCAGGCCACCGGCGCGGTGTCCGAGCGCGACCTGGGCGAGCAGATGCTCGACTCCATGGACATCGAGAAAGAGCGCGGCATCACCATCAAGGCGCAGACCGTCCGTCTGGAATACCGGGCGAAGGACGGCAAGACTTACATCCTGAACCTGATGGACACGCCCGGTCACGTGGACTTCGCCTATGAGGTCTCGCGGTCGCTGGCGGCCTGCGAGGGCTCGATCCTCGTCGTGGACGCCTCCCAGGGCGTGGAGGCGCAGACCCTCGCCAACGTGTACCAGGCGCTGGACGCCAACCACGAGATCGTTCCGGTCCTGAACAAGATCGACCTGCCGGCCGCCGAGCCGGAGCGGGTGAAGGAGCAGATCGAGGACGTGATTGGCCTCGACGCCTCGGAAGCGATCCCGGTCTCGGCCAAGACCGGCCTCGGCATCCCCGACGTGCTCGAAGCCATCGTGCAGAAGCTGCCGCCGCCGGAGGGCGACGAAACCGCGCCGCTCAAGGCCATGCTGGTGGACAGCTGGTACGACTCCTACCTCGGCGTGGTGGTGCTGGTGCGCATTGTCGACGGCGTGCTGAAGAAAGGCATGACCATCCGCATGATGGGCTCCGGAGCGACCTATGGCGTCGACAGGGTCGGCGTGTTCCGGCCCAAGATGCAGGACGTGGCCGAACTCGGCCCGGGCGAGGTGGGCTTTTTCACCGGCTCGATCAAGGAAGTGGCCGACACGCGCGTCGGCGACACCATCACCGACGACCGGTGCCCGACCGCCGAGCCGCTGCCGGGCTTCAAGCCGGCGCAGCCGGTGGTGTTCTGCGGCCTGTTCCCGGTGGACGCGGCCGATTTCGAAGACCTGCGCTCGGCCATGGGCAAGCTGCGGCTCAATGACGCCAGCTTCACCTATGAGATGGAGACCTCGGCGGCGCTGGGCTTCGGCTTCCGCTGCGGCTTCCTTGGCCTGCTGCACCTTGAGATCATCCAGGAGCGGCTGGAGCGCGAGTTCAACCTTGACCTCATCTCCACGGCCCCCTCCGTGGTGTACCGGCTGAACATGAAAGACGGGACGCAGATCGAGCTGCACAACCCCGCCGACATGCCGGACGTGGTGAAGATCGAGAGCATCGAGGAGCCGTGGATCCGCGCCACCATCATGACGCCGGACGATTATCTCGGCTCCATCATCAAGCTGTGCCAGGACCGGCGTGGCGAACAGGTGGAGCTGAGCTACGTCGGCAAGCGGGCCATGGTGGTCTATGACCTGCCGCTCAACGAGGTGGTGTTCGACTTCTACGACCGCCTGAAGTCCGTGTCCAAGGGCTACGCCTCCTTCGACTATTCGGTCACCGGCTACCGCGAGGGCGACCTGGTGAAAATGTCGATCCTCGTCAATGGCGAGCCGGTCGACGCGCTCGCCATGCTGGTGCACCGCGCCCGCGCCGAAACGCGCGGCCGCGCCATGTGCGAGAAGCTGAAGGACCTGATCCCGCAGCACCTGTTCCAGATTCCGGTCCAGGCGGCGATCGGCGGCCGCATCATCGCCCGCGAAACCATCCGCGCCCTGCGCAAGGACGTGACCGCCAAGTGCTACGGCGGCGACGCCACCCGCAAGCGCAAGCTGCTGGAGCGGCAGAAGGAGGGCAAGAAGCGCATGCGCCAGTTCGGCAAGGTGGAGATCCCGCAGGAGGCGTTCATCGCCGCCCTCAAGATGGACGACTGACGCCGCGCCGCCGGCCGGGCCGCAAAAATCCGGGGCGCTTCCGCGGGAAGCGCCCCTTTTTCACGTCCGCCCCGGCTCAGTCCGGGACGAAAATGGTGGCGACGCCGTTGATGCAGTAACGCAGCCCCGTGGGCGGCGGACCGTCAGGAAACACGTGCCCGAGGTGGCCTCCGCACTGGCTGCAGTGCACCTCGGTGCGGATCATGCCGTAGCTGCGGTCCTCGCTGGTCTCGATGGCGCCTGGCTCGGGGCTGTCGAAGCTCGGCCAGCCCGTTCCGCTGTCAAATTTTTTTGCGGATGAGAACAATTTTTGGCCGCATCCCGCGCAGACAAAGGTTCCGGGTCGGGTTTCATGCAATAACGCGCAACTGCCTGGCCGTTCGGTGCCATGACCACGCAACACCGCATACTGCTCCGGCGTCAGGCGACGGCGCCATTCCTCTTCGGTATAGGAAACGGGATATGTTTTGCCCGCGCGACTCATGAGCTGTCACTCCCTGTCGACGCATCCCGGCCCTGACAGGGCCGGCGGCGTCAGGCGCCGTATTGTGTAGCCGGCCGGCCGCCAGCGCAACGCCAGCCGGGCGTCGCCGTCCGGACGCCCCGGCGGAGCGCCCGGCGCGGGGCGGGCAGGCATAACCCGCCAGTCTTCCCAGACCTCATCTCGTGGAATTGCATGAGCGCCACCGGACATACGCAGAGCGGGCCCATGGCGGCCCCCAGCCCGTTCCGGCGCCGGCTCGCCGTGATCATGGCGGCGGACGTCGCCGGTTACTCGCGCCTGCTCGCCACGGATGAGGAAGAGGCGCTGGCGCTGTTTCACGACTGCCGCCGGCTGTTCGAGGCGGAGGTGACGCGTTTCGGCGGCCGCGTCTTCAACACCGCCGGCGACGCCATCATGTCGGAGTTCACGTCGTCCGTTGAAGCGGTGCGGGCGGCCATGGCCATCCAGCGCGCCCTCGAGGCGCTCAACGCCGGCTACCCGGTCCAGCGACGGATATTGTTCCGCATCGGCATATCGGTCGGCGACGTCGTGGAGGACGGCGACGACCTGCTCGGCAACGGCGTCAACATCGCCTCACGGCTGGAAGGGATCGCGCGCCCCGGCGGGATCTGCGTGTCGCGCGGAGTATATGACACCGTCATGGGGAAAATTTCCGCCCGGTTCCGGGAACTGGGGCCGACGCCGCTGAAAAACATCCCGCATCCGGTCGAGGCGTTCGCCATCATCCCCGACGGCGAAGACAGCCAGGAGAACAGCCAGGAGAACGGCGCCCGCGCCGCCGCCACGCCGGCGGCGGGCGAAGCCCGCGCGCAGCGCAATCCCGCCCGCATGCGGGCGCGGCGGTGGCGCCGTCATGGTCTTTCCGGCCCGCCGCGCCCGCCGCTGTTCCGGGGACGCCTGTGGCGGCGACTGACGCAGATTCTGCTGGTCACCATCGCGATCTCGCTCGCCGTGCCGACCATCCGGCTCGTGCGCCAGCAGCTGGAGATTCAGCTCGGGCTGCGTCCGGCCACGTCCCGGCTCACGGCGCCGCCGCAGGCGGGGCCAGCGGACCGCAACGCGGCGGCCAGGGCCGCCTATGAGCGGGGCCGGCTGCTGGAAAGCCAGGGCCGTGCGGACTCGGCGAGCGTGGCCTACACGGAAGCCGCGCGCGCCGGCTACGTTGATCCGCCGGTACGCCTTGCCGCGCTCATTCGCGCGCGCGACGGCGCCGACGCGGCGCGCGAAGCGCTGGCGGACCTCGCGGCCATGACGAAGGACCAGGCGGCGCGCATGGTTTACCTCCAGCAGCTGGGCGCGGCCGAGCGCATTCCGCGCCTGCAGCGGATGACTGAAGAAGCGCCGGACTTCGCCCCGGCCTGGTTCGCGTTCGCCATGGCGCTGGATGACGGCCGGAGCATGCCGCCGACGCTGGCGCGGATGCAGGCCGGGAAACATGCGCTGGAGGCGTTTCTGGACAGGGTCCGTCGCGGCGCCGCCAGACGTTATTTTCTCGACGACGGCCTTCTCAATGAGTGGACCGCGCGCGCGGAGGCGCGCCTCAGCGAGCTGGACGCCGCGCTGGCGGGACGAAACGTCCGCCCGGCGCTGACCTTCGCGCCGTCCGCCCGCGGCCTCACGGTCACGGTGACGCTGCCGGAAGACGCCACGGACGTGCGCTATCGCGTGGGCGATCACGGAAATTACACGCGCGCCGATCCGGGCGCCGCCAGCGGCGCCGGCGTCCGCAGCGCCAGCTTCACCCTGCCTGCCCCGGCCGGCAGGATCGCCCTGCAGGTGACATATACGGACGTGAACGGAATCACCGCCGGGCCGTTCGATTACAGTTTTGATCCCGAGGCGCACGCCAGGACGAAGGAGCGCGCGGTGCTGCTCGCCACCTCGGGCTCGTGGGTCACCTGGGCCACGGACCGCGACGAGCTGTTCTTCCCCTATCTGCTGTCGCATCGCTGCGCCATTCGCAGCGCCAGCGTCGGCTTTGACGGCGCGCCCCCGGAAACCGCCCTGCCGCTGCCAAAGGAAGGCTGCGACAAGGGATCGCCGCCCCCGGCCGGCGCCCAGAACAGCATACCGGTTCCCCACGACGCCCGGAGCGTCACCGTCCGCCTCGTGCTCGCCAATGGCGACGCCGCGCCGGACGTCACCATCGCCCGTGAGCCATGACCGCACCATAATGGTTTATTCAGTCAATATCTGGCGCTAGAACCTGTCGCCATAGCGTTGCGCGCCCCGCCGTCACCCGGACGAAGGAGCGCGCGTCCGGACCGCCGCCAGGCGTCGCCAAACCAGTGCAGCGGCATGGCCAGAAATTCTTCCGCTCCCCGTTTCAGCCTCCAGATGGTCGTGACGGTCACCTTCGCGGCGATCATCGTGCTCATTGTCGGCGGCCTGTCGTGGCTGAACCACAGGAGCATGGCGCATCTGGCGCACAATGAAGCGCTGGCGCGGTTCCGCGATCTCTCCCGGCAGATCCGGGACGAAGCCAATGACCAGCTGGCCACAGCCCATATTTTCCTGAAAACCATCACCGACACGGCGACGCCGGACCAGCCCGACATCGCGGCCGGGGAGCTGCTGCTGGGGCTGCAGCGCAGCCTGCAACAGACCGCGCCGGCGGTGCTCGCCCTGCTGTGCGGCTTTCCCGACGGCTCCCTGGTGATGAGCCAGCGGATCACGCATCACATCGCCGGCGCGCCGGCGGGCGCCGCCTACCGCATTCTGGTGACCCGTCCGGACCCGGCCAGCGGCCGGTTCGTGCGCACCGGGGTCTATGTCGACGCCAGGGGAAACGTGCTTGGCCCCACGCCCCGGGAAATCACCGACTATGACGTGCGCACCCGCCCCTGGTACCAGCAGGCGGTGAAAACCAGCGCTCCGGTGACGCCGCCGCCCTACCGCTTCGCCACCACCTCGGAAATGGGCGTCACGCTCGCGCAGCAGGCCGAGGCCGCGCCGGGGGTCGTCTACGGCATCGACGTGCTGCTGTCAGATCTCGACGACGTGCTGGCGCGCATGAAGACCCACGCCCGTCAGGAGCTGGTGCTGTTCACCGCCGCCGGCGAGCTCGCCGCCCACCCCACCGGACGCCGCCAGCGCGCCGGCGACGCGCCCACCGGCCCCAACGGGCTGCCGCTGATGGACCAGCTTGGTTCGCCGCTGCTGCGCGCGATCCACGCGGCGTGGCGCCAGTCCCCGACGCCGGGCGACCGCTTCGTTTCCGTCAACGGCGATCCCTACGTCGCCCATTTTGATCCGGCCATGTCCGGGACGCAGTTGGTGACGGCCATCGCCATGCCGCAGTCGGCGATCATGGGACCGGCCAATGACATGGCGCGGCGCAGCGTGGCGCTCGGCCTGCTCGCCCTGGCGATCGCCATGCCCGCGGTCTATTTCGCGTCCCGCAGCATCACCCGTCCGCTCAAGGCCCTCGCCGCCACCGTGCGGCACATCATCTCGTTCCGGGGCATTCCCGCGCCGCCGCCACCGTCCCGCATCGCCGAAATCCACGAGCTGTCCGGGGCCGTCACCGGCCTTGAGCTGGCGATGAAGAACTTCATGCGCTACGTGCCGCGCCAGATCGTGCGCAGCATCGTCGCCGAGGGCGTCCAGCCCACCCTGGGCGGCGTGCGGCAGTCGGCCACGGTGGTTTTCACGGACATCGCCAATTTCACTGGTCTCGCGGAGAAACTCGATCCGGAGGCGCTGATGCAGATCCTGTCGCGCTATTTCGCCGCGATCGGCGGAGCGCTGGCCGACTCCGGCGCCACCATCGACAAGTTTATCGGCGACGGCGTGATGGCCTTCTGGAACGCCCCGGAGCCGCAGCCGGACCACGTGGCGCGGGCATGCCATGGCGTGCTCGACGCCGCTGAACGGCTGCGCCGGCTGAACGAGACGTTCCGCGCGGAGGGCCTGCCGGAACTGCATACCCGCTTCGGCGTCCACACCGGCGAAGCGGTGATCGGTCATGTCGGCTCCTATGACCGGATCAACTATACGGTGCTGGGCCATACGGTGAACGTCGCCTCCCGGCTCGAGGCGCTGAACAAGGAGTTCGGCACCTCCATCCTCGTCACTGAAGCGGTGCGGGACGCCGCCGGCGGCGGCTTCATTTTCCGCAGGGTGGGCGAAACCTCGGTGCGCGGGGCAAGCAGCCGCATCACCGTGTACGAGCTGTGCGGGGAAACCCGCGATGCGACCGGAAACAGTGAGGAAAACCGGGAAAAACGGGCGGAAGAGCCGGCGGACGCCGACTGAGCGGACGGCCCTGCTTGCCTCGGCCGCCTCCAGGACGGTAAATCCTTGCGGAGCATGCATTGACGCCCTGTCCTGGAGGATGGCGCCGCGGGCGGCGGCCTGCTGGCGGGACGACGCAGGGAGAATTACGTGGCTCAGTTGCAGCAGGGCAGGTCCCAGCGTTCACGCGTTTCTGACATTGAGCTTGCCTGCCGGGACCATGGCCTGCGCATGACAGGCCAGCGGCGCACCATCGCCCGCGTGCTGGCGGAGATGGACGACCATCCGGACGCCGAGGAGCTGCACCGCCGCGCCGCCGAAATCGACCCGCGCATTTCGCTGTCGACGGTTTATCGCACAGTGCGGCTGCTCGAGGAGGCGGGCATTCTCGCGCGGCACGAATTCGGCGACGGCCGCGCCCGCTACGAGCGGGCCACGCGCAGGCACCACGACCATCTGATCGACGTGCGCACCGGCGCGGTCATCGAGTTCCATTCGGAAGAAATCGAGCGCCTGCAAACCATCATCGCGCGCGAGCTGGGCTACCGGCTGGTGCGGCATCGACTGGAGCTGTATGGCGTTCCGCTTGACGACAGCGATCCTGTCGACGGGGCGGACGCCGCCGACAAGTCTGGCTGACGATGGGGAACCTGCGCGCCGGCCGCCGCATCGCGGCGCTCACCGCCATCACGCTGGCTGGCGTTCCCGTGCAGTGGCTGGCGCTGCGCCTTGGCCTGCGCCCGGTCTATCGCGCGCTGCCGGTGCTGTTTCACCGGCTCGTCTGCCGCATCATCGGCGTCCGGGTGCAGGTGCGCGGCGAACCGCCCGGGGAGGGCGGCGCGCTGCTGGTCTCGAACCACATCTCGTGGGTGGACATCACCGCCATTTCCAGCGTGACGCCGCTCTCGTTCATCGCCAAGTCGGAAGTGGCGGGCTGGCCGGTATTCGGCCTGTTCGCGCGCCTGCAACGCTCCATTTTCATCGACCGCTCACGGCGGACGGCGACCGCAGAGGTCAATGCGACCATCGCGCAGCGCCTGGCGGACGGCGACGCGATGGTGCTGTTCGCCGAGGGCACCACCGGCGAAGGCCTGCGGGTTCTGCCGTTCCGTTCGGCGCTGGTCGGCGCGGTGACGGCCCTGGCCGGCGACCGGCCGGTCCGGCTGCAACCCATGAGCATCTGTTACGTCCGCCGCACCGGCCTGCCGGTGGGGCGCCGGCTGCTGCCGCTCATCGCCTGGTACGGCGACATGGACCTGGCGCCGCATCTGATGGAGCTGCTGCGCAGCGGCCATGTGTGGGAAGCGGTCATCAGCTTTGGCGAACCGCTTGATCCGGCGCTGCCCCGCAAGGTGGCGACGCGCGAGGCCGAAACATTCGCGCGTGAATCCATCCGCCGGGCCAGGCGGGATGCGGCATGACGCCGTGACGGTCGCGCCACATTGCGGCGCCATCCGTCGCGGAAATGGAGTAGGGTGGCGCGCTGGCCGGGCGGCCCGGCGCGCCTTTCCCCGATTGCGGGCGGACGGCGCGCGGCGGCGACGCCCATTGCATCGCCCTGGCGCGACAGGCCCGGGCCCAACCGGAAGTGGTCTGACCAACGTGAAAAACGTGAAAAAGGTTCACGTCAAATCATATGGCTGCCAGATGAACGTCTACGACGCCGAGCGCATGGCGGACGTTCTGGCCGCGCAGGGCTATGAGGAGACGCCCAGCGTCGACGACGCCGATCTGGTCATCCTCAACACATGCCATATCCGCGAGAAAGCCGCCGAGAAGGTGTATTCCGAGCTTGGCCGGATCCGCGAGAACAAGGCCGTCCGCGCCCGGCAGGGCCTTGAGACGCGGGTCGTGGTGGCCGGCTGCGTCGCCCAGGCGGAAGGCGCCGAAATCATGCGCCGGGCGCCGGTGGTGGACGTGGTGGTCGGCCCGCAGAGCTATCACCGCCTGCCGGAGCTGCTCGCCGCCAGGAACCGCGACGCGGCGATCGACATCGAATTTCCCGTCGAGGACAAGTTCCGCGCCCTGCCCGCGCGGCGCAACGGCGCGGAAGGCCGCAACGTCTCGGCGTTCCTCACCATCCAGGAAGGATGCGACAAGTTCTGCACGTTCTGCGTGGTGCCCTACACGCGCGGCGCCGAGACGTCGCGGCCGGTGGCGGCGCTGCTGGAGGAGGCGAAACGCCTCGTTGGCCTCGGGGTGAAGGAGCTCACCCTGCTTGGCCAGAACGTCAACGCCTGGCACGGCGAAGGTCCGGACGGCAAGACCTGGAGCCTGGGACGCCTGCTGCGCCGTCTCGCCGACATCGACGGCGTGGAGCGGCTGCGCTACACGACCAGCCATCCACGCGACATGGACGACGAGCTGATCGCCGCCCACCGCGACGTGCCGCAGCTGATGCCCTACCTGCATCTGCCAGTGCAGGCCGGCTCCGACCGCATCCTGGCGGCGATGAACCGCAGGCACACGGCGGACGACTACCGGCGGATCATCGACCGGGTGCGCGCCGCCCGCCCGGACATCGCGCTCTCCTCGGATTTCATCGTCGGCTTCCCGGGAGAAACGGACGCCGATTTCGCCGAGACCATGCGCCTGGTGAACGACGTCCGCTTCGCCAGCGCCTTCTCCTTCAAGTACAGCGCGCGTCCGGGAACGCCGGCCGCCGATCGCGAGGACCAGCTGCCGGAGGACGTGAAGTCGGCGCGCCTCGCCGAGCTGCAGGCGGCGCTGGAGCGCGACCGCATTGCGTTCAACCAGGCCATGACCGGGCGGGTCATCGAGGTGCTCGTGGACCGCAAGGGCCGCGCCGCCGGGCAGATGGCGGGCAAGTCGCCCTATCTCCAGGGCGTGCACTTCGAGGCACCGGAAGCGATCTTCGGCGCAGTCGCCGTCGTGGAGGTTCTGGAGGCGACGGCCGGCAGTCTGCGTGCGCGTTATCTCGGCGTAAAGGGCGCCTCCGCGTTGGGCGGCGGCGCTTTTCATCAGGCGTCCGCGGCGCCATATTCAGGGGCGGCGCAAGGAATTGCGAATGCAACGTGACGACGACGCCCCGTTCTCCTCTTCAAGACGCGACTGGAGCAGCTCCAGACCGGCGGGGCGGTCCGGCCTGCCCCTGAAATCCCGGACGTCACAACCGGAGATCATCGTCACGCTGGACGATAACCGTCTGGCCGGGCTGGTGTTCGGGCAGTTCGACCAGCATCTGGCGCATATCGAGCGGCGGCTGAACGTCATCGCCAACGCCCGCGGCAACAAGGTGGCGCTGTCAGGCGAGGCCGCGCCCGCCGCCCGCAAGGTCATACTCGCGCTCTATGAGCGGGCGCGCGCTGGCGAGATGATAACGCCCGGCGACATCGACGGCGTCATTCAGGAGGTGGCGTTGCAGGGCAATCTGTTCGGCGCCGACGACGGCGCCGCTCCCGCCCACTTTCGCCAGGTGATCACCCGCAAGCGCGGCGTGCGCGCCCGCAACGCCGCGCAGGACGACTATCTGCGCGCCCTGCAGGACAACGAGCTGGTGATCGCCGAAGGTCCGGCGGGCACCGGCAAGACGTGGCTCGCCGTGGGCCACGCCGTCTCCCAGCTCGAGCAGGGCGCGGTTGAGCGCATCATCCTGTCGCGCCCGGCGGTGGAGGCCGGCGAGCGCCTCGGCTTCCTCCCCGGCGACATGCGCGAGAAGATCGATCCCTATCTCAGGCCGGTCTATGACGCGCTCTATGACTTCATGGACGCGCGCACGGTGGAGCGCGGTCTCGCGACCGGCATGATCGAGATCGCTCCCCTCGCCTTCATGCGCGGCCGCACGCTCTCGCGTGCGGCGATCCTGCTCGACGAGGCGCAGAACTGCACCACCATGCAGATGAAGATGTTCCTGACGCGGCTCGGCGAAGGATCGCGCATGATCGTCACCGGCGATCCCTCGCAGATCGACCTGCCGCCCGGCCAGCAGTCGGGACTGGTGCAGGCGTCGCGCATCCTGCGCGAGGTCGAGGGCGTCGGGCATGTCCGCTTCTCGGAAGGGGACGTGGTGCGTCACGACCTGGTGCGGCGCATCGTGGCCGCCTATGAGGAAGACGCCCGCGCCCAGGCGGCCCGGCGCGCGGACGAGCATGTTTCCGGAACCCCAGAATGACCCCGCGCCCTGAAATTGACGTCGTAAGCGAAAGCCCCCTGTGGGACGGGCTGCCGGACGCCGCGGCGCTGGCCGGGCGCGCGGCCCTCGCCGCCGTGGCCGGCACCGGCGTGCCGGTGATGGACGGCGCCGAAATCTCCATCCTGCTGGCGGACGACGCCACGCTGCGCGAGCTGAACCGCACGTGGCGCGACAGGGACAGGCCCACCAACGTGCTGTCATGGCCGGCGGCGGAGCGGGAGGCGCTGGCGACGTCCCCGGTGTGCGGCGACATCGCCATTTCCTGGGAGACGCTTGCGCGCGAGGCCGGTGAAGAAGGAAAATCCGTCGCCGACCATTTCACCCATCTGGTCGTGCACGGCGTGCTCCACCTTCTGGGCTACGATCACGAGACCGACGAAGAAGCCGAAGAAATGGAAGGACTGGAGGTGCAGATCCTGGCGGGTCTCGGCGTGGCGGATCCCTATGCGACGGTCGCCGGACCTGGCGATGACCCGTCCCGGAGGGCGGAGCGAGCATGAACGAGGACCGAAGTTCACATTCCGGACGATCCTCTCACGGAGCGGCGAAACACGACGCGCCGCGCTGGTATGAACGGCTGCTGGCCCTCGGCCGCCACCGCGGCGGCTCCGTCCGCGACGAGCTGGAAGACGTTCTGGAGCATAGCGCGCCGACCGGCGAATTCTCCCCGACTGAACGGGCGCTGTTGCGCAACGTGCTGGCGCTTAACGAAATGCGCGTTGAGGACGCGATGGTGCCGCGCGCCGACATCGTCGCCATTCGCGAGGACGCCAGCCTCGCCGACGCGCTGGCCCTGTTCCGCTCGGCCGGCCACTCCCGTCTGCCCGTATACGGCGAGTCGCTGGATGACCCGCGCGGCATGGTCCATATCCGCGACTTTCTCGATTACCTCGCCAGCTGCACGCCGCATGACGGCGGCGAAGCGCCGGCCTTCGCGGCCATCGATCTTTCGGTCTCGCTGAAGGACGCCAACCTGCTGCGGCCGGTGCTTTACGTGCCGCCGTCCATGCCCGCCGCCGACCTGCTGGCCCGCATGCAGTCCAGCCGCACGCACATGGCGCTGGTCATTGACGAGTATGGCGGCACCGACGGCCTCGTCTCCATGGAGGACGTCGTCGAGCTGATCGTGGGCGACATCGAGGACGAGCACGATTTCCATGCAGGGCCGATGATCGCGGCCGGCGAGAACGGCGCCGTGGAGGCCAACGCGCGCGCCAGCCTTGAGGAGATCTCGCGCGCCCTCGGCGTGCCGCTGGCGGAGTCGGAATTCGCCGACGAAATTGACACGCTCGGCGGTCTGGTCGCGCATATGGCGGGACGGATACCGGCTGCCGGCGAATTCATCGAAGGCCCCTTTGACCTCGTGTTCGAGGTGCTGGAGGCTGATCCGCGGCGCCTGAAGCGCATACGCATTCACCGGAACGCCGGCGCGGGCCATTCCGCCGGCGTGAGCGGCCCAGACGTCGCCGACCGTCCGTAATGGCTCCGCTTGCGCATCGACTGGCGGCGGCGCCCGCCTGGTTACGCCGGGCGATCGCCTGCCTCGCCGGCGCGACGGGCGCGCTCGCCTTGCCTCCCCTGGGCCTCTTTCCAGCCCTTGTCGTGGCCATGACCGTCGCCGTATGGCTGCTTGACGCCGAGCGCCTTCGGCGCGCGGGGGCAGGCATGCTTCGCCCCTCCCTCATCACCGGCTGGTGGTTCGGGTTCGGCTATTTCGTCGCCGGCCTGTGGTGGCTCGGCGCCGCGTTTCTGGTCGAAGCGGACGAATTCGCCTGGGCGCTGCCGCTGGGCGTCATCGGCCTGCCCGCGCTGCTGGCCCTGTTCCCGGCGGCGGGCTTCGCTCTCGCCGGCTGGCTCTGGCGGCCGTATCCCGGGCGCATTCTGGCTTTCGCCGGCGCGCTCGGCCTGTGTGACTACCTGCGCGGCGTCCTGTTCACCGGCTTCCCGTGGAACACCTGGGGCATGGCGCTCGGCGCCCATCTGCCGACGGCCCAGATCGCCTCCGTCGTCGGCCTGTACGGCCTCGGGGTGCTCGCCGTCGCCATCGCCGCCGCTCCTGCCGCCCTGGACATCGACTGGCGCGCCGCCGCGCGTCGCGCCCGGACCTGCGCCCTGCTGCCCCCCCTGCTCGCCGCCGCGACGCTGGCTGCGCTTTTCATCTATGGCGAAATGCGCATTCCCGCCGGCCCCGCCGCCACGGTTTCCGGGGTGAAGCTGCGCGTGGCGCAGCCGGGAATTACCCAGGACACCGCGGTGTTCAACTGGGAGAACCGCGAGAAGATCCTGAACCATTACGTGCGGCTGACGGAAGGCGCAGGCGTCGCCCCGCTGGCGACCTCCGGCGTCACCCATGTCTTCTGGCCCGAATCCGCCTTCCCGTTTCTTCTGGCCGATTCGCCTGACGCCCTGCGGGTCATCGGCGACATGCTGCCGCCAGGCGCCGTGCTGGTGACCGGGGCCGCGCGCGGCGAGGGGAACACGCCAGGCGGCCGGCCGGAGCGCTATTACAATTCCATGCAGGTGGTGGATCACGCCGGCCGCATCGTCGATTTCTACGACAAGTCGCGGCTGGTGCCCTTCGGCGAGTATCTGCCTTTCGGCGGCGTGCTTGACGCGCTTGGCCTGCGCCAGTTCGTGCACGTGCCGGGCGGCTTCACCGCCGGGCGCCCCGGCGGCGGCCTTACCGTGCCGGGATTGCCGCCCGTGACGCCCCTCATCTGCTACGAAGCGATTTTCCCCGGCCACGGCGCTCCGCGCCGGCGCGAGGGCGTCATCGTCAACGTCACCAACGACGGCTGGTTCGGCGACACGCCCGGTCCCTGGCAACACTTCGCCCAGGCGCGGTTACGGGCCATCGAAAGCGGCCTGCCGCTGATTCGGGCGGCCAACACCGGCATTTCAGCGGTTCTGGATCCGTGGGGCAGGACCGTCGCCATGCTCCCGCCCGGCGAGACGGGTTTTATTGATTCCGCCTTGCCTCAAGCAATCTCAACAACGATATACACAAGGCTCGGCAATTTTTTCTTCGCCTTTCTGCTGATTTTCTGCTTTTCTTTATCTGCGCCGTCCCTCAAACTTGGGGGCCGCCGCCATGGTCGTCAGGACGTGCGTTCGTGACTCCAACGGAGACAGACGGTGAGCAAGGCCCGCAATCCCATTGACCAGTACGTAGGCAGCCGGGTTCGCATGCGGCGAATGCTGGCCGGGATCAGCCAGGAGAAACTTGGCGAAGCGCTCGGCGTTACTTTCCAGCAGATCCAGAAATACGAAAAAGGCGCCAACCGCATCGGCGCCAGCCGGCTGCACCAGATCGCCCAGGTGCTGGGCGTTCCCGTGTCGTTTTTCTATGATGGCATGACGGCCGCCCCGCAGACCGGCGAAGGCTTCGCCGAGGGCGTCACGTCAGACAACGTCAGCCAGTTTCTGGCCACCGCCGAGGGGCTGCACCTCAACCGGTGTTTCGTGCGCATCAGCGACGCGCGCATTCGCCGCAAGATCGTGGCCCTGGTTGAAACAATCGCCAACGCCCAGCCGCAGACGGGCGCGCCGGCGCATGGACAGGAACGGTTCTGATCCTTCCGTCTCTGGCCCTTGACGACGTGAAGACAGTAACCTACCCAAGCCTGCGTGCGAATTTCGTCTGGAGGCCCGGGTGTCGCGTCTGAACTACCTTTTCACAAGTGAATCCGTGTCCGAAGGTCATCCGGACAAGGTTTGTGACCGCATTTCCGATACCATCGTCGACGCCTTTCTGGCGGAGGCGCCGGAGGCTCGCGTGGCGTGCGAGACTCTCGCCACCACCAACCGCGTCGTCATCGCCGGCGAAACCCGTGGCCCGGCCACGCTGACCCACGAGTACCTCGCCCATCTCGCCCGCATGGCCATCCGCGACATCGGCTACGAGCAGGATGGCTTCCACTGGGAGAAGGCGCAGATCGACGTTCTGCTGCATGGCCAGTCCCAGGACATCGCCATGGGCGTGGACGCCCGCGACAACAAGGACGAGGGCGCCGGCGACCAGGGCATCATGTTCGGTTACGCCTGCCGGGAAACGCCGGAGCTGATGCCGGCCCCGATCTATTACGCCCACAAGATCCTGCAGCGCCTGTCGCAGGCCCGCCGCTCCGGTGAATCAGGCGTGCTTGGTCCGGACGCCAAGAGCCAGGTCACCGTCCGGTATGAGAACGGCAGGCCGGTGGGCGTCACCGAGATCGTCGTCTCGACCCAGCACATGGACGAGAGCCTCACCTCGCACGACGTGCGGGCGATCATCGAGCCCTACGTCCGCGAGTCGCTTCCCGGGGGCTGGATCACCGACCAGACGATCTGGCACGTCAATCCCACCGGCAAGTTCGTCATCGGCGGTCCGGACGGCGACTGCGGCCTCACCGGCCGCAAGATCATCGTCGACACCTATGGCGGCGCGGCGCCCCACGGCGGCGGCGCCTTCTCCGGCAAGGATCCCACCAAGGTGGACCGTTCGGCCGCCTACGCCGCGCGTTACCTCGCCAAGAACGTGGTGGCGGCGGGTCTCGCGGATCGCTGCACCATCCAGCTCTCTTACGCCATCGGCGTGTCGCGGCCGCTGTCGCTGTACGTCGACCTGCACGGCACCGGGCAGGCGGATGAAGCCAGGCTGGAAAAAGTGCTGCTGGAGGTGATGGACCTGACGCCGCGCGGCATCCGCCAGCATCTGGCGCTTAACCGGCCGATTTACGCCCGCACCGCCGCTTATGGCCATTTCGGCCGCCCGCCGGAGGCGGACGGCGGCTTCTCCTGGGAAAAGACCGACCTCGCCGAGACCATCCGCGAGGCGGTCGCCGGCTGACCAGAACGGGGCCATCCCTGAATCGCGACGCCGCCTCAGCCGGGGCGGCGTTTGCTTTCGGCGCAACGGCGCGCGGCGACGGCGCCCTCACGGGCCCCGCGCGAAGGCCCCGGGACGGCGGCCTCGACAAGGGCGCGCGACGTTGCGTTCACCGCCTGGGTCCCTTCGCCCGGGCGCCTGCCCTGAACGGCGTTTCGTCCTGTTCAGGGAATGCTTCACTGCGGATTTCAGATGGCTACGGAACAGTATCGCTCCGGATCGTTTTACGGGCGCAGGAAGGGGCATCCGCTGCGCGGGCATCAGGCGCGCCTGATGGAAGAGACGCTGCCGCGCCTGCGCGTCGCGCCCGGCCCGGTGACCGACGTCAACAGCCTGTTCGCGGGCAAGGTCCGCGAGGTCTGGCTGGAAATCGGCTTTGGCGGCGGCGAGCACCTGCTGCACCAGATGCAGCGCAACCCGGAGGTTGGCTTCATCGGCTGCGAGCCGTTCATCAACGGCATGGCCAAGCTGCTGGCCGGCGATCCGGATCCGTCCCGGCTGGCGCTCCATGACGCCGACGCGGCGGAACTGTTGCCGCGATTGCCCGCGGCGTCGATCAGCCGCGCCTTCATCCTGTACCCGGACCCGTGGCCGAAGCGCCGGCAACGCAAGCGGCGCATCATTTCCCCGGCGAACGTCGCCAGCCTGGCGCGCGCCCTGAAGCCGGGAGCCGAATTCCGCTTCGCCACGGACATCGACGATTACGCCGCATGGACGCTGGCGCGCGTGCTCGCCTCCGGCTATTTCGACTGGCCGGCGGAGAAGGCCGACGACTGGCGCCTGCCCTGGCCCGACTGGCGCACGACCCGCTACGAGCAGAAGGCGTTCCGTGAAGGGCGCGCGCCCAGCTACCTGACCTTCATCCGCAACGCCGCGCCCGTGGCTGAATGAGGAGCGGCCGGCGCGCTTGCAATGGCCTGCCGCCGGGTCTATCTATGGGTCATTCCATCATTCCAGAACGGTCCGGAAACGGACCGAACCGGAGAGTGGGCTCCAGCCGGGGTCCGCTCTTTTTTGTCTTAGCCGGAGCCTGCTGGCCCGCCCGACGGCGGGAGCAAACCTCCGGCGCAGGTGAGGTCGGGCGACATGACCGATGTTTCGGACAGGCGGGTCATCACGGAAACTGGCGTCGCGGCGCGCGTCGCTGCGATCGTCGAGCCGGTGATCGAGGACCTGGGTTACGTCCTCGTCCGCGTCAGGGTGACCGGTCTTAACGGCTGCACGGTCCAGATCATGGCCGAGCGTCCGGACGGCACGATGAGCGTCGACGACTGCGAGATCATCAGCCGCGCCGTTTCCCCGGCCCTGGACGTGGATGATCCGATCGACCGGGCCTATCACCTGGAGATCTCGTCGCCAGGCATCGACCGCCCCCTCGTGCGGGTGTCAGACTTCCAGCGCTGGGCGGATCATGAGGCGCGCATCGAGCTCAACGCCCTCGTCGCCGGGCGCCGCAAGTATCGCGGCGTGCTGCGGGGGTTGGACGACGGTCACGTCCTGCTGGAGCGGCCGGACGCCCCGCCGGCGGAGGAGCGTCTGGCGCGCCTGCCGCTGGCGGACATCCAGGAAGCCCGTCTCGTGCTGACCGACGCGGTGATTGAAGAAGCGCTGCGTCGCGACCGGGCCGCGCGGATGGCGCGCGGCGAAAGCGATGACGGGGACCTGGCGGATGAGGACGCGCCGGTTCCGCCGGAGGACCGGCCGCCGCCCCGCCGGCGGCGGCACTGACGCCATTTTCCTGCCGGAGGCTGACCCGTTCAGACCGCCGCGGGAGCTGGACGCGACGCGGTTTCCGCCGCGGCGCTTCACCTGCAAACCTGGCGCGGGCCAGAGATGGCCGCCCGAAAGATGTCAAACCTGCCAGCGCTTCCGCCCCTGGCTGTCGTGACAACGGTTCAAAAGGAGAGGCTCATGGCCATCAGCGCCAACAGGCTTGAACTGCTGCAGATCGCAGATGCAGTGGCCCGCGAGAAGGCGATCGACCGGCAGATCGTGCTCGCCGCCATGGAGGACGCGATCCAGAAGGCGGCGCGCTCCCGTTATGGCAGCGAGACCGAGATCCGGGCGGAGATCAATCCGAAGACGGGCGAAATCCGCCTCTCCCGCCTGCTGCTGGTCACCGACCAGGTGGAGAACGACGCCATCCATATCTCCCTGCCGGACGCGCAGAAGCGCAATCCGGCGGCGCAGATCGGCGACTACATCGCCGAAACGCTCCCGCCCTTTGATTTCGGCCGCATCGCCGCCCAGTCCGCCAAACAGGTGATCGTGCAGAAAGTGCGTGAGGCCGAGCGCGACCGCCAGTACGAGGAGTTCAAGGACCGCATTGGCGAAATCGTCAACGGCCTCGTCAAGCGCGTCGAATACGGCAATGTGGTCGTCGATCTCGGCCGCACGGAAGGCATCATCCGCCGCGACGAGCTGATTCCGCGCGAAACCTTCCGCCCCGGCGACCGCGTGCGCGCCTATGTGTACGACGTCCGCCGCGAAACCCGCGGCCCGCAGATCTTCCTGTCGCGCACCCATCCGCAGTTCATGGCGAAGCTGTTCGCCGCCGAGGTTCCGGAGATTTACGACGGCATCGTCGAGATCAAGGCCGTGGCCCGCGATCCGGGCTCGCGCGCCAAGATCGCCGTCACCTCGCGCGACAGCTCGATCGACCCTGTCGGCGCCTGCGTCGGCATGCGCGGCTCGCGCGTCCAGGCGGTCGTCGCCGAGCTCCAGGGCGAGAAGATCGACATCATTCCGTGGTCCCTGGACAACGCCACCTTCATCGTCAACGCCCTGCAGCCGGCCGAGGTGGTCAAGGTCGTGCTGGACGAGGAGAGCGAGCGCATCGAGGTGGTGGTGCCGGACGACCAGCTGTCGCTGGCCATCGGCCGCCGCGGCCAGAACGTCCGCCTCGCCTCGCAGCTGACCGGCTGGGACATCGACATCATGACCGAGGCGGAGGAGTCCGAGCGCCGGCAGAAGGAGTTCACCGAGCGCACCGCCCTGTTCATGGAAGCGCTGGACGTCGACGAAGTGGTCGGCCAGCTGCTGGCGTCCGAGGGCTTCAGCTCGGTTGAGGAGCTGGCGGTCGTCGATCTCAGCGAACTGTCGTCCATCGAGGGCTTCGACGAAGACACCGCCCAGGAGATCCAGACCCGCGCCCAGGAATATCTCGACCGGCTGGAGCAGGAGCGCGACCAGCGTCGCATCGAGCTCGGCGTCTCGGACGAGCTGCGCGAGATCGACGGCGTCACCACCGCCATGCTGGTGGCGTTCGGCGAAAACGGCATCCTGACGGTGGAGGATCTGGCCGGAGCGATTCCGGACGACCTGTGCGGCTGGGCCGAGCGCAAGGACGGCGAGGTGATCCGCCACAAGGGCGCGCTCGACGGGCTCGACGTCTCGCGGGTGGAGGCGGAGAACATGATCATGGCCGCGCGCGTGCGCGCCGGCTGGATCGAGCCCGAGCCGGAAGAGGACGAGCCGGCTGACGGCGAAGGCGCGGACGAAACCGCCCCGGACGCCGGCTGATCCGCGGCGCGTTCCGGCGGAGCCGGGCCGGGCCCGGATCCGCCGTCCCGGCGCATCCCGGGGCGCGGCGCGCCCCGCAACGACCTGATCTGGACGGATAGGCGTGGCGAAACGACCGGAAGACGACGAACAGGGCCCGCTTCGACTGTGCGTGGTGACGCGCGAGTCGGCGCCGCCGGAGCAGATGCTGCGCTTCGTGGCGGGGCCGGACGGCCAGATCGTGCCCGACATCCGGCGGAAACTGCCGGGTCGCGGCGTGTGGGTCCGGCTTTCCGCCGCACATGTGCGTGAAGCGGCCCGGCGTAACGCGTTCGCCCGCGCGCTCAGGCGAAAAATTGCGGTTTCCCCGGACATCGCCGACCAGGTGGAGGCTTTGCTGCGAAAAGACACATTGCAGGCGCTTTCATTCGCCAATAAGGCAGGTGAAGCGGTTACGGGCTTCCTCAAGGTTGAAAACGCGGTGCGCGGGGGACGCGCGGCCGTGGTGCTTCACGCCAGCGAAGCGGCTCCGGACGGCGTCCGGAAAATCGCCCAGGCGATTTATCGCCGCCAGATGACCGGCGGACCGGCGATTCAGGTCGTCGATGCGTTTGACTCGCGTGATTTGGGTTTGGCATTAGGGGGGGAACATGTGATACATGCTGCCCTGGAGGCTGGCCCGGCCACTGCAGGTTTTCTGAAGCGCTGGGCCAGGCTGGACGCGTATCGGGGATCGCCGGCGCAGGACGCGTCCGCCCCCGACGACCAGCCGGGCGAAACCGCGCCCGATTGATTGCAGCGTGATCCCCCCATCCCGCGCCAGGGCCTTGCGCCCGGGAGCACGGAGACCTTCCCGCCGGCGCCGGCCATCGCCGGCTTGAAGCGGATTTTCAGAAACTGTCGGTCGGTTCATGCTGAACCTGATGTCCGGCAGATTGACAGGCGCATGGAAGAACGCCATGCACCTGCACGAACCATATGCGGACCAGGCGATCCGGCGTACGAGCGGCAGGAACGGAATGAGCGATAGCAAGAACCCGGGCGACAAGACGAGCGGCGGCGGCCAGAACAAGACGCTGTCACTCAAGCGCCCGGTCGAGCATGGAACGGTAAGGCAGAGCTTCTCTCACGGCCGCAGCAAGTCTGTGGTGGTCGAGAAGGTGAAGCGCCGCGCCGTCTCCGGGGAGGCGAAGGAAGCGGCTCCGGCGGCCGCGTCGCGTCCTGCCGCGACGCGCCCTGCGGCGTCGCAGCCCGCCGCCGCCACGCCGCGGCGTCCCGCCGGCCAGCGCCAGACCGGCGTGGTGCTGCGCACCCTGACCGAGGAAGAGCGCGAGGCCCGCATCCGCGCCCTCGCCCTCGCCAAGGGGCGCGAGGAAGAAGAGCGCCGCAAGGCCGAAGAGGAGGAGCGCCGCCGTCAGGAGCGCGAGGCCGCCGAGCGCGCCGCCCGCGAGGCTGAGGAAGCCCGCCGCCGCGAGGAGGAAGAGCGTCGCAAGGCTGCGGAGGAGGCCGCGCGCAAGGCCGGCGCCCCGGAGACGGGCGCCGCCCCGCGCGAGGCCACGCCGCGCTATGAAACCGGCCCGGCGACGCCGACCGCCATCGTCGCGCGTCCGCGTCCCGCCGGTTCGCGGCCGCCTGTCCTGCTGTCGCCGCGTCCGCCGGCGGCGCCCAGGCAGCCTGAGCCCGCCAAACCTGAATCCGCTCCGGAAGCGCCGGCTGCGCGTCCCGCGCCGGCGGCTGCGCCCGCACGCACCGCCGCGATCGCCGATGACGACGCACCGCGCGGCCGCCGGCCCGGGCAGCGCCCGTCGGCTGCGCCCAAGCCGGGCAAGTCCGTCGCCGGCGAGGAGCGTCGCAGGGGACGGCTCACCATCAACACCGCGCACAACGCCGGCGAGGAGCGCACCCATTCGGTGGCCGCCTTCCGCCGCCGCATGCAGCGCATGAACCGCGGCTCGGCGAACGAGCAGAAGGAACGTCTGTCGCGCGAGGTCACTATTCCCGAGACCATCACCATCCAGGAGCTGGCCAACCGCATGTCGGAGCGCGCCGTTGACGTGATCCGCATGCTCATGCGCCAGGGCCAGATGCACAAGATCACCGACGTGATCGACGGCGACACCGCCCAGCTCATCGCGGAGGAGTTCGGTCACACCGTGCGCCGCGTCGCCGACGCCGATGTTGAGGAAGGCCTGTTCAGCGACGACGATCCGGATGAGACCAAGCTGCCGCGTCCGCCGGTGGTGACCATCATGGGCCACGTGGACCACGGCAAGACCTCGCTGCTTGACGCCCTGCGCAAAACCCGGGTTGTCGAGGGCGAGGCCGGCGGCATCACCCAGCACATCGGCGCCTACCAGGTGACCTCGCCGCTCGGCGGCAAGATCACCTTCATCGACACGCCCGGCCACGCCGCCTTCACCGCCATGCGCGCCCGCGGCGCCAGGGTGACGGACATCGTGGTGCTGGTGGTGGCCGCGGACGACGGCGTCATGCCGCAAACCATTGAGGCCATTGACCACGCTAGGGCCGCCGGCGTGCCGCTGATCGTGGCGATCAACAAGATCGACAAGCCCACGGCCGACCCGCAGCGCGTGCGCAACGAGCTGCTGCGCCACGGCGTGGTGGTGGAGTCCATGGGCGGCGAAACCCTCGAGTTCGAGGTGTCGGCCAAGACCGGCCTCAATCTCGACAAGCTGCTCGAGGGCCTGCAGCTGCAGGCGGAGATTCTCGACCTGCGCGCCAATCCGGACCGTTCGGCGGAAGGCAGCGTCATTGAGGCGAAGCTTGACCGCGGCCGCGGTCCGGTGGCCACGGTTCTGGTGGAGCGCGGCACGCTGCGCGTCGGCGACATCGTCGTCGCCGGCTGCGAATGGGGCCGCGTGCGCGCGCTGGTGGCTGACGACGGCCGGCAGCTGAAGGAGGCCGGACCGTCCGTGCCGGTCGAGGTGCTGGGCTTCAACGGCACGCCGGAGGCCGGCGACCGCGTCGCGGTGGTGGAGAATGAAGCCCGCGCCCGCGAGGTCACCGAGTTCCGCACCCGCCAGCGGCGCGAGAAGCTGGCCGCCCGCGGCGCCGCTTCCGGCCGCTCGCTCGCCGACATGATGCGCGACCTGCGCGAGGGCGGCGGCAAGAAGGAGCTGGCGCTCGTCATCAAGGGCGACGTGCACGGTTCGGTGGAGGCGATTCGCGCCTCGATCGAGAAGCTTGGCAACGACGAGGTGACGGCGCGCATCCTGCACGCCGGCGTCGGCGGCGTGACCGAGTCGGACGTCACCCTCGCCAGCGCCTCCAGGGCCACGGTGATGGGCTTCAACGTCCGCGCCAACAAGGAGGCCCGCGAGGCCGCCGAGCGCGCCGGCGTCGAGATCCGCTATTACAACGTCATCTACGACCTCATCGACGACGTGCGCGACGCCATGTCTGGCCTGCTCACGCCCACGCTGCGCGAGCACAAGCTCGGCGAGGCCGTGGTGCAGGAAGTCTTCGACGTGTCGAAGGTCGGCAAGGTGGCGGGCTGCCGCGTCTCGGAGGGCGTTGTGGAGCGCGGCGCGCATGTGCGCATCATCCGCGACAGCATCGTCATCCACGAGGGCAAGCTCAGCCAGCTCAAGCGCTTCAAGGACGACGTCAAGGAAGTCACCTCCGGCCAGGAGTGCGGCATGTCGTTCGAGCGTTTCGAAGACATGCGCAAGGGCGACGTGGTGGAGTGCTACCGCGTCGAGGAAATCCGCCGCACGCTCTGACCCTTGTGAGACCTAACATGGCGGCGGCGCGCTCCGGCGCGCCGCGCGCCGTTTTGAACGGACCGGTTCGCGCGTCCGGCAGGCTCCGGAGCGGGACGCAACAGCCTGCGACAGCCTGCGGCGCGCCGGACGTTCGCGCGCGGAGCCGCAGGCGCCGCGCCTATCCGGGAACATGATCCGACATGGCCAGACGCGCCGCCCCAACTGCCTCCGGTCCCTCGCAACGCCAGCTTCGCGTCGGCGAGCTGGTCCGCCATGCGCTCGCCGAGGTGCTCGCCCGCGGCGACATCCAGGACACGGCCCTCTCCGGCGGACTCATCACCGTGCCGGAAGTGCGCATGACGCCGGACCTGCGCCTTGCCACCTGTTACGTGATGCCGCTTGGCGGCCGTGACGAGAAGCCGGTGCTGGCGGCGCTGGAGCGCAACAGGAAGTTCCTCCGGCAGGAAGTGGCCCGCCGGATCAATCTCAAATTCGCTCCGGACCTGCGTTTCCGGCGCGACGAAACCTTTGACGAAGCGGCCCGCATCGAAAAGCTGATGAAGTCCGAGAAGGTGCAGGCCGACCTCCAGCGTCCGGCCGGAACCGGCCCGGACGACTGACCGGACCGCCTTCTTTCGCCGGCATGTCGCGACGGCTTCCCGCCGCGCGGCGCTCCAGATGGAAAGCTGATGACTGAAGAACCAGAAAGCAGGATCGTGGCTTCCGTGGCGCCGCGTCCAAGGAAACGGGACGTCAACGGCTGGGTGATCCTGGACAAGCCGGTGGGCATGACCTCGACGCACGCGGTGGCGGTGGTGAAGCGCCTGTTCCGCGCGCGCAAGGCTGGCCACGCCGGCACGCTCGATCCGCTCGCCTCCGGCGTGCTGCCCATCGCCCTCGGCGAGGCCACCAAGACGGTTCCCTATGTTATGGACGGCCGCAAGGCCTACGCCTTCACCGTCAAATGGGGCGAGGAAACCAATACCGATGACGGCGAGGGACACGTGACCGCCAGCTCGCCGGCCCGTCCCGGCGATGACGAGATCGTGGCGCTGCTGCCCCGGTTCACCGGATCCATCCTGCAGGTTCCGCCGAAGTTCTCCGCCATCAAGATCGACGGCGAGCGCGCCTATGACCGCGCCCGCGACGGCGAGGACGTGGAGCTGCAGCCCCGGGTCGTCACCATCGACGAACTGCGTCTGGTGCGGACCACGGAAGACCACGCCCTGTTCGAGGCGGAATGCGGCAAGGGCACCTATGTGCGCGCCATCGCCCGCGACCTCGGACGCGATCTTGGCTGCTATGGCCACGTCGCCGCCCTGCGCCGCACCATGGTCGGCCCCTTCGGGCTCGAGCATGCGGTGACGCTCCAGCAGCTCGAGGAAGCGGCCGCGGCGGCCGCCGACGGCCTGCCGGACGCCGCCCTGCAGCCGGTGGCGTCGGCCCTGCGCGAGCTGCCCGCCATCGCCGTCAACCGCTCGGACGCTGCGCGGCTGGCGCGCGGCCAGAGCGTGCTGCTGCGCGGCCACGACATTCCCCCGGCCGGCGAAACCGTCGCGGTGTTCTGCACCGGCCGGCTGGTGGCCCTGGCGGACGTTGAGGCGGGCGAACTGCACCCCCGGCGGATCTTCAATCCCGGTCAGGGGCGCTGACCCCGCCCTGCCGGTCCGGCGCCTTCCCTCCATGGGACTATAGCCAAGACGGCCGCTTTCGTGCATAAGCGCTCCAGTGCGAGGCATACGGCGCGCCTGGCGGCGTCGCCGCGCTTCGTGTTTTCCGACCCTGCTGGACGACATCCCGGCAGGGCCATCTCCAGCTGAAAGGGGACATCCCGATGTCGATTACTCCCGAGCGCAAGCAGCAGCTCATCAAGGAATACGCCACGTCGCCGGGCGACAGCGGTTCTCCGGAAGTGCAGATCGCGATCCTCACGGAGCGCATCATCAATCTGACGGAGCACTTCAAGACCCACGCGAAGGACAACCACTCCCGTCGTGGCCTGCTCAAGATGGTTTCGCAGCGTCGCAAGCTGCTTGACTATCTGAAGGGCAAGGATGAGGCTCGCTACCGGTCGCTGATCGAGCGTCTGGGCATCCGTCGCTAAGGCGCCGGAAGGTCCCGGCCGGAGACCGGCCGGGACCGCTGGCGGCGCAGGCCGCCGATCTGCCGTCGTGATCCGGCGCACGCGCCCGCGACGGCCCGGCCCGGACCATTCCGGGCGGCACGACAGTCCGGACGGGGACGTTTGCAAGAATTCCCCGTTGACCGGAGCAGATGAACCGGCGCGCCGGCGTCTGGCGAAGGGCCAGAGACGCTGCGGCGACGCCACCGGCGCAGGAGCGCCATGACACGGGATCAGCCGCAGGGGTGATCCGCACGGGGCCCGGGAGGCCCCAGGGTTCCGGCCTTGCCGGAGCAGGATAGCCGGATGCTCGCCGCGCGCATGGACGCGCCCCCGCCCGCGAGCCTCCCGCCGTCTTGCTCATGGCTTAGGGGTGGCCGGACCTCCTATCCATGGAAAGAGCGTACATGTTCGACATTCAACGCGAAGAGCTGATCTGGGCGGGACAGAAGCTGACCCTCGAGACCGGTCGCATCGCCCGCCAGGCCGACGGCGCCGTGCTCGCCACCTATGGCGAGACCACCGTGCTGGCCACCGCCGTCGCCGCCAGGGAGCCCAAGCCGGGCGTCGACTTCCTGCCTCTCACGGTGAACTACCAGGAGAAGGCGTTCGCCGCCGGCCGCATTCCCGGCGGCTATTTCAAGCGCGAAGGCCGGCCGAGCGAGAAGGAGACCCTGGTCTCCCGCCTGATCGACCGCCCCATCCGCCCGCTGTTCGCCGACGGCTGGCGCTGCGACACCCAGGTGATCGTCACCGTCCTGTCGCATGACCTGGAAAACGATCCGGACATTGTCTCGATGATCGCCGCCTCCGCGGCGCTCACGCTGTCCGGCGTGCCGTTCATGGGCCCGATCGGCGCCGCCCGCGTCGGTTACATCGACGGCCAGTACAAGCTGAACCCGACGCTTTCCGAGCGCGAATCGTCAGCGCTTGACCTGGTGGTCGCCGGCACCAGCGACGCCGTGCTGATGGTCGAGTCCGAGGCGCACGAGCTGTCGGAAGACGTGATGCTCGGCGCCGTGATGTTCGGTCACAAGCATTTCCAGCCGGTGATCGACGCCATTATCCGCCTCGCCGAGCGCGCCGCCCGCGAGCCGCGCGAGCTGGTGATCCCGGATACCTCCGAGATCGAGAAGGAGGTTCTGGCCATCGCCGAGGCGGATCTGCGCAAGGCGTACCAGATCACCGACAAGCAGGCGCGTTACGCCGCCGTGGACGCCGTGCGGACGAAGGTGTTCGAAACCCTGTTCCCGGAAGGTCAGGAGCCGCGCTTCTCCGAGGAGGCCGTCAAGGCGGTGTTCAAGGAGCTGCAGGCCAAGATCGTCCGCTGGAACATCCTCGACACCGGCGTGCGCATCGACGGCCGCGACGTGCGCACCGTGCGCCCGATCGTCTCCGAAGTGGGTTTCCTGCCGCGCACGCATGGCTCGGCGCTGTTCACCCGCGGCGAGACCCAGGCGATGGTGGTGGCCACGCTCGGCACCGCTGACGACGAGCAGTATGTGGACGCGCTGGAAGGCACCTACAAGGAAAACTTCCTGCTCCATTACAATTTCCCGCCCTATTCCGTGGGCGAGACCGGCCGTCTGGGCTCCCCCGGCCGTCGCGAAATCGGCCACGGCAAGCTGGCCTGGCGCGCGGTGCGCCCCGTGCTGCCGCCCAAGCACGAGTTCCCCTACACCATCCGCGTGGTATCGGAGATCACCGAGTCCAACGGGTCGTCGTCGATGGCCACGGTCTGCGGCTCGTCGCTGGCGCTGATGGACGCCGGCGTGCCGCTGCGCGCCCCGGTGGCGGGCATCGCCATGGGCCTCATCCTTGAGGGCGAGCGCTTCGCCGTGCTCTCCGACATCCTTGGCGACGAGGATCACCTCGGCGACATGGACTTCAAGGTGGCGGGCTCGGCCAGGGGCATCACCGCGCTGCAGATGGACATCAAGATCTCCGGCATCACCGAGGAGATCATGCGCGTGGCCCTGGCGCAGGCGAAGGCCGGCCGCGAGCACATCCTTGGCGAAATGGCCAAGGCGCTCAGCACCGCCCGCAGCGAGCTCGGCCAGTATGCGCCGCGCATCGAGACCATGAAGATCCCGCAGGACAAGATCCGCGAGGTCATTGGCTCGGGCGGCAAGGTCATCCGCGAGATCGTGGAGAAGACCGGCGCCAAGATCGACATCAGCGACGACGGCACCATCAAGATCGCCTCGTCCGACCCGAAATCGATCGAAGCGGCCATGAACTGGATCAAGTCCATCGCCGCAGAGCCGGAAGTGGGCGTCATCTACGAGGGCACGGTGGTGAAGACCACCGAGTTCGGCGCTTTCGTCAATTTCTTCGGCTCCAAGGACGGCCTCGTCCATATCTCACAACTGGCGCCGCAGCGCGTCGCGCGGGTCACGGACGTCGTGAAGGAAGGCCAGAAGGTCAAGGTGAAGCTGCTCGGCTTTGACGAGCGCGGCAAGGTCCGCCTGTCGATGCGCGCTGTCGACCAGGTCACCGGCGAGGACCTGGAGGCCAGGCAGAAGGCGGCCGAGGCCGGCTGAGCGGCGGTCTGGTCCGCTGACGGTTACGCCGCCCGGGGCATGCGCTCCGGGCGGTTTTTCTTTGGCGGCGCCAGCAGCCGCCGGTCAGCCGGCCCGGGCCTGCTGCGCCAGTTCCCGCAGCAGCGCGGCGAGCGCGCGCGCGTCATGAACGCGGCGGGGAAACGGCGCGCGCGCCACGCTGTCGCCAAGCCGCAGATCCATGCCTTCCGGATCGACGCCGGTCATGATCCACGGTCCCGGCCCGCGCCCGGCCAGTTTCACCGCGTAAAGCTCCACGGCGTCGGCGTGATCCGCGTTCATGTGGGCGAGGACGCGCTCTTCGCTGGCCACGAGATCCGCGGCGCCGTCCAGCGACGTCAGCAGCTCCGCCGGCTCCAGGGCGACGACGCGGCCGAATCCCGCCACCAGACGGACGCCCTGCGGAACGATACGGAAAAACCGGAAATCGCTGAAACCGGCGTACATCGCGGCGTCCGGATTCCGGGCGAGAAACCGGCGGCGCACGGCCGGGTCGCCGGCCGGCTCCATCCGGCCCGTTATGCTGATCCGCGGCGACGCCAGAGGATCGCCGCCGCCGACGCTGGCCAGCAGCAGCGAGACGCGGCTGTCCCGGTCGATATTGGCGGTGTGCCGCGCCAGCGACGACAGCAGCGTCACCGGCGCGCCGTCCGCCGCCGTGGCCAGGCTGACCAGCGAGGCGCAGGGAGCGCCGTCGGCCTCAAGGGTCGCCAGCGCGCCGTAGCGGGCCTCGCGCAGGAGCTTCTTCGCCTCGGCGATGGCGTCTGATTTCTTCACCGTCTCCCCCCGTTACGGGTCAATACGAACGTCGCTGGCCAGTTTCCTGGAAAAACGTTATGGTAGGGCTCCGTCTGCGAACGCATGTTCACCGGCGGCGGTCAGGCGCAGGCGGCGCCCCCCTGTCCGCCCTGCGGACGCCTGGCCGGCGCCACGACTGCCCGGCGCCACGACTGCCCGGCCCCACGACTGCCCGGCCCGGGACCTCCGCGCCGGCGGGTTCGCCGTCTGGACGCCTTGTTTCGGCCTTGTTGGAGCGCACAATCCGACCCACTTAAAGCAGCAGGTGGCCGGGGCGGCCATCGCGCGAATCCGGGAACAGCCATTCACAATGCCAACGATCGCTCTCGTTGATGACGACCGCAACATCCTGACCTCGGTTTCCATCGCCCTGGAATCCGAGGGATACCGGATCCAGACCTACACGGACGGCGCCTCGGCCCTGGACGGATTCAAGACCAATCCGCCGGATCTCGCCATCCTCGACATCAAGATGCCCCGGATGGACGGCATGGAGCTGCTCCGCCGGTTGCGGCAAAAGAGCGACCTCCCGGTGATCTTCCTCACCTCCAAGGATGAGGAGATCGACGAGCTGTTCGGGCTCAAGATGGGAGCCGACGACTTCATCCGCAAACCTTTCTCCCAGCGTCTGCTGGTGGAGCGGGTCAAGGCGGTGTTGCGCCGGGCCAGCCCGCGCGACCAGACCGCCATGCGCGACAGCGATTCCCGCGTGCTGGAGCGCGGCGCGCTGAAGATGGACCCCGAGCGCCACACCTGCACCTGGCGCGGCGAACCGGTGACGCTGACGGTGACGGAGTTCCTGATCCTGCAGGCGCTGGCGCAGCGCCCGGGCGTGGTGAAGAGCCGCAACGCCCTCATGGACGCCGCCTACGACGACCAGGTCTATGTTGACGACCGCACCATCGACAGCCACATCAAGCGGCTGCGCAAGAAGTTCAAGGCGGTGGACGAAAACTTCGAGATGATCGAAACGCTTTACGGCGTCGGCTACCGCTTCAAGGAAGTCTGACGGCCGGCTGGCGACAGGGCGCGGCGGCGGCAGGGAACGGCGGGGCGCCGGCGCGCGCCGCGCGGGGGCTGGCCCTGGACGGCGCGCGAGACAGGCGGGATGGCGGCGGCGCGGCTCCGCCGGCCCGGAAGGTAACTGATGGAAGACAGCTCCCGACACGGCCAGACCGCGCAGGCAGCCGGGATGGATGCTGACGACGCCGGCGAGGAGACGGGCGCCGAATCCCCGCTCTCCCTGCCGGCGTGCGCGCGCCAGTACGCGCGTCTCCTGCTCACCCGCATGTCGTCCAGCCTGACGCGGCGGATCGTGATGCTCAATCTCGCCGGCCTGGTGGTTCTGCTGGTCGGCTTTCTGTACCTCAACCAGTTCCGCGAAGGGCTTATCGAAGCACGGGTCCAGAGCCTGCTGACCCAGGGCGAAATCATCGCCGGCGCCATCGCCACCTCGGCCACCGTTGAAACCGACGCGGTCCAGATTGATCCCGACAAGCTGCTGCAGCTCCAGGCGGGGGAGAGCGCGGGGCCGCTCGACGAACCGCCCTCGCCGCTGGAGTTCTCCATCAATCCGGAGCGGGTGGCGCCGCTGCTGCGCCACCTGGTCACTCCGACCGGCACGCGGGCGCGGGTTTACGACCGTGAAGGCCAGCTGCTGATTGATTCGCAGTCCCATCTGGTGCGCGGCGACGTGCTGCGGCTCGATTTGCCGCCCATTCCCCGCGAGCCGCCCGGCTGGCTCGACAGGCTGTGGGAGAAGGTCCGCGGCTGGATGCGGCCGGCCGGCCTGCCCGCCGAGGTGCTCACCACCACCAACGGCCGCTCGCTGCCGGAAGTTGTCAGCGCCATGTCCGGCAAGCCCGCGTCGGTGGTGCGGGTGAACAGCAAGGGCGAGACCATCGTTTCGGTGGCGGTGCCGATCCAGCGCCTGAAGTCGGTGCGCGGCGTGCTGCTGCTTTCAACCCAGGGCGGCGACATCGACCAGATCATCGCCAAGGAGCGGCTTGGCCTGTTGCAGGTGTTCCTGATCGCCGCGCTGGTCATGGTGCTGCTGTCGTTCCTTCTTGCGGGGGCCATCGCCGGCCCGATCCGCCGGCTGGCGGAGGCGGCGGACCGGGTGCGCCGGGGCGTGCGCGCCCGCCAGAGCATTCCTGACTTCACCAGCCGCGCCGACGAAATCGGCCACCTCTCGGGGGCGCTGCGCGACATGACCACCGCGCTGTACAACCGGATCGACGCGATCGAGAGCTTCGCCGCCGACGTGGCGCATGAGCTCAAGAATCCGCTGACATCCCTGCGCAGCGCCGTCGAGACCCTGCCGCTGGCGAAAACCGATGAATCACGGGGCCGCCTGCTGGAGATCATCCAGCACGACGTGAAGCGCCTCGACCGCCTGATCAGCGACATCTCCGACGCGTCGCGCCTTGACGCCGAACTGTCGCGCGAGGACTCTGAGCCGGTGGACGTGGCCGGACTGGTTGAGGGCGTGGCCAGCATCGCCAATGAGGTCCGCCGCGACGGCCAGGCTCCGATCGAACTGTTCGTGGAGCCGCATCCGCTTGGACGGGACGCCTTCATGGTGATGGGACACGGCGGCCGGCTGGGACAGGTGATCAACAACCTGGTGGACAACGCCCGTTCGTTTTCGCCGGAGGGCGCGACCGTACGCATCTATCTGCGCCGGCTTCGCCATGACGTGGAGGTCCGGGTTGAGGACGACGGCCCCGGCATTCCGGAACACGCCCTGGAGCGAATCTTCGAGCGTTTCTATACCGACCGCCCGCACGGCTTTGGCCAGAACTCCGGCCTCGGCCTGTCGATCTCGCGCCAGATCGTCTCCGCCCACAAGGGCTCGATCACAGCGCGCAACCGGCGCGCGCCGGCGGCCGGAGACGTGGAAGGCAAGGTGCTGGGCGCAACCTTTGTGGTCAGGCTCCCGGCGCTGGTCGCCCAGTGAGCGGCGCGCGCCGGCGTGACCAGCCTGTGGAGGCATGATGAACCCTCCCGCCGCCAGCCAGCCGCCCCCCCCGGTGGAAAAAGCGGTCGCGATCCACGCCACATGCATCGTCGTGGGCGAATGCGGCGTCCTGTTTCTGGGAGAAAGCGGCGCGGGCAAGACAAGCCTGGCGCTGGAGGTTCTGGAGGCCTGCGCCGCCGCAGGCCGCTTCGCGCGACTGGTCGCCGACGACCGCACGCTGCTGCGCGTCGCGGGCGGCCGGATACTGGCGGGGCCCCACCCGGCCATCGCCGGCCGTCACGAGCTGCGCGGCGCCGGCGTCCGGCAGGCGGCCCATGAGCCTCTGGCGCGGCTGCGGCTCGTGGTGCGCTGCCAGCAGGCTCCTGCGCCCCGCTACCCTGAAGCGCAGGAGCCGTGGACGTTTCAGGGCGTCGCCCTTCCGGCCGTCGTCGCCGGCGGCGCGGAACGGCGCAGCCGGCTCGTTCTGGCCGCGATTGAGGACATCATCAACGCGTGATCGTGCTACAGTAGGGGAGCCGTCGGGCATCTGGGCGAAAAGTCGCATCCCGCTTGCAAGGACGGCCGCTATGCTCAAAATATTCTCTCCTCTGGAGACTCCAGCGGCCCCTCAGGCACCGGGGACTGGCGTCGCAAATGGGAATCTAAATGATCGGTCTTGTGCTTGTGACGCACGGGTGTCTGGCCACCGAGTTTCGCTCCGCCCTGGAGCATGTCGTCGGTCCCCAGGAGCAGGTGGAAACCATCACCATCGGGCCGGAAGACGACATGGATACGCGACGCCAGGACATTCTGGACGCCGTACGACGCGTTGACACCGGTAGCGGCGTGGTCGTCCTCACCGACATGTTCGGCGGCACGCCGTCAAATCTGGCGATTTCCTGCATGGCCGACAGCCAAGTTGAAGTCATCGCCGGCATCAACCTTCCCATGCTGATCAAGCTGGCCAGCGTCCGCGAGGACACGCCGCTGGCCGACGCCGTGCTGCAGGCCCAGGAAGCAGGTCGCAAGTACATTAACGTCGCCAGTCGCGTGCTGGCGGGCAAATAAGAAGGGCGTGAGCGTTGCAACCGGACAAGGAGACCGCCCTGCCCGACGGCGTCCTTTCGCGCGAGCTGCCCATCATCAACCGCAAGGGCCTGCATGCGCGCGCTTCGGCAAAATTCGTCCAGACCGTCGAGCGCTTTGACGCGGACGTGACGGTGTCGCGCTGCGGCGAAACCGTCGGCGGACGGTCCATCATGGGTCTGCTGACCCTGGCCGCCGCAAGGGGAACCACCGTCACGGTCACTGCCTGCGGGCCGGACGCCGCCGCAGCGCTTGACGCCATCGAAGAGCTGCTGGCCAGCCGTTTTGGCGAGGAGGAGTAACCGCCCCCGCCGGGCGGCCTGACGCAGCGGACGGGGCGCAGCATTCAGCCCCGCAGCAACGCTGGATATTTGACCTTATTTTGTGCAACTTGACTAAATTTTCAGCCGCGACCGGTGGCGGCGAGACAAATTGACAGCCTGGGCCGCGGAGCAATCACTGCCAATTGCAATTGCCGTCCTTTGGCGCGTAGAAAGCGCGTCAGAGTTCTGTCATGAGAACCCAGCCTATCGATTGTCGAGGCCGTCCATGGCTGCTGCAGCCCACTGAACGGCCCTGCCGGAGGACGTTTCGTGGAAAACGTGGGCGTATTCAACAGTGCGTATGACGCCGGCTCGACCGGTTTCCGCAACCTGAAACGGGTTTACTGGAACCTTGAAGCGCCGCTGCTCTATGAAGAGGCCCTCGCCCGCGGCGAGGCGAAGCTCGTGCGCGGCGGCTCCATCGTGGCGGAAACCGGCGTGCACACGGGTCGCTCGCCCAAGGACAAGTTCATCGTCCGCGACGCCAACACCGAAAACACGGTCTGGTGGGACAACAACGGCGCCATCACCCCGGCGCAGTTCGACACCCTGTTCGCGGACTTCATCGCCCATGCCGAGGGCAAGGACCTGTTCGTCCAGGACCTCTATGGCGGCGCCGACCCCGCCCACCGCGTGCGGGCGCGCGTGTACACCGAGTTCGCCTGGCACTCGCTGTTCATCCGCAACCTGCTGATCCGCCCGGATCGCAGCGAGGTCCCCTCTTACGTTCCGGAGATGACGATCATCGACCTGCCGTCGTTCCGGGCTGATCCGGCCCGTCATGGCGTGCGCTCGGAGACCGTCATCGCGCTCGACCTCACCCGCAAGATCGTGCTCATCGGCGGCACCAGCTACGCCGGCGAGATGAAAAAGTCGGTCTTCACCTACCTGAACTACGTGCTGCCGACCGTGGGCGTGATGCCGATGCACTGCTCGGCCAACGCCGGCCCCGAGGGCGACGTGGCCATCTTCTTCGGCCTCTCCGGCACCGGCAAGACCACGCTGTCCGCCGACCCGAAGCGCACGCTGATCGGCGACGACGAGCACGGCTGGGCGCCGACCGGCGTGTTCAATTTCGAGGGCGGCTGCTACGCCAAGACCGTGCGCCTCTCCCGCGAGGCCGAGCCCGAGATTTACGCCACCACCGAGCGCTTCGGCACCGTGCTCGAAAACGTGGTCGTGGATCCGCTGACCCGCGAGCCTGACTTCGACGACACGTCGAAGACCGAAAACACCCGCTGCGCCTATCCGCTGGACTTCATCCCGAACGCCTCGTCCACCGGCCGCGCGGGCATTCCGAAGAACATCATCATGCTGACGGCGGACGCGTTCGGCGTGATGCCGCCGATCGCCCGCATGACCCCGGCCCAGGCCATGTATCACTTCCTGTCCGGCTACACCGCCAAGGTCGCCGGCACGGAGAAGGGCGTGACCGAGCCCCAGGCGACGTTCTCCACCTGCTTCGGCGCTCCGTTCATGCCGCGCCATCCGTCCGAGTACGGCAACCTGCTGCGCGAGCTGATCGCGAAGTATGGCGTGACCTGCTGGCTGGTGAACACCGGCTGGACCGGCGGCAAGTACGGCGAGGGTCACCGCATGCCGATCCGCGTCACCCGCACCTTGCTCGGCGCGGCCCTCGACGGCTCGCTGAACAAGGTCGCGTTCCGCAAGGATCCCAATTTCGGCTTCGAGGTGCCGGTGTCGGTTCCGGGCATCGAGGACAGCATCCTCGACCCGGTCCAGACCTGGGCCGACAAGGCCGCCTTCGCCGCCACCGCGGAGCGGCTGGTGAAGATGTTCCACGACAACTTCCGCACCTTCGAGGCGCATGTGGACGCCGAGATCCTCGCCGCGGCTCCGGGCGCGGACAAGTAAGCCGGACGCAGGGCGCGCGGCGGCCCCCGTCGCGCGCCGCAGGGTCTGCCGCCTGCGGGCTCCGCGGGAGGCGAAAGAAAAAGCCCGGGCCTTGCCGCCCGGGCTTCGTCGTTGCAGGCCTGCGCGCCCGACGCCGTCACTGCGCGTCGATGTCCGGCAGGGCCAGGCTCATCAGAATGGCGTTCAGGCGTTCGCCCGCCGGGCCAGCGTAATAACCCTTGCGCTCGCCCACTGTCTCAAAGCCAAAGCGTTCATAAAGGCGGCGGGCGGGCGCATTCCCCTCCTCCACCTCCAGATGCACCGTGCGGACGCCGCGCCGGCGCAACCCCTGCAGGTGCGCCGCCAGCAGCGGCGCGGAGAGGCCGCGGCCGCGCCAGCGCGGCGCAAGGGCGATGGTGAGCACCTCCGCCTCGTCGAGCACGCAGCGGCTGAGCGCAAAGCCTGCGGGACTGTCGCTGGCGCCGGGCGGGAACAGGCCGTCGGCCTGCACCATGTCGTCGCGCATCATGGCGGCCATGGTGTCCTCGTCCCAGCCGCGGGCGAAGCTGGCGGCGTGAATCGCCGCCATTACGGGCGCGCAGGAGGGCCGCAAGGGCCCGACGGCGACATCGCCAGCATCAGGACGCCAGGACCGCCAGAAACTGCTCAGAAGGCTTCCTGACGC
Organism: Camelimonas abortus; assembly: GCF_042432745.1. NCBI lineage: Bacteria > Pseudomonadati > Pseudomonadota > Alphaproteobacteria > Hyphomicrobiales > Chelatococcaceae > Camelimonas > Camelimonas abortus. Next base: position 2,462,570 of record NZ_JBHLWR010000006.1, on the reverse strand, counting down.
CATTCTCCGCCCCCTCCCCGACGCGCTACCGCAACGCCAGCGCGCCGTCCTGCGGCTTTGCGTCCGGAGCCCGCAGGTAATACGGCTTCGGCAGGGCCGTGGCCGGATCGGCGACGGCGCCGAGGCGCGCCACCCAGAGCGGATCCGGATAAAGGGAGTTTTCCGCCACGACGGCGTTCACGCCGACCGACCAGGCCTCACTGGCGAGCAGGCCGGCGCCTGATCCGGAGATGACGAGGTTTCCGGAGCCAAGCAGACGGGCGGCGTCACGCACCGACGCCAGACGGGCCGGCACCACCACGCGGCCGCCAGGCGCCACCGCCTGCACGAACACCTGGCCGTGGCGGGCGTCAATGGCGGCGACCGCCACCCTGTCTCCCGCTGTCGCCACGACAGGGCCAAGCAGCGCCGACAGGCTGGTGACGCCAACGACGGGAACCTTCAGGGCGAGGCCAATGGCGCGGGCGGCGGCGATGCCGATGCGCAGGCCGGTGAAACTGCCCGGCCCGACCGTCACCGCCACACGGTCAATGGCGCCGAAGCCGCCCGGCGCGCGGGCGATCACCCGCTCCAGCAGCGGCGCGAGCGCTTCGGCGTGCCCGCGCTCCATCGGCATGATCTCACAGGAAAGGGCCTCCGCCGCTCCCCTGTCGGCGACGCATGCCGAACAGGCGCCGAGCGTGGTGTCAATCGCCAGTACCCGCACCCCTGACTCTCCTGTCCGCCACTGTCAGACAGCTTCGACCGCCTGAACGTCCGGCAGGAAGTGCCGGAACAGGTTCTGAATGCCATGACGCAGCGTCGCGGTCGAGGACGGGCAACCGGAGCACGCGCCCTTCATGGCGAGATATACGGTGCCGTCCCGGTAGCCGACGAAGGTGATGTCGCCGCCGTCGGCCGCCACCGCCGGGCGCACGCGCGTCTCCAGCAGGTCCTTGATTGTCTCGACGACGCCGGCGTCGGCCTCGTCATAGAACTCCTCGCCCGTCGCAGCGGCGGCGGCCGCGCCTGGATCGGTCACCACCGGAGCCCCGGACTGGAAGTGCTCCATGATGGCGCCGAGCAGGGCGGGCTTCAGGTGGATCCATTCCCCCGCCGACTTGGTGACGGTGATGAAGTCGGCGCCAAGAAACACGGCGGCGACGCCTTCGACGGCGAAAAGCCGCTCGGCCAGCGGCGAGACGGCGGCGTCCTCCCGGCTGCGGAAATCGAGGACGCCCTCGGCCATCACGGTGCGGCCGGGCAGAAACTTGAGCGTGGCCGGATTCGGCGTCGCTTCGGTCTGGATGAACATGGCGATGCTCCTTACGCGCCGGTTCAAGGCCGGCGGCAGGTGAAAGCGACGGTGCGCCGCCCCGCGGGGACAACGCAGCGGATACGCCGACAATATGGCGACCGCCCGCCCGCTAAGCAACGCGGCCAGACGCGCCCTTTTCTGCGCCGGCTTATCTTGCGCGGATGAAGCCGAGGATGTCCTTGACGTCCTTCATCGTCTGCTCGGCGATGGCGCGGGCCCGGTTGGCGCCGTCCACCAGCACGGAGTCAATATAGGCCTCGTCGGCCATCAGGCGGCGCATTTCCGCGCCGATCGGACCGAGTCGGGCCACCGACAGGTCCACCAGCGCCGACTTGAACGCCGAGAACTGGGCGCCGCCGAATTCGGCCAGCACCTCGGCCTTGGTGCGCCCGGCCAGCGCCGCGTATATGCCGACGAGATTGTCGGCCTCCGGCCGGTCGGCGAGCCCCGCCTCCTCGGAGGGCAGCGGCAGCGGGTCGGTCTTGGCCTTGCGCACCTTTTGCGCGATGGCGTCGGCGCTGTCCGTGAGATTGATGCGCGAATAGTCGGACGGATCCGACTTCGACATCTTGCGCGAGCCGTCGCGCAGGCTCATGACGCGGCGCGCCGGTCCCTGGATCAGCGCCTCCGGCAGCGGGAAGTAAGCCTCGCCGAAGCCGTTCGCCTCGATGCTTTCGCGATAGTCGTTGTTGAACTTCTGCGCGATGTCGCGGGTCAGCTCGAGGTGCTGCTTCTGGTCGTCGCCCACCGGCACGTGCGTGGCGCGGTAAACGAGAATGTCGGCGGCCATCAGGTCCGGATAGGTGAAGAGGCCGACGGACGCGTTTTCCCGGTCCTTGCCCGCCTTCTCCTTGAACTGCGTCATGCGGTTCAGCCAGCCCATGCGGGCGACGCAGTTAAAAACCCAGGCGAGCTCGGCGTGGGCGGACACCTGGCTCTGGTTAAAGACAATGTGGCGCCTGGGATCGATGCCCGCGGCGAGAAACGCCGCGGTGACCTCGCGGATCTGGCGCGTCAGTTCGGCGGGCTTCTGCGGCACGGTGATCGCATGCAGGTCCACGACGCAATAGATGCATTCGTAGCGTTCCTGCAGCTCCACGAAACGCTGGATGGCTCCCAGATAATTGCCCAGGTGCAGATTACCCGTGGGCTGCACGCCCGAAAACACGCGCTGGCTGAACGTCGCCATACTGCTTCACCATCACCGTGGTTGCCACTGCGGCGGTTTCCGGTCGCCCCTGAGGCTGGCGACGCCTGAAATCACCGTGCCTTCACCGCCAGACGCAATGGCCCATTGCGCCGCTGGCTGGCGTTATGGCCCCCCTTGCGCCGGCGCGCAAGCAATACCGCGGGCAAATACGGCGTCCGCCAGGCGTAGCGCCCGCCCGGCCTTGCAAATTAGGCGCTTGCGGTTCGCCGCCGGCGCCGTCTATGTGAGCTCCGGCGCGTTCCGCCTCAGGCCCGAGCGGCCGGGAACCGCGATAACCGGCGAAACGACCCGAGGGGCGACATGGCTGAACGGCGATACGACGTGCTTGGCATCGGCAACGCGCTCGTGGACATTCTGGCGCGTACCGACGAGGCCTTCCTGCTGGCGCATGGCGTCGCCAAGGGCAGCATGCAGCTGGTGGACGAACGACAGGCCGACGCGCTTTACGCCGCCATCGGCGCCACCACCACAGTCTCCGGCGGCTCCGCCGCCAACACCATCGCCGGCGTCGCCGCGCTCGGCGGCCGCGGCGCGCTGATCGCGCGCGTGCGCGACGACGCCCTTGGCGCGACTTTCGCCCATGACCTGCGCGCGCTCGGCGTCGCCTTTTCGCCTGCCCCCGCCGCCAGCGGTCCGGGCACCGGCCGCTGCATCGTGCTGGTGACGCCCGACGGCGAGCGCAGCATGAGCACCTATCTCGGCGCCGGCCAGGATCTCGCCCCCGATGACCTCGACGAGGCGATGATCGCCGCCGCGCATATCGTTTATCTGGAAGGCTATCTGTGGGATCCGCCGCAGGCGAAGGCGGCGTTCCTGAAAGCGGCGGAGATCGCCCACGCCAATGGCGGCCGGGTCGCCATCACCCTGTCCGACGCGTTCTGCGTCGACCGCTACCGGGCGGAGTTCAACGAGCTGATCGACCGCGGGACCGTCGACATCGTTTTCGCCAACGAAAGCGAGATCAGGTGCCTGTACGAAACCTCGTCCTTCGACACGGCGGTGGACCAGCTGGCGCAGCGGGCGGTTCTGGGCGTGGTGACGCGCTCGGAGCAGGGCTGCGTCGTGCTTGACCGGGGCGACCGCGTCTACGCGCCGGCCGAACCGGTCTGCAAGCTGGTGGACACCACCGGCGCCGGCGACCTGTTCGCAGCCGGCTTCCTGTTCGGCCTGGCGCAGAACCGGCCGCTGGAGGTCTGCGCGCGTCTGGGCGCCATCGCCGCCGCCGAGGTCATCCAGCACATGGGCGCCCGGCCCCAGTCAGACCTGCGCCAGCTGGTGATCCAGTCCGGTCTGGCGCTCTGAAGCCGCGCCCGTCAGCGCCCGACCGTCAAAACGCCAGCGGCGCCGGAACCACCGGCGCCGCTGGCGTTCTGGCTGGCGTATCTCCCCGCCCGGCCGCGCGTCTCAGAGCCGGCGCAGGGAGACGACCTCCACCTGGTGGCTCGGCCCCTTGCGCAGCACCAGACTGGCCCGCCGGCGGGTGGGCAGCACGTTCTCGCGCAGGTTGCGCAGGTTGATGCGGCTCCACAGACGCTCGGCCATCTGCAGCGCCTCGGCCTCGCTCACGCTGGCGTATTTGCGGAAATAGGACTGGGGATCGCGGAAGGCCGTTTCGCGCAGGCGCATGAAGCGCGACACGTACCACTCGTGCAGCAGGTCTTCGTCGGCGTCGAGATAAACCGAGAAGTCGAAGAAATCCGAGACGAACGGAATGTCCCGCCCGTCCCTGGGAAGACGCGCCGGCTGCAGGACGTTCAGCCCCTCGAGGATGAGAATGTCCGGCTGGTCGACGATGATCTGTTCGCCAGGAACAACGTCATAGACGAGGTGCGAGTAAACCGGCGCGGCGACATTGCGCTTGCCGGCCTTGATGTCCGACAGGAAGCGCAGCAGCTTCTGGGTGTCGTAACTTTCCGGGAAGCCCTTGCGCTCCATCAGGCCCTGGCGCTCCAGCTCCGCGTTGGGATACAGGAAGCCGTCAGTGGTGACGAGATCCACCTTGGGGGTGTTGGGCCAGCGCGCCAGCAGCGCCTGCAGGATGCGGGCGGTGGTGGACTTGCCCACCGCCACCGAGCCGGCGATGCCGATGATATACGGGGTCTTCGTCTCCTGCTCGGCCATGAGGAAGCGCTGCGTCGCCTTGAACAGCCCCTGGGTGGCGGCGACGTAAAGCGACAGCAGGCGCGAAAGCGGCAGATAGATCTCGATCACCTCTTCGAGCGAGACCGGATCGTTCAGCGACTGGAGCCTGACGACCTCCTCGCCCGTCAGTGTCAGCGGCGTATCGGCGCGCAGGCGCGCCCACTCCGCCCGGGTGAACTCCCGGAACGGCGATACGGGCCGTTCGTCCTCGCTGGTCGGCTGCGTCTGTCGTGTTGCCGTCATGATTGGATCCGTATTCCTCCCCCGCCTCGCAACGCGCCGGCTATTTGGGACGGGAGGCCTTTTCCTGCAGGCCGGACTGCGCCGTGCGGCGCTGCAATTCGTCCATGACGGCGCTCACCGGAACGCCGGCGCCGCGCAGGACCACAAGCAGGTGATAGACAACGTCGGCCGCCTCCGCGGTCAGATGGACCGCATCTCCGGAAACCGCCGCGAGCGCGGCTTCCACGGCCTCCTCGCCCAGCTTCTTGGCGGCTTTCATGGGGCCGCCGGCAAGCAGGCTGGCGGTGTAGGACTCCTTCGGGCCGGCTTCAGCCCGCGCGGCGATGATCTGCTCCAGGTCCTGCAGGGTGAAAGCGCCCATGGTCACAGCCTCACCGGTATGCCGGCCGCGGCCATGTGGGCCTTGGCCTGCGCCACGCTGTACGCGCCGAAATGAAAGATGGAGGCCGCCAGCACGGCGCTGGCGCCGCCCTCCAGCACGCCCGCCACAAGATCATCCAGCGTGCCGACGCCGCCGGAAGCGATGACAGGGGCCTTCACCGCGCTGGAAATCGCCTTCATCAGCTCCAGATCGTAGCCCGAACGGGTGCCGTCACGGTCCATGGAGGTGACCAGCAGCTCGCCGGCGCCCAGGGACACGACCTCCTGGGCGAAAGCGATTGCGTCAATGCCCGTCGGCCGGCGCCCGCCATGGGTGAAAATCTCCCAGCGCGGCGGCGCGCCTTCCGGCGAAACGCGTCTGGCGTCGATGGCCACCACGATGCACTGGTCGCCAAAGCGCTCGGCGGCCTCGCGCACGAACTGGCGGTTGTTCACCGCCGCGGTGTTGATCGACACCTTGTCGGCGCCGGCCAGCAGCAGCCGGCGGATGTCCTCGACCGTGCGGACGCCGCCGCCGACCGTCAGCGGCGTAAAGCAGACGGCGGCGGTGCGCTGGACGACGTCGAGCAGGGTGCTGCGGTCCTCATGGCTCGCCGTAATGTCCAGGAAGCACAGCTCGTCGGCGCCGGCCGCGTCATAGGCGCGCGCCGCTTCAACCGGATCGCCCGCGTCGACGAGATCGACGAACTGCACGCCCTTGACGACGCGGCCGTCCTTCACGTCCAGGCACGGGATTATGCGAACTTTCAGCATGGGCTCAGCACCTCGCCGCGGCCAGCAACGCAAGTGCCTCAGCGGGATCAAGGCGTCCGTCATACAGCGCCCGGCCCGAAATCGCCCCTTCCAGAATCGCGCAGTCGGGTTGCGCCAGACGCCGGACGTCCTCGATCGACGCAAGGCCGCCGGAGGCGATCACCGGAATCGACACCGCCCGGGCGAGCGCCAGCGTTGACTCAATGTTGAGGCCGCCCATCGCTCCGTCGCGGCTGATGTCGGTGAAGATGATGGCGGCGACGCCCGCGTCCTCAAACTTCCTGCCGAGCTCCACGGCGCCGATTTCGGACAGGCTGGCCCAGCCTTCCACCGCCACCTTGCCGTCGCGGGCGTCGATGCCTACGGCGATGCGGCCTGGAAACGCCCGCGCCGCCTCGCGCACGAACTGCGGATTGCGAACGGCGGCCGTGCCGATGATCACGCGCGAGACGCCCCGCGACAGCCAGCCCTCCACGGTGCGCATGTCGCGGATGCCGCCGCCCAGCTGCACGGACGTGTCCGGCACGCTGGCCAGAATGGCTTCGACCGCCCGGGCGTTGACCGGATGACCGGCGAAAGCGCCGTCGAGGTCGACGATATGAAGCCACGAGAACCCCTGGGCGCGGAAGGTCTTCGCCTGCGCCGCCGGATCGTCGTTGAACACTGTCGCCCTGTTCATGTCCCCATGGACAAGCCGGACACACTGACCTTCCTTAAGGTCAATCGCAGGGAACAGGATCACGGTCGCCACCTGATGAAGTTGGACAGGAGCGCAAGGCCGAACGCCTGGCTCTTTTCGGGGTGAAACTGGCTGCCGGCGATGTTGTCGCGCGCCACGAAAGCGGTGATGGGGCCGCCATAATCCGTCGTCGCCACAAGATCCTCGGGGTTGGCGGGCGTGAGGGCGTAAGAGTGGACGAAATAGGCGTCGCGGGGGCCGGAACCATTCAGCAGGCTGTCCAGCAGCGGATGCGGACGCGCCTGGGTAAGCGTGTTCCAGCCCATATGGGGAATCTTGAGCGACGGATCGGACGGCCGGATCGGCGCCACGTCGCCGCTGATCCAGTCCAGCCCGTCAGTGACTTCATATTCGAGGCCGCGGGTCGCCAGCAGCTGCATGCCGACGCACACGCCGAAGAACGGCCGCCCGCGCGTTTTCACCACCTCGGTGAGGGCGTCCAGCAGGCCGTCCACCGCGTCGAGGCCGCGCCGGCACTCGGCGAAAGCGCCCACGCCGGGCAGCACCACGCGATCTGCAGCGCGCACCACGTCCGGATCGGAGGTCACGCGCACCTGCACGGACTGGCCTGCGGACGCCGCCGCCGCTTCCAGCGCCTTGTGAACCGAATGCAGGTTGCCTGAGCCATAATCAATGACGACGACCGAGCTCAACGGGATACCTCCGGCTCAGGAAAAAGACCGACAATGTCCGCTCCGGACCGCGTCGTCAGGGTGACGCGAACCTTTTCTTCTGTTGCGCCGGCGGCGAACCGCCGGAGCAACGCGCCTTCCGCTTCATCGCGCGTCCGCGCGACCTGAACGTCCGCCAGACGGAACCCGCGCCGCGCCAGCGCGCGCCCCTGGATCTCCCCGGCTTCGAGCCCGGCGAACATATGGATGACCGCCAGCCCGCTCGCCAGATACAGCGGCGGCATGCCGGACCAGCCCGCGAACCCCAGCCAGGCGCCGTCCGCGACAATGGCGCCAAGCGCCGCCAGCCAGCATCGCCGCCACAGGAACCACAGCGGCGGCGCGATGAACGCCGGCCAGCTGAAGCCGTCCCGGACGACGACGGCGCGTTCGGCCTGCGCCTTGCGGTCAGGCGCGCCTGCGACAGCCGGAACATGGAGCAGATATGCGCGCATGGTTCAGTCGCCTCGGTTCGCCGGAGGCCATCCGCCCGGGCCGCCGGGACAGGCCCTGCCAGGGGCGGCGATCCGCCGGCCTGGCCGGCCGCCGGTCAAAGGGCGCCCTTGGTTGAGGGAATACGGTCGCCCTCCCGCGCATCAACGGTCACCGCGGCCCGCAGCGCCCGGCCAAGCGCCTTGAAGCAGCTTTCAGCGATATGATGGCTGTTGACGCCGTAGAAGGTCTCCACATGCAGCGTCAGCCCCGCGTTCACCGCGAAAGCCTGGAAAAATTCCCGCACCAGCTCGGTGTCGAACGTTCCGATTTTCTGGGACGGGAATTCGGTGCGAAACACCAGAAACGGCCGGCCGGACACGTCGACGCACACCCGCGACAGCGTCTCGTCCATGGGCACGTGCGCGTCGGCGTAGCGCACGATGCCGCGCTTGTCGCCAAGCGCCTGGCGGAACGCCGCGCCAAGGGCGATGCCGCAGTCCTCGACGGTGTGGTGGTCGTCGACATAGAGGTCGCCGTCGGCCTCCACTTTCACGTCAAACAGGCTGTGGCGGGTGAACAGGTCGAGCATGTGATCAAAAAAGCCCACGCCGGTCGACACGCTGGCCTTTCCCTCGCCGTCGAGGTTGATGCTCACCGAGATTTTCGTCTCGTTCGTCGATCGCGCCACTTCGCCCACACGCATCGCGCGCTCTCCCGTGCTGGAACCCGCCGCCGTCACGGCGACCGCCACATATCATCCCGGACGCAGGGCGGGAAACAAAAATAAGAGCGGCCGGCCACAAACTGGCCGGCCGCCGTCTGGCGGTCACAGGGGACCGGAACGGCCAGTCCCGAAGCGGCTGTCTCAGCCAGCGTCCGCCGGCAGCAGGCCGCCAAGATCGGACAGGATGCCGAGGTGGTGGTCCGCGTCGCCGAACATGGCGTCGATCATGGTGAAGCGCTTGAGGTAGTGACCGATGGCGAACTCGATGGTCACGCCGACGCCGCCATGGAGCTGCACGCCGGTCTTGCCGACGAGGCGGCCCGAACGGCCGATCTGGACGCGGGTCGCCGCCATGGCGCGGGCGCGCTCCAGGTCGTCGTCCTCCTGCGCCATCATGGTGGCGTACATGGCCATGCTGCGCGCCTGCTCGGTGGCGGTGAACATGTCCACGGCCTGGTGCTGCAGCGCCTGGAAATTGCCGATCGGCTGGCCGAACTGGTGGCGGGTCTTGATGTACTCCACCGTCAGCTCGAGGGCGCGCTGCATGCCGCCCACCGCCTCGGCCGCCGTGGCGGCGACGGCGTCATCGTAAACGCGGCGGATGACCTTGAGGCCATTCTCCGCGTCGCCGCCCAGCAGGGCGTCCGCGCCCACCCGGACGTTCTCCAGGCGGATGGTGGCGGCGCGCATGCTGTCCTGGGTGGCGTAGCCCTGACGGGACACGCCGGCCGTGTCGGCCGGAACGAGGAACAGGCCGACGCCCGTCTCATCGGTCTGGCCGCCGGAGACCCGGGCGCTCACCACCAGCAGGTCGGCGCTGTCGCCATGCAGCACGAACACCTTCTCGCCGTCCAGCGCCCAGCCGTCGCCGTCGCGGCGGGCGGAAGCCGCCACATTGGCGAGATTGTACCGGCTCTGCGGCTCGGAATGGGCCAGAGCCAGCTTGAGGCTGCCGTCAGCGATGGAGGGAACGACGCGCTGCTTCTGCTCCGGCGAGCCGCCGCGACGCACCGCGCCGCCGCCCATCACCACCGTGGCGAGATAGGGCTCGACGACGAGACCGCGGCCCAGCGCCTCCATGACGATCATGGTGTCCACGCCGCCGCCGCCAAAGCCGCCGTCCTCCTCGGCGAAGGGCAGGCCGAGGATGCCGAGCTCGGCGAACCGGCTCCAGATCTCGTCGCTGTACCCCTTGGGGCCGGCGATGTGCCGCTTGCGCGCCTCGAAGTCGTAATGGTCGGCGACCAGACGCTCCACGCTGTCTTTCAGCAGGCGCTGTTCTTCACTCAGATCAAAGTCCATGGCTCATTCAATCCCTTGGGGCTCGACGGCGACAGGCGCCGGAGCCCCGATGCTGGAGGGGCCGGCGATCAGAGGCCGAGCACCTGCTTGCTGATGATGTTCTTCTGGATCTCGTTGGAGCCGCCGTAGATCGACACCTTGCGGTAGTTGAAGAAGTTCGGCGCGGCGGTCAGCGCCCACTCCGGCGCGGCGGCCGGTTCGTTGCGGCCCTCGCCGTCGTGATGCAGCTGGTAGGGAATGGCTTCCGGACCGGCGAGCTCGACCATCAGCTCGGTGAGCGCCTGCTGGATCTCCGAGCCCTTGATCTTGAGGATCGAGGAGGCCGGATCGGGCTTTCCTTCGAGAGTCGCCATGTTCGCCACCACGCGCATCTGGGTCATTTCCAGCGCCTTCAGCTCCACCTCGAGGGCGGCGAGCTTTTCGCGGAAACGGGCGTTTTCGATCATCGGCGGATTGCCGTGGCGCGACTGGGAGGCCAGACGCTTGATGCGGCGCACGCGCTCCTTGGAGGCGCCGACCCGGGCGATGCCGACGCGTTCGTTGCCGAGCAGGAACTTGGCGTAATCCCAGCCGCGGTTCTCCTCGCCGACGAGATTCTCGGCCGGAACGCGCACGTCGTCAAAGAAGACCTCGTTCACCTCATGGCCGCCCTCGATGGTGATGATCGGCCGGACGGTGATGCCGGGGGTCTTCATGTCGATCAGCAGGAAGCTGATGCCCTTCTGCGGCTTGGCCGCCGGATCGGTGCGGACAAGGCAGAACATCCAGTCGGCGTGCTGGGCCAGGGTGGTCCAGGTTTTCTGGCCGTTGACGACGTAGTGATCGCCGTCACGACGGGCGGTGGTTTTCAGCGAGGCGAGGTCAGAGCCCGAGCCCGGCTCCGAGAAGCCCTGGCACCACCAGTCGTCGAGGTTGGCCATGCGCGGCAGGAAGCGCTTTTTCTGCTCCTCCGAGCCGAAGTGAATGATGACCGGACCGCACATGGCGGCGTTGAACGCCAGCGGCTCGGGCGCCGGGGCGGCCATCAGTTCTTCGCGGAAAATATACTGGCGCACCGGATCCCAGCCGGTGCCGCCCCACTCCACCGGCCAGTGCGGAACAGCCCAGCCCTTCCTGTTCAGGATGCGCTGCCACTCGACCTGCTCTTCCTTGGTGATGTGATGGCCGGCGCGCAGCTTTTCGCGAATCCGCTCAGGCAGGGCGGTGCGAAAGAACTCGCGCACCTCCTCCCGGAACGCCTGCTCTTCAGGTGTAAAGCTCAGATCCATCCTGTTTCCTTCCGTGTGCCATCTCGCCGCATGCGCCGCCCGGCGCGGGCCGCCGGGTCGTCCTCCGGCGCGCCTGACAGAACGCTGGCCGGACGCGCGGACTGGATCATGGACGCCGCGCAGTCAGAAACCGCCGCCGGAGCGACGATCGGCCGCGCGCTGCCGGCGCCGTCGTCGCAAGTGTTAAGCGGCGACCGTAATGATGCCAAGTAGCAATCAGGCCTGGGCGCAGACCATTGCGCCGCGGCCCGTAATCCGTACAGACGGCGCCTGATGTCCGGGCGGATGCCGCGAGCGCAGGCCCGCCTGCCCGTGGCCGGGGCATGTCCGCCATTGTACAACGCGGGACGGGGGTTGTGCTCCGACCGTCTCCGGTGCATGTAGCACCCGCGCCTGCTTCGCATTCCATATATGAAATCACATCCTGCCGCAGAGGCGGGAGAAACGTGTCGTGATGTCCGCAATCCAAAAGCAGTCTGATGCGCCTCTTTCCCGGGAAAGCCTGAGCAATCAGGCCTATTTCCGTCTGAGACGCGACATTATGAGCGGCAGGTTCCTGCCCGGGGAAAAGCTGAAGCTGCGCGACATGGCGGCGGAGCTGGGCGTGAGCCCCACGCCGGTGCGTGAGGCGCTGGCGCGCCTCGTCGCGGACATGGCGGTGGCCCAGCTGGATCACCGCTCCGTGCGTATTCCGCATATCGACCCGGAGCGTTTCTCCGAAATCTGCGTGCTGCGCATTGACGTGGAAGGACGGGCGGCGGCGCGGGCGGCGGAGATCGCCACTGATGAGCAGATCGCTGAGCTTGAAGCCATCCACGAGCGCATGATCGCGCTGAAGAAGGCGAAAGAACTCAAGGAATCGTTCGCCGAGAACCAGCGTTTCCACGCGGCGTTCTGCGCCATCGCCGACATGCCGCTGCACTACCGGATCGCCGAGACCCTGTGGCTGCAGATCGGCCCGCTGATGAACGCCCTGCTGACGCACCGGCCGACCATCCTGCCCCAGCGCCACCCCCACCGCACCCTGCTGGAGGGGCTGCGCCGGCGCGACCCCGCGCTGGCGCGCGAGGGCGCCGAAACCGACATCCGCATCAACGCCGAGCCGATGCTCGCCTATCTGCGCAGTCTCGACGCCTCGGCCTGAAATCGCGTCGCGATCCGCCGTCATCATCCGGACCCGCCGGGCCTCAGACCGTGCCGACCGGCGTCGCAGGCGAACCGACCGCCCCGGTCAGCCGCAGCGGCGGCGCCGTGAGGAAAAAGCGGTAGCGGCCGTTGGCGCGCAGCCAGTTGGCCAGCGGCGTGAGGTGCCACAATTCTCCCAGCGGCACGCCCAGACGGAACAGGCAGTGCTGGTGCAGCGGCAGCTGGGCGCAGCAGTCGCCGCCTGCAGGCCGGGCCGGATAGGCCTCCACGGAGTAATTGTCGGCGATCAGCGCCGCCATGCCGCTGTCGGTGATCCACTGCAGCAGGCGCTCGTCGCGACCGTCCAGCACGGCGCAGGCGTTCTCGACGGCGAAATGGGTGGGCTTCCCCCCCAGCTCAAGCAGGAACTCGCCGAAACCGGTGTGCAGGCAAACCATGTCGCCGGTTTCGATCTCCACGCCGTCCTTCTCCATGATCCGCATCAGCTGGTCATAGCCGACGATCTCCCGGGCCCGGCCGACATGGGCGTGAAGATCGATCATCACGGCGCGGCCCTGCATGCCCTTGACGGCGAAATTCTCGATGCCGAGCCGGCGCGCGCCGGACGTGCTGGGACCATGGCCCTCCGGCGCGCCGCAATCCTCGACGCGCTCGGGGCCGACCACGTCCTCGCCGGCGCGAAAACCATTGTAGTAGAGCGGCTCGGGCACGCCGTCGCCGTCGGCGTCGAACATGGAGCCGACGTGGGCGAAGCTGTCCCACTGGGTCGAATACTGCAGGTGGAGCAGCGCCAGATCGTCGCTGAGCACGTCGGTCGCGCCGGCATGGTCACGCCCCAGCTGGTAGTTCATGTTGACGGCGTCGCCGCGGCGGGTCGGCCGCAGCACCGGCGGCAGGCGACGGGGATTGAGGACGGCGCCGCCCGGATATTCCAGCGGAAGGCTGAGGCAGAAGGTCAGCCCTTCCCGGATCTCCGCCGCCCCCTGGCGAACCTTCTCGGGCGTGATGAGATTGAGACGGCCCAGCTGGTCGTCAGGACCGAAATCACCCCAGGTCGAACCCTCGGGGCGCCGTTTCCAGCGTGCGTTCTGCATTCCTGGCGTTTCCTGTCGTGTTTCACGAGAAACATTCCGGACCCGCGCGGGCCCGGTCGCTCGCCCTTGCAGGGATCCTGCGGCACGATTCCGCGACGTGACAATGCCCCCGGCGCAGCGCTGCCCGCGGCTGCATGCATGGCGACGCCGCCCGTTCGCGGGCGCCGTCGCGCGCGGGCGCGCTCAGCTTTTCTGCTTCACCAGCGGACAGCGCGACTCGGACAGGGGCTGGAACGCTTCATCAGCGGGAATGGTCTGCAGTATCCGGTAGTAGTCCCACGGCCCCTTGCTCTCCGACGGCGATTTCACCTCGGCCAGATACATGTCGTGGACCATGCGGCCGTCCTCGCGGATGCGGCCGTTGCGGGCGAAAAAGTCGTTCACCGGCGTCTCCCGCATCTTCTTCATCACCGTGTCCGTGTCGTCCGTGCCGGTGGCCTCGATGGCTTTCAGGTAATGCATCGTCGCGGAGTAGGCGCCGGCCTGTGACATGCTGGGCATGCGGCCCGTGCGCTCAAAAAACCGCTTCGCCCATTTGCGGGATTCCTCGTCGCGGTCCCAGTAGAACGCCGTGGTGAGCACCAGGCCGTGCGCCTTGTCGAGGCCGAGGCTGTGAATGTCCGAGAGGAAGATCAGCATGCCCGCCAGTTTCTGGCCGCCCTGGACAATGCCGAACTCCTGCGCCTGCTTGATGGAGTTGACGGTGTCGTTGCCGGCGTTGGCGAGGCCGATGATTTTGGCCTTGGACGCCTGGGCCTGCAGCAGGAAGGACGAGAAATCGAGGGTATTGAGCGGCGCCCGCACCGAGCCCAGAACCTTGCCGCCGCCTTCCTGCACCACCTTCGTGACGTCGCGCTCCAGGTCTGTGCCGAAGGTGTAATCCGCTGTCACGAAAAACCAGGTGTCATACCCCTGTCTGACCGCGGCCCGGCCGGTGCCATGGGCCAGGGCGTAGGTGTCGTAAGTCCAGTGCACCGAGACCGGGCTGCACGCCTCATTGGTCAGACGCGCGGAGGCCGGACTGGTGAACGCCACGATTTTGTTGCGCGCCCTGGCGATCTCGAGGGCGGCCAGGGAAGGAGCCGTAGCGGCGACGTCCATCAGTGCGTCGACATTCTGGGCGTCGAACCACTCGCGCGCCCTGGCGGCGGTGATGTCCGGCTTGTTGAGCGTATCGGCGTAAACCAGCTCAATGTTCTTGCCGAGCACCTTTCCGCCAAAGTCCTCAATGGCCATCTGGGTGGCCACGACCGTGTTCCGCCCGGTGATGTCGGCGTAAGGGCCGGACATGTCGAGCAGCAGGCCGATCCTGACCACGTCGTCAGAAATGGCCGGCGTTTTGTCGCTGGCCGCCGCCATCTGGCCAGACGACAGCACGACGCCGCCGAGCGCCGCCACCGATGCGCCAAACGCAAGAATCCTCTTGCCCACGCGGCGAAGTCTGCGCCTCAACTGGAGCGGAAAGTCCGCCATCATGTCTCCTCCCGTATTTTCTTGTGATTCGAAATGAAGCAGATAAAAACACAGCGCTGTACTGATATATTATTCAACATTGGTTCAACGCAGCGCGTCTGGCAGTCGCCCAGGCGGCTCATGTCGCCGTCTCCGGGTGGCGCGACGTGGCGCAAAATCACAAGTTGATGGCGCAATTCCGCCTTGCCGGCGCGGCTGCGACGCGGCCTTCTTCCGACACAAGGAAAAACCGGCCTGCGATTGACGCATTCGCCCGTTGCAACGGGAAGGCTTGATCCGGAGCCGGCTTCTCCTCTGGGATTGACAGCCATCACATGCGCCGCCGTCCGGCCACGCCAGCGACGCGGTCAGCCGCGCCGGTCACGGAGCGCGCCGAGGAGGAAATTCATGAGCCTGCCCAAGATCCTGTCAGAACGCCTCAGTCTCCCCGCCATCGCCTCGCCGCTGTTCATCATCTCCGGACCGGAGCTGGTGATCGCCCAGTGCAAGGCCGGCATCATCGGCAGTTTTCCGGCGCTCAACGCGCGGCCCAAGGAGTTGCTGGACGAATGGCTGCACCAGATCCGCGAAGAGCTCGCCGCCCACGACCGCGACCATCCTGACCAGCCGTCCGCCCCCTTCGCCGTCAACCAGATCGTGCACCGCTCCAACAACCGTCTGGAGCATGACCTCGAACTGTGCGTGAAGCACAAGGTGCCGGTGATCATCACCTCGCTCGGCGCCCGCGAGGACGTGAACAGGGCGATCCACAGCTATGGCGGCGTGGTGCTGCACGACGTGATCAACAACAGCTTCGCCCGCAAGGCGGTCGAGAAGGGCGCCGACGGACTGATCGCCGTTGCGGCCGGCGCCGGCGGCCATGCCGGCACGCTGTCGCCGATGGCGCTGCTGCAGGACATTCGCGAATGGTTTGACGGGCCGCTCGCCCTCTCCGGCGCCATCGCCACCGGCCGGTCAATCCTCGCCGCCCAGGCGATGGGCGCGGACCTCGCCTATATTGGCTCCGCCTTCATCGCCACGAAGGAGGCCAACGCCAACGACGACTACAAGCGCGCCATCGTCGAAGGCGATTCATCGGAGATCGTGTACAGCAACCTGTTCACCGGCGTGCACGGCAACTACCTGCGCTCGTCCATCATCCGCGCCGGTCTTGATCCGGACAATCTGCCGACCTCCGATCCTTCCAAGATGAATTTCAGCGACGACGGCAAGCAGATCAAGCCGTGGCGCGACATCTGGGGCTCCGGCCAGGGCATCGGCCCGGTGAAGGAGGTGATTCCGGCCGGAGAAATGATCGCCCGCTTCCGGCGGGAGTACGCCGAGGCGCTGGCCGACCTCAACGCCCGCGCCGCGCGCTTCTGCCAGCTGCCGCTGGCGGCGGAATAAGATCTTCGCCGCAGGGGGGCGGCCCGGAGGCCGCCTCCATGGCGGGCGGAAAACGTCCCGGCGCCGGGTCTGCCTGAAGGCAGACGCCGGCGGCGCATGTTTCTCCGTCCGCGCCAGATCGCCCGGGCCCGCGCCCGGACGCCGCAGGGACCGCCGGCCCTGATAACGGCGGCCTGAATACGGAAACGCAAAGGGAGAAACGCCATGACGGACCAGATCGTCACCAGCGTGGATGACGGCGTGCTGACCATCCGGATGAACCGTCCGGAGAAGAAAAACGCCCTCAACCGCGCGATGTATCTGACCATGACCGAGGCGCTGCAGGAGGCGGACCGCAACCCTGACGTCCGGGTCGCCATCATCACCGGCGTGGCGGACAGCTTCACCGCCGGCAACGACCTGAATGACTTCCTCGCGGCCAAACCCGGCGAGGAAAGCGGCGGCAGCATCTTCATCCGGGCGCTGCCGCAGTTCAGCAAGCCGCTCATCGCCGCCGTAAACGGCCTTGCTGTGGGCATCGGCGTCACCATGCTGCTGCATTGCGACCTCGTCTATGCGTCGACGCAAGCGCGTCTGCAGACCCCGTTCGTGTCCCTGGGCGTGGTGCCAGAGGCGGCCTCCAGCCTGCTGCTGCCGCGCCTCGTCGGCCACCAGCGCGCCAGCGAGCTGCTGCTGTTCGGAGATTTCTTCTCCGCCGGGCGGGCGGAGCAGCTCGGCATCGTCAATGAAGTCGTGGAGCCGGAGAAACTGGAGGAAAGGGCGCGTGAGGCGGCCCGGCGCATCTGCGCCCAGCCGGCGGCGGCGGTGATCGCCACCAAGGCGCTGCTGCGCAGCCGCAGGACGCTGACGCCCTTGGAGCGGTTCAGGGAGGAAGGCGAAGCCTTTGAGGCCTGTCTCCATTCGCCCGAATCACGGGCGGCCATGCAGGCGCGTCTCAACAGGAAGAGCGCCTGAAGCGCGGTCACGGGCGCTGGATTGACGGGCCGTCAACGCCTACATGCAGGAGCGACAGCTCCTGCACCCGTAGGGATAGACGCATGCACACCGACGGCCCTCCCGTGTTTCACGCCACCACAATCCTCATGGTCCGCAAGGGCGGCAAGGTCGTCATGGGGGGCGACGGCCAGGTGAGCCTTGGCCAGACCGTGGTCAAGGGCAACGCCCGCAAGGTGCGCCGTCTCGCCGGCGGCTCGGTGATCGGCGGTTTCGCCGGCGCCACCGCGGACGCCTTCACCCTGTTCGAACGGCTTGAGGCGAAGCTCGAACAGTATCCGGCCCAGCTGACCCGCGCCTGCGTGGAGCTGGCCAAGGACTGGCGCACCGACCGTTACCTGCGCCGCCTTGAGGCGATGATGCTGGTGGCGGATCGCAACGTAAGCCTGCTGCTCTCCGGCACGGGCGACGTGCTTGAGCCGGAGGCCCATCCAGAAGGATGGGTGATGGCCATTGGCTCCGGCGGCAATTTTGCGCTCGCTGCGGCGCTCGCCCTGCTCGACACCGACCGGGACGCCGAAACCATCGTGCGCAAGGCCATGACCATCGCGGCCGACATCTGCGTCTACACCAACCGCAACCTGGTCATCGAAAGTCTCGACGACGCCTCCTGACCAGCCAGCCTCGCACCTCAACCGGGAACGGTCATGACCACTTTCTCCCCCCGTGAAATCGTCTCCGAGCTCGACCGGCATATCGTCGGCCAGAAGGATGCCAAGCGCGCCGTCGCCATCGCCCTGCGCAACCGCTGGCGCCGGCAGCAGCTCGACCCTGCCCTTCGCGACGAGGTCACGCCCAAGAACATCCTGATGATCGGCCCCACGGGCTGCGGCAAGACCGAGATCGCGCGGCGCCTCGCGCGTCTCGCCGGCGCGCCGTTCATCAAGGTGGAGGCGACGAAGTTCACGGAGGTCGGTTATGTAGGCCGCGACGTGGAGCAGATCATCCGCGATCTGGTCGAGATCGCCATCGGCCTCGTCAGGACCAACCGGCGCAAGGACGTGATGGCCCGCGCCCAGCTCGCCGCCGAGGAGCGCGTGCTCGACGCGCTGGTGGGCAAGACCGCCGGCGCCGCAACCCGCGAGTCATTTCGCCGCAAGCTGCGCGACGGCCTTCTCGACGACAGGGAGATCGAAATCGAGCTGCAGGCGCCGGCCATGGGCATGCCGATGTTCGAAGTTCCCGGCGTGCCCGGCGCGTCCATGGGGGCGATCAATCTGGGCGACATTTTCGGAAAGGCGCTGGGCGGACGGATGAAGAGCCGGCGCACCACCGTGCGCGACGCCTATGAACCGCTGGTGACCGAAGAATGCGACCGGCTGCTCGACCAGGACCAGATCGTCCAGGAGGCGATCCGCCAAGTGGAGAATCACGGCATCGTCTTCATCGACGAGATCGACAAGATCTGCGTGCGCGAGCAGCGGGTGGGCGGCGATGTTTCACGTGAAGGCGTGCAGCGCGACCTGCTGCCGCTGATCGAGGGCACCACCGTCTCCACCAAATACGGGCCGGTGAAGACCGACCACGTCCTGTTCATCGCTTCCGGCGCCTTCCATGTGGCCAAGCCGTCCGACCTGCTGCCGGAGCTTCAGGGGCGCCTGCCCATCCGCGTCGAGCTTTCGCCGCTGAATGAAAGCGACTTCCGCCGCATTCTCACCGAAACGGAAGCCAACCTGATCCGGCAGTCGGTGGCGATGATGGCGACGGAAGGCGTGGAGCTTGAGTTCACGAGCGACGCCATCGACGCCATCGCCCGAACGGCGGTGGAGGTGAACGCCTCTGTCGAGAACATCGGCGCCCGCCGCCTGCAGACCGTCATGGAACGCGTGCTGGAGGACATCTCGTTCACCGCCACCGACCGCAGCGGCGAGAAGATCGTCATCGACGCGGCCTATGTGGAGTCCCGCCTCGGCGACCTCGCCCGCAACGCGGACCTCAGCCGCTTCATCCTCTGACGGCGCCAGCCTCCCTGCCCGCTCCCCACGGGGCGACCGGGCGGGGACGGGCGCCTTCACGCGGGTTCAGGCGCGCCGGCGGCGCTGGCGCGCCACGAACCAGAGCGTCAGCAGCGGCGTCAGCGCCGCCGCGACGACAAGACCCGGCTGGCCGCCCCAGCGGTCGAAGGCAGGACCGACGATCGCCACGCCCACCGTCTGGCCGATGAACAGCGATGAGGCGAACAGCGATACGGCGGCGCCGCGCGCTTCCGGCGCCATCTGGGTGGCGTTGGTCTGCAGAGTGTTGTGCAGCATGTAGAACGAGAAGCCGCACAACACCGAGGCGATGACGGCGCCCGCAAGCGCCGGCGTGAACGCCACCGCCAGAAAGGCGAGCGCCAGGCCCGCGCCGCCGCCCAGCACAAGGCCGCGTTCGCCAAACCGCTTCACCAGCCGCCCGGCGTTCATGGCGTAGGCCAGACCGCCAAAACCGAACACGCCGAGCACGCCGCCGGCGACCGCAGCCCCTACCCCGAACCGCCGCTGCAGCTCCGCGCCGACATAGGCCCATGAGCCGAAAACGATGGCGCCTTCCAGAAACACCATCACCACCACCGTGCGCGGCCACCACCGCCCCAGCAGCGACAGCATGGCGCCGACGCCTTTCAGCACGCTGGCTCCAGGGGCGCGCTGTCCGGCCGGATGATCCTTGCGCAGCAGGTCGGAGACCAGACCGGCAGCGGCCAGCAGGTAAAGCCCGCCAAGGGTGAAAAACACCTCGCGCCAGCTCATGAACTCGCTCAGCGCCCCGCCGGCGGCCTGGCCGAACACCAGACCAAGGATCTGGCCGGTCATGAACCTGGCGAGGACGGACTGGCGCTGGTCGTAAGGCACGACGTCGCCGATCCAGGCCATGGACAGGGGTATGATCGCCGCCGCCGTGGCCCCTGACAGAAACCGCGCCGCCGCAAGCGACGTCAGGGATCCGGCAAGAGCGCTGGCCGCCACCCCGAATGACGACAGGAACGTCGCCACGGCCACCATGCGGTACTTGCCAAAAATGTCGCCGACCGGGCCATAAATCGCCTGAAGCAGTCCGTAGGATACGGAGAATGCGGCCACCACGAGACCAGCATCTCCAGGCGAGACGCCGAAATCCCTGCCGATGTCGGGCAACAGCGGATCGGCGACGCGGGCGGTGGCGGCGCTGACGAAGGAGGCGAGCGCGAGGAAGAAAATGGGCCGGCCAACCCGCGTCGCGGCGGGGGCTTCGGACGCCGCCGCGTCAGACGCGTCGGGACCGGACGATGCAGGGACGGTCATGGCTTCCTTCTGGGGCCAGGGGACGGACGGCGGTCGCCATCCGGGGTGGTGACAGTTGCGCGGACGTGCAGCATAGGAAAGCGTCTGCGCCAATGCACGTCCCTGCCATGACGCGCTTGCGCACGTACGACAGGATGCGCCCATGAAAATTCCGTTACGGCGCCGCGCCGGCAGGCAGCGTCCCTCATGAGCCTGGCGCGTCCGGCCCTGGCGGTCGGCCTCGCCGGGGCCGTCTCCCGCATTCTCGGTTACGTACGCGACGTGCTGCTGGCGGCGACCTTCGGCGCCGGCCCGGCCGTCGAAGCCTTTCTGGCCGCCCTGCGCCTGCCGGACGCGCTGCGCCGCATTCTCAGCGACGGCGGCCTCAACGGCGTGCTGACGCCTCTCTATTTGCAGCTGAAGCTGCGTGACGGCGACGAGGCGGCGGCTGGCTTCGCCCGTGACTGCATCGCCGGCGGCGCGATTGTGCTCGCGCTTGTGGCCGGCGTCATGGCGCTGTGCGCCGGCGCCCTGGTCGCGCTTGCGGCGCCGGGTCTCGGCGCCGCGCCGGAGATCGCCGCTACCGCCAGCCGCTGGTTCGCGGTCATGACGCCGTTCATGGCGTTCACGACGCTTGCCAGCCTGGCGGGAGCCTTTCTCAACGCCGAGCGCCGTTTTCTCATTCCCGCGCTGGCGCCGGCGGTGATGAACGCGGTTCTGGTCGTCGCCTGGCTGCTGGTTCCGGCGATCACGACGACGCCGGAGCGGATGGGCGCCATCATGGCCGCCGCGCTCAGCGCCGCCGGCGCCGTGCAGCTGGCGCTGGCCCTGGGCCAGACCGGCCGGATCACCGCCCACGCCCGGTTATGGCTGGCGGCGCGCTCGCGCGAGGTCATTGGACGGGCGCTGCGGGTGATGGCGCCGGCCATGGTGGCCTCCGCCGGCATTCCCCTGGTCGGCGTCGCCGGCGCTGCGGTCGCCTCCCGTGAACAAGGGGCGCTGGTATGGTTCTATTACGCCGAGCGGCTGTTCGGGCTGCCGCTGTCGCTTGGCAGCGTGGTCATCGGCTCCGTGGTGCTGACCCGGCTCAGCGAAGGGCGCGCCATGGCGGAGACGACCGGCGCGCCGCCGCGCGACGGCGCGCTGGACGTTCACCTGTCGCTGGCGCTGGCCTGGGGTTTTCCCGCCGCAACTGGCCTTGCGCTGGTGGCGGCGCCTGCGGTCGACGTCCTGTTCCGGCGCGGCGCGTTCGAGACGGCGGACGTCGCCGCAACGGCGGCGATCCTGGCTTGGCTGGCGCCAGGCCTGCCGGCCGCCCTGGCGGCGCGGGTGTTCCAGCAACAGTTGCTGGCGCGCGGCGACGTATGGATAGCCGCCCTGTCCGGCGCCGCCGGAATCGTCGCCACCGCCGCGGCCGCCGCCGCCGCCCAGGCGCGCTGGGGCGCGCCGGGCCTTGGTTGCGGCGTCTCGGTGGGCATGGCGGTCCTGTGTCTGGGCAATTGCGTGGCGACGGCGGCGCGGTGCGGCTGGCGTCCCGGATGGCGACTGGGCCGACAGCTGGCGCTGCAGGCCGGCGCCGCGACCGTGATGGGCTGTGTCCTTGCGCTGGCGCTCTCCTGGATCGCCAGCCGCATGCAGCATGCTGGCGACGCCGGACGCATGCTGTCCGTTCTGGCGCTATGCGCCGGCGGCGCGGCGACATACGGCCTGCTGGCATGGGCGACGGGCGCCCTGCCGAAACCGGGAGACGACGGTCAGCTCCGCCGTCGCAAACGCACGTAGAGCGCCCCTTCCCCGCCGTGTCTCTGGTCCGCCGGTTCGAAGCCGAGCACGATGTGCCGCAGTTCGGGCGATTCGAGAATGAGCGGCGTCAGGCGGCGCAACACGCCCCGCTCATGCCACCATACTCCCCGCTCCTCCTCATGAAGGCGCGTCGATCCTTTCCCGGTCACCACGAGCACCGTACGGCGGCCGGCCATATAGGACCGGTGCAGGAACTCGCGCAGCGCCCGGATCGCTTCCGCCTGGCGCATGCCATGCAGATCAAGCCTGGCTTCGATGGTGACTGATCCGCGCACGATGGCGCGCCTCTCACGGCGCGCCATCTGCATAACGGGCGGAACGACAGGCGCGACGGCCCGCGCCGCGGCGACGGGAACGGCGTCCCGTACAGGCGCGGCGGACGCGGGCGACGGCGTGTCCGGCCCGGACGTCTGCGCCTTTTCCTCCAGCCGCCGCGCGCGGCCGGGAAGCGGCGCGACGCTGCGGGTGATGATCTCCCAGATGCGACGCTCGTCGGGACGAAGCTCACGCCTTCGCCTGCCGGCCATGGGTGCTCCATCAGGATGCGGGGTGGACGGACCTTTCCGCTGGCTGCGTCCGCCGCAGGATCCGGAGAGCCGGCCCGGCTGAGTGGCGGTTTCCGGGTCAGGCGGACGCCGGCCCCCCTGTCGCCACAAGGCGCCAGTTCGGATCGCGACTGCCAGGCGCACGGGAGAAGGTCCAGAGATCGATGACCTCTACTACAGCCTCTGAATCGCCGTCGACAACTTCGCCGGCGGCGTCGCGCACGACCGACACCAGCGACGAGGTGAAACGAAGCGTCACCTCGGCGGTCCCGTTTTTCACCTCAACGTCGGTAATCTCGGGCTGGGCGATCGACACGAACGTGGTTTCCGCCCGTTCGCCATTTTTCTCGCGCGCGGCGATCACCCGGTCAAACCCATCGAAAACCTCCTTCGACAGCAGCGACCGCAGCGTCGCCCTGTCCCCCTGCGAGAAGGCCACGACAATCGCTTCATATGCGGCGCGCGCGCCCTCCAGAAACCGCTTCACGTCGAAGTCCGGCTCCGCCGCGGAGATCTGGTCGAGACCAGCGGCCACCGCGGACCCCTCCTTCGCCACACCTTCCCAGCGGAAGGCCTGAACGGATTGCGGCCGCTCGCGGGCGTCTGCGGGCTGGGGCATGGGAATGACCTTCGCGCCGGGCTCGGCGTCGGCCGGCGCTTTGTCCGGCTTCGGCGGAACTTTCCGTGCGAACGGATCATAGGGCGGCCGCTCGTTGCCGGTGCGTTGCCCGAGAACGGATCGCAGCTTCCACAAAATGAACGCCGCCAGAGCCAGGAATACCAGGGTGAGCGGATCAAACGAGTCCTGCATGGAGTCCGGAAACCTTTTGTCCGGCGAAGGCGGCCGGATACGCGCGCGGAAGCCCGGCGCTGGCGCGTGACGGCCCGCAGTCCGTGACGACCGCGATACGGGCCCGACCCTCTCCAGCGCAGGGACGATTAACAGATAATATGATCCCGGTCCGTTTTATATCCACCCCCCGGGGCCGGAATGGCGTTGTCGCGCGGCGCCCGGTCCCGGCCGCGGACAGGTCCGGAGCGGTTTGGGCCGGCCTGTCATCGCCACTTGATGACGCGCGGCGCTCCCGGCATTGTCGGGAAACGTCCGGTCCACGTCAGCCTTCTGGCGCTTGTATGGAGACGGCTTCCATGTTAGCGCGCCGCAACCTGAGCGGTTGGGCCAACCAGACCTCACGTTGACACCGAATCATTCCTCACGCTGGCAGGCCACCAGCGTCGCTGAAACAGAGCGTAGTATCCTGGAAAGGATTCCTTCATGTCCGAAAGCCCCGCAAACGGCGGCCCGCAGCCGCAGGACGGCGCCCCTCTGCTCAATGGCCTCGCGCAATACACCCGCGACCTCTCGTTTGAGAATCCGAACGCGCCGCGCTCCCTGACGCCGCAGGACAAGCCGCCGCAGATCTCCATTCAGGTGAACGTCGGCGCCCAGCAGCTTTCGGAAACTGACTTTGAGGTCGAGCTCAAGCTCGAGGGCAGCGCCAAGGTCGAGAACGAGACCCTGTTCGCCTTTGACCTGACCTATTGCGGCATCTTCCGCGCGCAGAACATTCCGCCGGAAGACCTGCATCCGGTCATCATGATCGAATGCCCGCGCCTGCTGTTCCCCTTCGCGCGCCAGATCGTGGCTGACGCCGTGCGCTCCGGCGGCTTCCCGCCCCTCTACGTCGATCCCATCGACTTCGCCGCGCTCTATCGCGAGCGCGCCCAGCAGTTCGCCGCCGCCCAGGGCCAGCAGGCCCAGTAAGCGCGACGCCGGAAAGCGAGCCGGAAAAAGGGCGGCGGCCGTTGGCCCCGCCCTTTTTGCATGTCCGTATGCGGGTCCGCCCTGGCTGGTCGGGTCAGGCGTCGCCGTCCGCCTGCGGCTGCATGTACTGCAGCCACAGCGCTTTCTCCCCAAGCGTGGCCACGAAGGCCCGGTGACGCCCGACATCTTCGTCGGTCAACAGTTGCGGCCGCGGAACCCGCCGCTCCAGGGGGCCGTCGTCCTTCGCGCGTTTCTCCAGCAGCGGCGCCGCGCGATCAGGAACGGCGACCGTAAGGTCAAGGCCGGTCTGCCGGCCGCCCATCAGCTCCAGATAGACTTCCGCGAGAATCTCGGCGTCGAGCAGCGCCCCGTGCCTGGAGCGCCGCGAATTGTCGACGCCAAAGCGTGAGCACAGACCATCAAGCGTGTTGTTGGCGCCGGGGAATTTGCGGCGGGCGATGACCAGGGTGTCGACGACACGTTCCGGCGCGATGGGCGGCAGGCCGAGCCGGGCGAATTCGGCGTTAAGGAAGTTGACGTCGAACTGGGCGTTATGGGCGACCAGCGGCGCGTCGCCAATAAAGGCCAGAAAATCGGCGGCGATATCGGCGAACACCGGCTTGTCCGCCAGGAACTGGGAGCTGAGGCCGTGCACGGCGAAGGCCTCGGCCGGCATGTCCCGTTCCGGATTGATGTAGCAGTGGAAGGTGGCGCCGGTCGGAAGGCGGTCAACGATTTCGACGCAGCCGATCTCAACCACGCGATCGCCCTTGAGCGGCTCCACGCCGGTTGTTTCGGTATCGAAGACAATTTCACGCAACGTCACGTCCGGCTCTCCCTGGCGTGTGGCGGAATGATCAGGCGTCCCCGGCCTCTGCGAGCAGGCGGCGTGCCGCTTCGCCCGTGCGGCCGGACAGGGCGCGCACGATGTCCGCCACCTGCCGGCGGGCATGGTCGAACCCGTGACCTGTGTCGATGATGAAATGCGCCCTGCGCCGTTTCTCGGCGTCCGGCATCTGTTTCACGTGAATCATCTCGAATTTCTCCGGCGTCATGCCGGGACGCGCGAGAACGCGCTGGCGCTGGGTCTCAGCGTCGGTGGAAACCACCGCCACGGCGTCGCAGCGCCTGTCGCCGCCGGTTTCAAACAGCAGCGGCACGTCCATGACCAGCAAGGGCACGTTTTGCGCCACCGCACGGCGCACCAGATCCAGCTGATGGTCGCGCAGCAGGGGATGAACAATGCTCTCGAGCCTGCGCAGCGCCTCCGGCTTGCCGAACACCGCCGCGCCCAGCTTCTCGCGGTTCACAACCCCATTCTCGGATACGCCCGGAAACGCGGCCTCCACCAGCGGCGTCGCCGGTCCCGCGTAAATTTCGTGAACGGCGGCGTCGGCGTCATAGACCCATGCGCCCAACTCCCGGAACATCGCCGACGTGGCGGATTTTCCCATGCCGATCGATCCGGTGAGGCCTAGAATAAAGGTCATGCGCTTCCCCCATTCATGTCATTGATGACCAGCTGGCGCAGCTGCGGCGTGACCTGCGGCGTGACGCCAAACCAGCGCCGGAAGCCCGGAACAGCCTGGTGCAGCAACATGCCAAGCCCGTCGACCGTAGCGAGGCCGCGCGCCTTCGCCAGCTTCAGCAGGTCCGTTTCCAGCGGCGAATAGACGATATCGGTGACAAGCGCGTCCGGCGGCAGAAGCGAGAGGTCGATGGTGAGCGCGGGCTGACCGCTCATGCCCAATGACGTGGTGTTCACCAGCAGCCTTGCGCCTTCAAGACGCGCCGAGCGCTCCTCCCAGGGAACGGCGCTGACGATGGCGTCCGAACCGCCCGCACATGCTTGCGCAAGACGCTCCGCGCGGTCGAACGACCGGTTGGCGACCAGAACCCTCGTGAACCCGCGCTCAAGAAGACCGGACACGATGGCGCGCGCGGCGCCGCCCGCGCCCAAAACCACCGCCTTGCCGCCAGCCTTGTCCCATCCCGGGCCAAGCTCGTCGAGATTGCCGAGGAAACCGGCGACGTCGGTGTTGTCGCCCCACAGCTCCCCCTGCTCCAGCCAGACGGTGTTGACGGCGCCGAGGCGCTCGGCCGTCGGGGTGCGGCGGTCGACCAGAGACGCCGCCGCCTCCTTGTGCGGCACGGTCACGTTGCAGCCGGCGTATTCGCCGGCGCGAATACGGCCGAGGAAATCCGCCAGTTCCCCGGCCGTGACCCGCTGGCGCTCATAGACGCCCGCGATGCCCGCCTCACGGAGCCAGTAATTGTGAATGATCGGCGAACGCGAGTGCGCGACGGGATCGCCGATCACGCAAGCTTTGGTCGGCAACGGCTGACTCCTTTCTCCGGCAGGCGTTCATCCAAGAAGATGTCCCAGTCGCCGCAACTCGGCCAGCAGCGGCAACAATGGCAGTCCCAGGATGGTGAAGTGGTCGCCGTGCACCGACTCGAACAGCTGCGATCCGGCGCCTTCGAGCTGGTATCCGCCGACGCTGGTCAGCAGCGCCGGCCCCGCAACGGCGATATAGGCTTCGATAAACGCATCTCCGAGCGGCCGCATGCGAAGCGTCGCATCAGACCGGAGCGTGGCGACGATCTCGCCGTCAACCGCCAGCGCTGCGGCGGAGTGGAGCTGGTGCGTGCGCCCGGAAAGCTGGCGCAGACGGGAGCGCAGCTCCTCCATGTCGCTCGCCTTGTCGAACTGCTCGCCCTCGCAGGACAGCGTCTGGTCGGCGCCCAGGACAAGGCGGCCGGGTCTCCTCGCCGAGACGTCGAGCGCCTTGGCGCGCGCCAGCATTGCGGCCACCTCCCCCGCCGGAACGCGATTGCGCCGCGCCCCGGCGTCAACGGCCCGCTCGTCAATGGCGGCCGGAAGGACCTCAACCGGAATGCCCGCCGCCTCCAGCATCTGCCGTCGCGTGGCGCTGCCGGAAGCCAGCAGCAGCGGCGAAGAAAGAAGCCACAATCCGGTCGTCATGCGCGGCGCTCCCTGAGGGGTGGAGATCACTGGTTGTCCCATGCCTGGGTTTGGCGCTGTTTGTGCTCCCGGTAAAGGTCCAGGATTGCGGCGGCGGTTTCCTCGATGGAGCGGCGGGTGACGTCGATCACCGGCCAGCGGTTGCGCGCGCATATGCGGCGGGTGTCCGTGATCTCCGCCGCGACGGCGGCCTCATCGACATAGGAGGAGGCGTCAGCGGCGTTGAGGCTGAGCAGACGGTTCTGCCGGATCTGCACGATGCGTTCGGCGCTGGCGACGAGGCCGACCACCAGGGGCCCTTTTACATTGAGGAAGGCTTCCGGCAGCGGCGCGCCGGCCACATAGGGGATGTTGGCGGTCTTGATGCCCCGGTTCGCCAGGTAGATGCTGGTGGGCGTCTTGGACGTGCGGCTGACGCCGAACAGGATGACGTCCGCGTCAGAGAGCCCGCTCACGCACTGCCCGTCGTCATGCATGAGCGTGTAGTTCATGGCGTCAATGCGACGGAAATAGTCGGCGTCGAGCGTGTGCTGCGCGCCCGGCCTGCCGCGGGATGAGGTCCCGAGATAGGCGTCGAACATCTGCATGACCGGCGACAGCACCGAGAGACACGGAGATCCGGTCTCCAGCGCCGCCCGCTCAACCTCGCCGGCGAGCTCGCTGTCGACCAGCGTGTACAGAACCATTCCCGGCGCCGCCTGAATGCCGGCGATCACCCTCTCCAGCTGGCCGCGTGAACGCACCAGCGGATAGACGTGCTCGATGGCCGAGATGCCCTCGTACTGGGCGGCGGCCGCGCGCGCCACGGCGATCAGGGTCTCGCCGGTCGAATCCGAAATGAGGTGGAGATGAAAGAAGCTGCGATTGACCACCAGTTTCTCCGCCTGACGCAGGGCGCGGCCCGGTCCGCAGGGAGCGGTCCGCTGTCTCTGGATTGTTGTGGAGGAATGTGGGCGAAGGTCAATCTCCGCCCCTGCCCGGACCGTGCCCCGCCATCTCCCCACATTGCGTTCAACATGAGTCAGCCTGTGGGCGTTTTTGCGCCATCATCCGCAGCGGTGAATAACCGCCGCCGCAGTCCCGCCCAAATCGTTAACGAACCGTTAATTATCAGGCGTTCAGGAATCGTTAACCATGATGGCGTCACGTCGCGCTTGGGCGCCGGGGTTGGGGATGATATGTGGACGCCGTTGGATGTCGGCCTTTCCACGTCCAAACAGGAAAATCAGATTCAAGATTCAGAATTCTCTTTGTTTTTAAGGATTGGCTGTGCGCACTGACCCGGACCCTTCGCTCTTCATCCAGGCTCTTCGTGGCGAACGTACGGAACGCACGCCGCTCTGGATGATGCGGCAGGCAGGCAGGTATCTGCCCGAGTACCGTGACGTGCGCGCCCGCGCCGGCAGCTTTCTGGACCTGTGCTACACGCCGGAGCTGGCGACCGAGGTGACGCTGCAGCCGATCCGCCGCTTTGGCTTCGACGCCGCCATCCTGTTCAGCGACATTCTCGTCGTCCCGCACGCGCTTGGCCAGAACGTCTGGTTCGCGGAGGGGGAAGGCCCGCGGCTTGACCCTGTGACCGACGCGGAAGGGCTGGCGCGGCTCGGCGATCCCACGGATCTCCGGCGGCTGGATCCGGTTATCGAAACCGTGTCGCGCGTCCGTGCGGACCTGCGCACGCTGAACGGCGGCGCGACGGCGCTCATCGGTTTCTGCGGCGCCCCCTGGACAGTGGCGAGCTACATGATCGCGGGCAAGGGCACGCCCGATCAGGCGCCGGTCCGGCTCAAGGCCTACCAGGATCCGCAGTTTCTGCAGGCGCTGGTCGATCTGCTGGTGGAGGCTTCGGCCAGCTATCTGGTCCGCCAGATCGACGCGGGCGCCCAGGCGGTGCAGATTTTTGAAAGTTTCGGCTCCGCGCTGCCGCCGGCGCTGTTTGACCGCTGGTGCCTCGAGCCGGTGACGAAACTGGTCCGCAAGGTCAAGGGCGCCCGCCCGGAAGCGCATGTCATCGTGTTCGCGCGCGGCGTCGCCGGGCGGCTGACCCGCTTCACGGACGTTCCGGAAATCAGCGCGCTTGGTCTGGACTGGAGCATCGACGTGAACTGGGCGGCGCAGGCGCTGCAGCCCAGGGTGACGGTGCAGGGCAATCTTGATCCGCTTGCGCTTATGGCCGGCGGCGACGCCCTTGCCCGCGGCGTGCGGGACATCCTCGACGCGCTGTCGGGCGGGCCGCACATTTTCAATCTCGGACATGGCATCCAGCCGCCTACGCCAGTCGCCCATGTCGAGGAGCTGGTGCGGCTTGTCAGGGCCGGATAGGAGGAGAACGCATGGCGTATCTCTGGATCAAGGTCCTGCACATCGTCGCGGTGATTTCCTGGATGGCGGGCATGCTGTATCTGCCGCGGCTGTTCGTGTATCACTGCGACGCCGTGAAGGGCGGCGAGGCGGCGGACAAGTTTTGCGTCATGGAGCGGCGACTGCTGCGCGGCATCATGACCCCTGCGGCGGTGGTTTCCGTGCTCGCGGGTCTCTGGCTGGCGTGGGTGGGGGATCTGTGGGCTGATCCGTGGTTTCACGCAAAGATGCTGCTGGTCGCGATCCTGATCGGCATTCATGTTTTTCTGTGGCGTCAGGTCAGGGCCTTCGCCGTCGGCCAGAATCGGTTTTCAGATAAATTTTATAGGGTTATCAACGAGATACCAGCGCTCCTCATGGTCGGGATCGTCGCGCTGGTCGTGATCCGTCCGTGGGGATGAGGACTGAACTTGCGTGATCCGGAAGCTTGCGGTATTGGTAAGGTCCTTCCAATGCCGCAGCCCCAGCGTAACCTCCCATGTTACGGACCGGAGCCGGCGCGCACGGGCCACCGGAGCTGTCTGCAGAACGGCAGCGTTCTCGCGCTCTGACGTATCCAGCTCCACGTCACCGGCCATATTCCCACGCCAAGCCGCTCCCCATGGGAGTCTGAATTGCGAGAGTTTCCCCATGCGGGAGATCAAACTTCAGGACATCAAATCCAAAACGCCGACCGAACTGCTTGCCCTTGCTGAAGAATTGCAGGTGGAGAACGCCTCCATCATGCGCAAGCAGGAGCTGATGTTCGCAATTCTGAAGCAGCTTGCTGCGGAAGAAACCGATATTATCGGCGAAGGCGTGGTTGAGCTGCTGCAGGATGGCTTCGGCTTCCTGCGCTCGCCGGACTCGAACTACCTCCCGGGTCCCGATGACATCTACATTTCGCCGTCACAGATCCGACGTTTCGGCCTGCGTACGGGCGACACCGTTGAGGGGCCGATCCGCAGCCCGAAGGAGGGCGAGCGCTATTTCGCCCTGCTGAAGGTTAACAGCATCAATTTTGAGGATCCGGAAAAGATCCGGCACAAGGTTCATTTCGACAACCTGACGCCGCTCTATCCGTGCGAACGCCTCAGGCTTGAGAGCAGCGACCCGACCCGAAAGGACTTTTCGGCCCGCGTCATCGATATTGTCGCGCCCATCGGCAAGGGCCAGCGCGCCCTGATCGTGGCGCCGCCGCGCACCGGCAAGACGGTGCTGCTGCAAAACATCGCGCAGGCTATCACCACCAACCATCCAGAGTGCTACCTGATCGTCCTCCTCATCGACGAGCGGCCTGAAGAGGTCACGGACATGCAGCGCTCGGTGAAGGGGGAGGTGATTTCGTCCACCTTCGATGAGCCGGCCGCCCGCCACGTCCAGGTGGCCGAAATGGTCATTGAGAAGGCCAAGCGGCTCGTCGAGCATGGCCGTGACGTGGTCATCCTGCTCGACTCGATCACCCGGCTCGGGCGGGCCTACAACACTGTCGTGCCCTCGTCGGGCAAGGTGCTCACTGGCGGTGTTGACGCCAACGCGCTGCAGCGCCCGAAACGTTTCTTCGGCGCCGCGCGTAACATCGAGGAAGGCGGTTCGCTGACCATCATCGCTACGGCGCTGATTGACACTGGCAGCCGTATGGATGAGGTGATCTTCGAGGAGTTCAAGGGCACGGGTAACTGCGAAATCATTCTGGACCGCAAGGTTTCTGACAAACGCGTCTTCCCGGCCATCGACATCACCCGCTCGGGCACGCGCAAGGAGGAGCTGCTTGTCCCGACGGATGTGCTCAAGAAAATGTACGTGCTGCGGCGCATCCTCAATCCGATGGGAACGGTCGATGCGATCGAGTTCCTCCTTGACAAACTCCGTCAGACGAAGACCAACCAGGAGTTCTTTGACTCGATGAACACCTGAGCCATGGCGTGATTCACGTGAAACAGCGCCAGGCTCCGGCCTGGCGTTTTTTTTGATCCGGAAGTGATTCACGTGAAACACCGGATAGGACGGCGATGAAGCAGACACTGTTTGCGACCGGTGACACGATCTTCGCCCCGGCTACGGCGCCGGGAAAAAGCGCCCTGGCGATCATCCGCATGTCAGGGCCGCTGGTCTGCGAAGCGCTCGTCCGCCTTTGCGGTTTTCTCCCTGAGCCCGGGAAACTGACTCTTGCGCGGGTACGCGATCACGCCGGCGATCCGCTCGACCAGGCGATGGCGGTCTACCTCCCCGGACCACGGACCGCTACGGGCGAAGACGTGGGAGAGTTTCATCTTCACGGTTCTCCCGCAATCATCGCCGCGGTGTCCGATGAGCTGAGGCGCGGCGGTTTACGGCTCGCCCAGCCAGGAGAGTTTACCCGACGCGCTGTCCTGAGCGGCAAAATGGACCTTACCCAGGCGGAGGCGCTGGCCGACCTTGTGGACGCCGAGACGGACGAGCAACGCAAACAGGCGATGTTCCAGCTGTATGGCTCGGTGTCCGGCCCTGTTACGCAGTGGCGTGACCGGCTTGCCGATGCGCTTGCGCTGTTTGAAGCCGCGCTCGACTTTTCCGACGAGGGGGACGTCGATGAGAGCGCTCTTTGCGGGCTGGCGGCCGGCCACGTTGTCGATGTCCTGGATGAGATGCGACGCGCCTTGACCGCCGCCAGTTTTGGCGAGCGGGTTCGCGACGGATTCTCGGTGGTTATCGCCGGGCCGGTCAACGCCGGCAAATCCACGTTGCTGAACAGGCTCGCCTGCAGGGAGGCCGCGCTTGTCACGGCTGTTCCGGGAACGACCCGCGATCTGGTTGAAGTTCGGCTTGATATTTGCGGCTACGCCGTCCGTCTGGTTGACACTGCCGGGCTGCGGGAAACGACGGACTATGTGGAATCACTTGGCATTCAGCGCGGCGCGGAGGAGGCGAGGCACGCCGACTGCCTGGTCTGGCTTGTGCCCGCCCGGACCGTGTCCACTGAATCCGTCGCCGACGCACGGAGGAAAAATCCGAATACGATCGTCGTTGGAAGCCAGCTGGATCTGGGTGGAGCCCCCGCAAACATGTCCACGCTTCTGGATGTGTGTATCTCCGCCCGGACTGGAACCGGTCTGGACGAGCTGGTAGAGGTGATTGCGACGCGGCTTGCGCTGCGGCGGAAGCCCGAAGGCTTAATTCTAACGCGGGCCCGACACAGCCAGGCCATCGGCGAAGCGGTCACAGCGCTGACGCCCGTAGCGGACCGGGTAGCTCGCGGTATTGACCCGGTTGAGATTGCGCTGTGCGCGGAAGACGTTCGGTTGGCCCTACATCATCTCGGGGAGATCACCGGGCATGTCGGCGCTGAGCAAATTCTGGATCGGATATTTGGCGCATTTTGCATCGGCAAGTGATATCCGCAGGTTTCACGTGAAACAGGTGAGGCCATGACAGGTTTTGACGTCATCGTAATTGGCGGAGGGCACGCTGGCGTTGAGGCCGCCGCCGCCGCGGCGCGTATGGGCTGCAAAACGGCCTTGCTGACGCTTGCCCACGCCAATCTGGGCGTCATGTCGTGTAATCCTGCTATCGGCGGGCTTGGCAAGGGCCACCTGGTGAAAGAAATCGACGCTCTGGACGGCGTCATGCCCGTCGCTGCGGATCGTGCCGGAATTCAGTTTCGTGTTCTCAACCGGCGTAAAGGGCCGGCCGTACGCGGCCCGCGCGCCCAGATCGATCGTAAATTGTACCGCGTTGCGATATGTCGGATTCTTTCCGACTACGAGCGGAGGGGGAATTTTACGGTCATTGAGGGAGAGGCCGCCGGGATCCGGATTGTAGGTAATCGTGTGACCGCGGTGAGGACGGCTGATGGCGAGGATCTTGGCTGTTCGGCATGCGTCATCACCACAGGAACATTTCTCAACGGACTGATTCATATCGGACCGGTGAAGAAGCGCGCCGGACGAATCGGTGAGCGCCCGGCGATCGCGATGGCGGAATCCATTCGCAGCCTTGGCTTGCCCATGGGGCGTCTCAAGACCGGCACGCCCGCCCGGCTTGCTTCGGACACGATAAACTGGTCGATCCTCGAACTTCAGCCAGGCGATGACGATCCGGAGTTTTTCTGCGAGTTCACAACCGGCGTGTACGTTCCGCAGGTACAGTGCGGCGTCACCCGCACTACTGCGGCCACCCATGACATTATCCGCGGCGCCCTTCATCTCGCGCCCATGTATTCGGGCGAAATCACCGGCAGGGGGCCGCGCTACTGTCCGTCCATCGAGGACAAGGTGGTGCGGTTCGCCGATCGCGACAGCCACCAGATTTTTCTTGAACCGGAGGGTCTGGACAGTCCGCTGGTCTATCCAAATGGCATCTCTACCTCACTGCCAGCCGAGGTTCAGGAGGCGTTTATCCGCACCATTCCGGGTCTGGAAGACGTGCGCATTGTCCAGCCGGGCTACGCGGTCGAGTACGACTATGTCGATCCGCGCTGTCTCGACGCCAGCCTGATGGTTAAAGGCGTCGACGGCCTGTTCCTTGCAGGCCAGATTAACGGCACCACCGGATATGAGGAGGCGGGCGCCCAGGGGATCGT
Source organism: Camelimonas abortus (assembly GCF_042432745.1). NCBI lineage: Bacteria > Pseudomonadati > Pseudomonadota > Alphaproteobacteria > Hyphomicrobiales > Chelatococcaceae > Camelimonas > Camelimonas abortus. The sequence continues at coordinate 2,428,074 of NZ_JBHLWR010000006.1, read as the reverse complement.
CGCCGGGATCAACGCGGCGCGGTGCCATCAGCACCGGGAGCCCGTTCTTTTTGATCGCAGCGGGTCGTATATCGGTGTGATGATCGACGATCTCATCACCAATGGGGTCAGCGAGCCGTACCGCATGTTCACGTCGCGCGCCGAGTTCCGGCTCTCGCTGCGTACGGACAACGCCGACATGCGGCTGACGCCGCTCGGAATTGAGACTGGCTGCGTGGGGCCAGACCGTGCTGCGCGGTTCAGGGAAAAGGAGAAAACCCTGAACGCGGCCCGTGATGCGCTTCGCCGTCTTTCGCTTACGCCGAATGAGGCGGCGGCTCTGGGTGTGAAAGTCAACATGGATGGCGTGCGTCGCACCGGCTTCGAGCTGCTGGCGCGTCCAGACTGCAATTTCGAGACCCTTGCCGTCGCCGCGCCGGATCTTGCGACGCTTCCGTCCCGGCTCCGCGAGATTCTCAAGGTGGACGCCGCCTATTCCGTTTATGCGGAGCGGCAGCAGGCCGAGATCCAGCAGTTTCGGCGGGCGGAGAGCCTAGCCATACCGCGGGACATGGATTATCGGCTTCCGGGTCTTTCCGCAGAGTTGCGGTCGAAGCTGGAGCAGGTTCGACCCGCGACAATCGGACAGGCAAGCCGAATTGAAGGAATGACGCCGGCGGCGCTCACGGTTCTTGTCGCGGCGATCAGGCAACGGACGCAGGTAGCGGCGGAATGACGACGGCGTTGGGTCCATCCAGTCAGGATCTGAACGAACTCCATGATCTTGGTCTTGTTTCACGTGAAACGATCGACCGGCTGCGCGTCTACGTGCAGGAGCTGGAGCGGTGGCAGCGCGCGAAGAATCTTGTCAGCGCCGGCACGCTGACGGACGTCTGGAAGCGTCACATCATCGATTCCGCGCAACTCTGGTCGCTCGGCGGGGGAGGAAACCGCTGGCTGGACCTGGGTTCCGGCGGGGGATTGCCGGGCATTGTGCTTGGCGTGAAGCTGGCTGAGACAGGCGGCGAGATTACACTCGTGGAGGCAAATGCGCGCAAATGCGCGTTCCTCAGGCACGTCATCCGTTGCACCGATATCCCGGCCCGGGTCGTCCACGCCCGTATCGAGTCCTGCATTGATTCATTCGCCGGGCGAATCGACGTGGTGACCGCGCGCGCCCTCGCGCCGCTCGCAAAACTCCTGGAATGGAACCATGACCTGTTGAGGAACGGCGCTATAGCCTTGTTTCCCAAGGGACAAGATGTAGCGTCCGAATTGACCGAGGCATCAAGATCCTGGAGTATGGATGTGGACCTGATCCCGAGTCGGACCAACCCGTCCGCACGGATTGTGAGGATCAGGTCCGTCAGGGAAGCAGGGTGAAGAGATGGCGGCGGCTCACAATTCTGCGGCTATGACGCACGACGCTTCTTCGGACAGCGCGGCGCCTCTCCGGCGCGAGGCGCCGCGGGTTCTCGCTCTCGCCAACCAGAAAGGCGGCGTGGGCAAGACGACGACCGCGATCAATCTTGGCACCGCGCTTGCTGCGATCGGCGAACGGGTGCTGATCGTCGATCTCGATCCCCAGGGAAACGCGTCGACGGGACTCGGCATCGAAGTGCCGGCGCGGACGCGGTCAACCTATGATGTGATGATGGACGGCCTGCCGCTGGCCGCCTGCTCGCAGGAGACGGCGGTGCCGGGACTGTGGGTGGCTCCATCAACGCTTGATCTTCTTGGCGTCGAGCTCGGCATCGCCGGAGAGAAGGATCGCGCCTACCGTCTCCGCAACGCCATCCGCGCGTTGCCGGGCGATCCGCAGGCGGAAGACTTCACCTACGTGCTCGTCGACTGTCCGCCATCTTTCAATCTTCTGACAATCAACGCCCTTGCGGCGGCGGATTCAGTGGTGGTGCCGCTCCAGTGCGAATTTTTCGCCCTCGAGGGACTGAGTCAGCTGCTGAAGACGGTGGAGCAGGTGAAGGCGGCGCTCAATCCGCGTCTCACCATTCATGGCGTGGTGCTGACCATGTTCGACCCGCGCAACAACCTGTCGAACCAGGTTGTTGATGACGTGCGCCGGTATATGGGCCAGAAAGTCTACGACACCGTCATTCCGCGGAACGTGCGCGTTTCCGAAGCGCCGTCACACGGCAAGCCGGCGTTGCTGTATGATTTCAAATGCGCCGGTTCGCAGGCCTATCTGAAACTGGCGTCAGAGGTCATCGCCCGCGAACGCATGTTGCGCGCCGCGTGAACCGGCGCGCGGAAACAGGAATTTGTTCATGGTCGACGAACCCCGTCCCAGGCTTGGTCGCGGACTCGCCGCACTCATCGGCGAGGTGAATCATGACGCCGGCGCAAGTGACATTCAGGGTTTTCGCGGGCAGAAAAAGGTCGCGATCGAGTTTGTCCGGCCAAATCCCCGTAACCCGCGACGCAACTTCGCCGAAACCGACCTGGAGGAGCTTGCCGCTTCGATCGCCGAGCGCGGCATCATTCAGCCGGTCGTTGTCCGGCAGGCGCCCAATCTGCCGGACGTCTACGAGATCGTCGCCGGCGAACGCCGCTGGCGCGCGGCGCAGCGCGCCGGGCTGGCGGAAATTCCCGTTGTCGTTGTCGAAGCGGACGACCGGCTGTCGCTGGAGCTGGCGATTGTTGAAAACGTCCAGCGCTCTGATCTCAACCCCATGGAAGAGGCCAGGGGGTATGAGCAGCTGATGGCCGAGTTTAACTACACCCAGAACGACCTGGCCAGGATCATCGGCAAAAGCCGCAGCCATGTGGCCAACACCCTGCGCCTGCTGAAGCTGCCGGAGTCCATCCAGAAGCTTGTCCATAACGGCGATCTCACCGCCGGCCATGCCCGCGCCCTGCTGGCCGTGGACGATCCGGAAGCGGTTGCGGAGCAGATTATCGCGAAGGGTCTGAATGTCCGGGAGGTGGAGCGCATCGCCCAGGAGCAGGCCGAACGCGCCGCCAGCGAAAAAGACGAATCCCGTAACCGGACGCGTACGCCGAAAGACGCCGATACCGTGGCTCTGGAGAAGGCGCTGGCGGATGTGCTGGGCGCGAAGGTGCGCATCACCCACAAGGGCGACAGCGGCGTCCTGAAGGTGGCTTATAATTCGCTCGAACAGCTGGAGATGATCTGCCAGCGCCTGCGGGGATAACCGGCGTCGCGTCCCATGAGTCGACGCGGGTCATGCCGCACGTGCGGGCGTTCCAGTCGGCGATGCCCGCGGCCTGCAGACGGGATCCGCGCCTTGTGCGCGGCTTTCCGTCCGAAGCGGATGGCGTTCCGTAGCCTGCGTCCTGGCGCGCAGCTCTCCGCAAGGTCGGGAAACTACCCCTGGCGGGCGCGGCGGGCGGCGCGCATGGCGATGGCCCACATCGCCGTGCGGGCGATTCCGGCGGAGAGAGACGCATTCTTGCGGCAGTTTCCAACCGCCGCCGCGGTATCCCGCAACACCTGCTGGAGCTCGCCGGCGCGCCATAGCCGTAGCTGCAACTGCACCGCGTCCCTGCGTTTGAAGTGCACCCGCATGCGCTCGAGCGCGGCGCCTGCCGGCGCCCCGGATTCAATCTGAATCCGGGCGGAAAGCAGGGCCAGGCCGTGCCGCACGACCATGTTGAGCAGCACGCCAGGATCTGCGCCGTCAGCGACCAGTCGCTGCGACTGGGTATCCACGTCGGACAACGCGCCGGTGAACACGGCGTCCGTAAGGGCGTCATAGGCGAGGGCGGCGGCGTCGCCACAAACGGCGTCGACCGCCGCCATGTCAATCGCGCCGCAACCGTGCGCATAAAGCGCAAGTTTCTCCAGTTCGTTGCGGGAGGTTTGCCGGTCCGCGCCAAGCAGACCCAGAAGGTGCGCCCGGGCGTCGGCGTCGATCTGTAGCCCGTGCGCGCCCAGAACTTCGTCCACGAGCGCCGCGATCTCCCGGGGGCCGTCCGCATAGCACGGGATGGCGAGCGCCGTTGCGGAGCGCTCGCAAAGCGTTCTGAGAGGGGCGTTGCGGGCCAGGTCGCCCGCCTGGATGATAACCACCGCGTCTTTCGGCGGCGCGTCCAGAAGCGGCTTCACCGCTGGCGCAATGTTTCTCGAGCCTGCGCGAACCTGGATCACCCTTTTGCCGCCAAACAGGCTGATGGTGTTGGCCTCGTCAACCAGCCGCGCCGGATCCTGTGCGAGGGCGTCGCCGTCGATCCGCAACATCCGGAAAGGATCATCTCCTCCGTCGCCGGCGACAAGCGAAGCCAGCTTGCCGGCGCGCTCGGCGACGAGCCCCTGGTCTGGCCCAAACACCAGAACGACCGGCTCCCTGGGTTCCCGGGAGAGCACGGAGCGGATGTCAGCAGGTTTGACAGCGACCATTGCAAACCTTTTGCCGGCGGGCTGACGCCGTCTTCCGGCCAACCGCCGGCATCCCCGGGGACATATGTGGACCAGCCGCCTCGCTCCCGTGTCCGGCGCAAAACGGCTGGCGCGCGACCGGCGGCGTCAGTCCCGGCAGACCGGCCCCGGCCGCGCAAGCCGGGGCCGCCCCTGTCTAGCGTTGCGACGCGAACCAGCTCGCAAGGCGGGTCTGGATCTGCTCCGCCACGGTTTTCACCGCCCGCTGTTCGGCGTCGCGCTCGGCCCGCAGGTTGGCGAAACGTTGCGGCCAGCGGTCGTAGCCGGCGGACGCAGTGGCGACGCCGCTGGTCAGCGTCTTTGAACCATCGCTGGTGACGAGGCGATAGTTCGCCGTCAGCCGCACGATAGCCGCCACAGCCTGACCGGTGGTCTGGTTGATGGACGAGGTGACGATGCTGATCTGCGGCGTCACCTCAAGCCGGTAAGCGCTGGCCGGCGGCCTGTCGCCGCCGGTCAGCGCAAAGCGCAGCTCCTGTTCAAGGTAGTGGGCGAGACGCTCGCGCGACACCTGCTGGGTAACCGCAACCTCGACCGCAGCAAGCTGCCCGGCGACGTTCTGGCCGTTTACGGAAGGGCCGTAGAGCGGCCGGAAACAGCCAGCCAGCGCCAGCGAGGCGCCCAGCGCCAGCGGCGTGAGCAGCCGCATGAGGCGTCGCCGGTGAAACGGACGGTCGGCGTCAGACAACGACATTCACGATCCTCTGCGGCACGATGATGATTTTCCTGACCGGAGCGTCGCCAATGGCGCGGCGTACGCTGTCCTGCGCCAGGGCGGCCTGTTCAATGGTAGCGCGATCAGCATCGCGGGCAACGGTGATGTCGGCGCGCCGCTTGCCGTTCACCTGCACCGGCAGGACAATTTCGTCCTCCACCAGCAGGGCGGGGTCATACCCGGGCCAGGGCGTGCTGGCGACCAGTCCTTCGTTGCCGAGCGCCTCCCAGCAGCTTTCGGCGAGGTGAGGCGTCATCGGCGCAATCAGCTGCACCATGATCGACATGGCCTCGCGCAGGGCGGAGACGGTCTCGGCCGAGGCGTCGCCGGCTTCGGCCGCCGCGTTCATGGCGCCCTGGATGGCGTTGGAGAGCTCGTAAAGCTGCGCCACGCAGCGGTTGAAGCGCAGGCGCTCGATATCCTCCGTCACCGCCGCGACGGCCTTGTGCGCGGCCTTGCGGACGGCTTTCGCGGCGCCCTTCGACGGCGTGTCGTCGCCGGGCGGCAGCGAAGCGACTTCATTGGTCAGGCGCCAGACCTTCTGGATAAAGCGCCACGCGCCCTGCACGCCCTCGTCGGTCCACACCACGTCGCGCTCCGGCGGCGAGTCCGACAGCACGAACCAGCGCGCGGTGTCAGCGCCGTAAGCGGCGATGATCTCGTCCGGGTCGACCGTGTTCTTCTTCGACTTGGACATCTTTTCGATGGGGCCGATGACGATGGCCTCACCGGTCCTGACGTGCACCGCCCGGCGGTCGGCGCCGGAGCCCTCGATACGGACGTCGCGCGGCTCCACCCACACGCCGGACGTGGTCTTGTAGGTCTCGTGAACGACCATGCCCTGGGTGAAAAGGCCGGCGAACGGCTCATCCAGCGACACGTGGCCGGTGGCCTTCATCGCCCGGGTGAAGAAGCGCGCATACAGCAGATGCAGGATCGCGTGCTCAATGCCGCCGATATACTGGTCCACCGGCATGAAGCGGGCCACGGCGGAGGCGGTGGTCGGCGCCTCGCGGTTCCAGGGATCAGTGAAGCGCGCGAAGTACCACGAGGAGTCGACGAACGTGTCCATCGTGTCGGTTTCGCGCCGGGCAGGGGCGCCGCAGCGCGGGCAGTCCACCTTGCTCCACGTGGGGTGGCGCTCAAGCGGATTTCCGGGCTTGTCGAAGGTGACGTCGTCCGGCAGCAGCACCGGCAGCTGCTCCACCGGCACGGGCACCACGCCGCAGGCCTCGCAATGGATCATCGGAATGGGGCAGCCCCAGTACCGCTGGCGGGAAATGCCCCAGTCGCGCAGGCGGTAATTGACCTTGCGCGTTCCAACCGGAGCGCCCGCGAGCCGGGCGTTCTCCAGCCGGCGGGCCACTTCCTCGCGGGCTTCCGCCGAGGTCATGCCGTCAAGGAAGCGGGAGTTGATCAGCCGGCCGTCGCCGGCATAGGCCTCGTCGCCGACGGTGAAAGAGGCCGGATCGGCGTCCGGAGGGCACACAACCGGCGTGACCGGCAGGCCATAGGCGCGGGCGAAATCAAGGTCGCGCTGGTCGTGCGCCGGGCAGGCGAAAATGGCGCCCGTGCCGTAGTCCATGAGCACGAAATTGGCGACGTACACCGGCAGCAGCCAGTCAGGATCGAACGGATGCGCCACGCGCAGGCCCGTGTCGAAACCGCGCTTCTCCGCCTTGTCGATCAGCTCCTGGGCGGTGCCGGTCTTGCGGATGTCGGCGATGAAGGCGGCCAGCTCCGGGTTGCCGGCGGCCAGGTCCCGGGCCAGCGGGTGGTCGGCGGCGACGCCGATGAACGAGGCGCCGAACAGCGTGTCCGGCCGCGTGGTGTAGACGGTGATCTCCGAATGCGCGCCGGCGTTGGCCACTGCGCCGGCGTTGGCGATCGCAAAGCGCACCATCAGGCCTTCCGAGCGGCCGATCCAGTTGCGCTGCATGGTGCGCACCTTCTCCGGCCAGCGCTCGAGGCTGTCGAGGGCGCTGTCCAGCTCTCCGGCGAACTGGGTGATGCGGAAGAACCACTGGGTCAGCTCGCGCTGCTCGACAATGGCGCCGGAGCGCCAGCCGCGGCCGTCGATCACCTGTTCGTTGGCGAGCACGGTCTGGTCGACCGGATCCCAGTTGACCTTGGCGGTCTTGCGATAGACGAGTCCGGCGTTATAGAAGTCGATGAACAGCCGCTGCTGGTGCCGGTAATATTCCGGATCGCAGGTGGCGAATTCGCGCTCCCAGTCGAGCGACAGGCCCATTGGCTTCAGCTGGTTGCGCATGCTGGCGATGTTGGCCCAGGTCCACTCGCGCGGATGCACGCCGTTCTGCATGGCCGCGTTTTCCGCCGGCATGCCGAACGCGTCCCAGCCCATGGGATGCAGCACGGAGAACCCGCGCGCCCGCTTGTAACGCGCCAGCACGTCGCCCAGCGTGTAGTTCCGGACGTGACCCATATGGATGCGCCCGGACGGATAGGGGAACATCTCCAGGACGTAATAGGCCGGCCGCGGGTCGTCGTTGGCGGTCGAGAAAAGCTTCTTCTCTTCCCAGACAGCCTGCCACCTTGGTTCGGATTCCTTCGGGTTATAGCGCTCGCGCGTCATCTTCCAGCCTGGCCCAGTTGATCGTTCATCCGCATGACAAGGCGATCCGCCGCTCTCTCGGGGCAGTCGGGCGCCTGCCGGTCCGCCTCGTCGGGTCGCCGGGACTAGGACACGATTGCGCGCAGGGGTCAATGCGCCCGCGCGCCTCCCGGGCCGCAAAGATATGTCTGGCCCGGACAAAAGGCTGCCCGCAGTTTTCGGTGCGACGGTTCTGGGCTATCAGCAGGGCGCGTCACGAAGGGAGAAGCATCCATGCATGCGGGGGAACCAGGGCCTCACGGCGGTGATCAGATTGTGGCCCGTCTGGACGGGGTGCGGCGCGCCATCGCCCGCGCTGCGGAGGAAAGCGGCCGTCCGGCGTCGGCCGTCACCCTGGTCTGTGTCTCAAAAACCTTTGGCGCGGAGGAGATCCGCCCCGTGCTGGCGGCCGGCCAGCGCGTGTTCGGCGAAAACCGCGTTCAGGAGGCCTGCGCCAAATGGCCGGAGCTGAGGCGCGACTATCCCGGCGTGGAGCTCCATCTGATAGGTCCGCTGCAAAGCAACAAGGCGCGGGAGGCGGTGGCGCTGTTCGACGTCATCCAGACGCTTGACCGCCCGTCTCTGGCGGCGGCCCTGGCGCGTGAGATCGCGAGGTCGGGGCGCCGGCCGCGGCTGTTCGTCCAGGTCAACACCGGGGAGGAGCCGCAGAAGGCCGGCGTGAGCCCCGCCGGCGCCGATGCGTTCATCGCCGCCTGCCGCGACGAATTTGGTCTCCAGATCGAGGGGCTGACGTGCATTCCGCCGGTGGCCGATCCGCCGAGCCCTCATTTCGCCCTGCTGCGCAAGATTGCGGAGCGCAACGGCCTCAGCCAGCTGTCCATGGGCATGAGCGGCGACTTCGAGCAGGCGATCATGCTTGGCGCGACTCACGTGCGCGTCGGCAGCGCCATTTTCGGGGCGCGAGCGTGACTGCGCGCCGCCGGAATTGCGTCCTCACATAAACGTGAAACGCTGCTGATTCGTCCTTCATGTCCGGCGCCTTGGCCTGCGCGGCGCCGAGGCGTCGCCAATGGCGATGACCGCATTTGGGGACAGCAGCCGGAGCAGCTTCAGCATATCGCCTTTACGCAACGCGACGCAGCCTGCTGTCGGGGAGCCGTCGGGACTGGCGACATGGATGAACACCGCGCTGCCCCGGCCCTGCACCCGCGGGCGGCGGTTGTGATCGATTTCTATAACAAAATCATAGAGGTTGTCGCTCCGCCACATGTTCTCCGCCCGGAAGGGGCAGGGCAGTCTGACGGGCCTGTTGTAGACCGGCGCGCCGGGCTGGTCGCACCACCCGTCCGACGGTCTGACCGGACGTACGGGAAGGCGGGTAACGGGTCTTTTGTTGCGGTCGCTCCGGTAGTAAACCCGTACGGGACGGTACCTGCCGGTGGGCGTGGCGCCGTCCCCTTCAAGCTTGAGCAATTGCGGCCGCATCAGACTCCGCCCAATGTGGCATTGTATCCGGAGCGCTCCTGCGGTCAGTGTGGCTGTGCGCCGGTGTCCGGGATCCTGACGGATGGCGATGATTGATGTTGTTCGTGTCATTCGCGGCGCCTCGGGGTCAACGGCGGATGGACTGCAGGTCAGCGAGGCGCGTTGCCTGATGCTCCGCAGTTGGTTTACCTGATTGCTGGCCCATCGGGGAGAGAATCTCTTGAGTCATCGTAGCCACATTCTCATCGTCGATGACGAGAAGGAATTGCGGGACACCCTCTCTGAGCAGCTGCTGCTCAACGATGAGTTTTCGGTTGAGTGCGCCGAAACTGCCGGAGCCGCAATCAAGCTGGTCGCTGACCGTCGCGTCGACCTGGTGGTCATGGATCTGGGCCTGCCGGACATGGACGGTCGCGACGCTGTCCGACAAATGCGCCAGAACGGCTTCAAGAGCCCGATCATCGTCCTGACAGGTTACGATACCGACACCGACACCATTCTCAGTCTCGACGCAGGGGCGAATGACTTCGTCGTGAAGCCGTTCCGCTTCGCCGTCCTTCTCGCCCGCATTCGCGCCCAGTTGCGCCAGCACGAGGCGAGCGAGGACGCGGTGTTCACCATCGGGCCCTACACCTTCCGCCCCAGCGCCAAGCTGCTGATCAACGGCCGCGGATCGAAGCTCAAGCTCACCGAGAAGGAAACCGCCATCCTCCGCTTCCTTTACCGCGCCGACCGCAAGGTGGTGACGCGTGAAACGCTGTTGCAGGAAGTGTGGGGCTATAACGCCACCGTGACGACCCACACGCTGGAGACCCATATTTACAGGCTGCGCCAGAAGATCGAGGAAGACCCCTCGCGCGCCCGCATCCTGCTTACGGAAGCCGGCGGCTACCGGCTGGCTCCCTGAAACCGTGTTTCCGAGGTCTGCGCCGACGCGGCGCTCATTCGCAATGAGGGCGTTGACCGCCGATGTCGCTTGACCATGATGCGGAAACCATCGCCCGCGCGCCGGAGCTGGCGGGTTTCGAGGCCGACGCGCTCCGCCTGATCGCTTTCGCCGCCCCGCGGCGAACCTTTCCTGCAGGCGCGCGCATCTTCAGTTTCGGCGAACCGGCCCAGGGCGCGCTGCTGGTCGCCCGGGGGCGGATCATGCTGACGCAACCGGGGGAGAGCGGGCCGGACCTCGCCGTGTCCGCCGGCGCCGTGATCGACGACATGGCGATGTTTGTCGGGACAGTCCGCGCTGCTGACGCGACGGCCGTGGAAGACACGGACGTGATCATCCTGGACCGCGCCATCATTCGCCGCGTTCTGACCGAATTTCCCCGGTCAGCGGCGGCCGTGCGCGACGCGGTGTCAGCCCGTCTCAACCGGATGTCCGCGGAGCTGGCCGGGGTCGGGAGGAAGCTGGCGGCGCTGGACCAGCCGCCAGAATGACGGCCCGTCGCCGTCACATGTCGAGCGTCACCGTCACCGGAACGTGGTCGGACGGCCGCTCCCAGCCGCGCGCCTGGGCTGAAACCAGATATCCCTGCAGCGCCGGCATGACGGAAGGCGACAGCCAGATGTGATCGAGCCGCCGGCCGCGGTTGCTGGCGAGATAGTCTTTCGCCCGATAGCTCCACCACGTGAAAATGGGTTCAGGCTCCGGCGCCAGCGCGCGCACCGCGTCGACGAAGCCGCCGCTGGAGCGGATGGTCTCTAGCATGTCCGTCTCCACCGGCGTGTGGCTGACCACATTGAGCAGGGCCTTGTGGTTCCACACGTCTGACCTGAGCGGCGCGATGTTCAGGTCGCCCAGCAGCACGGCGTTGCGGTCCGCAGGTCGCTCCGCGGTGATCCAGTCCTGCATTTCCGCCAGAAAGTCGAGCTTGTGACGGAACTTGGGGTTGAGCTCGGGATCCGGAATGTCGCCGCCCGCTGGCACGTAGAAATTATGGATCTCGAGGCTGGAGTAACGCGGCGGCAGGCGCACCGAAATGTGGCGGCAGTCGTTTTGCCCGCAGAAGGCCATCATGCCGGTCTGGCTGAAGGGGATGCGGGAGAGGATGGCGACGCCGTGGTAGCCCTTCTGGCCGTTGGTGGCGATGTGAACATAGCCGCGGCTGCGGAAGGCGGCTGACGGAAACTGGCTGTCCGGACACTTTGTTTCCTGCAGGCAGACGATGTCCGGCCCCACCTCGTCGATGTGCCGCAGCACCTGGTCCGCGCGCAGGCGGACGGAATTGATGTTCCAGCTGGTAACCTTGAGCGCCACTGTCTGTCCGGGGTTGGGCGTCCGCGCCTGGGCGGCCTGCGGCGCCGGTTCGCTACTCCGGCGGATGTACCAATCCGGCGGCGGAACGTCGAGGCGCCGGCCGCTCCTGGCCAGCCGCCCGCCGGCGGCCCCGCCCGGGCGGAATTTCGGCCGGTTCAGCGCATGGTCGCCCGCAGGTCGTGGAGCGCGACCGAGGTCTGGAACCCCTGTGGGTCAATGATGTTCCACTGCCTGAGCTCGTCCTTGCGGGAGTCGAAGATCAGGGTGATTTTCGAGGTTCCGCCAAGGGTGGAGGAGTCCGACAGCGCCACCCGGACGATGCCGTCCGCGTCCGTGGAGACGTTAAGTACGTTGGTGTCCCTGGCCAGATCGACGTGATCCTTGACAAGGAATTTCAGCGGCGTCTGGCCGATGGAGTATACGTCATTGGTGCGCAGTTTGCTGTCGCGCACCGCCACGGACTTGCCGTCGGCGACGATCTCCAGCGTGCTCGGCGGATCATATTTGAAGACAAGCTGGCCCGGGCGGCGGACGTAGAGCGAACCTTCCGCCTTCTGGCCGCGCGCGTCGTGCTGCACGAAGCGCGCCTGGATGGCCTCAAAGGCGTTCAGCCAGTTATTGACCCGCGCAAGCGCCTCCGCCGGCGTTTTCGGCGCCGGGTAGCCGCCGCCGCGCGCCGCCGCCTTTGCCGCCTCCACGGCCCTGGCGACGGTCGCGCCCTGTCCGGGCGTCCTGGCTGGCGTCGCCGCGGCGGTTGCGCCGCCAAGGTCTTGCGGCCGTCGCGGCGGCAGGGGCGCCACGGCCATGGGCCTGGGCGCGCCGCTCGCCGCCGGCGGCCTCGGGGCGGCTGGCTGCGGGGGCGGCGCGGGCTGGCGCACCGCAGCAGGAGGCGGTGGCGGCGGCGCTTCTGGCGCCGGCGCCGGCTCGGGCTGGACGGGTTTGCCGAAGCCCGGCTTGAACGGATTCCACTGGATCTGGGCGGACGCCGGAACCGGGAGCACGCCGGCCGCGAGCATAACCATGACAGCGCACAGGCCGGCGCGCCGGCGGTTTGCGCGCGCTCGCGCGGCGGGGGGAGGAGTCGGCCTGGTTATGGCGGCGTCCGTTTTTCTCATCCAGCAGTCACTCCGGCCATCCGGCGTCGGCCCGGCGGGCGCGGGCCGTCGCCAGACAGATATGGGGGCAGGAAGGCGACATTGCGAACGCCGCCTCACTCCTCGTCCTGACGCGGAGCCTGCACCAGGATCTCGCGCTTGCCGGCGTGATTGGCCGGACCGACGATGCCCTCCAGCTCCATGCGTTCCATCAGCGAAGCGGCGCGGTTGTAGCCAATCTGCAGCCGGCGCTGGATGTATGAGGTGGACGCCTTCTGGTCGCGCAGCACGATGGCGACGGCCTGCTCAAACAGGTCGCCAGCGCCTGAAGCTCCCATTCCCGTCTGGTCGAACACCGAGCCGCCGTCGTCCGCCTCGCTCTCGTCCATGGCCGTGACGGCGTCCAGATATTGCGGCCGGCCCTGGGACTTGAGGTGAGCGACGACCTTCTCGACCTCGTTGTCCGAGACGAACGGCCCGTGCACGCGGGTGATGCGGCCGCCGCCGGCCATGTAGAGCATGTCGCCCTGGCCGAGCAGCTGCTCGGCGCCCTGCTCGCCCAGAATGGTGCGGCTGTCGATCTTCGACGTGACCTGGAAGGAGATGCGCGTCGGGAAGTTGGCCTTGATGGTGCCGGTGATCACGTCCACGGACGGGCGCTGCGTCGCCAGGATCACATGGATGCCGGCGGCGCGGGCCATCTGGGCGAGACGCTGGATGGTCCCTTCGATCTCCTTGCCGGCCACCATCATCAGGTCGGCCATCTCGTCGACGATGACGACGATGTAGGGCAGCGGATCGAGATCTATCACCTCTTCTTCAAAGATCGGCTCGCCCGTCTCCTTGTCAAAGCCGGTCTGGATGGTGCGGGTGATCACCTCGCCCTTGCGCTTCGCCTCGGCCACGCGCGCGTTGAAGCCGTCGATGTTGCGCACGCCCATCTTCGACATCTTCTTGTAGCGGTCCTCCATCTCGCGGACCGCCCACTTCAGGGCGACGACGGCCTTCTTCGGATCGGTGACCACCGGCGTCAGCAGGTGCGGGATGCCGTCGTAGATCGACAGCTCCAGCATCTTGGGATCCACCATGATCAGGCGGCACTCGTCCGGCCGCAGCCGGTAGAGCAGCGACAGGATCATGGTGTTGATCGCCACCGACTTGCCCGAGCCGGTGGTGCCGGCCACCAGCAGGTGGGGCATGCGGGCGAGGTCGGCGATCACCGGTTCGCCGCCAATGGTCTTGCCAAGGCAAAGGCCAAGGCGGGACTTGGAGTTGATGAACTCGTCGCTGGCCAGCAGCTCCCGCAGGAACACCGTCTCCCGGTGGGCGTTGGGCAGCTCGATGCCGATGGCGTTGCGTCCTGGCACCACCGCGACGCGGGCGGAAATGGCGCTCATGGAGCGGGCGATGTCATCCGCCAGCGAGATGATCTTCGACGACTTGGTGCCGGGCGCCGGCTCCAGCTCGTAAAGCGTCACCACCGGTCCAGGACGGACGTTGATGATCTCGCCGCGGACGCCGAAGTCCTCCAGCACGCCCTCAAGCAAGGTGGCGTTCTGCTCCAGCGCGTCGACCGAAAGGCGGGCGCTGGCGCTGGGCTGGCGGGGCTCGGACAGCAGGGCGAGGTCCGGCAGCTGGTAGGAGTCCGCCGTCGCCGCGCCGGCCGTGCGCGCGGGCGCAGGGGCGACCCTCGCCGGCGCCGTCGCGGCGGCCGGGCGTTCGTGACGCCAGTCGTTCGCCGGCACGGCGTTCTTCAGCTCTGTCGGCGGAGACACCGGCAGCGGCGCGGGGCGGAAGCTTGGCGCGGAGGCAGTCACCCGCACGCCCGCCTCCGGCGGCAGGTCATCATCATCCGTCGCGGCCTGCGCGGCGTCGTCCTGATCGTTGTCGTCAGCATCGTCCGGCGCGCCGTCGCCGGCCTGCGCGGCTCCGGCTTCCTCCACCTGCTGGCGCCGCCTGCGGTGGAGGACAAACGTCTGCGGCGCGGCTTCCGGCTGGCCGCGTTCCGCCGTCACGTCCGCATCTGTCTGCTCCTGTTGCTCCTCCGCATCCGCCAGCGCGGCCTGCCCGGCGTCCGCGGCGGGGCCGGACGCAGCCTCTGCGGCGGCGCGGCGCTTGCGAACCAGCGCGGCGAAGCGCGAGGACAGTTCGGCGGCGGCGGCGATGGCCGCCGCCGGCGGCTCGGCCCTGGCCGCAGTCGCAGTCGTGGCGACGGCCGGGGCCGCAGCCGTTCCCGCTGTTGCGGCGACATTGACGCGCGGCGCGGCTGCAACAAGAGGCTCCTGCGGCGCAACTTCCTGGCGCAGGCGCTGTTGCGGAGCGACCGCCGGCTGCGGCGCGCAGACCGGCTGGGCCGCAGGCGCGGCCACCGGGTGGCCTGCGACAGCCGGGGCTGCTGCGGGAGCGACCGCGTGAACCGCAGCCTCCGTGCGGTGACGCGCCGGCGCGAACGCCTCATGCACCGGCGACGGCGCCTCCTCCCGCCGCCACGGCGGCTCGATCGGGCCAAGCCGCGTCTGGGCGGGAGCTTCCGGCCTGTCCCAGGACGGCGGCATGCGGACCCGCGAAGGCTGGGCCGCGTCCTGTGCAGCCGGCGCTGCTGGCGTGGCGAATGACGGCTCTGGAGTTGCGAAAGGCGCGGCAGGTTCCGGAAACACCGCCGGCTCAACACGACGGGACGGACCCTGAGGCGCCTGACGCGCCGGCGCGAGGCTGGCGGCCGCGTGCTGGCGGCGCATGCGGCGACGGGCGATCGCCGCCTTGAACATCATGAAACCGTGGACGATCGCGCCCAGCGACACAATGCCGAGACCGGGCTCGTCATCAGTTTCCCTGGCGGAGCGGATCCGCGGCCCGTCCTCTTCGGTCTCTCCGGGGTCACCGGCCGCCGGCGCTTCGTCAAAACCGTAGCCACAGGCGGCGCTGAGGGCGAGGATGGCGCAGGCCGCGAGCGCCAGCGCCCCCAGCACCGGCGCGACGCCGCCCAGAAAACCGAACACGGCGCCGGCGGCGGAGCGCATGGCGTCGCCAATCACGCCGCCGAGGCCCGTCGGCAGCGGCCAGCCGCCAGGCGCAGGCAGGGAGCTGGCGACGCCGGCGGCGGCGAACGCGCCGAGCAGCCACAGCGGAATCCGCCACTTCATGCCGTGCAGCGGACGACGCGACACCAGCGCCACGCCCCATACCGCGACCGGCAGCAGCCACGCCACCGAGCCCAGCCCCAGCAGCTGCATCGCCATGTCCGAGAAAATGGCGCCGGGCACGCCCAGCCAGTTGGCCACGCGACCATCGGTGGCGTGCGTGAGGCTTGGATCGGTGACGGACCAGGTGACGAGGGCGATCGCCGTTATGATGGAGAACACGATGAGGGCGACGCCTGCGAGATCGCAGGCCCTGCGCCGGAGAAAATGGCGGAAGGCCAGCAGGAGATCCTGGGCGGGAGAGGAAGGACGTCTGACGATGCGCATGCCGACCTGGCGACTCCTTGATACCGGGCATGCAGGCTAGCCAGATCGGGTTAAGGGGCGCTTAACCCTTCCTTTTCAGTCGGTTATGCAAATGCGAAAGGCCCCGTGCGGGGCCTTTCGCCGTCGTGCCGGATGATGGCCGGATGTTGCGTCCGGCCATCCGCCGGATCAGTAGTTGTAGGCGCGCTCGCCGTGATCGGTGATGTCCAGACCCTCGCGCTCTTCCTCCACCGAGACGCGCAGGCCGATGATCAGGTCGACGATCTTGAAGAGGATGGCCGAGCCGATGCCCGAGAACAGGAGGGTGAACACTACGCCCTTGATCTGCGCCCAGACCTGGGCGCCCATGGCGTACGGGGCCGGCGAAGCAGTGCCCGGGTTTGTGGCGTAGTCCACCAGGCCGACGCCGCCCAGCTCCGGCGCCACCAGGATGCCGGTGGCGATGGCGCCGACGATGCCGCCGATGCAGTGCACGCCGAACACGTCCGCCGTGTCGTCGTAGCCGAAGGCGTTCTTCACGGTGGTGCAGAAGAAGAAGCAGATCGGACCGGCGAGCAGGCCAAGCACGATGGAGCCCATCGGACCGGCGAAGCCGGCGGCCGGAGTGACGGCCACCAGACCGGCGACGACGCCGGAAGCCAGGCCCAGCAGCGAGGCCTTGCCCTTCACCGCCCACTCGGCGACCAGCCAGCCCAGACCGGCGGCGGCGGTGGCCACGAAGGTGTTCAGGAAGGCGAGGGCGGCGCCGCTGTTGGCCTCCAGGTTGGAGCCGGCGTTGAAGCCGAACCAGCCGAGCCACAGCAGCGAGGCGCCGATCATGGTCATGGTCAGCGAGTGCGGAGCCATCAGCTCACGGCCGTAGCCGATGCGCTTGCCGACGAGGATGCAGCCCACCAGACCGGCGATGCCCGCGTTGATGTGCACCACGGTGCCGCCAGCGAAGTCCAGCGCGCCCCACTTGAACAGCATGCCGGCGTCAGCGTTCACCGCGTCAAGCTTGGCCTGGGCGGCCGCCTTGGCCTCCTCGGTGGTGGCGACGGCCAGTTCGCGGGCGGCGTCGGCGATCGCGTCCGGACCGGCCCAGTACCAGACCATGTGGGCCATCGGGAAGTAGATGAAAGTCAGCCACAGGGCGGTGAACAGCAGCACGGCCGGGAAGCGGGTGCGCTCGGCGAAGGCGCCGACGATCAGCGCCGGGGTGATGCAGGCGAAAGTCATCTGGAACGCCAGATAGACGTATTCCGGAATGACCACTCCGTTCGAGAAGGTGCCGACGGTGCTGCTGGCGTCGACGCCCGAAAGGAACGCCTTCGAGAAGCCGCCGACAAAGTCATTCATCGCGCCGCCATCGGTGAAGGCCAGCGAGTAGCCGTAGCAGACCCAGATCAGCGACGCGAGGCAGACGATGGACAGGACCTGGGTGAGAACCGAGAGCATGTTCTTGGTGCGGATGAGACCGCCGTAGAACAGCGCAAGGCCCGGAATGGACATCGCAAGAACGAGGATGGTCGATACGGCCATCCATGCGACGTCGCCCTTGGCGGGCTCGGGAGCCGCCGCGAGGGCCGGGGTGGCCAGGGACGCAAGTCCGGCGCCGGCGATTGCGATTGATGCGATCTGCGAAGCGCGCCTCGCGCTTCCCCAATTGGGCGTGACCGTCATGTGTAGATCTCCAGAACAGGATCGCCGCCAAGGCGTCACAGGGCGTCTTCGTCAGTTTCTCCGGTGCGGATCCGGAGCGCCTTGCTGATCGGCGTCACAAAAATCTTGCCGTCGCCGATCTGCCCGGTGCGGGCGGCCTCGGCGATGGCGGAAACCGTGGCGTCGACCAGCGACGACGGGACGGCGACCTCAATTTTCACCTTGGGAAGGAAGCTCACCGCATATTCCGCCCCACGGTAGATTTCCGTATGGCCGCGCTGCCTGCCGTACCCCTTCACCTCGGTAACGGTCAGGCCATGGATGCCCATGGACGTGAGCGCGTCTCGCACCTCGTCAAGCTTAAAGGGCTTGATGATCGCCGTTACGATCTTCATCGCTTTCCCCCTTTCTGCGGATCGCTGGCGGGCGCGACTCGCCCTGACCGGCAATCGGGTTGCTCCACGCCACGGCCGGCATGCGGCCATCTGCGGGTTTGCTCCGGGGTTAGAGCAATAACGGCGCCAACAGGCGCCGGAACGCCGCGCGAACTGACGAGATTTTTTGAAATTCAATAAAATTCAAAGTGTTGCGCGCCAGCCGGCGTTCCTGCCCCGGCGGGAGATCATCGCCGCGCTTCGGCGCGCCTCTCCGGCGTCCGGGGACGGCGCGAAAAAGAAAGAGGGCGCCGCAGTCGCCGGCGCCCAAAAAGTCATCAGCGGCGCCGGCGCCTGCATTTCATACGCGCAGCGTCCAGCATTGCGGCAGGTCAGCCGTCTGCGAGGTCAGGACGCAAACGGATGAGGCCTTCCTGCGCCACAGAAGCGATCAGGCGGCCGTCGCGCGTGTAAATGTTGCCGCGGGAAAGACCACGGGCGCCGCCCGCCACCGGCGAGTCCTGCACATACAATAACCACTCATCCGCCCGGAACGGTCCGTAAAACCAGATGGCATGGTCCAGGCTGGCGCTCTGGATGGCGGGCTCGATGACGCTGCGCCCGTGCGGGAACAGGCAGACGTCGAGCAGCGTCATGTCCGATGCATAGGCGAGCACGCACCGGTGGATCGCGAGGTCATCCGGCAGGCGGTCGGTGGCCCTGATCCAGACGCAGAATGGCAGCGTCGTCGGTTCGCGCGCAAAATAGCGTGAGAAGTAGTGCTGGTAATCAACCGCCCGGATTTCGATGGGCTGGGCCGAGGCGTAATAGCGGCGCTGGCTCTCCGGCATGCGCGCCAGCAGCGCCGGATCGATGTCGGACTGGCCGGGCAGATCCTCGGGCGGGGGAACTTCCGGCGGCGGCTCCATATGCTCCAGCCCGGTCTCCTCCACATGGAACGAGGCGGTCAGCGAGAAAATCGGCCGGCCGTGCTGGATGGCGCTCACGCCGCGGGTGGTGAAGCTGCGCCCGTCGCGGATCCGGTCCACCTCATATACGATGGGCGCGCGCGGATCGCCGCCCAGCAGAAAGTAACAGTGCATGGAATGCAGCGTGCGCTGTTCGACCGTGCGGCAGGCTGCGACAAGCGCCTGGCCAATCACCTGGCCGCCGAACACCCGCTGCCACCTGTCCTGGGGGCTGCGGCCACGGAACAGGTTAACTTCTATGGGCTCGAGGTCCAGGATCGACAGCAGGTTGTCTATGGCTTTGCTCATGGTCGCCCCCGTTCCCTTGCATGCGGAGCCGGCGTCCCGGTCGTGACGGGAGCAGGCGCCCGAGGTGGCTGGACATGAGTGTGCCTGTCGGGCGGCGAACTGTCATTCCCGCCCGCCGCAACCCGGCCGTGTTTCTCCGGGCGCCCTCCGGGGCGGTCGCCGGCAGGGCGGGCCAGCAGGAGAGCGAAATGGCTTTTTCAGCGCAGACCATCCTCATCGCCGGCGGCGGTATTGTCGGTCTGACCCTGGCCGTCGCGCTGAAGCGGGAGCTTGGCGCGGCGGCGGACGTCGTGGTCGCCGATCCCGCCCTGTTCGCGACGCGCCCGGAGAGTCTCCGGGGCCTGCGGGTTTCGGCGCTTGCTCCCGACTGTCGCCGGCTGCTCGAGCGGACCGGCGCCTGGACGAGGGTGGCGCCGGAAGCGCAGCCGGTCACGGCGATGCGGCTGACGGACAGCGCGCTTGAGGATCCTGTCCGGTCGGCGCTGTTTGGTTTTGACGCCGATCCGGCGGAAGGCGAACCCCTGGCGCATATGGTCGCCAATGACGATGTGGCCGACGCATTGCTGGAGCAGGCCCGGCTGGCGGGCGTCATCCTGCTGGCGCGGCGGGTCGTGCGCTGGAACGCGGATGTCATGGCCAGCGGCGGCGCGGGCGTCGCCCGGCTCGATGGCGGCGAGACCATGACCGCGCATCTGCTTGTCGCCGCGGACGGCGCGCGCTCCAGCCTGCGCGCCGAGGCCGGAATCGAATGGTACGGCTGGAGCTATGGCCAGTCCGGCGTCGTCGCCACCATCAGCCATTCGCGCCCCCATCACGGCGTGGCGACCCAGCATTTCCTGCCGTCTGGCGCCTTCGCCATCCTGCCGCTGACCGGAAACCGGTCGTCGATCGTCTGGAGCGAGCGGGACGAAAACATTCCGGCCATCCGGGCCCTCGACCGGGAGGATCTGCTTGCGGAGATCCGTCGCCGCTTCGGTCTCGAGCGGGGCTCGCTGCATCTGGACCATTATCCGGTGGGCGTGTTTCCCCTGTCCCTGGGCGTGGCGCGCCGGTTCCATGCGCCGGGCATGGTTCTGGCGGGCGACGCCGCCCATCAGGTGCATCCGATCGCCGGCCAGGGGCTGAATCTCGGGCTGCGCGACGTGATGGCCCTTGAGGAGCTGGTGGTCCGCGCCATACGGCTGGGATTGCCGGCGGCGGACGGCGAAACGGCGCGTGAATATGACCGGCGCCGGCGTGCGGACGTGATGGCGATGGCCCTCACCACCGACGCGATCAACCGCCTGTTTTCCAACGACGTCGCTCCCCTGCGGCTGTTGCGGGGCGTGGGCGCCCGGCTGGTTGGTCGCGCGCCCGGAATTCGCCGCTTCATGGCGCGCCGCGCCGCCGGTCTCGCCAGCATCGCCCGGGGCTGATCCGGACCATCCCCGCGACCTGTTCGTCGCAGGCGGCGCGTTCCGCCGTCAGCCGTGGTTTTCGTGTCCGCCATGACGAGCGGCGCGTCGTCATGGATTGTTTATTTGGAGTTACATTTATATTATAAGTAAATTGAAATAGTTCATGGTGCGGGGGCAATCGTGGACGATTGTGATTTTCGGCGCGCCGACAATATTTCTGCTCCGGGTATTCTGGACGGATTCAGCGCCGCGTGGGCGGGCGCGACAATTTACGTCGCCGGGCATCGCGGCCTGGTGGGCAGCGCCCTGTGCCGGCGGCTCGCCGCGCTGGGATGTCGTGTCGTCACGGCGGAGCGGGCCGTCCTCGACCTGCGGCGTCAGGCGGACGTGCATGAATGGATGAGCGCCTGCCGGCCGGACGCGGTCATCGTCGCCGCCGCCACTGTCGGCGGCATCGCCGATAACGTGCGCCGGCCGGCGGATTATCTCGCCGACAACCTTTCCATATCCCTGAACCTGCTGGAAGCGGCGCGCGTCGCCGGCGTGCGTAAACTGGCGTTCCTTGGCTCCAGCTGCATCTATCCCCGCGCGGCCATGTGCCCGGTCAGGGAGGACCCGCTGCTGTCCGGGCCTCTGGAGCCGACCAACGAGGCCTATGCAGTCGCCAAGATCGCCGGTCTCAAGCTGGCGCAGGCGATGCGCCGCCAGCACGGCTGTGACTTCATCAGCCTGATGCCGACCAATCTCTATGGTCCCTGCGACCGGTTCGACGGGGAGCGCGGTCACGTCATTCCCGCGCTCATCAGCCGGTTCGAGGCGGCGCGCGCCTCCGGAGCGGCGCAGTGCGTGGCGTGGGGCAGCGGCGCCGCCATCCGGGAGTTTCTCCATGTCGACGACTGCGCGGACGCCATTTTGCTGGCCCTGTGGCGTTACTCCGCCGACGCGCCCCTCAACATTGGTTCGGGTGAAGAAATTTCCATCGCCAGCCTGGCGCATGTGGTCGCGGACGCCGTGGGTTACCGCGGGCGCATCGTGTTCGACCGGACGCGGCCCGACGGCGCGCCGCGCAAGACGCTGGACAGCACGCGCATCAGGGCCTTGGGCTGGCGCCCGCGCATTCCCCTGCGCGAGGGTGTCAGGTCCGTGGCCGCCTGGCGACGCGCCGTCTCAGGGCCTGACGTCGCGGCCTTCGCTGGCGGCGCCTGAACCTCCGCCGGCAGGGCGCGCTTACCCCTGCAGGATGCGCCGGACCGTTTCGGGAACTGAAGCTTTCCATTCCGGCGGAACGACGCCGTGAACGCGCGCCAGGCGGCTGCAGTCCAGCAGCGAATTGGCCGGGCGTGCGGCCGGCGTCGGATATTCCGCGGTGGTGATGCGGCGCACCTGCGCGCATGGGCCGCCGAAGCGCCGGGAGGCGGCGAATACTTCTTCGGCGAAATCAGCCCACGTGGGAGGGACGTCGCCGGGACGCGCCGACAGGTGAAACACCCCGTACAGCTCCCGCCGTTGCGGCTCCCGCAGCAGGTTGCGGGCCACGGCGATGACGCCGTCGGCGATGTCGAGCGCGTTGGTCGGCGTTCCGGTCTGGTCGCTGACGACGGACACCGCATCGCGGGTTTGCGCGAGGCGAAGCATGGTCCTGGCGAAGTTCGCGCCAAACGGGCTGTAAACCCACGCCGTTCTCAGAATCACCGCGTTCGGGTTGCCGGCGAGAACCGCCTGTTCGCCGGCCAGTTTTGAACGGCCATAGGCGGAGAGGGGATCCGCTGGATCATCTTCCGTCCACGCGCCGTTCTTTCGTCCATTAAACACATAGTCCGTGGACAGCTGAATGATCGGGGTGCCGCGCGAAGCGGCGGCGCGCGCCGCCGCGGCCGCGCCGTCACAGTTGATCCGGTGCGCCAGCTTCGGCTCCGATTCCGCGCGGTCCACCGCCGTATGGGCGGCGGCGTTCACCAGCACGTCGAAATCCTGCGCGGCGATCGCGCGCGCCGCCTGCTCCGGCTCGGCCAGATCGAGTTCCGGCCGGCCAAGCGCGATGACGTCGACGTCGCCGGCGGCGGCCGCGCGCTCAAGGAGCGCCGTCACCACCTGGCCGCGGGTTCCGGTTACGAGCAGCCGCATGGGCGCCTCCTCACCCGAACCAGGGTTGCAGGTCGCGGAAGCGCGGCTGGTTGCGGTCCTTGGCCGACAGCACCGCGTTCTCCGGCGCGACCGGCCAGTCGATGGCGAGATCCGGATCGTTCCAGAGCACGCCATGGTCATGGGCCGCCGAATAGGGAGCGGTTACCTTGTAGATGACCTCCGTATCCGGCTCCAGGGTGCAGAAGCCATGGGCGAAGCCGACCGGAATCCAGAGCTGGCGCCAGTTCCCGGCGGACAGCTCCACCGCGACGTGGCGGCCATAGGTGGGCGAGGAACGCCGCAGGTCCACCGCCACGTCAAGGATCCGGCCGCGGGGCACGCGCACCAGCTTGCCCTGGGCGAAGGGCGCGCTCTGGAAATGCAGGCCGCGCACCGTGCCCGCCGGACGCGACAGGGAGTGGTTGTCCTGAACGAAGGTCAGATCAAGGCCGGCCTCCTTCAGCGCGGCGCTGTTCCACGTTTCGCTGAAGAAGCCGCGTTCGTCGGCGAAACGTCTGGGCGTGATGATCTTGACGTCCGGAATCTCGGTGGGAACGACGGAAACCATGAGACAGCTCTTGCTGGAGAAATCTGTGCGGATGGGGGATCAGACAGCCAGGCCCAGCCGCTCGCCGCGATAGACGCCGGAGCGCACCCGCTCCCACCATTCGCGGTTCGCGAGATACCACTCGACAGTGCGCCGCAGACCGCTTTCGAACGTCTCCTTCGGTTTCCAGCCGAGCTCGCGTTCAATCTTGCTGGCGTCGATGGCGTAACGGTGGTCATGGCCCGGCCGGTCAGCCACCCAGGTGATCAGCCGCTCATGGCCGCCATGCGCGGTTTCCGGCGACAGCTCGTCCAGCAGCGCGCAGATGGCGCGCACCACGTCGATGTTCCTGCGCTCGTTCCAGCCGCCGATGTTGTAGCTTTCGCCATTGCGGCCCCGGGTCGCCACCTGAACCAGCGCGTCGGCGTGATCATCCACGTACAGCCAGTCGCGCACGTTCTCGCCCTTGCCGTAAACCGGCAGCGGCTTTCCTTCGAGCGCGTTGATGATCATCAGCGGGATCAGCTTCTCCGGGAAATGATAGGGGCCGTAGTTGTTCGAGCAGTTGGTGATCACCACCGGCAGGCCATAGGTGTGGTGCCAGGCGCGCACGAAGTGGTCCGAAGCTGCCTTCGACGCCGAATAGGGCGAGTTGGGCTGATAGGGCGAATCTTCCCGGAAGTAGCCCTCGTCGCCGAGCGAGCCGAACACCTCGTCCGTCGAGATGTGATGGAAGCGGAACGTCGCCCTGCCCGCGCCGTCCAGGCTGCGCCAGTAGTCCAGCGCCGCCTGCAGCAGCGTGAACGTGCCGGTCACATTGGTGGAGAGGAACTCCGCCGGCCCATCGATGGAGCGGTCGACGTGGCTTTCCGCCGCGAGATGCATGATGACGTCAGGCCGGAACTCCCGGATCGCCGCCTGCATGGCCGCCTGTTCGCGGATGTCGGCGTGCAGGAAACGGTAGCGGGGACTGTCCGCAACCGGCCGGAGCGAATCGAGGTTCCCGGCATAGGTGAGCGCGTCGACGACGAGCACGTGGTGCGGGGTTTCGCGGATCAGCTTGCGGACCACCGCGGAGCCGATAAAGCCTGCGCCGCCCGTGACCAAAAAGCGCCTGGACATGAAATTTCCTGTTGCTGTCGTGAGCTGCTCCGGCTGGGCCGCAAGCAGGCGTTGTCCGTTTCATCTGACAGGTGGCGCAAGCCGCCGCGCCAGGTCAACCTCCCGAGCGCAGCGCCGCCGCCGCGGCGACGCATCCTGTCACGCCCGAGAACAGCACGAGCGCGGACAGGAACAGCACTGGTTGCAAAAAGGGCGACGTCACGTCCGTCGCCGCCTGCGTCGCGGAAACGCCGAAAATCAGCACGGGCGCCATTAATGGCAACGAAATAATGGCCAGAAGCAGGCCGCCGCGACGCATGCCGGCGGTGAGCGCCGCGCCTGCGGCGCCAATGAACACCAGCGCCGGCGTGCCGACCAGCAAGGTCACGGAAACGGCCAGCATTTCCGCCGGGGTCAGCGCCAGCAGCAGGCCGTAGAGCGGCGCCGCGATCGCCAGCGGCAAACCGGTGACGACCCAGTGCGCCGCCGCCTTGGCCAGCACGACCAGCTCCAGCGGCGTGGCGGCGAGCCGCAGGAGATCGAGCGAACCATCCTCGACGTCCTGCTGGAACAGCCGGTCCAGGCCGAGCAGCGTGGAGAGCACCGCCGCGAGCCAGAGCATGGCGGGGCCGATGCGCGCAAGCAGCCGGGGATCCGGACCGATCGCCAGCGGCGTCATGGCGACGATCAGCAGAAAGAACACCAGTCCCAGCGCGGCGCCGCCGCCATGACGCAAGGCCAGCCGCAGGTCGCGGGTGAATATGGCGCCCAGCGCCGCCGTCATCGTCCTGTTCCCGCAGGTGACAGCCCCATGAGGCGCTCATCGTCGGCGTCGTCATCCTCCCAGAACGCTTCAGGCGCGTCCGGGTCGGAGGCTGGCTCGAGACGGAGCGTGAGAGCGTCCTTGAGACCGAGATCCTGATGGGTGGCGGCGATGATCATGCCGCCGGCGTTGAGATGGTCCTGCATCAGGCGGGTCAGCGCCTGCAGCGACCGGAAATCGAGCGCGCCCGCAGGTTCGTCCATCAGCCACAGCGGACGGTCGCAACATAACAGCCGGGCGAGGGACACGCGCCGTCTCTGCCCGGCGGACAGGTGCTCCACGGGCATGTCCAGGGCGTGGACGAGGCCGACGCGCTCCAGCGCTTCCGGCGCGCCAATGGCCGAGTCGCCCAGCAGCCTGCGCGCGTAGTCCAGGTTTTCCCGCACGCTCAGCGAAGGCTTCAGGCCATCGCGGTGGCCCATCAGGCCGATCATTTCCCGCAGCTCCCGGCCGCCGGGAGCGCCGACCAGCCGGATGGCTCCCGACGCCGGCGTCAGCAGGCCGGCGATCAGGGCGATCAGGGTTGATTTTCCGGCGCCGTTGTCGCCGGTCACGACCAGCGCCTCGCCGGCGCTGACGCGAAATGAAACGTCGCGAAAAATGAGGCGACCGCCGCGGCGGCACGAAAGGTTGTCAGCCGTAAGGATCATGCGTGGCTGTGTGCCACGGAGCAGGCCTGCCCGCAATTGCGGGCGTTTTGCTGCATGCGCGCCTGACGGCCGCGCAGATTGGAATGACTCCCGCCTATGGCGAAAGACATCGAAAGGCACTATAGACAGACCCGGCTGCGCCGCGCGCGTGACGCGCGGGCCCGGGCACTCCCGGAGCGGCGCGCACCGGGTCCGGCGACCGGGGCTCTTCCGGTCGCCAGAGACCTGCTGATTTCCGGAAGGTGGCTGGTCATACGCCTTCGCCATCGCACGCAGGCGTACGGTCTGGCCGGCCCCGCAGTCACGCTCAGGATGCGTCATGACCTCACTGGACAGTTTCAAAAGCCGCAAGCAGCTCACGGTCGGCGGCAAGACCTATGCCTACTACTCGCTTCCCGAGGCGGAGAAGAACGGTCTGCCGGACGTGTCGCGTCTGCCCTTCTCGCTGAAGGTGCTCCTCGAGAACCTGCTGCGGTTTGAGGATGACCGCTCCGTCACCAGGGATGACATTCTGGCGGTGGCGGCCTTTGTCAATAACCGTGGTTCGGAAGAGCGCGAGATCGCCTTCCGTCCCGCGCGCGTGCTGATGCAGGACTTCACCGGCGTTCCGGCGGTGGTGGACCTCGCCGCCATGCGCGACGCCATGAACGCGCTTGGCGCCGATCCGGTGAAGATCAACCCGCTGGTTCCGGTGGATCTGGTCATCGACCACTCCGTGATCGTCGACGAGTTCGGCACGCCGAAAGCGTTCGCCGACAACGTGCGGCTTGAGTACCAGCGCAATGAAGAGCGTTACCGTTTCCTGCGCTGGGGCTCCGAGGCGTTCAACAATTTCCGCGTCGTGCCCCCCGGCACGGGCATCTGCCATCAGGTGAACCTCGAGTACCTGTCGCAGACGGTCTGGACCCGGAATGACGACGGGGTCGAAGTCGCCTACCCGGACACGCTGGTGGGCACCGACTCGCACACCACCATGGTGAACGGCGTGGCGGTTCTGGGCTGGGGCGTCGGCGGCATCGAGGCCGAGGCGGCCATGCTTGGCCAGCCGCTGTCCATGCTGATCCCTGAGGTCATCGGCTTCCGCCTCACCGGCAAGCTGCGTGAGGGCGTCACCGCCACCGACCTCGTGCTCACCGTCACGCAGATGCTGCGCAAGCGCGGCGTGGTGGGCAAGTTCGTGGAGTTCTACGGTCCCGGCCTCGACGCCATGACCGTTGAGGACCGCGCCACCATCAGCAACATGGCGCCGGAATATGGCGCGACCTGCGGCTTCTTCCCGATCGACCAGGCCACCGTCGACTGGCTGGCCAAGACCGGTCGCGCGCCTGAGCGCGTTGCGCTCGTCGCCGAATACGCCAAGGCCCAGGGTCTGTTCCGTACCGCTGACACGCCGGATCCGGTGTTTACGGACACGCTCCACCTCGACCTCGGCGACGTGCAGCCCTCGCTGGCCGGTCCGAAGCGTCCGCAGGATCGCGTCCTCCTGAGCGAGGCCCGTCAGGGCTTCATCGCCTCCATGGAGACCGAGTTCAACAAGGCCGGCGAGCTGGCGAAGCGCTTCAAGGTCGAGGGTGAGAACTTTGACCTCGGTCATGGCGACGTGGTCATCGCCGCCATCACGTCGTGCACCAACACCTCGAACCCGAGCGTGATGATCGGCGCCGGCCTGCTGGCCCGCAACGCCGCGGCCAGGGGACTGCGCTCCAGGCCGTGGGTCAAGACCTCGCTGGCGCCCGGTTCGCAGGTTGTGGCCGAGTATCTCGCCCGTTCTGGCCTGCAGGCCGAGCTCGACAAGCTGGGCTTCAACCTCGTCGGCTTCGGCTGCACCACCTGCATCGGCAACTCCGGCCCGCTGCCGGCGGCGATCTCCAGGACGATCAACGACAACGACATCGTCGCGGCCGCCGTTCTGTCCGGCAACCGCAACTTCGAGGGCCGCGTCAATCCTGACGTTCGCGCCAACTACCTCGCGTCGCCGCCGCTCGTCGTCGCTTACGCGCTGGCCGGATCGCTGCAGGTTGACCTGACGAAGGATCCGCTCGGCGTCGGTTCCGACGGCCAGCCGGTCTATCTGCGCGACATCTGGCCGACCACGGCGGAGGTGCAGAAGTTCATCGACGAGAACATCACCCAGGAGCTGTTCCGGCAGCGCTATGCGGACGTGTTCGCCGGCGACGAGAACTGGCGCAAGATCCAGGTCTCCGGCGGCGAGACCTATGCGTGGGACGACAAGTCCACCTATGTGCGCAACCCGCCCTACTTCGCCGGCATCACCCGCACGCCCAGGCCGGTGGAGGACATCGTCGGCGCCCGCATTCTCGGCCTGTTCCTCGATTCGATCACCACAGACCACATTTCGCCCGCGGGTTCGATCAAGGCGGCCAGCCCGGCCGGCAAGTACCTGCTCGATCACGGCGTCGCCGTGGCGGACTTCAACCAGTACGGCACGCGCCGCGGCAACCATGAAGTGATGATGCGCGGCACCTTCGCCAACATCCGCATCAAGAACCAGATGGTTCCGGGCGTGGAAGGCGGCGTCACCGTCCATTATCCGGATGGCGAGCAGATGCCGATCTACGACGCCGCCATGAAGTACAAGGCTGAGGGCGTGCCGCTGGTGGTGTTCGCCGGTAAGGAGTACGGCACCGGCTCGTCGCGCGACTGGGCGGCCAAGGGCACCAACCTGCTCGGCGTGCGCGCCGTGATCGCCGAGAGCTTCGAGCGCATTCACCGCTCCAACCTCGTCGGCATGGGCGTTCTGCCGCTGGTGTTCACCGAGGGCGTCACCTGGCGTTCGCTCGGCCTGAAGGGCGACGAGACGGTCAGCATCCGCGGTCTGGGCGAGTCGCTGCGGCCGCGTCAGACGCTGGTTGCGGAGATCACCCGCGCCAGTGGCGAGAAGCTGGAGACGCCGCTCATCTGCCGTATCGATACGCTGGACGAGCTGGAGTACTTCCGCAACGGCGGCATTCTGCACTACGTGCTGCGCCAGCTCGCAGCCTGATCAGGTCGGGCCCGCCGCACGAACGCGGCGGGCCCGCAGGGCTGCGGCAGAATCAGAAACGGCCGGGAAAAACCCGGCCGTTTTCATTTTGATTTCCCGGCGACGGCGATGTCGGGCGACGGCCCGGCGCACGACGCGGCGGAGGCGGCGGGGCTGGCCTCCGTCTCTGGCGACGCGCCCCCTGCGGGGGCCGCCGCATCGTCGGGCAGCTTGCCATGATGGAAAATGACCGCCTCTTCGATCGCGCCATCGAACACGACTGAACCGTGGCGCATGACGATGCCGCGGTTGCAGTATTCAAGCAGGGTCTTTGGATCGTGCGAGGCCAGCACCAGGATGCCGGCGTTCTCGATCAGCTCGCGGATCCGCTGCCTGGCCTTCTTCGCAAAGGCGGAGTCGCCGACGCTGACCAGTTCGTCCATCAGCAGGATGTCGGGACGGATGGCTGTCGAAATGGCGAAGGCGAGGCGCAGGTTCATGCCCGACGAGTAGGTGCGCATCGGCAAGTCGAGAAAGTCGCCAATTTCGGCGAACTCGCCGATGTCGGCGATGCTTTCTTTCGCCTCCCGGATCGACATGCCGATCAGCGCACCGCGCAGGATGATGTTTTCGGCGCCGCTCATCTCCGGGTCCATGCCCATGGTGATGTCGAGCAGCGACGAAACGGCGCCCTCGATCCTGGCCTCGCCGGAGCTGGGTTCATAGGCGCCGGAAAGCACGCGCAGCAGCGTCGATTTGCCCGCGCCGTTGTGGCCAAGCACGCCGAGCCGGTCGCCTTCCCGCAGCGACAGGTTGACGTCCTTGAGGGCGCGCACGGAGACGACGTCGCCGTCCGCGGCCACGGTGCCGCCGACGCGTGCGAGAATGTTGCGGCGGATGGACCGTCCCCGGGCGTTGTAGATCGGAAATTCGACCGAGGCGTTGATCAGGTCAATTGATGCCATCGACGGTCCTCACAGCCAGTAAACGATGCGGGCGCGCAGACGGGCGAACAGCGGCGCCGTGATGGCGTACAGGATGATGATCATCAGCACGGCGACGCCCCACGTCCACAGGCTGGGTATGCGGCCCTGCAGCGGCTCGCTCACCACCCGCAGGAAGATGGCGAAGGGGTTGAAGCCGACGACAAACGGCGCCGCCGCGCCAAGCTGGTCCACCCGCCACATCACGGGCGTCAGGAAGAAGGCGATCTGCAATATATTCTGGATGATGACCGGCATGTCGCGAAAGCGTGTCGAAACCATGCCGATCAGCATGACCACCGGATAGGCGGCCAGCAGCACCAGGATCAGTCCGGGAATCGCCAGCAGCGTCGCCCAGCCTGGCGTGAAGCCCATGAGAATATAGACGACCGGTATAATAATGATATTATGCGCGAGCATGATCATGTTTCGCGCAATAAGCCGCATGGCGAAAAGTGTCTTTGACATCGCCTCCTGGCGCAGATAGACGCCCGAGTTAATGAATACGGTCGTTGCGTCAGTAACGATGCCCTGGAGCAGGGTCCAGATCACATAGTTTGTGGCAAGATATGGAAGATATGTCCCGATTTCTTGCTTGAACAGCGTTGAATACACCACGCCGATGCCGCCGACGAACGCCGCCATGCTCAGCGTGATCCAGAAAGGGCCTACGCGCGACCGCTTGTAGCGTTGCCGGATGTCGGTGATGGCCAGAAGGCTCCAGACATGCCAGGCCGCAAGGCCTTGCCGCGCATCGAGCAGGGCCCGACGCCAGTCTCTGGGGGTGGGCTTGAGGGACATGATGCTCCTGATGCTCGCCGCGCCCCCACCGGGCCGGGGCCCGGACGGATGGGACTGCGAGTCACGCGGGTTACTCCGTTCCGCGTCCAAGACGGGTTGATCGTGGACGCTATATACCATCGTCGCGCCAGACGATATGCCCGTTCGGGGACGCACGCGACCCGTCCGGACATGCCGGTGAGGCGGGGCCCGCCCGGCCGCTGAAGGCTGGCGGCGCCGGGCGCGCCGCGCGCGCGGCGCCGCCACGGGGCATTGGACAAGAACCCGTTGGGCGTTATAGGTACGCCCAAACTGGCCACAGGAGTCTGGCTGGAACGGTCCCGGCAGGTCATGGCTGTCTGCGCCGTCAGGCCTGTGCCGTAAATCAGGAGTGCCTCATGTCGTCCACGTTCGAGACGGTTGCAGATATCATCGCCGACACCTGTGACATCCCGCGGGATCAGATCACGCCGGAATCGCACGCCATCGACGATCTCGGCGTCGATTCCCTCGCTTTTCTCGATATTGCGTTCGCGATCGACAAGGCCTTCGGCATCAAGCTGCCGCTCGAGCAGTGGACGCAGGAAGTCAACGAAGGAAAAGTGCCCGCCGAGGAGTATTTTGTCCTGAAGAACCTGTGTGACCGGATCGACCAGCTTGTTGCGGCGAAGCAGGGCTGACCACCGGAACTGTCAACGGCGCGAGAGCGGGTCATGTCGGTGATCCGCTCGCCAGTCTGCTGAAGGCGCTTCAATGCAACTCGAATATTTCAGGATGGTCGACCGCGTGCTGGAGCTCGACAGGCGGGACAAGCGCCTTGTCGCGACGGCCACGGTTCCGGGGGAGAGCCCGGTATTTGAGGGGCATTTCCCTGGCTATCCGCTGATGCCCGGCGTTCTGCTGACGGAGACCATGGCGCAGGTGTCCGGTTATCTCCTGCTGGCGCTTGGCGATTATGACCGCATGCCCTTCCTGGCTGGCGTCGAAAAAGCGAAATTCCGGTCGTTCGTGGGCCCGGGTGCCAGGCTTGAAATCGAGGCGCAACTGGAGCATCCCGGCTCGGGCTACGCCGTTACGCGGGCGCGCATTCGCAGTGAAGGCAGGACCATCTGCGACGCGGAGCTGATGTTCCGCCTGCTGCCGTTCCCGGACGGCATGGACGCCCTGATGCGCGAGCGCGCGAACGACATCGGTCTGGATCTTTCGGAGGCAAAATGACGGAGCGGGAGATCTGGATTACCGGCGTCGGCATTGTCTCGTCCGCTGGCGAGGGAGTCGACGCCCATATCGAGGCGCTGACCGCCGGCGCCGCGCCTCCGGTGGATGACGTCACTTTCGCCCCCTACAGCGTCCATCCCGTCGTTGAGGTGGCCTTCGAACGGCAGATTCCGAAAAAGGCCGACCAGCGCCAGATGGAGGCGTGGCAAAAGCTCGGCGTTTACGCCGCCGGCCTCGCGCTTGACGCCGCGGGGCTGAAGGGCGCCGCCGGGCGTCTTGGGCGCCTTGAGATGATCGTGGCGGCGGGCGGCGGCGAGCGCGATTACGCGGTGGACGGCCAGATCCTCACCGAAATGCCGTCCCACCCCAATCCCGGGGTGATGCTGAACGAACGTCTGATGAGCGATATCCGCCCGACGATGTTCCTGGCGCAGCTGTCGAACCTGCTTGCCGGCAACATCTCGATCGTTCACGGCGTCACTGGCGGTTCGCGCACCTTTATGGGCGAGGAGCAGGCGGGCGTGGACGCGCTGCGCATCGCCGAGGCGCGCATCCGCGCCGGACAGGCGGATTCCTTCCTGGTCGGCGGCTCTTACAATGCGGAGCGGCCGGACGTGCTGCTGATCTACGCCATGGCCGACCGGCTCTGGAAGGAGGGCGGCTTCCGCCCCGTGGCGCAGCGCGAACAGGCGGGCGGGGGCTTCATCCTCGGATCGGGCGCGGCCTTCATCGTCGTCGAGGCCGCTGACGTCGCCGCGGCCCGCGGCGCGACGCCGCTCGCCAGGCTCGACGCCGTCGACGCCGGCATGGTCCAGCGGCGTCCGGGCGCGGTGAAGCAGTCGCTGGAGGCGCTGTGGGATCGCGTCGCGCCGCAGTTCGGCCAGTCCGGAGGCGTGGTCTTCTCCGGCGCCACCGGCGCTGGCGGCGTCACCGCCGAGGAGCTTGAGGTCATCGCCGCCCGCGCGCCCGGCGCCCGGACGTGGTTCACGGGAGACCTGTTCGGCCATCTGGTCGAACCGCAGTTTCCCGCTGGCGTGGGGCTGGCGGCGGCTGCGCTCGCCCGGGGGCTTTTTGATGAAGCCGTTGTTACCGGCGTGGGGCACAGACGCGGCGAGGGCGTCGCGCGCCTGTCGCGCGTCAGTTCGCGCTGACTTCCAATCAAACCGGCGGAGCGCTTCAAATGACAACGCCTCATCGGGACAGGGCCGGGCGACCTCTCGTGGCGGTGACCGGCATGGGCATCGTCACTTCGCTCGGCGAAGGCAAGGAAGACAACTGGGCGGCGCTCACGGCCGGCCGTTCCGGCGTTCACCGCATCAACCGCTTTCCGGTTGAAGGCCTGAAGACGACCATCGCCGCGACCGTCGATTTCATCGACGTCGATCCGCGCTGTGCGCCGATGCTGTCCCAGGAGATGGCCGTTCGCGCCGCCAGCGAGGCCATTGGGCAGGCGAATATCGGCGCGCCGGGCGACTTTCCCGGACCGCTGTTTATTGCGGTGCCGCCGGTCGAGATGGAGTGGCCGCACCGGCGGGCGCTGGCTGAAGCCGGCGCGGACGGGCAGCCGGTGACCTACGCCACGCTGCTCGCCGGCGCGCGCACCGGCAAGTTCACGTCCTGGTGCGACCTGTTCATGTTTGGCACTGTCGCCGAGAACGTCGCCCGCCGTTTCGGCGTGAAAGGCTCTCCCATCTCGCTGTCGACCGCCTGTTCGTCCGGCGCCACCTCCATCCAGCTGGGCGTCGAGGCGATCCGGCGCGGGGAAACCCAGGCGGCGTTGTGCATCGGCACCGACGGGTCCGTTCATCCCGAGTCGCTGATCCGTTTCTCGCTGCTCTCGGCGCTCTCGACCCAGAACGATCCGCCGGAGGGGGCGTCGAAGCCGTTCTCGAAGAATCGCGACGGCTTCGTCATGGGCGAGGGCGCGGCGGCGCTGGTGCTGGAGGACTATGACCACGCCCGCGCCCGGGGCGCGAAAATCCTCGGTTTCGTGCTGGGCTGCGGCGAAAAGGGCGACAGCTTCCACCGCACCCGGTCGAGCCCGGACGGAGCGCCGGCCATCGCCGCCATCGAGGGCGCGATCCGGGACGCCGGCCTCTCGCCGGACGATATCGATTATGTGAACGCCCACGGCACCAGCACGCCGGAAAACGACAAGATGGAGGCGCTCGGCCTGCTCGCCGTCCTCGGCGAGCGCATGAAGAACGTCCCGATCTCCTCCAACAAGTCGATGGTGGGGCACACCCTGACCGCAGCCGGCGCCGTGGAGGCGGTGGCCTCGCTGCTGACGATCGCCCATGGGCGGGCGCCGCCGACCATCAATTACAACGTGCCTGATCCGTCAATTCCGCTTGATGTCGTGCCCAATGTGGCGCGCGATGTGAACGTGCGGTACGTTCTGTCCAATTCATTCGGTTTTGGCGGCCAGAACACCTGTCTGGTGTTCGCGGGAGAGCCCTGCTGACGGTTTCGTCCGGCACGCGCCCGCGGGCGCGTCCCGGGCTTTTGATCTGTCGCATTTTCGCGGCGGAGCCTTGCCTCTACTTTCGCAACGTTGCGCCGGCAGGGCGATGGTTGAGACGCGGCGCCTCCGGCGCCGCGTTCATTTAAGGGAACATGCATGAGCAGGCGGGTTCTGGTTACTGGCGGCGGCAAGGGACTGGGCGCTGCGATCGTCCGGGCGCTGGCGGCGGCGGGATATGACGTCGATTTCACCTACCGCTCGTCTGGCGCGGTTTCCGCGGAGCTGGTCGCCGAGCTGGGCGGTCTCCATCCGCAGCAGACGTTCCGCAGCTTCGCCCTTGACCTTGCGGACCGGCAGGCGGTGGAGGCGTTTTGCGCGGCCCGTGAAGACGAGGTCTACTACGGCTACGTTCACAACGCCGGCCAGTCTTACGACACCCTCGCGGCGACGATGTCGCTCGACAAGGCCGACGCGGTCATGCAGGTCAACTTCTGGTCCCTGACGGCGATCGCCAAGGCGCTGCTGCGGGGCATGCTGCGCAACCGCTCCGGCCGCATCATCGCCATCGGCTCGATCACGGCGTTTCACGCCAACGCCGGCAATGGCGCTTACGCCGCCTCCAAGGGCGCCATCGCGT
Organism: Camelimonas abortus; assembly: GCF_042432745.1. Taxonomy (NCBI): domain Bacteria; kingdom Pseudomonadati; phylum Pseudomonadota; class Alphaproteobacteria; order Hyphomicrobiales; family Chelatococcaceae; genus Camelimonas; species Camelimonas abortus. Next base: position 2,393,086 of record NZ_JBHLWR010000006.1, on the reverse strand, counting down.
CCTGGCTGCGCACGCTCGCCATCGAAACGGCCCGGCGCGGCGTGACAGTCAACACGATTGCGCCCGGATACATCGATACCGACATGATGGCGCGCTACGCCCGGCACCGTGAGGCGCTGGAGAAGCAGATCCCGGTGGGACGTTTCGCCCGTCCGGACGAAGTGGCGGCCATGGCGGCGTTCCTCATGGGCGACTCCGCGTCTTACGTCACCGGCGCGGTCCTGCCGGTGGACGGCGGCCTTTCGGCGCAGATCAGCGCCCACCGGTCCTGACCGGCCTGGCGCGCGGCGGCCTTGTGGCCGTCGCGCCGGTTTTCACATGCAACGGGGCGAGGTCGCGACCGCGCGCGGCAGCTCCGCAGGATCACAGGCGCCCCGCTGGCGGGCGCGACAGGAAACGTCATGCGCGCATTGCAGCTATTTGGAGACCGTGATCTCCGCCTCACCGACATCGAGCCGCCGCCGCCGCCCGCCGCCGGCGAAGTACAGATCCGCACGCGCGCCATCGCCCTGAACTATCTCGACGTCTGGGGTTTCCGCGGCATGGCCTTCGCGCGCCGGAAGATGCCGCAGGTCGCCGGCGTCGAAGCCTCCGGCGAGGTGGTGGCCGTGGGCGCGGGCGTCTCCGGCTTCCGTCCGGGCGACAAGGTCGTCATGTATGGCGCCGAAACCTGCGGTCACTGCCGCGCCTGCCGTGAGGGCCGCGACAATCTCTGCGAGAATGTGGGCGGCATTCTCGGCTTCCATGTCGACGGCTTCGCCCGCGAGCTGATCAATCGTCCGGAGCGTCTGGTCATCAGGGTTCCGGACAACGTCAGCCTTGAGGACGCCGCATGCGCTCCCATCGGCTTCGGCACCGTGCAGCACATGCTGTTTGACAACGCCAGGCTGGAGCCGGGGGAGACCATCCTGGTCCATGCCGGCGGCTCGGGCATCGGCACCGCCGCCATCAAAATGGCCAAGGACATCGGCTGCTACGTGTTCACCACTGTTGGCGACGATGAGAAAGCCGAAAAGGCGAAGGCCCTCGGAGCCGATTTCGTCATCAACTACCGCAAGGACCGGTTTGAGGGCGTGGTGCGCAAGCAGACCGGCCGCAAGGGCGTGGACGTGGTGTTCGAGCACGTCGGCGTCGACACCTGGAACGGCAGCCTGTTGTGCCTGAAGCGCGGCGGCCGTCTGGTCACCTGCGGCTCGACCTCCGGCATCTCCACCACCATGAACCTCATGCAGCTGTTCCAGCAGCAGTACCGCATCACCGGTTCGTTCGGCTGCAGCATCGCCAACATCCGCCAGTCGCTGGACAAGATGGCCCGCGGCGTCACCCCGGTGATCGACTCCACCTTCGAGCTGCCGGATTTCCTCAAGGGGCTGGAGCGCCTTGAAGGCCGGCAGGCGTTCGGAAAGATTATCGTCCGGTTCTGATCGCACGCGTGATGGCGACGCCCGGACGCGGCGTCGCCTCCCTGTCCGCCGGCCGGCGCATGTTCCGCGTCCGCCCGGCCAACTCCGTGAGCAGGCTGATGACCACCGCCAAATCGCAAAAGACTGATCCCGGTCGTTTCTTCGAGCACTTCCGCATCGGCGAAGTCATTCGCCACGCCACGCCGCGCACGGTCACGACCGGCGACGTCGCGCTTTACACCGCGCTGTACGGGCCGCGCTTCGCCGTGCAGTCCTCGGACGAATTCGCCCGCAGCATCGGCTATGAGCGCAGCCCCGTAGACGACCTGCTGGTGTTCCACATTGTCTTCGGCAAGACCGTGCCGGACGTGTCGCTGAACGCCGTGGCCAACCTCGGCTATGCGGAAGGCCGTTTCCTGCGCCCGGTGTTTCCCGGCGACACCATCTCCACCGTGTCTGAGGTCATCGGTCTCAAGGAGAACTCCAACCGCAAGACCGGCGTCGTCTATGTCCGCTCCACCGGCTACAACCAGCGCGACGAGGCGGTGCTGCAGTACGTGCGCTGGGTGATGGTGCGCAAGGCGGACGAGAACGCCGCGCCGCAGGGCGAGCTCGTGCCCCAGCTCAGGAAGGCGGTTGCGGCGGAGGAGCTCGGCGCTGCGGTGCCGCCCATTCGCGTGGACGGCTGGAACGACGCGCTGTCCGGCAGCCCCTACCGGTGGGGCGACTATGAGGTGGGCGAGCGCATCGACCATGTCGACGGCATGACCGTGGAGGAGGCCGAGCAGCAGATCGCCACGCGCCTCTACCAGAACACCGCGAAGGTTCACTTTGACGGCTACGCCGCCAGGGACACCAGGTTCGGCAAGCGTCTCATCTATGGCGGCGTCGTCATTTCGCTCGCCCGCGCGCTGTCGTTTAACGGCCTTGGCAACGCCTTCCACGTCGCCGCGATCAACGGCGGCCGCCACGTGGCGCCGCTGTTCTCGGGCGATACGGTCTACGCGTGGTCCGAAGTGCTGGACAAGGCCGTGCTGCCGGGCCGCACTGACGTCGGCGCGCTGCGCCTGCGTCTCGTCGCCACCAAGAACCGTCCCTGCGCCGATCATCCGTACCGGAACGGCGAGGAGATGGATCCGTCGGTGATCCTCGATTTCGATTACTGGGTCGTGCTGCCGCGCTGACGCCGACAGCCAGACCGTCCGCCCGCCGCGCCGGTTCGGCGTGAGCCCGCGCGCCCGGCCAGGCCCGCCGCCTGGCCGGGTTTTCCTTATTGCCCCGTAAAGGCTGTGGCCAGCGGGGTCACGGCGCTGCGGGGCGATGCTGCGAATCAGGCGCAGCGCGCAGGTGGTCCACCAGCTGCCGGGCGAGGGGAGTGAGCCGGTCATAGCTGCGCACGCAAAGGTGCAGCTCCCGCTCCGCCCAGGCGTCGCTCAGCTGGATCACCTCAATGGCCATGACCTGCCGGGACCGCAGGGCGGTTGTCTCCGGCACCACGCCGACGCCGACGCCGCACTCCACCAGGCGGCAGACGCCGTCAAACGAGCGCAGCTGGACACGCAGGCGTATGGGCCGGCCGGCGCGGGCCGCCTTGCCGGCGAGAAACCGCTGCAGGGCGCTGTTCCTGTCCAGCCCCACGAACTCATGGCCCAGCGCGCTGGAGAAGGGGACGGGGCCGCCGGCGCGGACGGCCGCTTCCGCAAGCAGCGGATGATTGCGACCGGCGACCAGCACGAAACGGTCGCGCCGGAACGGAAAGGTTTCCAGCTCGCCGCTGTCCACCGTGCCGGCGACAATGCCGATTTCCGCCGCGCCCTCGGCGATCAGCCCGACGATTTCGCCCGAGAGACGCTCTTCCAGATCGACCGAGACGTGTGGATTGCGGGCAAGAAATGACGACAGCGCCTCCGGCAGAAACTCCGTGAGCGCGTTGGTGTTGGACAGCAGCCGGACGTGGCCGGCCAGTCCTTCGGCGTAACGCCCCATGTCTTCGCGCAGCCGCTCGGTCTGCTCCAGCAGCGTACGCGCATGTTGCAGCAGCGTCAGGCCCGCCTGCGTCAGGCGCACGCCCTGGCGGCTGCGCACAAACAGTTTCGTGCCAATGGCTTCTTCAAGGTTTCGCATGCGGGTGGACGCGGCGGCTAGGGCGAGATGGGTGCGCTCCGCGCCATGGGTGATTGAGCCCGCTTCGGCGATATTGCGGAACAGGATGAGGTCGGTGAGATCGAAACGCATGGTCCATCCTTCGCCGTTGACGAAGGATGGGTACATGAATTGCTCATTGTGCGCCAGACAATCCAGTTTAACCTCATTCTAAATAACTGCAGCCAGGGCGACGGTTGCGCGCCGTCGCGTCGGGGGCTGCCCGTCGCCGTCGCGGCGGCGGCGCGCGCCGCAGGGTTCATCCGGCATCCCCGGGGGAAGATGACCGGGCCGGAATGGACGACATGTTTCAGACGCGGCTTCCGCAACGAAATCGCTCGTTGCAGGTGCGTCTGACATTCGTTAGGAACCATTCCAAAATGGGCTGCCGCCTGCGCAGCCTTGAGGGCCGGCGCGCCGCCGGTTCCGGTCCGGGGCCGCGCCCCGGCTTTCATGTCATTTGCGGCTTACGCCGCGCGGGTTCAGTGGAGACGTCTTCATGGCGGAGGTTCAGGCGAAAGCGCCCGCAAGGCGGCTGGAGGAAATCCGGCCCCTGTCGCCGCATCTTCAGATCTACAAGTGGACATGGACCATGGCCATGTCTGTGTTTCATCGCCTCACGGGCATTGCGCTGTACTTCGGCACGATCCTGATCGTCGGCTGGCTCGCCGCTCTCGCCGCAGGTCCGGGGCCCTATGAGTGCGCCCGCTGGCTGATGACCTCCATCATCGGCAAGCTTGTGCTCATCGGCTACACATGGGCGCTGTTCCATCATCTGCTTGGCGGCGTGCGCCACTTCATCTGGGACACGGGCGCGGGCTTTGAGCGCAACGCGCGCATGACTCTCGCGAAGCTCACGCTGGTGGGCTCCATCGTGCTGACCGTCGTCTTCTGGGCGATCGTCGCGCTTGCGGGTTGAGGAGATTGGACATGGCTTCCGCACACCGGTCTTTCCGTACGCCGCGCGCCGCCATCACCGGCCTTGGCGCCGCCCATCACGGCACCGAGCATTTCTGGCGCCAGCGTCTCACGGCCATCGCCAATCTTCTGCTGACCGTTCCCTTCCTGTGGGTGCTGGCGCTCGCCTATGGCGCGGACTTCCAGAACGCCGCCGCGGTCATTTCGCATCCGCTTTCGGCGATCGTGCTGCTGCTGATGGTGATCTCGGCGTCCATTCACATGCGCCTCGGCATGGCGGTGGTGATCGAGGACTACGTGCCGGAGAAGGGGCGGCGGGCGGCTCTCGTCATCGCCAACACCTTCTTCTGCGCCCTGATCGGTCTGGTCGGCGTCTTCGCCGTTCTCAAGCTCAGCCTGGGCCGGTTCGTCTGATCGCCGCCGGCGGGCGCGCCCGCCGGAGCCTGATTGTCTGGATTCACGCATTCCTGGCGCGTGAAGCGCATGGCGCTTCCCTGGAAATGCATTTACGGGGTGATCGATGTCAGCCTCTGCTACCTTCAATATTAACGGCCGGGCCTACCCGATCACCGACCATACGTTCGACGTAGTCATCGTTGGCGGTGGCGGCGCGGGCCTGCGCGCCACGGTCGGTTGTTCCCAGGCCGGCCTGCGCACGGCCTGCATCACCAAGGTTTTCCCGACCCGTTCCCACACCGTGGCGGCGCAGGGCGGCGTCGCCGCCTCGCTCGGCAACATGGGCGAGGACAACTGGAAGTGGCACATGTATGACACCGTCAAGGGGTCGGACTGGCTCGGCGACCAGGACGCGATCGAGTATCTCGTTCGCAACGCGCCCGCCGCCGTCTACGAGCTGGAGCACTGGGGCGTGCCCTTCTCCCGCACCGAAGACGGCCGCATCTACCAGCGTCCGTTCGGCGGCATGACCACCGATTTCGGCAATGGTCCGCCGGCCCAGCGCACCTGCGCCGCCGCCGACCGCACCGGTCACGCCATGCTGCACACGCTGTATGGCCAGGCGCTGCGCAACTCGACCGAGTTCTTCATCGAATACTTCGCCATTGACCTGATCATGGACAATGGCGCGTGCCGCGGCGTCATCGCCATCAAGATGGACGACGGCACCATCCACCGCTTCCGGTCGCACCTGACCATCCTGGCCACGGGCGGCTACGGCCGCGCCTATTTCTCGGCCACGTCGGCGCACACCTGCACCGGCGATGGCGGCGGCATGGTGCTGCGCGCCGGCCTGCCGCTGCAGGACATGGAGTTCGTGCAGTTCCACCCCACCGGCATTTACGGCGCCGGCTGCCTCATCACCGAGGGCGCGCGCGGCGAGGGCGGCTACCTGACCAACTCCGAAGGCGAGCGTTTCATGGAGCGCTATGCGCCGTCCGCAAAGGATCTCGCCTCGCGCGACGTCGTATCGCGCGCCATGACAATCGAGATCCGTGAAGGCCGCGGCGTCGGCAAGAACAAGGATCACATCTACCTGCACCTCGACCACCTCGAGCCGGCGATCCTCGCGGAGCGCCTGCCGGGCATTTCCGAGAGCGCCAAGATCTTCGCCGGCGTCGACGTCACCCGTGAACCGATCCCGGTGCTGCCGACGGTGCACTACAACATGGGCGGCATCCCGACGAACTATCACGGCGAGGTGCTGACCAAGGTCGGCGGCGATCCGGACGCGGTGGTGCCGGGCCTGATGGCCATCGGCGAGGCCGCCTGCGTGTCGGTGCATGGCGCCAACCGCCTCGGCTCCAACTCGCTCATCGACCTGGTGGTGTTTGGCCGCGCCGCCGGCCTGCGCGCCGCCGAGCTGGTCAGGCCCGGCCAGAAGCACGCCGAACTGCCCGCTGACTCGGCCGATATGGCGCTGTCGCGTCTCGACCGCTTCCGCTACGCCAATGGCGGCACGCCGACGGCGGAGCTGCGCCTGCGCATGCAGAAGACCATGCAGTCCAACTGCGCGGTCTTCCGTACCGGCGAGGTGCTGGAAGAGGGCAAGAAACTCATCCACGAGGTCTGGCGGGCGGCGGACGACATCCGCGTCACCGACCGCTCGCTGGTCTGGAATTCGGACCTGATCGAGACGCTCGAGTTCGACAACCTCATCGCCCAGGCTGTCGTCACCATGGAGGGCGCGCTCAACCGCAAGGAGTCGCGCGGCGCCCACGCCCGCGAGGACTACCCGGAGCGCAACGACGAGGAGTGGATGAAACACACGCTCGTCTGGGCCGACGTGGACAGCCGCAAGGTGACCATCGATTACCGTCCGGTGCACACCTACACGCTGACGGACGAAATCGAGTACATCAAGCCGAAGGCGCGCGTGTACTGAGCATCCCGTCCGGAGCCCGGACGTTCGTTGACACGGCCAGGCGGAAAATTCCGCCCGGCCATGGCATTGCCGGCGCAGGCGGGGCAGCCCGCCGTCAGGCCAATGCCCCGTTCAATGGCTGGAGCGCCGCCGCGCGCATGACGCGCGCCGGCGCGCTCCGGAGACGAGATTGAGGCTGGACGCGAGATGGCCGAATTTTCACTGCCCAAGAACTCCCGGATTTCCGAGGGGAAGACCTGGCCGAAGCCTGCATCGGCCACCCGCATCACCACGTTCCGCATCTATCGCTGGAACCCGGACGACGGCAAAAACCCGACCATCGACACCTATTACGTCGACCGGGATGACTGCGGCCCGATGGTGCTCGACGCCCTGCTCTGGATCAAGAACAACGTCGACGCCACCCTGACGTTGCGGCGCTCCTGCCGTGAGGGCATCTGCGGTTCGTGCGCCATGAACATCAACGGCGCCAACACGCTGGCCTGCACCATCGGCATTGACGAATGCGCCGAAAACGGCGTGGTGCGCATCTATCCGCTGCCGCACATGCCGGTGGTCAAGGACCTGGTTCCCGACCTCACCACCTTCTACGCCCAGCATGCGGCGATCGAGCCTTACCTCAAGACCGTCACCCCGCCGCCGGAGAAGGAGTGGCGCCAGTCGCCGGAGGACCGCCAGAAGCTCGATGGCCTGTACGAGTGCATCCTCTGCGCCTGCTGCAGCACCTCCTGCCCCAGCTACTGGTGGAATGGCCAGCGTTACATGGGGCCGGCCGCCCTGCTGCAGGCCTATCGCTGGCTCATCGACAGCCGCGACGAGGACACCGGCGGCCGTCTCGACCGCCTGGAGGATCCGTTCCGCCTCTACCGGTGCCACACCATCATGAACTGCGCCAACGTCTGCCCCAAGCATCTGAACCCGGCGAAAGCCATCGCCGAGATCAAGAAGATGATGGTGGCGCGCCAGATCTGACGGGCGTTCCGCAACGCGATGAAAAAGCAACGGCGCCGGCCTTGTGTCCGGCGCCGCCTTGTATTGTAAAGGCGGGTACGTGATTATCCGCTGGAACGGCGCCGCGCCGGCCCTCGCGCGCGACCCGCCTCCCGAAAAAAAGGCGATCTGCCAGAAGGTTCGGAACGCACTGATGCGGCTCAAACTCTCTGAAACCAGCACGGGCCCGCGGGCCATCCGTATCGCCGCCGCCCTGTCTCTCGCATGTGCGCTCGCCGCCTGCCAGTCCGCCCGGTTTGACAGCGGTTACGGCGCTCCGCCGCCGCGCGCGGCGACGCCCGCGGCCTCCGACCTTGAGCCCGATATCGGAACCGGTCTCGGTGGTCGCGTTGAAACCAGCCCGCTGCCGCCGGCGCCGGGCGCCGTTACGGCGCCTGATCCCGCCCTGTCGCAGGGGCAGCCGCCCGGCTCCGCCACCGTCGCCGGTCTGCCGCCGCAGGCGGCGCCGACGACGCCCGCCGCGCCGCCGCCCGCGACGCGCTCCAGCGCGGTCGGCCGCTGGACGGCGAAGGAAGCCGCCGGCTCCTGCAGCGTCACCCTGTCTTCAACCCCGGCGCTCGATCTCTACCGCGCCAGCACGTCGGGCTGCTCCAGCAAGGATCTGCAGAGCGTCAACGCCTGGGAGTTCCGCGACGGAGAAATCTACCTTTACGCGCGCGGCGGCGTGGTGGCGCGGCTGCGCGACGCCGGCGGACAGTTCAACGGCGTGCTCGCCAAATCTGGCGCGCCGCTGACGCTCAGCAAGTAACAGCCTGCGGCCGCCGGCCCGCCGGCGGCCGGCGCGGGCGGTCTTCGGGATCACCATGCCATCGGGACACCACGCCGGCCCGGGATCAGTCCGGGCGCGATATGACGCGCTCGTCGCGGCGGGCGCCATCGAGCGCGATCCGGCGCAGCTCGACCTGGTGGCGCGCCTTGACGGTCTGGCGGCGCGCCTGCGGGCTCCAGGCGCCGCCGGCGGCGGGCTGCTGGGGCGCCTGTTCGGCCGCCGCCAGGAGCTGGCGGCGGCGCCGCGCGGCCTCTACGTCTGGGGGTTCGTGGGCCGCGGCAAGACCATGCTCATGGACCTCTTCTATGAGGAGGTCGCCGGGGTCAGCAAACGCCGGGCGCATTTCCACGAATTCATGGCCGACGCGCACGACCGGATCTTCGCCTTCCGCCAGAAGGTGAAGGAGGGCAGGACCCGGGACGTGGACCCCATTCCGGTCGTCGCGGCGCAGCTGGCCAGCGAGGCGCGGCTGCTGTGCTTCGACGAGTTCACCGTCACCGACATCGCCGACGCCATGATTCTCGGCCGCCTCTTCAGGGCGATGTTCGAGCGCGGCGTCACGGTGGTGGCGACGTCCAACGTCGAGCCAGGCCGGCTTTACGAGAATGGCCTCAACCGCGCGCTTTTCCTGCCGTTCATCGACCTGATCCTGGAGCGGATGGACGTGGTGCGGCTGGATTCGCGCACGGATTTCCGCCTGGAGAAGCTGGCCGGCGCGAGGGTGTTTCATCATCCGGCGGACGCCGCCGCGGCCGCCGCCCTGCGCGAGGCGTTTCACCGGCTCTCCGGCATGGCGCAGGGCCGTCATTCATCGCTGCCGGTCAAGGGCCGGCGGGTGGAGATCCCGGAAGCTGGTCCGGGCGTGGCGCGTTTCGGTTTCGCTGACCTGTGCGCCCGCGCATATGGCGCCTCCGACTACCGCGCCGTGGCGGAGAACTTCCACACCGTCATCATCGAGAACATCCCGGTGATGGGGCTTGAGAACCGCAACGAGGCGAAACGCTTCATCACGCTGGTTGATACGCTGTATGAATACAGGGTGAAGCTGCTGGCTTCGGCCGAGGCGCCGCCGGCGGAGCTGTATGTGGCGACGTCCGGGCGCGAGGCCTTTGAGTTCGACCGGACGGTGTCACGCCTGATCGAAATGCAGTCGGAAGCCTATCTTGCCCTGCCTCACGGCCGCCCGGCCGGCGAACCCGCGCCGGAGGCGGATGAGGCCGCCGCGGAGTAAGCCCGTCATGACGCCGCCGCCAGCCACGCCGGGAGCCGACCCACGCAACCGTCTGCTGGCGATCGCTGGCGAACATCTGCGGCGTTCCGGAAAGACGCGCGTGCGGCTGGTCGCCGTCGCCGAAGAAGCCGGCATGACCCACGCCAACGTCTACCGCTATTTCGCATCCCGGGAGGAGCTGCTGGACGCGGTGGCGGCGCTGGCGCTGAAGCCGGTGGAGCGGCTGCTTGCCGATCTTTCCGGCGCTCCGGACCCGGCGGATGACAAGCTTGAACGGATGATCTTCGCGCTGGCGCGCGGCTACCGCGACCTGCTCGACCGGGACCGCGAAGCCTTCATGCTGTTCGCGGACGCGGTGCGGGAGAATCGCGCCGTCGCCCGCCGGCATCTCGGGCGGGTTCGCCGGGCGTTTACGGAAGCGTTCGAGGACGGCATTTCCGAAGAACTGTTCGCCGTAAGCGATCGTGAGGCCGGCCTTGCCTTTCTCGTCGACGCGCTGCACCGCTTTATTCACCCGGTTTCGGTGGCGCAGGACGCGGACCGGCCGCGGAGCGTGATTGACGGGCGCCTGAAATCGGTGGCCGCGGTAGTGATGCGGGCGCTGCGCGGCGGTCTGGTCTGACAAATTACAATTTCTGTAATTTGTAACATGCGGGGCCATGGTCCGGTCCCGCCGGGTTCCGGAGCCGATTTTTGAAATTCTTTATCAATTTCAATCGATTGTGACAACGCCCAGCCGTTTCGCTCTTGCGCCGCTTCCGGTGAGGGCGTCCCTTCAGCGTTGAAAAACTGGAAAAATTCGCGTTACCGGAAACGGAACGTCCGCATGTCGGCTCTGGCCGGCGCCGTGGACCGCAGGCGTGGGGCGCTTCGGCGGCCGTTCCGTCGCCCGGTTTGCGCCCGGGCGCGGCCGATGGCGATGACACGCAGCCGGTCCTGCGCTATTCGACACGGGCTGATGCTTCCGGCCGGCTCCCTCCATCATCTGGAGGGCGACGGCGGGGAGGTCAGGACAGGCGATGCGCCGGACGGCGGGCGGGCCGGAGTTCCAGGCCTGCCCGGCGACTGGCGGCGTCGCATGCGCTCCGGGCGATCCGGAGCGGATGTTGCGACTGGCGCGGCTGCTTGCCGGCGAACCGGGCCGGGCGTGTTGTCGCCCGGCCTTGTGGCGTTGTCGAAGCACGCCGCGTCCGGCGCACCATCGGACCTGGGTCCGGGTGGCGCGCGGCGCCGGCCCGCCAGGCGACGCCTGGCCGCTGGCGCATCGCGCGCGGACGGCGCCCTGTGCGCCGTCCGGACCGGAACGGCGCCCTGATGGGGCCCGGAACCCGGTTGCATGGCCTTCATCCGGGCCGCTGCAATCACCACGGAAGCCCCATCGGGCATAGAGGGACGCTTCGTATGAATATCCACGAGTACCAGGCCAAGGCCGTCATCAAGGAGTTCGGCGCGCCGGTCTCCCGCGGCAAGGCGATTTTCTCCGCTGATGAAGCCGAAGCCGCTGCGCGTGAGCTCGGCGGTCCGTTGTGGGTCGTGAAGAGCCAGATCCATGCCGGCGGTCGCGGCAAGGGCAGGTTCAAGGAGGCTTCCGCCGGCGACAAGGGCGGCGTGCGCCTCGCCACCTCGGTCGAGCAGGTCCGCGAGTACGCCCAGCAGATGCTCGGCGCCACCCTCGTGACTGTGCAGACCGGCGAGGCCGGCAAGCAGGTGAACCGCCTCTACATCGAGGACGGCTCCGACATCGAGAAGGAGTTCTACCTCTCGATGCTGGTCGACCGCAGCACCGGCCGCATCGCCTTCGTGGTCTCCACCGAGGGCGGCATGGACATCGAGCAGGTCGCCCATGACACCCCCGAGAAGATCGTCACCTTCTCGGTCGATCCGGCCACCGGCATCATGCCGCATCACGGCCGCCGCGTCGCCAGGGCCCTGAACCTGACCGGCGACCTCGCCAGACAGGCGGGCAAGCTGGTGGAGTCGCTCTACGCCGCCTTCACCGCCAAGGACATGTCCCTGCTGGAGATCAACCCGCTGATCGTCACCAAGCAGGGCGAGCTGAAGTGCCTCGACGCCAAGGTCAGCTTCGACGGCAACGCGCTCTACCGGCATCCGGACATCATGGAGCTGCGTGACCTCACCGAGGAAGACCCGAAGGAAATTGAGGCCTCCAAGTACGACCTCGCCTATATCGCGCTGGACGGCACCATCGGCTGCATGGTCAACGGCGCCGGCCTCGCCATGGCCACCCTCGACATCATCAAGCTCTACGGCGAGGAGCCGGCCAACTTCCTGGACGTTGGCGGCGGCGCGTCGGAGGAGAAGGTGACCGCAGCGTTCAAGATCATCACCGCTGATCCGAACGTGAAGGGCATCCTCATCAACATCTTCGGCGGCATCATGAAGTGCGACGTCATCGCGCGCGGCGTCATCGCCGCGGTGAAGGCCGTCGGCCTCAAGGTTCCGCTGGTCGTGCGCCTCGAGGGCACGAACGTTGAGGAAGGCAAGAGGATTATCCGTGAGTCGGGTCTCAACGTGATTCCGGCGGACGATCTTGACGATGCGGCCCAGAAGATCGTGAAGGCCGTGAGGGAGCAGGGCTGATGGCCATTCTGATTGACAAGAACACCCGGATCCTGACCCAGGGCTTCACCGGCAAGACGGGCACCTTCCACTCCGAGCAGGCGATCGCCTACGGCGCGACCCTCGTCGGCGGCACCGCGCCGGGCAAGGGCGGCTCCACCCATCTGGGCCTGCCGGTGTTCGACACCGTCGCCGAGGCCGTTGAGAAGACCGGCGCCAACGCCAGCGTCGTCTACGTGCCGCCGCCGGGCGCCGCGGACGCCATCTGCGAGGCGATCGACGCCGGGATCCCGCTGATCGTCTGCATCACCGAGGGCATTCCGGTGCTCGACATGGTGCGCGTGAAGCGCGCCCTCGAGGGTTCGAATTCGCGCCTGATCGGCCCGAACTGCCCCGGCATCGTCACCGCCGGCGAGTCGAAGATCGGCATCATGCCGGGCAACATCTTCAAGCCCGGCAGCGTCGGCATCGTCTCCCGCTCCGGCACGCTGACCTATGAGGCGGTGTTCCAGACCTCCAACGAGGGGCTCGGCCAGACCACCGCCGTGGGCATCGGCGGCGACCCGGTGAAGGGCACCGAATTCATCGACGTGCTCGAGATGTTCCTCGCCGACCCCAAGACCGAGTCGATCGTCATGATCGGCGAGATCGGCGGCTCGGCCGAGGAGGAAGCGGCCCAGTTCATCAAGGACGAGGCCAGGCGCGGCCGCAAGAAGCCGATGGTCGGCTTCATCGCCGGCCGCACCGCTCCGCCCGGCCGCCGCATGGGCCACGCCGGCGCCATCATCTCCGGCGGCAAGGGCGGCGCCGAGGACAAGATCGAGGCCATGGAGTCCGCCGGCATCCGCGTGTCGCCGTCGCCGGCCCGCATCGGCAAGACCCTGGTTGAGGTCCTGAAGGGCTGACCAGCCCGGCAAGACTGGCGGCGATGACCATATCGTCGCCAGTTTTGGGGTTCAGTAACCCCATGGGGTTACGCTCCAGACTCGGCGAACCGGCCAGCGGCTGGCCGGTTCGCGCTCCGCATCCCGGACCGGAGGGACGCGGACAGGGACCGCGAGGTTCTGATGGCGCCACGCTGGCGTGGCGGCAGGTGCGTTCCGGCAGGGACAGACAGTTATGGCGCGACAGGACGACAACGCTCTTTTTGCCGATACGGCTTTTCTCTACGGAGGAAACGCCGCCTATCTTGAGCAGCTCCAGGCCAGGTACGAGAACGACCCGGCTTCCGTGGACGCCGAGTGGCGGGAGTTTTTCGGCAGGCTGAAGGACGATGCGTCCCTCGTGCGCAAGAACGCGGCGGGCGCGTCGTGGCGCCGGCCGGACTGGCCGGTGACCGGCGGCGGCGAGCTGGTGTCCGCCCTCGACGGCGACTGGCCGGCTGAAAAACAGGTTTCCGACAGGCTGCGCCAGAAGGCCCAGGAGAAGGGCGTGGAGCTCTCGGACGCCTCCGTGGCCCAGGCCACCCGCGACAGCGTCCGCGCCATCATGATGATCCGCGCCTACCGCATGCGCGGCCACCTGCACGCGGATCTCGACCCGCTGAAGCTGGCGCCGCGCGGCGATCACATCGAGCTGCATCCCTCGTCGTACGGCTTCGATGAATCCGATTACGACCGCAAGATCTTCATCGACAACGTGCTCGGCCTGGAGTTCGCGACGCTCCGCGAGATGCTGGAGATCCTGCGGCGCACGTACTGCCAGACCATCGGCTTCGAGTTCATGCACATCTCCGATCCGGCCGAGAAGGCCTGGATCCAGGAGCGCATCGAGGGGCCGGACAAGGAAGTCACCTTCACGCCGGAAGGCAAGCGCGCCATCCTCAACAAGCTCATTGAGGCTGAAGGCTTCGAGAAGTTCCTCGACCTCAAGTACACAGGCACCAAGCGCTTCGGCCTCGACGGCGGCGAGTCGATCATTCCGGCGCTGGAGCAGGTCATCAAGCGCGGCGGCGCCCTCGGCGTGCGCGAGATTTCGCTGGGCATGGCGCACCGCGGCCGCCTGAACGTACTCGCCCAGGTGATGGGCAAGCCCCACCGCGCCATTTTCCACGAGTTCAAGGGCGGTTCCTTCAAGCCGGACGACGTCGAGGGCTCGGGCGACGTGAAGTATCACCTCGGCGCTTCGTCGGACCGGGTGTTCGACGGCAACCAGGTGCACCTGTCGCTGGCGGCCAATCCGTCGCACCTCGAAATCGTCGACCCGGTGGTGCTCGGCAAGGTGCGCGCCAAGCAGGACCAGCTTGACGACCGCGTCGAGCGCTCCAGGGCGCTTCCGCTGCTGATCCATGGCGACGCGGCCTTCGCGGGCCAGGGCGTGGTGGCGGAGTGCTTCGGCCTCTCGGGCCTGAAGGGGCACCGCACCGGCGGCTCCCTCCACTTCATCATCAACAACCAGATCGGCTTCACCACCAATCCTCGCTTCTCGCGTTCGTCGCCCTATCCGTCCGACGTCGCGAAGATGGTGGAGGCGCCGGTCTTCCACTGCAATGGCGACGACCCGGAGGCCGTGGTGTTCGCGGCCAAGGTGGCCACCGAATTCCGGCAGCGCTTCCACAAGCCGGTCGTCGTCGACATGTTCTGCTACCGGCGGTTCGGGCACAACGAGGGCGACGAGCCCAGCTTCACCCAGCCGCTGATGTACAAGGCGATCCGCAACCACAAGACGACGCTGGACATCTACGCCGAGAAGCTGATTGCGGAAGGCGTGGTCACCCGCGAGCAGGTTGAGGAGCGCAAGGCCCAGTGGCGCGCCCATCTCGACGCCGAGTTCGAGGCGGCGCAGACCTACAAGCCCAACAAGGCTGACTGGCTCGACGGCCGCTGGTCCGGCATGAAGGCGGTGCGCGAGGACAGCGACGATCCCCGTCGCGGCCACACCGGCGTCGCCATCGAAACCCTGAAGCAGATCGGGGAGCGCATCACCCAGCTGCCGAAGGACTTTACGCCGCACCGCACCATCGTCCGCTTCCTCGAGAACCGCCGCAAGGCGATCGAGAGCGGCGAGGGCATCGACTGGGCCACCGCCGAGGCGCTGGCCTTCGGCTCGCTGCTGCTCGAGGGCCATCCGGTGCGCCTGTCCGGCCAGGACGTGGAGCGCGGCACCTTCTCGCAGCGCCATTCGGTGATCATCGACCAGGAGACCGAGCGTCGCTACAAGCCGCTCAACAACCTGGGCGAGGGCCAGGCGCGCTATGAGGTCGTCAACTCCATGCTGTCGGAGGAGGCGGTCCTTGGCTTCGAATACGGCTACTCGCTGGCCGAGCCCAACGCGCTGGTGATGTGGGAGGCCCAGTTCGGCGACTTCGCCAACGGCGCCCAGGTGGTCGTCGACCAGTTCATCTCGTCCGGCGAGCGCAAGTGGCTGCGCATGTCCGGCCTGGTGATGCTGTTGCCGCACGGTTATGAAGGCCAGGGGCCGGAGCACTCCTCGGCCCGCCTTGAGCGCTATCTCCAGCTGTGCGCCGAAGACAACATGCAGGTGGCCAACTGCTCCACGCCGGCCAGCTACTTCCACATCCTGCGCCGCCAGCTGAAGCGCGACTTCCGCAAGCCGCTGGTGCTGATGACGCCGAAGTCGCTGCTGCGCCACAAGCGCTGCGTGTCGTCCCTGGCCGAGATGGCGGAAGGCTCCACCTTCCACCGCATCCTCCATGACGACGCCGAGCGATATCCGGAGAGGAACGCCATCCGTCTGGTGAAGGACGAGCGCATCCGCAGGGTGATCGTCTGCACCGGCAAGGTTTATTATGACCTGCTGGAGGAGCGCGAAAAGCGCGGCGTCGACGACATCTATCTGCTGCGCGCCGAGCAGCTCTATCCGTTCCCGGTGAAGTCGGTGACCAGCGTCGTCAGCCGCTTCCCGAACGCCGAGCTGGTGTGGTGCCAGGAGGAGCCGAAGAACATGGGCGCCTGGACCTTCGTCCAGCCGTACCTTGAGTGGGTGCTGGAGCACTGCAACGCTCCGGTGAAGCGGCCGCGTTATGTCGGCCGTCCGGCGGCCGCGTCGCCTGCCGTTGGCCAGATGTCCAAGCATCTCGCCCAGCTGCAGGCGTTCCTCGACGACGCCTTCGCGTCCTGACCGGACGACGCGTCGTCCGTTGCGACGGCGCGTCCCGGGGATGTCGCGACGCCGCTGCGGGGCAGGACGCGGGTTCTGCTCCGGAACGGACGACGAAACTGGCGGCATGGGGCGGGAGACCCGATGCCCGATCCGAAATCTGACCGCGCCTGTCCTGGTCTGGTCGCATGGCGAGACGGCGGGCGGGTCGCTGAGAGAAAGACCGACTGATCATGGCGACCGAAATTCGCGTTCCAACCCTCGGCGAGTCGGTGACCGAAGCCACCATCGGCCGCTGGTTCAAGAAGCCCGGCGACGCGGTGACGGCTGACGAGGCGCTGTGCGAGCTCGAGACCGACAAGGTGACGCTCGAGGTGAACGCGCCGGCTTCAGGCGTTCTCGCCGAGATCGCCGCCCAGGAAGGCGAAACCGTCGCCCCCGGCGCCCTGCTTGGCATGATCGCGGAAGGCGCCGCCGCCGCTGCTTCCGCGCCCGCCCCGGCGAAGGCTCCTGCGCCTGCGCCGCAGCCGGCGCTTGCTCCGGCCCCCGCCGCCCAGCCGGCGGCGCATGGCCCGGCCGTGGCCCGCATCGCTGCGGAGACGGGCGTCAATCCGGCGTCGGTGCCCGGCGCCGGCAAGGATGGCCGCGTCACCAAGGGAGACATGCTGGAAGCGGTGAGCCGCCTGTCCGCCGCGCCGGCGCAGCCGGCCGGTCCGGCCGCCGTCCGCGCTCCGTCCGCGCCGGACGACTCCGCCCGCGAGGAGCGCGTGCGCATGACGCGCCTGCGCCAGACCATCGCCCGCCGTCTGAAGGAAGCCCAGCAGACCGCCGCCATGCTGACGACGTTCAACGACGTCGACATGACCGCGGTGATGGAGCTGCGCGCCCAGTACAAGGACGCCTTCGAGAAGAAGCATGGCGTTAAGCTCGGCTTCATGGGCTTCTTCGTGAAGGCCGCGGTGCAGGCGCTGAAGGAGATTCCGTCGGTCAACGCCGAGATCGACGGCGAGGACATCATCTACAAGAACTACTACCACATCGGCGTGGCCGTCGGCACGGACAAGGGCCTTGTCGTGCCGGTGGTGCGCGACGCCGACATGCTGTCGATCGCCGAGATCGAGAAGAAGATCGCCGACTTCGGCCGCCGCGCCCGTGACGGCCAGCTGAAGATCGAGGAGATGCAGGGCGGCACCTTCACCATCTCCAACGGCGGCATCTACGGCTCGCTGATGTCGACGCCGATCCTGAACGCGCCGCAGTCGGCCATTCTCGGCATGCACCGCATCGAGCAGCGCCCGGTCGTTTACAAGGGCCAGATCGTCGCCCGGCCGATGATGTATCTGGCGGTCAGCTACGACCACCGCATCATCGACGGCAAGGAGGCGGTCACCTTCCTCGTGCGCATCAAGGAAAATCTCGAGGATCCGGCCCGTCTGGTCCTCGATCTCTGAGCGTCACGCGCAAGTTGCGTCCTGCCTCCGGCGGGACGCGTCCGTTCACGCAGTTCCGAGAGAAGCACAATGAGCTACGATCTCGTCGTCATCGGTTCCGGCCCGGCCGGTTACGTCTGCGCCATTCGCGCGGCCCAGCTGGGGCTCAAGACGGCGGTGATTGAAAAGCGCAAGACGTTCGGCGGCACCTGCCTCAACGTCGGCTGCATCCCGTCCAAGGCGCTGCTGCACGCGTCCGAGGTGTTCGAAGAAGCCGGCCACGGCATGGCCGCCCTCGGCGTGAAGGTGGGCGAGCCTGAGCTCGACCTGGCGCAGATGATGGCGCACAAGTCCGAGACCGTCTCGGCCAACGTGAACGGCGTGTCCTTCCTGTTCAAGAAGAACCGGATCGACAGCTATATCGGGACCGGCCGGGTGCTGGGCGCCGGCAAGGTCGAGGTCACCGGCGCGGACGGCGCGACGCAGGTTCTTGAAACCCGCAACATCGTCATCGCCACCGGATCGGACGTCATGCCGCTGCGTGGCGTGGAGATCGACGAGAGGCGCATCGTCTCCTCCACCGGCGCGCTGGAGCTGGAGCAGGTGCCCGGCAAGCTGGTGGTGATCGGCGCCGGCGTCATCGGCCTCGAACTCGGCTCTGTGTGGCGCCGTCTTGGCGCTGAAGTGGAGGTTGTCGAGTTCCTCGACCGCATCCTGCCCGGCATGGACGGCGAGGTGGCCAGGCAGGCCCAGCGCCTGTTCGAGAAGCAGGGCATGGCTTTCCGCCTTGGCGCCAGGGTCACCGGGGCTGTCGCTTCCGGTGACGGCGTCACGCTGACCGTTGAGCCTGCGGCGGGCGGCGAGGCCGAGACCATCTCCGCCGACGTGGTGCTGGTCGCCATCGGCCGCCGCCCCTACACCGAAGGCCTTGGCCTGCAGGAGGCGGGCGTCGCCCTCGACGGGCGCGGCCGCGTCGTCATCGACTCCCGCTACCAGACCACCGTTCCGGGCATTTTCGCCATCGGCGACGTGGTGGCCGGCCCCATGCTCGCCCACAAGGGCGAGGATGAGGGCGTGGCGCTGGCCGAGCTGCTCGCCGGCAAGGCCGGCCATGTGAACTACGACGTCATCCCCGCGGTGGTGTACACCCGGCCGGAGATCGCCTCGGTCGGCAAGACCGAGGAGGAGCTCAAGGCCGCGGGCGTCGTCTACAACGTCGGCAAGTTTCCCTTCACCGCCAACGGTCGCGCCCGCGCCAGCCGCGCCACCGACGGTTTCGTCAAGATTCTGGCGGACCAGGCCACGGACCGGGTGCTTGGCGTCCACATCATCGGCGCCAATGCCGGCGAGATGATCCACGAGGCGGTGGTGCTGATGGAGTTCGGCGGTTCGGCCGAGGATCTGGCCCGCTCCACCCACGCCCATCCGACCCTGTCGGAGGCCGTGCGCGAGGCGGCCCTGGCGGTCGACAGGCGCGCCCTGCACATCTGACCGTCGCCTGCCGCGCCGCCCGCCTGGGCGCCGGCGCCGGAGTGACGCCCGGGACCGGAAGCCCCTTCGCTGGCGCGGAGGGGCTTTTCCGTCAGCGCGGCTGCGGCCGCGTCCGCCGGCGCTCATGCCCGCGGATGCGCCTGCCGGTAGGCGTCGAGAAGGCGGACGGCGTCGATCTTCGCATACCCCTGGGTCGTGGACAGGGAAGCGTGGCCGAGCAGCTCCTGGATGCTGCGCAGGTCCGCGCCGCCGCCCAGCAGGTGGGTGGCGAAGGAGTGGCGCAGCGCGTGCGGCGTGGCGCTGTCCGGCAGGTTGAGCGCGCCCCGCAGCTGCTGCATGGCCAGCTGGATGACGCGGGGCGAGAGCGGCCCGCCGCGCACGCCAACGAACAGGGGCCCGTCGTCCGGCAGTGGCCAGGGGCACTGCCTGATGTATGCGGCCACCAGAGCCGCGGCCTGCGGCAGCACGGGAGCGGTTCGCGTCTTGCGCCCCTTGCCGGTCACCGTCACGGAATCAACGCCGGGCACGGGCGCGTCGCGCCGTTTCAGCGACAGCGCCTCGCTGATGCGCAGGCCGCTGCCATAGAGCAGGGCGAGCACCGCCGCGTCGCGGGTGAGCGCCCATTCCGGCCGGTCGTCCCCGGCCCGTGATTCGGGGCGCGTCACGGCGACCGCGGCGCTCGCCGTCAGCGGCCGGGGCAGGTTGCGGTTGAGCCGGGGCCCGCGCACCGCCGAAATGGCGCTCAGCGTCGCAAGGTTCTCCCGTTCGCAGAAGCGGGCGAAGGAACGGATGGCCGAGAGCTGGCGCATCAGCGTGCGGTTGTCGACGCCGTCACGCCGCCGGGCCGAAAGAAAGGCGCGCAGGTCAGGCGGGCGCAGCCGCGCCAGCGCCGGCAGGGTTGGCGGCGCGCCCAGATGCATGGTGAGGAAACCGAGAAACTGCCGCAGGTCCCGGCCGTACGCTTCCAGCGTCAACGGCGAGAGCCGGCGCACGCTGGCCTGATGCTCCAGCCAGCGCTGGAACGCCTCCTGTACGTCGCCCGACATGATCATGGCCGGATGTCTCCTCTCGCCGCCGGCGCGCCGCATCGCCCGCAGGGGCGAATCGATGCTATCTGGACCGGATGAGCGCATCATCCGGCAATTTGATGAACGGGACGTCGCCAGCGGCCGGAGCCGGGACGCGGCGGCAGATCGTCGACGTGCTCGCGCCCCTCGCCCTCGACGCAGTCTGGTCCTATTACGCGCCGGCCGGCGACGCCCTGGCTGAAGGCGACGTGGTGCGCATTCCCTTCGGCGCGCGCGAGGCGTGGGGCGTGGTCTGGAGCGTGTGGCCGCCCGATGCGCCGCCGCCGGAGCGGCGGCTGAAAACCGTTCTCGGCCGGATTGACGTTCCGCCCCTGCCTGCGGGGCTGCGCCGGCTGCTGGACTGGGTGGCCCGCTACACGCTGGCGCCGCGCGGCCAGGTGCTGCGGCTGGCGATCCGCGCGCCGGAGCGGGTTCCGCCGGAGCCGCCGCGCGTCGGCGTCGTGCTTACCGGCAGGACGCCGGCCCGCATGACCGCGGCGCGAAAAAAGGCGCTGGAGGCGATGGCTGGCCGCGCGATCATGGACCGGCGCGAGCTGGCGAAGGCGGCGGGCGTCAGCGCCACGGTGATCAGCGGCCTCATCGACGACGGTTCGCTGGCGACCGCGCCCATGCCCGAGCTGCAGGCGCCGCGGCCGGACCCGGATCACGCGCCGGCGCAGCTGTCCGGCGCCCAGGCCGCAGCCGCCGAGGCGCTGCGCGCCGCGGTGCGCGACAACGCTTTCTCGGTGACCCTGCTGCAGGGCGTTACCGGCTCGGGCAAGACCGAGACCTATTTTGAGGCGGTGGCCGAAGCCTTGCGCCACGGCCGGCAGGCGCTGGTCATGTTGCCGGAGATCGCCCTGACGGCGCAGTTTCTCGACCGTTTCGCCGCCCGCTTCGGCGTTCGCCCGGCCGAATGGCACTCGGCGCTGACGCCCCGCCAGCGCGAACGCACCCTCGCGGGCGTGGCGAACGGGGACGTGCGCGTGGTCGCCGGGGCGCGCTCGGCCCTGTTCCTGCCCTACGCCAGCCTTGGCCTCATCGTCGTGGATGAGGAGCACGAGGCGGCCTACAAGCAGGAGGACGGCGTTCACTATCACGCCCGCGACATGGCGGTGGTGCGCGGTCGGATCGAAGGGTTTCCGGTGGTGCTCGCTTCGGCGACGCCGTCGCTGGAGAGCCTCGTGAACGCGGAGCGCGGCCGCTACCGGCTGCTGCAGCTGCCGGAGCGTTTCGGCCAGCGCGTGATGCCCGGGCTCAGCGTCGTGGACCTGCGTCGTCATGCGCCGCCGCGCGGAAAATGGGTTTCGGAGCCGCTGCTGGCGGCGGCGCGCGAGACGCTGGAGCGCGGCGAGCAGGTGCTTTTTTATCTCAACCGTCGCGGTTACGCCCCGGTGACGGTCTGCCGCTCATGCGGCCACCGGGCCGGTTGCCCCAACTGCTCGACGACGCTGGTCGAGCACCGCTTCCGCCGGGCGCTGATGTGTCACCACTGCGGCCATGTGGAGCGCCGGCCGGACGCATGCCCTGCGTGCGGCGAGGTCGATTCGCTGGTCCCCGCCGGCCCCGGCGTGGAGCGGCTGGCGGAGGAGGTCGCCGGCTATTTCCCGGGCGTTCCCATCGTCACCCTGTCCAGCGATCTCGCCGGCGGGACCGCCCGTATCCGTGAGGAGCTGGCGGCCGTCGCCGAGGGGCGGGTCCAGATCGTGGTCGGCACCCAGCTCATCTCCAAGGGCCACAATTTCCCGCAGCTCACCCTGGTCGGCGTGGTGGACGCCGACGTGGGGCTCGCCTCCGGCGATCCGCGCGGCGCCGAGCGCACCTTCCAGATGCTCCAGCAGGTGACCGGCCGCGCCGGCCGCGGCGACCGGCCGGGGCGGGCCATCCTGCAGACGCACCAGCCCGACCACCCGGTGATGACCGCCCTGCTTTCCGGAGACGCCGGACGGTTCTACCGGGAGGAGATGGCGCTGCGGCAGGCGGCGGGGCTGGCGCCGTTCGGGCGGCTGGCCGCGATCATCGTCGCCGGTCCGGACCGCAACGAAGCCGAGGCGCACGCCCGCGCCCTCGCCCGCGCCGCCCACGCCCTTTCCGCTTCCCGCACGGGGGACGGCGACATTCTCACCCTGGGGCCGGCCGAGGCGCCGCTCGCTGTGGTGCGGGGGCTGCATCGCTTCCGGCTGCTGTTCAAATGCGACCGGGGCGTCGACCTGCAGGGGTTCCTGCGCCGCATGCTGGCCCAGGCGCCGCCGCCGTCATCGCGCGTGCGGGTGACTGTCGACATTGATCCACAGAGCTTCCACTGAAAGCGGCGGTCGCGACGACCGGCCGGGTTGACGGCGCCGCCCGGAAAAGCCTGACTTCCGGCGTTACGGAGGCGCTGAATCACCATCGTCGCCCGCTGTCGCCCCGCGCAGCGCGCGGACGCGTTGCGCCAGACGCAATCTGGTTCGCCGCGGCCATGCGAAAATTGGGCGTAAACGTGACGCTCCTGCGACGTTGAAGCGTCTGCAGGCGGTTGCGCGTCCATAGTCACCATGATAGGTGACCTGCCAACGGGTCGCTGAAAACGCCTCCCGCTCCCTGTCCATGTGCTCGCGCGATGCGGCGCGTCACGCAAGGTGACGCTGCGCGTGCGAACGTGAGCCTGAAAGTGAGACGCCGACGTGGCCGAACAGCCTTCATTGACAGGTCCGATTTCAGGGGTCGCAGCCCGTTACGCCTCCGCCTTGCTTGAAACGGCGGCCGAGGCTGGCGCGGCGGCGATCGATCAGGTTGAAGCTGACCTCAGCCGATTCGACGCCCTGGTGAAGGAGAGCGCCGACCTGCAGCGCCTCGTCCGGAGTCCGGTGTTTTCGGCGGACGAGCAACTTGCGGCTGTCACCGCGATCCTTGATCGGTCCGGCATTAGCGGTCTTGCCGCCAATTTTCTGAAACTCGTCGCATCCCGTCGCCGGCTGTTCGCAGTCCAGCAGATGATTGCGGCGTACAAGGCGATGGTCGCAGCCCGCAAGGGCGTGGTCCGCGCTGACGTGACGCTGGCGAGCCAGCCCTCCGACCAGGTCATCGCCGACCTGAAGCAGGCGCTGCGCGATGTCGCCGGCGGCGATGTCGACCTGCATGTGAAAATCGACCCGTCGATCATCGGCGGGATTATCGTCAGGCTTGGCAGCCGGATGCTGGACGCCAGCCTGCGTAGCAAACTCAATTCGATCCGTCTCGCGATGAAAGAGGTCGGCTGATGGACATTCGGGCCGCAGAAATTTCCGCCATTTTGAAAGAGCAGATCAAGAACTTCGGTCGCGAGGCTGAGGTCTCCGAGGTCGGCCAGGTTCTGTCCGTCGGCGACGGCATCGCCCGCTGCTATGGCCTGGACAAGGTGCAGGCCGGCGAGATGGTCGAGTTCGAATCCGGCGTGCGCGGCATGGCGCTCAACCTTGAGAGCGACAACGTCGGCGTCGTGGTGTTCGGCAACGACCGCGAGATCGCCGAAGGCCAGACCGTGAAGCGCACCGGCGACATCGTCAGCGTGCCGGTCGGCAAGGGTCTGCTCGGCCGCGTCGTCGACGCCCTCGGCAACCCGATCGACGGCAAGGGTCCCATCCAGGCGACCGAGTTCCGTCAGGTCGACGTCAAGGCCCCGGGCATCATTCCGCGCAAGTCGGTGCATGAGCCGATGGCGACCGGCCTGAAGGCCATCGACGCGCTGATCCCGATCGGCCGCGGCCAGCGCGAGCTGATCATCGGCGACCGCCAGACCGGCAAGACCGCCATCGCGCTCGACACCATCCTCAACCAGAAGCCGCTCAACCAGGGCGACGACGAGTCGAAGAAGCTGTACTGCGTCTACGTCGCCGTGGGCCAGAAGCGTTCGACCGTCGCCCAGTTCGTGAAGGTGCTGGAGGAGAACGGCGCGCTCGAGTACTCGATCATCGTCGCGGCCACCGCTTCTGATCCGGCCCCGATGCAGTTCCTGGCGCCGTTCTCCGGCTGCGCCATGGGCGAGTACTTCCGCGACAACGGCATGCACGCCGTGATCGTGTACGACGACCTCTCCAAGCAGGCCGTCGCCTACCGCCAGATGTCGCTGCTGCTGCGCCGTCCGCCGGGCCGTGAAGCCTATCCGGGCGACGTGTTCTACCTGCACTCCCGCCTGCTCGAGCGCGCCGCCAAGATGAACGACGAGAACGGCGCGGGCTCGCTCACCGCCCTGCCGGTCATCGAGACCCAGGCCAACGACGTGTCGGCCTACATCCCGACGAACGTCATCTCGATCACCGACGGCCAGATCTTCCTTGAGACCGACCTGTTCTTCCAGGGCATCCGCCCGGCGGTGAACGTGGGTCTGTCGGTGTCGCGCGTGGGCTCCTCGGCCCAGACCAAGGCGATGAAGAAGGTCGCCGGCAAGATCAAGGGCGAGCTGGCGCAGTACCGCGAAATGGCGGCCTTCGCCCAGTTCGGCTCGGATCTCGACGCCACCACCCAGCGCCTGCTGAACCGCGGCGCCCGCCTGACCGAGCTGCTGAAGCAGCCGCAGTTCGCTCCGCTCAAGATGGAGGAGCAGGTCGCGGTCATCTACGCCGGCGTGAACGGCTATCTGGACCCGCTGCCGCTGTCGCGCGTCCGGGAGTTTGAGGAGACGCTGCTCGGCGCCCTGCGCGGCAAGCATGCGGACATTCTCGAGGCCATCCGCGTCACCAGTGACCTGAGCGACGAGGTCGCCGCGAAGCTTCAGGCCGTCGTCGAAGACGTGGCCCGGACCTTCGCCTGATTTGAAGGGCGCCAGGCATGGCCTCGCTGAAGGATCTCCGCAATCGAATCGCCTCGGTGAAGGCGACGCAGAAAATCACCAAGGCCATGCAGATGGTCGCGGCGGCGAAGCTCCGCCGCGCCCAGAGCGCGGCCGAGGCTGCGCGTCCGTTCGCCGAACGCATGGGGCAGGTGCTCGGCAATCTCGCCGCGGGCGTCGCCGGTCAGCCGGGGGCGCCGCGGCTTCTGGCCGGCACCGGCTCGGACAGGGTTCACCTCCTCGTGGTCTGCACGGGCGAGCGCGGCCTTGCCGGCGCGTTCAACTCGTCGATCGTGCGCCGCGCCCGTGAAGACGCACAGCGGCTCATCGCCGAGGGCAAGACGGTGAAGCTCCTGCTGGTCGGCAAGAAGGGCCATGACGCCCTGCGCCGCCAGTTCGAGGGTCATATCGTTGACTTCGTCGAGCTGCGCGGCGTCAAGGAGCTGACCTGGGACGTCGCCGACGGCATCGGTCGCAAGGTGCTCGACCTGTTCAACGCCGGCGAGTTCGACATCGCGACGCTGTACTACGCGCAGTTCCAGTCGGTGATCTCGCAGGTCCCGACCGCCCAGCAGATCATTCCGGCGCAGATCCCGCAGGATGGCGGCGCCGATCGCCTCGGCGGCGCGGTCTACGAGTACGAGCCGGGCGAGGAGGAAATCCTCGAGACCCTGCTGCCGCGCAACGTGACCGTGCAGATCCTGCGCGCGCTTCTGGAAAACAACGCGTCGTTCTACGGCGCCCAGATGACCGCCATGGACAACGCCACGCGCAATGCGGGCGAAATGATCCGCAAGCAGACGCTCGTGTACAACCGCACGCGTCAGGCGATGATCACGAAGGAACTGATCGAGATCATCTCCGGCGCGGAGGCGCTCTGAGCGAACTCATCAGGCCGGCGCGCGCCGCTCGGCGGTCGCGGAGCCGGCCAACGTCAATTCCAGTGCGACGCGCGGAGATCCGCAGCGCTCGACAATTCTGAAGGCGAGGCCCGTACGGGCTCGGACGGGAGCTTCCCATGGTTGCAACAACCTCCGCAGGACGCATCACGCAGGTCATTGGCGCCGTCGTCGACGTGCAGTTCGACGGCCACCTGCCGGCCATTCTCAACGCCCTTGAGACCACCAACCGGGGCAACCGCCTTGTGCTTGAGGTCGCTGCGCAGCTCGGCGAGAACACCGTGCGCTGCATCGCCATGGACACGACCGACGGCCTGGTGCGCGGCCAGTCGGTGGTGGACACCGGCAAGCCGATTGAAGTGCCGGTTGGCAACGGCGCGCTCGGCCGCATCATGAACGTGATCGGCGAGCCCGTGGACGAGGCCGGCCCGGTGCAGGCCGAGGCCTACCGCGCCATTCACCAGCCGGCCCCGAGCTACTCCGAGCAGTCGACCGAGGCACAGATCCTCGTCACCGGCATCAAGGTGGTGGACCTGCTCGCTCCTTACGCCCGTGGCGGCAAGATCGGCCTGTTCGGCGGCGCCGGCGTGGGCAAGACCGTGCTCATCCAGGAGCTGATCAACAACATCGCCAAGGCGCACGGCGGCTACTCGGTGTTCGCCGGCGTGGGCGAGCGCACCCGCGAGGGCAACGACCTCTATCACGAGATGATTGAGTCGGGCGTGAACGTCGACCCGCGCAAGAACAACGGTTCGACCGCCGGCTCCAAGTGCGCGCTCGTGTTCGGCCAGATGAACGAGCCTCCGGGCGCCCGCGCCCGCGTGGCCCTCACCGGCCTGACCATCGCCGAGCACTTCCGTGACCAGGGGCAGGACGTGCTGTTCTTCGTGGACAACATCTTCCGCTTCACTCAGGCGGGTTCGGAGATGTCGGCGCTGCTCGGCCGCATCCCGTCGGCCGTGGGTTACCAGCCGACCCTGGCCACGGAGATGGGCGCCCTGCAGGAGCGCATCACCACCACCACCAAGGGTTCGATCACTTCGGTTCAGGCCATTTACGTGCCGGCCGACGACCTGACCGACCCGGCTCCGGCCACCTCCTTCGCCCACCTGGACGCCACCACGGTGCTTTCGCGCAGCATCGCCGAGAAGGGCATCTATCCGGCGGTGGACCCGCTCGACTCCACCTCGCGCATGCTGTCGCCGCTGATCGTCGGCGAGGAGCACTACAACGTCGCCCGCCAGGTGCAGCAGGTGCTGCAGCGCTACAAGGCCCTGCAGGACATCATCGCCATCCTTGGCATGGACGAGCTGTCGGAGGAGGACAAGCTGATCGTGGCCCGCGCCCGCAAGATCGAGCGCTTCCTCAGCCAGCCGTTCCACGTCGCCGAGGTGTTCACCGGCTCGCCCGGCCAGTTCGTGCCGCTTGAGGACACGATCGCCGGCTTCAAGGGCCTGGTCGAGGGCAAGTACGACCACCTGCCGGAGGCCGCCTTCTATATGGTCGGCACCATCGAGCAGGCTGTCGAGAAGGCCAAGAAGCTCGCCGCCGAGGCCTGAGCATGACGGGCCCCGCGACCGCGCGGGGCCTCCCGTCCTGCGGGCGGCGCGTGGCCCGCTGAGACGCTTCTCACTTGCTGTATCGTCTGGCGGGACACGCCAGAAGCCATTTTGGAGCAGCGCCCCATGGCGGAAAATTTCCACTTTGAACTGGTCGCCCCGGAGCGCCTGCTGTTCTCGGGCGAGGTCGAGGCGGTGATCGTGCCGTCGGTCAACGGCGACATCACCGTGCTGGCGAAACATGCTCCGCTGATGGCCGTTCTGAAGCCGGGCGTCATCACTGTCGAGACTCCTGGCAAGGCGCAGGCCATTTTCGTTCGCGGCGGCTTCGCCGACGTTCGTCCGGAAGGGCTCACCATTCTCGCCGAGCAGGCAGTGCCGGTTGAGGAGCTTACCGACGAACTGATCGACGTGGTGATCAAGGAGGCCGAGAAGGCCGTTGACGCCGCCACCGACGACGACCAGCGCCGCATCGCGCTGGAGCGCCTTGGCCAGCTGCAGGAAGTCCGGGGTTTACTGAACAGCTGACCGTTGGGCGGAACGACCGTTTTGACGCAGGCCGGATCCGGGATTTTCTCGCCGATCCGGTATACATGAACCCGGCCGCCGAGGCCGGGTTTTTTCTTGACGGCTTCTCTCGCCGGCGATCCGCAAACGAACGGGCGACAGTCAATGGACATCATGGGATTCGCCAATCCCGCCATTTTCATGCGCTGGAGCGGCAGGGCGCTGCCCTGGCTGGCCGGCGCCGGCGCGGCCATGCTCGCCGCTTCGCTGTGGCTGGCGTTTCGCGCTCCGGCCGATTACCAGCAGGGCGAGACGGTGCGCATCATGTTCGTCCACGTTCCGGCGGCGTGGCTTTCCCTGTTCATCTACGTGCTGATGTCCGCCTCCGCCCTCGGCACGCTCGTGTGGCGCCATCCCCTGGCCGACGTGTCGCAGAAGGCGGCCGCGCCCATCGGCATGGTTTTCACGCTGCTGTGCCTTGTCACCGGCTCAATCTGGGGCAAGCCGATGTGGGGGACATGGTGGGTGTGGGACGCGCGCCTCACCTCGGTGCTGGTGCTGTTTCTGATGTATTGCGGCATTCTCGCCCTGTGGCGGGCGATTGAAGATCCGGCGCGCGCGGCGCGGGCGGCGGCTGTGCTCACGCTCGTGGGCTTCGTCAACGTGCCGGTCATCAAGTTCTCGGTGGACTGGTGGAATACGTTGCACCAGCCCGCCTCCGTGCTGCGGCTCGATGGCCCGGCGCTGCATCCGGCGATGCTCTGGCCGCTGCTGGCGATGGCGGTCTCGCTGACAGTGGTGATGCTGGCCATGCACATGGCGGCCATGCGCACCGAGATTCTGGCGCGACGCGTGCGTGCGCGGCGCATCATGCTGCTCGACCGGCTCGCCCGGCGGAATGCGGCGGCGGGAGGACGCTGATGGCGGGGGGAACAGATCCATATCTCGGCTATGTGGCCGCAGCCTACGGGGCGGCGTTTCTGGCGCTGGGCGGCCTCACGCTGTGGCTGGCGATATCCGCGCGGGCCGTGCGCCGCGA
This sequence comes from Camelimonas abortus, assembly GCF_042432745.1. Lineage (NCBI taxonomy): Bacteria > Pseudomonadati > Pseudomonadota > Alphaproteobacteria > Hyphomicrobiales > Chelatococcaceae > Camelimonas > Camelimonas abortus. The sequence continues at coordinate 2,363,851 of NZ_JBHLWR010000006.1, read as the reverse complement.
GGCCGCCGCGCTGGAGGAGCAGATCGCGCGGGCGGGCCTTGCGCGCGCCGGCACGGAGAGCGGGACATGAGCGGTGAAGCCGGCCGGCGCGGCGGCGGGCGCGCCCTGCTGTTCATTCCTCTTGTCGCCTTCCTGTGTCTCGCCGTGTTTCTCGGCCTGCGGCTGCTGTCCGGGCGGGATCCGTCGGTGGTTCCGTCCGCCCTTGTCGGCAGGCCGGCGCCGGCGCTTCAGCTGCCGCCTCTCGAGGCGGACGGCCGGCCGCTGCGGCCCGCGCCCAGTGCGGCGCTGCTCCGCGATGGCAAGGTTTCGGTGATAAATTTCTGGGCGTCGTGGTGCGCGCCATGCCGCCTGGAGCATCCGCTGCTGATGGAGCTGGCGCGGCGGGGGGACGTTCAGGTCGTCGGGGTGAACTACAAGGACGCGGCGGAGAACGCGCGCCGGTTTCTTGGCCAGCTGGGGGACCCTTTCGTCGCCATCGGCGTCGACCGGCAGGGGGCGGCGGCCATTGAATGGGGCGTGTACGGCGTACCGGAGACGTTCATCGTCGACAGCGCCGGGGTGGTGCGTCATCGCCACGTCGGGCCGCTGACCGCGGAGGCGCTCGCCGGCTCCTTCGGCAGGGCGCTGCAGGAGGCCGCAACGCCGCGGAAATGACGGGGTGGGGCAGGGCATGGCGAGACTGGCGCATTCTGAAGGGCGGGAGCTGCTCCGGCAGGCTGATCTCGACGCCGAGCGTCAGGTCAGCTATGTGCGCATCGCCACCGCCACGCTGCTGTACCTGCTGATCCGGCTCCTCGCCGATCCCGAGGATTTCACCGCGCAGTCATCCGCCGCCATGCTGCGTACGGCGGAGGCGACGCTGGCGCTGCTGTTCCTCTCCGGCGTGGCGGCCCTTGCGCTGGTGTGGAGCGGCATGTGGCGGGCGTGGATGACTTACCTCACCGTCACGCTGGATACCGTGGTGGTGCTCGCCAATCTCGCCATCACCGCCGCCTTCACGCCGCTGAGCGGCGATTTCATCAGCGCCTATCCGGCGGCCGCCGCCATCCCGCTGGTGCTCATGACCTCGACCGTGCGCATGCGGCCGGAGGTGCAGGCGTACTGCGCGCTGCTGATCCTCGCCGGCGTCCTGCTGATTGCGCTGGGCAACGGCCACCTGACCTATGAGGAGCGCAAGAAAATCGTCGGGCCGCTGGCGGCCATGTTCGGCGAAAACGCCAACGCCACGCGTCTGCTGATTCTCGCCGGCATGGGCGGCGTCACCTGGGTGGCTGCGGTGCGCGGCCGCAACCAGCTGCTGCGCGCCGTCGATGAAACCCGGCGACGCCTGAACCTTGGCCGTTACCTGCCGTCGGAGCTGTCGCACATCCTCGCCACCAGCAGCATGGACGAGCTGAAAAAAGGCAGCCGTCGCAACGTCGGCCTGATGTTCGTCGACATCCGCAACTCCACCGCCATGGAGGAAAGCCTCGACGCGCCGACCCTGAGCGTGATGATCAATGACTTCCGGGAGCGCCTGACGCGAATCGCCCAGAAGCACGACGTCATCATCGACAAGTTCATCGGCGACGGAGCCCTGCTGGTCTCAGGCATCCTTGAAACGCGTCCCGACGACGCCAGGCGGATTGTCGAGTGCGGCAAGGAGATCCTGCTCGCCATCCATGAATGGTCGCGTCGGCGCGAGGCGCAGGGAGCCCCGCCGGTGCGCGTCGGCGTCGGCGTTCACTACGGCGAGGCTTTCGTCGGCGCCGTCGGCAACGACGACCGGCTGGAATTCACGGTGCTGGGCGACGCCGTCAATGTCGCCGCCCGTCTCGAGCAGATGACCAAGACCGCCGGCACGCCCATGCTGGTTTCCGGCGACGCGCTCGCCGCCGCCGGTCTGGCCGGCGAAGAGTCGGCGGCGGAATACCGGTTCGTCGGCACGCAGCTGCTGCGCGGCCGCACCGAGCCGGTGCCGGTCTACGCGCCTGCCGTGGCTGACCGGATCGTCGGCCCGGCGCCGGTCACTCAATGAGCGAGCCGCTGTCTTTCTGCGGTTCGCTCTCACCTTCCGGGAGGGCGTAACGGATCAGGAGCGGCGTCTGGGCGAGAGCGAACAGCAGGGTGAGCGGCATGATGCCGAACACCTTGAAATTCACCCAGGCGTCAGTAGAGAAGTTGCGCCAGACAATCTCGTTCAGAAGCGCGAGCACGAGGAAAAACACGCCCCAGCGCAGGGTGAGCCTGCGCCAGCCCTCGTCGGTCATGCGGATCATCGTGTCCAGCGCCACGTGCAGCAGCGACCGGCCGCAGGCCAGCCCGCCCAGCAGCGTCACGCCGAACAGGCCGTTCACGATGGTCGGCTTCAGCTTGATGAAGTGGTCGTCGCGCAGCGCCAGGGTCAGTCCGCCGAACACCAGCACCACCACGGCGGAGACCAGCGGCATCAGCGGCAGTTTGCGCACCAGGGCGTAGTGTATCGCCAGCGCGGCGACGGTCGCCGCCATGAACACGGCCGTGGCGACGAAAATGCCCGCCTGTTGCGGCGCCAGGGCCGGCGCGGCTGCGCCAGGCAGCGGCGCGAAAAGCTGGGGGCGCGCGTTGGCGAGGAAAAACGCGCCAAGCGGCCCGAGCTCAAGAACAAATTTCACCAGAGGCGAGATGGGGCGGGCAGGGGCAGGCACGTCAGGTCGCTCCTTGGCGTGAGGGGGGCCGGAACCGCCGGACGACGGCAGTGCGGCTTGACGACTCAGAAGTCAGAGGCGATGCCGTTGTTCTCCCAGTCGTTGTAGCGGACGGGATCTGGCCCGCCGCGCCCGCCGAGCTCAACCCTGCTGGCGAGTTCACGGGCGCGCTGCTCCATCGCCGCCCGTCTGGCCTGCGCTTCCGCCAGCGCCCGCTGGGCGGAGGGAGACAGCGGCTTGCGCGGCGTGGCCGCTTCCGGAGCCGGAGCGTTCCCGGAGGCGTCGGAAGGGGGCGTATCGGTCATGACGTCGGTCTCTCCTGCTGACAGGGCGCTGGTATCCCACATTTGGGCCGCGAAAAAGGCGGTTTGCGTCCGCTGCGTCGTGAAAGGGGCCTTTCCGGCGCCGGAGGCCTTGCCGCAGTGATATGGCGCTTCCCACATTGGAGACGGAGTCTCCAGGGAGAAACTGCATGAACTTCGCCAAAACCGCGCTGTTGCTGGCGGCGCTCACCGCGCTTTTTGGTGTGGTCGGCTATCTGCTGGGCGGGCCAACGGGAATGATGGTCGCGCTCGCCGTGGCCATCGCCATGAACCTGTTCACCTACTGGAACTCTGACCGGCTGGCGCTGGCCGCGTATGACGCCCGCGAGGTCACGGCGCAGACGGCGCCGGAGCTGGTGCGGATGACGCATGAACTGGCCCGCCGGGCCAGCATTCCTCCGCCGCGGGTGTATGTCATCGACAGTCCGCAGCCGAATGCTTTCGCCACCGGGCGCAGTCCGGAGAACGGCGCCGTCGCGGTGACGACCGGCCTCATGCATGCGCTCTCGCGCGAGGAGCTGGCCGGCGTCATCGCCCATGAGCTCGCCCATATCCGCAATCGCGACACTCTCATCATGACGGTGGCGGCCACCATCGCCGGCGCCATTTCATCCATCGCCCAGTTCGGCTTCCTGTTCGCCGCGCACCGTCAGGACAACAACGGGAACGGGCCCGGCCCCATCGCGGGTCTGGTCATGGCCATTCTGGCGCCGCTCGCCGCCATGATTATCCAGATGGCGGTGAGCCGTTCGCGCGAGTATGAAGCGGACAGGCTGGGCGCCGAGATATGCGGGGAGCCAGTATGGCTCGCGTCCGCGCTCGGGCGTATTGAGCAGGGCGTCCACGCCGTCGTCGACGAGCGCGCGGAGGCGCATCCCGCCACTGCGCCGCTGTTCATCATCAACCCGCTTTCGGGACGCGGCATGGACAACCTGTTCTCCACCCACCCGTCAACGGCAAACAGGATCAACGAATTGCAGAAACTGGCCAGAGCGTGGGGCAGGAGCTGGAGCATGGGCGCTCCGGCGGCGGGCGGTTTCCGGAGCGGCGCGTCGGCCAATCCGTGGGCGCGCAGGAGCGGACCGTGGGGTTGAGGCCGCATGCGCGCGCCGCCGCCGGGCGCGCGCCGCGCCGCGCCGGCCGGCCCGCGTCCGCGCCCGGCCTTGCGTCCCGCAGGGCGGCCGCCGCGACTGTCAGGCAGCTGCTTGATCCGTCCGCCCGTGGCGTAACGCTGGAGCAGGCGTTCGACGCGGCCGCCGCCGGGCTGGACAGCCGCGACCGCGCTTTCGCCCGCGCCATCGTGACCACGACGCTCCGGCGGCTCGGGTCTGTCCGCCGTGTGCTCGGCGCGCTGATGGACAGGGGCTTCCCGCGCAAGTGCGGTTCGCTGGAGGCGGTGATGGTCACGGCCGCGGCGCAGATCCTGTTCATGGAGGCGCCAGATCATGCGGCGGTCGACAGCGCCGTCACCCTCGCCCGTCTCGACCGTAACGCCGCGCCGTTCGCCGGGCTGGCGAACGCCGTGCTGCGCAAGGTCGCCGCGCGCAGGGAGGAGGCGGCGTCGTACGATCCGCTTGAGGTCGATACGCCGGACTGGCTGGCCGCCCGCTGGCGCGCCGCCTGGGGCGAGGATACGGCGCGGGCCATCGCCGGCGCGCTGCGACTTGAGCCCTCGCTGGACGTGACCGTGCGCGGCGACGCCGGTGAATGGGCGGCGCGGCTGGACGGCGTGACGCTCGATCTGGCGCCCGCCGGCGCCGTCACGCGCACCGTCCGGCTGCGCACCCTGCGGAATGTCGACGAATTGCCCGGCTATGCCGAGGGGATGTGGTGGGTGCAGGACGCCGCCGCGGCGCTGCCGGCGTTGCTGCTCGGCGTGCGCCCGGGGGAAAGGGTGGCCGACCTGTGCGCCGCCCCCGGCGGCAAGACCGCGCAGCTCCTGACCGCAGGCGGCGAGGTTCAGGCGTTCGACCGCTCGGCCGGGCGCATGCAGCGGCTCGCCGAAAACATGCGCCGGCTCGGCTTCAGCCCCGCCATGCATGTTCTGGATCTCACGGAAGCGGAAACGGCGGCCATCCCCGGCGCGCCGTTTGACGCCGTGTTGCTGGACGCGCCCTGCACGGCCACCGGCACCATCCGTCGCCATCCCGATGTGGCGTGGACCAAGCGCCCCGCCGACATCGAACCGGTCGCCGCCCTGCAGGCCAGACTGCTGGACGTCGCCGTGGCGCTGCTGAAGCCTGGCGGCCGGCTGGTCTATTCCACCTGTTCGCTGGAGCCGGAGGAGGGCGAGGAGCAGATCCGCGGCCTGCTGGCGCGCAATCCCCGCGTGCAGCGGCTGCCGGTGACGGCGGACGAGCTGCCGGGGCTGCCGCAGGCGATCACCGCGCTCGGGGACATTCGCACCCTGCCGTCGATGCTTCCACATCCGGAGCCGCGACTGGCGGGTCTCGACGGATTTTTCGCCGCCAGACTTGTGCTGGCGCCCTGACGGTCGCTACCTCGGTCGCCGGCGCCTGTGGCCAGGCGTCGCGATGCGCCGGCCGCGGCTGCTGTCCGTAATGAGGCCGCCGGGCGTCCGGCGCGATTGGCGATTGGCGCGGGCGCTGTATTGTGGTCTCACCATCGTGGGCAATTCTGGGGCCAGCGGCAGGACCGGAAGGGACGTGACGCGTGGGGGGCAAGGGCGAAAGAATGCGGCTTTATGCGCTGCTGGCGCGCGAGGGATTGCGCTGCGCGCTCTCGCTGGCCCGGGCGCTGGTTCTGCGGCTGTTTCCCGCGCCGGTGCGCGCGCCGGAACAGCTGCTGGTGGCGCCGCAGGACCTGCGCACCGCCGACCCGACGCTCGCCGCCGACTATTACGCCGGATTCTTCGCCTTCGCCGGACGGGTGGTCGAAACGCGCGGCGAATCGCCGTTCGCCGTGACGCCGCCCAGCCAGGCCTGGGACGAGGAGCTGTGCGGCTTCTCCTGGTTGCGGCACCTGCGGGCGGCGAACACGGACATCGCCCGCGCCCATGCCCGCAGCCTCGTTGAGGACTTCCTTGAACATGACGGCGACCGGCGCGGCGCCGGCGCCGCGCCGCGGGTGGCGGCCCGGCGGCTGATCTCCTTCCTGTCCCAGACGCCGCTTTTGCTGGAAGGCGCGGACCAGAATTTCTACAGCCGCTTCATGCGGACCATTGGCCGCTCCGTCGCCCAGTTGCGCGCCGCCGCCGGCCCCGACGTGACGGCGGACGACCGGCTGCTCATCGCCATCGCCCAGTGTTTCGCCGGCCTGTGCCTCGGCGCGCCGCCGCGCGCCCAGGCCCGTTCCGACGCCGCCCTCTCCGCCCTGCTCAACCGGCACGTGCTGCAGGATGGCGGGCACGTCAGCCGCAATCCCCGCCGGCTGATCGAACTGCTGGCGGACCTCCTGCCGCTGCGGCAGACCTACACGGCGCGCGGTCTGGAGCCGCCGATGGCGCTGATCACCGCCATCGATCGCATGATGCCGATGCTGCGCCTGTTCCGTCACGACGATGGCTCGATCGCCCTGTTTAATGGCATGGGAGCGTCGGAGCCGGACCTGCTGGCCACCATCCTCGCCTATGACGATACGCATGCCCGCCCCATGACGCATGCGCCGTGGAGCGGCTATGAGCGCGTCGCCGCGGGGCGGGCGCTGCTGATCGCCGACGTCGGCGCGCCGCCGCCGCGACCCTTCTCCGCCGAGGCGCACGCCGGCTGCCTGTCGTTCGAATTTTCCTGCGCCGGCTCGGCGCTGGTGGTCAATTGCGGCGCCAGTCCCGTGGATGCGCCGGCGGCGCGGCTGGCGGCGCGCTCCACCGCGGCGCATTCAACCGTCACGGTCGCCGACAGCTCGTCCTGCCGCTTCGCCGGAGCGCCTCAGGGCGACTGGCTGGCGGCGGCGATTGAGCGGCTGGTCGGGCCGCTGGTGCTCTGCGGGCCGACGCAGGTGCGGGCCGAGCGTTCCGGCGACGCCGCAGGCTTCCGCCTCGCGGCCAGCCATGACGGCTACCTGTCCCGCTACGGCGTCATTCATGAGCGGCGTTTCTGGCTGCCCGCGGCGGGCGACGGGCTTCACGGCGTCGACCGGCTGGAGCGTTCCGGCGGCGGCGAGGTGTCCGCCGTCATACGCTTTCATCTCCACCCCTCCGTACAGGCGACGCCCGATCCGGATGGCCAGGCGGTCAGCCTGGTCACGCCGGACGGGCAGCACTGGCGCTTTGAAGCGCCGGGCCATGTGACGCATATTGACGAGAGCGTGTGGTTCGCGGCGCCGGGCGGCCCGCGTCCCTCGCGCCAGCTGGTCATCGACATGCTCGTGCCGGAGAACGTCGCCTTCACCGAGATTTCATGGCGTTTCACGCGCGTCGCCTGGGAGCGGCCCGACGTCATGGAGGATCTGCCGGCGGAATGACGGCCCGGCCGGCCTGGGAGCCATGCGCTGGCCATTGTTGGATCAGGGCCGCATCCGTGCTATCGCGCGCCCTTTGGCGGAGCCGCGCGCCGGCGTCCGCTTCGCCGCAGCATGCTTTCGACCGCCTTCGACGTCGCGGCCTGATGGCGTTGGACAACACACGGAACTTACATGTCGAACGAACTGCGTCGCGTGACCCGCGCACTTCTCTCCGTGTCGGACAAGACCGGCCTTATCGACTTCGCCCGTGCGCTGGTGGCGCGCGACATCGTGCTGATCTCCACCGGCGGCACCCGCAAGGCCATCGCTGACGCCGGCCTGCCCGTGACCGACGTTTCCGAAGTCACCGGCTTCCCGGAAATGATGGACGGCCGCGTCAAGACCCTGCACCCGGCGGTGCACGGCGGCCTGCTCGCCATCCGGAACAATCCGGAGCATCAGGCGGCGATGCTGGCCAACGGCATCGGTCCCATCGACCTGCTCGTCGTCAACCTGTATCCGTTTGAGGCCACCGTCGCGTCCGGCGCCGGTTACGACGACTGCATCGAGAACATCGACATTGGCGGTCCGGCCATGATCCGCGCCGCGGCCAAGAACCATGGCGATGTGGCGGTGGTGGTCGACATCGCCGACTACCAGACGGTGCTCGACGACCTGGCGGCCAATGACGGCGCCACCACCCTCGCCCTGCGCCGGCGGCTGGCCCAGAAGGCCTATGCCCGCACCGCCGCCTATGACGCCGCCATCTCCAACTGGCTCGCCGGCCAGATTGGCGAGAACAGCCCGGCGTTCCGCGCCATCGGCGGCGAGCTGGCGGAGGCCATGCGCTATGGCGAAAATCCGCACCAGGTCGCCGCTTTCTATCGCGGTCCCGAGCGGCGCTTTGGCGTCGCCACGGCGCGCCAGCTGCAGGGCAAGCAGCTCTCTTACAACAACATCAACGACACCGACGCCGCCTTCGAATGCGTGGCCGAATTTGATTCCGCCCGCACCGCGGCGGTGGCCATCATCAAGCACGCCAACCCCTGCGGCGTCGCCGAAGGCGCCACGCTGCTCGAGGCCTATGAGAGGGCGCTGCGCTGCGACCCCGTCTCGGCCTTCGGCGGCATCGTGGCCCTTAACCGGCCGCTGGACGCCGAAGCCGCGCGCAAGATCGTGGAGATTTTCACGGAGGTGATCATTGCTCCGGACGCCAGCGAGGAGGCGATCGCCATCGTCGGCGCCAAGAAAAACCTGCGGCTGCTGCTCACCGGCGGCCTGCCGGATCCGCGCGCGCCCGGCCTCGCCGTGCGCACCGTCGCCGGCGGTTTCCTCGTCCAGGGCCGCGACAACGCCGTGGTCGACGACATGGACCTGCGCGTGGTCACCAAACGCCAGCCCACAGCGCGCGAGCTGGCTGACATGCGCTTCGCCTTCCGCGTCGCCAAGCACGTGAAGTCCAACGCCATCGTCTACGCCAGGGACGGCGCCACGGTGGGCATCGGCGCCGGCCAGATGAGCCGCGTCGATTCCTCGCGCATCGCCGCCTGGAAGGCCGCCGAGGCCGCGAAACTCGCCGGTCTGCCCGAGAGCCTGGCGGTGGGATCGGTGGTCGCCTCCGATGCGTTCTTCCCCTTCCCCGACGGCCTGCTGGCGGCGGCGGAGGCAGGCGCCACCGCGGTGATCCAGCCCGGCGGCTCCATGCGCGACGACGAGGTGATCCGGGCCGCCGACGAGGCGGGCCTGGCGATGGTCTTCACCGGCCATCGTCATTTCCGTCACTGACGGCGCAGGGCCCGGCGCGGGGCGTCGGCCATGACTGGGACCGGGCCCATGCTTACCTTCGTTCTCGGCGGCGCGCGCTCCGGCAAGAGCCGCCACGCCGAGGCGCTTGTCGAAGCGCTGCCGCCGCCCTGGGTCTATGTGGCGACGGCGCAGGCGGGCGACGCAGAGATGCGCGAGCGCATCGCCCATCACCGCCAGCGCCGGCGCGCCGGCTGGCGCACTGTCGAGGCGCCGCGCGACCTTGTGACCGCGCTGGCGGACATCCCCGACGGACAGCCGGCGCTGGTCGACTGTCTCACCCTGTGGCTGACCAACCTGCTGCTGGCGGACGCCGACCTCTCCGCCGAAACCGCCCGCCTCGTCGGCGCGCTTGCCCGCCCGAGGGGGCCCTGGTTCGTGGTGGCGAATGAGGTCGGTCTCGGCATCGTGCCGGACAATGCACTGGCGCGGCGCTTCCGTGACGAGGCCGGGCGCCTGAACCAGGCGGTCGCCGCGGTCGCCGGCCGGGTGCTGTTCATGGCCGCCGGCCTTCCCCTGCAGCTCAAGGGCTGACTGCGCCCGCCGCGCGTCCGGCTGACGGGCGTTGCATCCAGGCGCCGTTGCGCTCACTGTTGGCGCGGGGCGCGGTCGCGCCGGCGCGCGCGACCGGTTTGGATGGAGGAAAAGCCATGGGCGGCGGCAAAAAGGCGGAAAAGAACGTGAAAAAGGCGCACGGCGAGGCGGTTGCGGCCGCGGCGCCGCCGCCGCGCCAGCGGGATGAGGCGCTCATGGCGCTGAAGCTTCCGCCGGGCGAACTTTCGCCGGAGATGCAGGCCTATTTCCGCAAATGTGAGGAAAAGCTGGGCTACGTTCCCAACGTTTTGCAGGCCTATGCCTTTGACGACGCCAAGCTGAAGGCGTTCTCAACCTTTTACAATGACCTGATGCTGGCGCCCTCGGGCCTCTCGAAGCTCGAGCGGGAGATGATCGCCGTGGTGGTCTCCAGCATCAACCGCTGCTTCTATTGCCTGACCGCCCACGGGGCGGCCGTGCGGCAGCTGTCCGGCGACCCGGTATTGGGGGAGCTGATGGTGATGAACTATCGCGCCGCCCGCCTGGACAGGCGCCGTCGCGCCATGCTCGATTTCGCCGCCAAACTCACCGAAACGCCGGACAAGATCGTTGAGGCCGATCGCGAGGCCCTGCGCGAGGCGGGCTTTTCTGATCGCGATATCTGGGACATCGCCGCCGTGGCCTCATTCTTCAACATGAGCAACCGGATGGCGTCGGCCGTCGACATGCGGCCAAACCACGAATACCACGGCGCCTTCCGCGCGGATGCGCAATGACGCGCGTTTCCGGCGCGGCGTCGTTACCTGCGAGGTAATGGCGCCGGCGCCGGCGCCGTGATGTTCTGTCCCGGAGCAGACATTCGCAGGGGAGGGCGGCGTCATGGCGGCGACATCCGGCGGCGTGGGCGCGCAACTGAAGGAATGGCGCGCGCGCCGGCGCATGAGCCAGCTTGATCTGGCGTGCGAGGCGGGCATCTCCACCCGCCATCTGAGTTTCGTGGAGACCGGCCGCGCCCAGCCCTCGCGCGAGATGCTGCTGCTGCTGGCGGAGCGGCTGGCCATTCCGTTGCGCGAGCGCAACGCCCTGCTGGTGGCGGCCGGCTATGCGCCCATGTTTCCCGAGCGTAGCCTGGACGATCCTGATCTCGCCGCGGCCCGCGCCGCCATCGCGCAGATCCTGAAAGTCCATGATCCGTGGCCGGCGCTGGCGGTCGACCGTCACTGGAACATGGTGACGGCCAACGCCGCCGTGCCGCCGCTGCTCGCCGGCGTCGCGCCCGCCCTGCTTGCGGCGCCGGTGAACGTGCTGCGCCTGTCGCTGCATCCGGAGGGGCTCGCCCCGCGCATCCTCAACTATCACGAGTGGCGGGACCACATCCTGCACCGGCTGCGCCGGCAGATCGACCAGTCGGCGGATGCAGGGCTTGCGGCGCTGCATGACGAACTGCAGGCCTATCCCGCTCCGGTCTCATCGCGGCCGCGCCGCCACGCGCCCGGCATCGTGGCGCCGCTGCAGCTGGCGGTCGATGGAACCGCGCTCTCCTTCATCAGCGTCACCACAGTGTTCGGCGCGCCGCTGGACGTCACGCTTTCCGAGCTGGCGATGGAAACTTTCTTTCCAGTGGACGAGACGACCTCCAATTACCTCCAGGCGCAGGCGGCGGCGCGCGAGCGCGATCCGCAGGCCGTGGAGATGTAGGCGTCTCCAGGACCTTGCGCCCGGAGAAAAAACGCCCGCGTCCAGGACGCGGGCGACGGAACGGCGGCCTCCCGCCGCAGCGCGATGAGGGGCCTTCAGGAGGCTTTCAGGGCGCGCGCCAGCAGCCGCGTCATGCGCGCGGCGAAGGCCGCCGGATCGGAAACCTGGCCGCCGTCGACAATCGCGGCCTCGTCCAGCAGCAGATGGGCGATGTCGGCGCGGAATGACCCGTCGGCCCTGGCGGCCGCGGCCAGGGTGGGCACCAGCTCGTGGCCGGCGTTGATCTCCAGAACCGGCTTCGACGCGTGTTGCAGCCGGCCGGCGCCGGAAAGCAGCCGCTCCAGATGCCGGTCATAGGCCCCGCCCGGGGCGACGAGGCAGACGAGACTGTCCGTGAGACGGGTCGAAGCCCGCACGTCGGTGACCGCGTCGCCCAGCGTTTCCTTCACCATCTGGATGAACGCCGCGGCCTCTTCGCTGGTCTCGCCCGCCGCCTTCGTTCCGCCGTCGAGCAGCGGAATCAGGTCGAGATCGGCCGCGCCCTGGGTGACGGAGCGGAACGGCTTGCCGTCAAAGCCGGGGGCGCCCATGGTCCAGAAGCTGTCGACCGGGTCGGTCAGCAGCAGCACCTCCACGCCGCGGGCGCGAAAGCCCTCCAGATGCGGCGAATTCTCCAGCTTCGCGCCGGGGTCGCCGGTCAGGTAGTAGATCGCCGTCTGGTTCTCGCGCATGTCGGCGACATACTGCTTCAGCGAACGCAGTCCGCCGTTGCTGGCGGTGGTGCGGAACCGGGCGAGGCCGAGCAGCCGCTCCTGGCGCGCAAAGTCCTCGTGCAGGCCTTCCTTGATGACCGCGCCGAAATTGTCCCACAGCGCGCCATACGCCTCGGCGTCGTTTTCGGCGAGCTTCTCCAGCTCGCTGAAAACGCGGTTGGTGACGTTCTGGCTGATGGCCCGCAGCACCGGGCTGCTCTGGATCATCTCGCGCGAGATGTTGAGCGGCAGGTCGGCCGAATCCACCACGCCGCGCATGAAGCGGAAATAACGCGGCAGCAGCCCGGCGTCGTCAGTGATGAACACCCGCTTCACATAGAGCTTCACCCGGCCCTTGCGCTCCGGGTCCAGCAGGTCGAACGGCCGGGTGGAGGGCGCGAACAGCAGGGCGCTGAACTCGTGGCGGCCTTCGGCGCGATAGTGGATGGTCAGCGCCGGCTCGTCGAACATGCCGCCGACCGTGCGATAGAACTCCCTGTACTCTTCTTCCTTCACCTCGCTGCGCGGACGGGTCCACAGGGCGCTGCCGTCCACGACCTCCTCGTCCACCTGTTCGCCGGCGCCGCCGTCCTTTTTCTCCCCGGCGTCCTTCTCCGCGGCGTCCTCCGCCTTGCGGCGGAAGCGCAGGTGGACCGGCACCGGCACATGGCCGGACTGGTTTTCGATGTGGCGGCGCACGTTATGGGCGTCCAGCCACTCATCAGCGTCCGCCATCAGCCGCAGCGTCACGCGCGTGCCGCGGGCGGGCGCCTCCTCCAGCGGGATCTCGGAAACCGTGTATTCGCCCTTGCCGTCAGACGACCAGCGGGCGGCGACGTTCTCTCCGGCCTTGCGGGAGCAGACGTCCACCTGGTCGGCCACCATGAAGGCGGAATAGAAGCCGACGCCGAACTGGCCGATCAGCTGCGCTTCACTTGTCGCGCCGGTTTCGCCGTCGCCATCCTTTGCGTCAGCAGCGTCCGCCGCCGCTTTATCCGCGCCGGTCCGCCCGCCGTTCAGCTGCTCCAGAAAGGCGCGGGTGCCGGAGCGGGCGATGGTGCCCAGCGCCTCCGCCATTTCGCCGGCGGTCATGCCGATGCCGTTGTCCTCGACCGTCAGCGTGCGCGTGTCCGGATCGAGCCAGATGTCGATGCGCATCTGGGCCGGGCCGTCGCCGAGCAGCTCCGGCCGGGCGATGGCCTCATAGCGAAGTTTCTCGCAGGCGTCGGCGGCGTTGGAGATCAGCTCGCGCAGGAAGACGCTTTTGTCCGAGTAAACGGAGTGCACCATCATGTGGAGAAGGCGCGCGACGTCCGCTTCAAACGCGCGCTTCCCGACGGTCCGGCTTTCAGTTGTGACAGTCATGCACAGTCCCCGAATGTTCGCGACGGATCGGCTGGCGGGCGCGGGCTCCCGCCGCACGCTCCACGGCATGTTTCCGGGCAGGCAGATGGCCGGCGAAGCAAGGCTTTTCAAGAGAGACGCGCCGGTTCAGGGGCTGCGCGTCAGGACGCCCGGCCTGGCCGCCGCCGTGTTGCGGACACGCCGGGGCGCATATGGAAAGGCCGGGGCGCGGGGCCCCGGCCGGACAGGCGTTCGCCGTGCGGCAATGGCCGCCGGCGGGACGTCAGGAGGCGCACTCCTTGCGCACGCGCTCCATCGCCTGGGTGAATCCCTTGAGCGAATATTCGTCGGAGGTGTTGTTGCCGCGCTGCGACTGCACCTTGATCACCAGCCTGGAGCCGCGGGCCATGGCCGCGACGGTCTGGCCTTCCTGGGACGGATCCTTGAGCCACGCGCCGGAGCCGCGGGTCACCACCGGCTGGCTGGCGCCGTCGATGACCACCTCGCCGTCCTGGTTGGGCTTGGCGTTGAAGCCGAGCACCCAGGCGATTTCATTGCGGACGCCCTCCGCCGGACGGGCTGACACGAACAGATAGCCTGGATCCCGGTTCAGGCCTTTCGGCAGCCGCGCCTTGGGGTGCGCCAGCGCGTAGCACACCTTGCTCCGGCCGGTCTTCGCCACATACACCGCCCAGTCGCCGTAGGCGCCGACCGCCTGCCCGCCTCCCGGGGACGCGGCGCTGGCCTGGGCCGCGCCGCGCGGCTGGGCGTTGCTGCGCGCCTGGGCATGGGCGTCGGCGGCAAGGCCGGTGACAAGAAGGGTGGAGAGCAGCGCGCTGGCGGAAAATGCGGCGCAGCGCAACAGTCGGTCCGGACGTATCATCGAATGATCAGGTCCCCTGCGGTGTGAGCCCGAAGGGCATCGGAAAAATGGATGGCGCAGACACCGCCGCGGCGCCTGCCCCGGCGATGCTGGTGCGAACGCCCCATGATAACGGCGAGATCCTTATCAGGGCGTTAGGAAGTTTCGTCCGGACGACGAAAATTTAATAGCGCCGTCCGCGGAATCCGAACACACGCCGCCATTTGCCGGCGTCGCTCGCCTCATGTGCGTCAATCACTGGCGGTTCGCCGGCGTCTGCTGGCGAACCGGCGAGGGTCTGGGCCGCCATCTCCCGGTGTTTCGGCTGGATGGCCGCGCTCACGGACGCGATCGCCAGCGCCAGCACGGCGGCGTCGTCGGTGAAGCCCACCAGCGGCAGCAGGTCCGAGACCGCGTCCAGCGGCAGGATGAAATAGCCCAGCGCGCCGAACAGGATCATGCGCACGCGCAGCGGCGTCTGCGGATCGCGGGCGCAGTGATAGGCGGCCACCAGGTCGTGGGCGAACGGCGTGTTGCGGGCGATGCGCCGCAAGGCCCGCCAGAAATTCTGGCGGACATGCGCTTCACTGGCGTGTTCGCCGCCGTCCTCCCCGCTGGCGGCGCGACGGATCGCCTCCATCTCCGCCTGGGTGAACGGCCGGTTCAGGAAACTGGACATGGCGACGTCGTGTCTCCCCTGACGTTACGGCGGGCCCGTTCGTCTCGGGGAACGAAGGAGCCGGCGGGGCGCGGCGACGCGCCGGACTGCCCTGCAGGATCCCGCGCCAGAGCCGCTTCCGCGCAGAATTGGGTCCGCTGGCAAAAAATTCAAGGACTTGACGGCGCATGACGGACCGTAACGGCAGGAGAACGCCGTTCAGTCCAGCGGATAGACGGCTTCCGCAACGTAAGGCCCGCCGCCGACGGAATCGCGCGACGAATACAGCACGAAACGGCGGGCGGTGTAGACGTAGCGCGGAAAACCGCCCCGCACGGCCAGATAGCCGGCCACGTCCAGCGGCGAGCCGTTGCGTAGCCGCGCCAGGGTGATGTGCGGCGTGAACTTGCGCGTTTCCGCCGGCAGGCCAACCTTGCGCATCCGCCGCTCAATGTCCGCCTGCAGCTCGACGAGGCCAGGATCCGGCGCGACCCGTGCGAAGATGGTCCGCGGCCGTTTGCCGCCGAAGGCGTCGATCCCCTCAACCGTCACGGTGACCGGCGCGCGGCGCACCTCGTCAAGGGTTCCGGCCACCTCACGCGCGACCACGTGATCCACGTCGCCGATGAAGCGCAGGGTGATGTGGTAGTCCTGCGGCTCGATCCAGCGCGCGTCATGGAGTCCGCCGCGGGCGCGCGACAGCAGCGCGGCGAGCTCTTCCGGAGTCTCGAGTCCGATGAACAGGCGCGGCATGGCTGGAACTCCGCTGGGGCGTCGTGGCGAACGGGCCCGACCGGATCCTGGACCCGCAGGGGGGGCGGCGCAATGGCGCCGCCTCACCGGCCCTGAATGGCTGACAGGAACTTTTCGACCGTCGGCAGGATGTTGGCCACCATCACCTGCACCCCGTCGGGGTTGGGATGCATGCCGTCGTCCAGCAACAGCCGGCGCTCGCCCGCCACGCCTTCGAGGAAGAACGGGTACAGCAGCAGCTGATGCCGTTGCGCAAGGTCAGCGTATATCGTCCCGAACTGCGTCGCATAGCGTCCGCCGAGGTTGGGCGCCGCGCGCATGCCCGCCAGCATCACCGGGATGTTCCGGGCCTTCAGCCGGGTGATGATCTCGTCCAGCGCCTTTCGGGGAATGGACACGTCCACGCCGCGCAGCATGTCATTTGCGCCGAGCTCCAGAATGACGCCGGAAACGCCGTCGGGAACGGACCAGTCCAGCCGCTCCAGCCCGCCGGTGGTGGTGTCGCCGGAGACCCCGGCGTTGACGACCTTCACATTGTAACCGCGGGCGCGCAGCGCCTGCTCCAGCACCGCCGGAAACGCCTTGTCGCCGGGGATGTTGTAGCCGGCGCTCAGGCTGTCGCCGAGCACCACGATGGTCAGCTCCTGCGCCTGCCGCCCGGGATGCGCCGGGGCGGCGGCCGCGCTTTCGGCCGGCGTGGTCGCGGCGGGCGCCTGCGACGTGGCGGGCGGCGTTTCCTGGGCCATGGGGGCGGGCGCGCTGATGAGGCTGAAGGCGAGCGCGGCGGCGCAGGACATGCCGGCGCCCCGCGGCCGGAGCACGCGCCGGAGCTGGCGCAGCAGGGACTTCATGCGCTTTTCTCTCCCGGTATCCTGAATGGGGCCGTCATGCGAGGCTGGCGCCGGCGCGGCCGCCGACCCATATGGGAAGGATCGCGCCGGCTGCTTCAGCATGGCGGATGGAAGCAGCTGGCGGAAGTGGAACACGGGAATGGGGCAGCCTGGAGGTCGCGTCGGGACGGACAGATCCGCTGACATGGCGGTCGAGCTGGAGGATGTGCATCTTTCCCTCGGTCGCGGCGCGGCGCGGGTGCATGTCCTGCGCGGCGTGTCTCTCAGTGCGCGACGGGGTGAAATCCTGGCTCTGACCGGTCCGTCCGGTTCAGGCAAGTCGACGTTGCTCATGGTGCTCGCCGGGCTGGAGCGGCCGGACAGCGGCCGCGTGCGCGTGGCGGGCGAAGACCTCACCGCCATGTCCGAGGATGAGCTGGCCCGCTTCCGGGGCCGCAACATCGGCGTCGTGTTCCAGTCGTTCCACCTCGTGCCGACCATGACGGCCCTGGAGAACGTGGCGCTGCCGCTGGAGCTGGCAGGCGAGCGCGACGCCTTCGACCGGGCGCGGGCCGAGCTGGCCGCCGTCGGCCTGGCGCAGCGCGCCGGTCACTACCCTTCCCAGCTTTCCGGCGGCGAACAGCAACGCGTGGCGGTGGCGCGGGCCATAGTCGCCAATCCGCCCCTGCTGGTGGCGGACGAGCCCACGGGAAATCTCGACGAAGCCACCGGCGCGGGCATCATCGACCTGCTGTTTTCGCTGCGTCGCGAGCGCGGGTCGACCCTGGTGATCGTCACCCATGACAGCAGCCTGGCGGCGCGCTGCGACCGGGTGACGCGCATCCGCTCCGGCCGCATCGAGGCGCCGCAGCTGGCGGGCGCACAGGCATGATGCTGCGGGGCTTCGCGGGCGCGTGGGCGCTCAACATCCGGCTGGCGCTGCGCGAGCTGCGCGGCGGCCTGCGCGGTTTCGGCGTGTTCCTCGGCTGCATCATCCTGGGCGTCGCCGCCATCGCCGCGGTGTCGAGCGTGTCGCGCGCCCTCACCGAAGGGCTGGCGCGCGAAGGGCGCGCCATTCTCGGCGGCGATCTCGCCGTCACTTTCGTGCAGCGCGAGCCGGATGCGACCGAACGCGCCTGGCTGGAGCGGCTTGGCCGCGGAACGGTTGTCGCCGGCATGCGCGCCATGGCCCGCGCCCCGAAAGGCGACGACGGGGACGCCGCCATGGTCGAGCTGAAGGCCGTGACCGGCGGCTATCCGCTCGTGGGCGCGCTGCGCTTCGAGCCGCCGCTCGATCTTGCTGACGCCCTTGCGGAGAAAAACGGCGTGCGCGGCGCCGTGGCGGAGCCCGCGCTGTTCGCCCGGCTGGACGTGCGGCCCGGTGACCGCATCCACATTGGCGACACGGAAGTCGAGCTGCGCGCCCGGCTGCTGGAGGAGCCGGACAAGCTGGGCGGCGGCTACGGCTTCGGTCCGCGCCTGATGGTGAGCCAGGACACGTTGCGCGCCAGCGGACTGCTGCAGCCGGGCAGTCTCGTGCGCTGGACGTGGCAGGTGCTGTCGCCGCCCGGCGCCAATGACGACGCGGCCCTGGCGGCGACCTTGCAGCGCATCCGGGAACAGTGGGACGGCTCAGGCTGGCAGGTGCGTTCCCGCCAGTCGGCTGCGCCGGAGTTCGAGCGCAATGTCGAGCGTTTCGCCCAGTTCTTGTCGCTGGTGGGGCTCACGGCCCTGCTGGTGGGGGGCGTCGGCGTCGCCAACGCCACGCGCGGCTTCATCGACCGGCAGCGGCGCAGCATCGCCACGCTGAAAACCCTAGGCGCGTCCGGCGGGCGCGTCGTCGCCATCTACCTCGCCCAGGTGATGCTGGTGGCGCTGGCGGGCGTCGTCGTCGGGCTGGCACTTGGCGCCATGGCGCCGTTCGCGGCCGTGTGGCTGGCGGGCGACCTGCTGCCCGTGCCCCTGGCCCCGACCCTTGCGGCGCGGGAGCTGGCCCTTGCCGCCGCTTACGGTCTCGTGACGGCCTTCGTCTTCGCCATCGCGCCGCTGGGACGGGCCCGCGACGTGCCGGCCACCGCCCTGTTTCGCGACGTGGACGGGGAGGAGCGTCGCCGCGTGCGGCCGCGGTATCTGGCGGCCATGCTCGCCGGCCTCGCCGTGCTGGCCGCCATTGCGATCGGCGCGTCGTTCGACCGGCGGCTGGCCACGGCGTTCGTCGTGGGGGCCCTGCTTGCCTTCCTGCTGTTGCGGGGGGTGGCGCTGGGGCTGATGGCGCTGGCGCGGCGGCTTCCACGTCCGCGCCGGGCCGCGCCGCGGCTGGCGCTGGCCAATGTCCACCGGGAAGGCGCGCTGACGCCGTCGCTGGTGCTTTCGGTGGGTCTTGGCGTCACCCTGCTGGTGACGCTGACGCTGGTGCAGACCAATATCCGCGACCAGCTCGCCCGCTCGACGGCCGGCGCGGCGCCGGACTTCTTTTTCGTCGACATCCCGTCGGCGCGCGTTCCGGAGTTCCGGGAGCTGGTGCAGAAACTGGCGCCGGGCGCGACGTTCGAGCGGGCGCCGATGATGCGCGGCCGCATCGTTTCGGTGAACGGGCGGCCGGCGGACCAGCTGAAGGTTCCCCAGGACGTGGCGTGGGTGCTGGACGGCGACCGCGGCGTCACCTTCTCGGAGAAGCCGCCGGAAAACGCGCGCATCGTTCGCGGCGCGTGGTGGCCCGCGGACTATGCGGGGCCGCCGCTGGTCTCCCTGGAGCAGCGCGTGGCGCGCGGCCTTGGCGTCGATGTGGGCGGCGAGATCGTCATCAACGTCATGGGGCGGGAGATCCGCGCCCGGGTGGCCAGCCTGCGCGCCGTGGAGTGGCGCACCCTCGGGATCAATTTCGTCATGGTGTTCTCGCCCAACGCCTTCAGGGGCGCGCCCCATACCGCCCTGGCCACGCTGCGCCTGCCGCCGGACGCGCCGTCCGGGACCGCGGACCGGATCGTGCGCGAAAGCGCCCGCATTTTCCCGATGGTCTCCTCCCTGCGGGTCAGGGAGGCGCTGGACGCGGTGGAGGACATCGTCGGCAAGCTCTCCCTGGCCATCGGCGGGGCGGGCGTGGTGTCGCTGGCGGCGAGCGTGCTGGTGCTGGCCGGCGCCCTGGCGGCGGGACAGCGCGCCCGGCTTTACGACGCGCTCATCCTCAAGACCCTGGGCGCGACCCGTGGGCGGCTGCTTCTGGCTTATGCGCTGGAATATGGCGGGCTCGCGCTGGTGACCAGCGTTTTTGGCCTGCTGGCCGGCGTCGTGGCGGCGTGGTTCGTGGTGACCGGCCCCATGCGCCTGCAGTTCACGCTGGGCTGGCCTGAACCGCTGCTTGTCATCGCCGTCGCGGTGATCGCCGTCACCGTGCTGGGGCTCGCCGGCACGTGGCGCATTCTCGGCCAGTCGCCGGCGCGGCGCCTGCGCGCGGTCTGAAGGGGCCGGCGCGCGCCGGCAGTATTCCTGGATGGACGTTAACTTCCGCTCTTGTATTATCGTCCGGGGACGACCACCTGTATTGCCGGTACGCACGGACGGACCGGCGGGCGGTGGCGTCCGTACAGCAGAATTCGAGGGGTCTGATGTCGAACTGGAACCGTGGCGCTCCTGAGATTAACCGGGGGTATGCCCAGACCGGGACTGTAGCGCTCGATCAGGGCCTGCGGTCCTACATGCTTGGGGTCTACAACCATATGGTTGTGGGTCTCGCCATCACCGGCCTCGTCGCCATTGGCGTCTACATGCTGGCGGTGACGGCCGACCCGTCGCAGGCGGTGGCGCGCGCCGGTTCGCTGATGCTGACCAGCATCGGCTACGGCCTGTTCGTCAGCCCGCTGAAATGGGTGGTCATTCTTGCGCCGCTGGCGTTTGTCTTCTTCCTTGGCGCGCGCATGGACCGGATGCAGGCGTCCACCGCGCTCGGGCTGTTTTACGCCTTCGCGGGCCTGATGGGCCTGTCGCTGTCGTCGGTGTTCCTTGTATACACCCACGCGTCCATCGCCCGGGTGTTCTTCATCACGGCGGCGGCTTTCGGCGGTCTCAGCCTCTACGGCTACACCACGAAGCGTGACCTGTCGGCTTTCGGCACCTTCCTCGTGATGGGCCTGATCGGCGTCGTCATCGCCTCGCTGGTCAACCTGTTCCTGCAGTCGAGCGCGTTCCAGCTTGCGATCTCGGTCGTGGGCGTGCTGGTGTTCTCCGGCCTGACCGCCTGGGATACGCAGCGCATCAAGGAGATGTACTACGAGGCCGACGGTTATGAGACGGCCGCCAAGAAGTCCATTCTCGGCGCGCTGATGCTCTACCTCGACTTCATCAACCTGTTCACGATGCTGCTGCAGCTGTTCGGCTCGCGCAACGACTGACAGGCGCGTCCGGCGCCGCATGGCGCGGAACGCAGCAGGCCCCGGTTTCCCGGGGCCTTTTTCTTTATCCCTTCACCAGCCTGAGCGGCCTGTCGATCACCGCCAGAACGCGCTTCAGGTCGTTGCCGCGTTTCAGGATGCGTCCGTCCGCTTCGCTGACGCTCCAGGCCCCCTGGCGCCGCTCCAGCCGCGGGCATTTCACCACGGCGTACAGCGGGGCCTCCGACGTGCGCCGGAAGATCGAGAACACGGCGCGGTCCTTCTGGAAGTCAATGGCGTAGTCCCGCCAGGCGCCGGTCGCGACGTGCCTGCCATACAGGTCCAGCAGCGCGTTCAGCTCGAGGCGGCTGAAGCTCACCTGCGGCGCGCCCGCGGCCGGCGGGGCGGCTCCGGCGGGCGCTGGCGCCGCACGCGCGCGCGGAAGCACGATCACCGCCGCCGGAGCGCGTCCGGCGGGTTGCAGCTGACTGTCATCATCACGCGGATCAGCTCCGGTCATCACCCCGTCCAGCCCGTTGAAACGCAGCGCCACGGCATGGGCTGCTCCGGTCGCCAGTCTGACGTCAAACGTGGCGGAGGTAAACAGGAGCGGGCGCCTGGCGGGGTGCGGGCGTGCGCCGGACCGGCTGGTGATTGATAGTTATAACAGTATACCATGACAACAATTATGTTGTATTTCGTAAATACGATGTCATAATAGACTGGTGTAATGGTAATTCAACTGAATGTTATTTAGATATCGTCGCAACGACACGATTTGGCCTTGCGCCTGCCGTAAAGGTAGTGGAAATAACATGCCGTCCCGGCGGTCCCGCGGATGCGCCCGGGTTTATCAGCCCCCCAGCCCCACCGGGCGTTATCCGCAGGACCGTCGGGCGACAAAAAAACAGGGCCAGCATTGCTGGCCCTGTTTTTGTTCGCGCGGGAGCGTCCGTCTCCGGTCGCCCGCGCCGCCGCCATGGCGGGCGCGGGCGGCTTCGCCTCAGGAGAGCTTCTCCAGCTCGGCGACGATGGCGTCGCCCATGCCGGAGGTCGAGACCACATTGGCGCCCGGGCCGGCGATGTCGCGGGTGCGCAGGCCGGCGGCCAGCACGTTGGCGATGGCCTGGTCCAGCCGGTCCGCCGCCTCGCCGAGGCCGAACGAATAGCGCAGCGCCATGCCCAGCGAGCCGATCATGGCGATCGGGTTGGCGAGGCCCTGGCCGGCGATGTCCGGGGCGGAGCCGTGCACCGGCTCGTAGAGCGCCTTGCGCTTGCCGGTCACCGGATCTTCCGCGCCCAGCGAGGCGGAGGGCAGCATGCCCAGCGAGCCGGTGAGCATGGCGGCGACGTCGGAGAGAATGTCGCCGAACAGGTTGTCGGTGACGATCACGTCGAACTGGCGCGGATTGCGCACCAGCTGCATGGCGCAGTTGTCGGCCAGCACGTGCTCCAGCGCCGCTTCCGGATATTCCTCGCGGTGGACGCGGGTCACCACCTCGTGCCACAGCACGCCGGTGCGCATCACGTTGCGTTTCTCCGCCGAGGCGACGCGGTTGCGCCGCCTGGCGGCGAGATCGAAGGCGACGCGGGCGATGCGCTCGATCTCGTGGGTGTGATAGAGCTGGGTGTCCACGGCGCGCTTCTCGCCGTTCTCCAGCGTCACGATCTCTTTCGGCTCGCCGAAATACACGCCGCCGGTCAGCTCGCGCACGATCATGATGTCGAGGCCTTCCACCAGCTCGCGCTTGAGCGAGGAGGCGTCGGCCAGCGCCGGGTAGCAGATCGCCGGACGCAGGTTGGCGAACAGGCCGAGATCCTTGCGCAGGCGCAGCAGTCCCGCCTCCGGACGGACTTCATAGGGCACGTTGTCCCACTTGGGGCCGCCGACGGCGCCGAACAGCACCGCGTCCGCCGCCTGGGCGCGCGCCATAGCTTCTTCCGTGATGGCGACGCCGTGTGCGTCATAGGCGCAGCCGCCGACCAGATCCTTTTCGATCTCGAATTTGGCGACGCCCGCGCGGTCAAACCAGCGGACGAGCTTTTCGACTTCAAGGTTGACTTCCGGACCGATGCCGTCGCCAGGAAGCAGGAGAAGGTTGAACGATGCCATGGACGCCTCTCACGGGATATGGTCACGCCGGGTTTAGGCCCTGCGCGCGGCCGCTGGCAAGGTCTCCGTGACGGCAGGGCGCGTCCCGGGGGGCGGAGCGGGCGCACAAAAAGGGGGAGGCGGGCGCATGCCCGCCTCCCCGCGTCCACGATCGCAGGACCGGTCAGTTGCCGCCTTCCACCAGACGGCGGGCGATGACCTGGGCCTGGATCTCCGCCGCGCCCTCGAAGATCGAGAGAATGCGGGCGTCGCACAGCAGGCGGCTCGCGGCGTACTCCAGCGCGAAGCCGTTGCCGCCGTGGATCTGCACGGCGTTGTCGGCGTTCGACCACGCGATGCGGGCGGCGAGCAGCTTGGCCATGCCGGCCTCCAGGTCGCAGCGCTTGCCCTGGTCCTTGGCGCGGGCCGCGAAATAGGTGAGCTGGCGGGCGATCATCAGCTCTGCGGCCATCATCGCCAGCTTGTCGGAGACGCGCGGGAAGCTGATGATCGGCTTGGCGAACTGGATGCGTTCCTGGGCGTAGCGCAGGCCAACCTCCAGCGCCGCCTGGGCCACGCCCACGGCGCGCGCCGCCGTCTGGATGCGGGCCGCCTCGAAGGTCTGCATCAGCTGGCGGAAGCCTTCGCCCTCGACGCCGCCGAGCAGGTTCGACGCCTTCACCTTGAATCCGTCGAAGGCCAGCTCGTACTCTTTCATGCCGCGATAGCCGAGCACCTCGATCTCGCTGCCGGTGAGACCCTCGACCGGGAACGGATTGGCGTCATCGCCGCGCGGCTTCTCGGCCAGCAGGATGGAGAGGCCGCGGTAGCCAGGCACGTCAGGCTTCGTGCGCACCAGCATGGTCATCAGGTCGGCGCGGACCGGATGGGTGATCCAGGTCTTGTTGCCATAGACCTTCCACACGGCGTTCTCGCCCTCGCCCTCCCTGACGGCGCGGGTGCGCAGCGAGGCGAGGTCGGAGCCGGTGTTGGGCTCGGTGAACACCGCGGTGGGCAGGATCTCGCCCGAGGCGATCTTCGGCAGCCAGTACTGTTTCTGCTCCTCGGTGCCGCCGCCGAGAATCAGCTCCGCGGCGATCTCCGAGCGGGTGCCGAGCGAGCCGACGCCGATATAGGCGCGGGAGAGCTCCTCCGAGACCACGCACATGGAGACCTTGGAGAGACCCATGCCGCCGTACTGCTCGGGAATGGTGAGGCCGAACACGCCCAGCTGGGCCATGCCGGCGATCACCTCCAGCGGGATGTACTGGTTCCTGAGGTGCCATTCATGGGCGTAAGGAACGACCTCGGCGTCGGCGAAGCGCTTCATCTCGGAGCGGATCGCCTCCAGCGTGTCGTCCAGGCCGGTGGCGCCGATGCTGGAGCCGCCGTCCATGTCCTTCATCAGCGTGACGAGGCGCAGGCGCGCGGCCGGCGTGTTGCCGGTGGCGATGATCTCGTCGATCGCCGCCGTGCGCAGGCCCGCCGCGGTCGCGGCGTCGAGCCCGAGATCGGCGAGGCGCACGATCTCGTTCTGGCTCATCGGGATGCCGCCGAAAATCTGCGCCGTGTACTCGCCCACGGCGATCAGCAGCAGCAGATGCTCGACCTCGCCGAACTTGCCCTCGTCCGCAAGGCGCTGCGCCCAGCCGGCGGCCTCGCGCACGCCGGTGACATAGGTGGCGAGCCACGACAGGCCGTGGGCGGCGTGCTGTTCGGCGTCAACAAGCGCGGCGGACGGCTTGCCGTTCTCCGAGACGCGCTCCCGCACGGCGGCGGTCGCTGCGGCGAGCAGCGTCTCCAGGTCGCCGGCGACGCGGCTGACGAGCGCGATCGTATCTGACGCGGCGGGAAGGGTGGCGGTCGCCACTTGGCTCATAACGCAGTATCCTCTTTGCGCGTCCGCCCTTGCGGCGGCGCGGACAGTCAGCTCGGGAAAGGCGCGCGCCTTCCGGGGCGACGACGCCCGCCAGCGGCGCGGGCGACGGACCGGGGGCGCAGGGAAGCGCCTGACGTGGAGGCGACAATTCGGCGACCGCCGCGTCGCCGCGGGCGGCGTGCGCGGCGCGGGCGCCGATTGTTGTTGGCACAATAACCAACGCGGGCACCCAGGCAATCTCGATATCAGTCGATATCGCGCGCTCATGGTCGCGTCCCGCGGGCCGGCGGTCCGGCGACCGGCCGCGCCTGCCCCAGGCTGGTCAGCCATACGCCCGCCACCGCGACCGCCATGCCAAGGATCTGCACTGGCGCCAGGCGCTCGTCAAAGGCCAGCCATGTCATGGCCGCGGCCACCACCGGGATGAGATAAAACAGCGATGACATGGCCGACACCGGCATGCGGCGCAGCAGCCACAGCATCAGCAGGATGCCGGCGGCGGATGTGCCCAGCACCGACCAGGACATCGCCAGCCAGAGTTCGCCCGAGCCGTCAAACGTCAGGTCCTCCAGCAGCAGCGCCAGCGGCGCGGTGAACAGGAAGGCGGCGAGGAACTGGACGGCGACGCTCACCCGCAGGTCGCCGGTCTGGCCGGTGCGCTTCTGCCACACGGTGCCGAGCGAAATGGCGACCAGCCCCAGAAAGGCGGCGGCGACCGGCGCGGGCGGCAGCGCGTCCTCGCCGGAGACACGCGGCGCCAGCACCAGCGCCGCCCCGGCGAGGCCGGCCAGCAGGCCAAGCCACATGCGCGCCGTCACCCGTTCGCCGAGCAACGGGCCCGCGAGCATGCCGGTCAGCAGCGGCTGCAGCGCCAGAACCAGCGAACATACCCCCGCCGGCAGGCCCTGGCGCACGCTCCAGAACACCGTCGCCAGCATCACCCCCTGCAGCAGCACGCCGGCGACGGCGATGTTGAGCCACTCGCGCAGGCTCGATGGCCACGGCGCCTGCGCCAGCCAGGCGATGGCCGCCATCACTCCGGCGGTGGCCGCGAAGCGCACGGTGAGAAAGGTGAGCGGTTCGGCGTGGGGCGCGACGTAACGGGCTACAAGATAGCCGCTCGCCAGGATAACGATGAGAGCGGCGGCGGCGACGCGGGTCGCCAGGGCGGCGTTGGGCATCAATGGGGTTTCCTGCCTTGACGTGTTATTGCCGGACCGGGCCGGGAGCGCCTATTGGTCTGACGTTTCGCCGGCGATTGCAATCGTGACGGCGGGCGTCGCCTTCCGGCGCGGCCGGCGCCATGATGGGGCGTCTCTGGCCGCCGCGCCGCGAGACGCGCATGCAGGAAAGGAGGAGCGCCATCGCTGCGATCATCCGCATATCCGCCGCCACTGTGAAACGCTTCCTGGACCACGACGGCTGGGCGCTGGCCAGCCATATCGCCATGTCCATCCTTATGGCGCTGTTTCCCTTCATCATCGTGGTGGCGTCGCTGGCCAGCATGATCGGCGCCGCGGATCTGGGAGACCGCGCCGCCGGGCTGCTGTTCGATGTGTGGCCGGCGGACATCGCCGCGCCGCTGGCGCGCGAGATCCGTACGGTGCTCTCGGGCGCGCGCAGCAGCACGCTGACGCTGGGCGCGCTGTTCGCGCTCTATTTCGCCTCCAACGGCATCGAGGCGCTGCGGGTCGGGCTGAACCGGGCCTATGGCGCCTATGAGTGGCGGGCGTGGTACTGGACGCGGCTGGAATCGATCATGTACGTGCTGCTCGGCGCCGCCGGCCTGATGATCTTCGCCGTGCTGGTGGTGCTCTGGCCCGCGCTGTGGAACGCCGTCATGGCCTGGTTCCCGGCGGTGAAGGAGCAGCTGCAGCCGCTGCGTTTCCTCGTCAGCGTCGTCCGTTACGGCGTCGCCGGCGTGGTGATCTTCGTGGTGCTGCTGGCGGCCCACCTGCTGGTCGCGGCCGGACGGCGCAGCTTCCGCCAGGTCCTGCCCGGCATCCTGCTCACCATCGTCGCCTGGTTCGTCGGCGGCGCGGTGTTCGGAGCCTATATCGCCGATTTTGGCCAGCGCGGTTACGTCACCACCTATGCGGGTCTCGCCTCGGTGGCCATCGCCCTGGTGTTTCTCTACGTGCTGGGCGCGATTTTCCTGATCGGCGGAGAGTTCAACGCCGTCCTGCTGGATGAAGCTGAAAAGGCGTAGCCGGAAACAGTGACGGCGGCGCGCCCTCTGCGCGCCGCCGTCCCGCGGAGCCAGGTTTCAGGCCCGTTTGGCGAGCCTCAGCCGCCGCGGCTCGCCTCAATGACGTCATGCAGGTTGCGCAGGCCCGGGCGCGGCGAATTCACCAGCACGGCCATGTTGCCCGGCTTGTGCCGGTTCTGCCACATCTTCATGTGGGCTTCCGGGATGTCGCTCCACGGGAATACCTCGGACATGCACGGATCAATGCGGCGGTCGAGCACGAACTGGTTGGCCGCCGACGCCTGCTTGAGGTGGGCGAAGTGCGAGCCCTGGATGCGCTTCTGCCGCATCCAGACGTAGCGGGCGTCGAAGGTGAGGTTGTAGCCCGAGGTGCCGGCGCAGAACACCACCATGCCGCCGCGCCTGGCCACCAGCGCCGAGACCGGGAAGGTGGCCTCGCCCGGATGCTCGAAGACAATGTCCACGTCCTTCTTGCCCGTGATGTCCCAGATCGCCTTGCCGAAGGCGCGGGCGTTCTTGAGCCACGCGTTGTACTCCGGCGTGTTGACCTTGGGCATCTGGCCCCAGCAGTCGAAATCCTTGCGGTTGATCACGCCCTTGGCGCCGAGCTGCATGACGTAGTCGCGCTTGGACTCGTCCGAGATGACGCCGATGGCGTTGGCGCCTGAGGCGGCGCACAGCTGCACGCCGAACACGCCGAGACCGCCGGACGCGCCCCACACCAGCACGTTGTCGCCCGGCTTCACCGTGTGCGGCGGATGGCCGAACAGCATGCGGTAGGCGGTGGCGAGCGTCAGGGTGTAGCAGGCCGACTCCTCCCAGGTGAGGTGGCGCGGCTTCTCCATCAGCTGGCGGGACTGGACGCGGCAGAACTGGGCGAAGGAGCCGTCCGGCGTCTCGTAGCCCCAGATGCGCTGGGAGGGCGAGAACATCGGGTCGCCGCCGTTGCACTCCTCGTCGTCGCCGTCGTCCTGGTTGCAGTGCACCACGACCTCGTCGCCGACCTTCCAGCGCTTCACCTTGCTGCCGACGGCCCAGACGACGCCGGCGGCGTCCGAGCCGGCGATGTGATAGGGGTGCTTGTGCGCGTCGAGCACCGAGATCGGCTCGCCCAGCGCCGCCCAGACGCCGTTGTAGTTCACGCCGGCGGCCATGACGTAGATCAGCACCTCGTCCTCGCCGATCGTCCAGGTGGGCACGGTCTCCAGCTGCATCGCCTTGTCAGGCGGGCCATGCCGGTCCTTGCGCACCACCCACGCCGGCATTTCCGCGGGAACGTGTCCGAGAGGCGGCACCTCGCCCATGCGGTACAGATTCTTCTGTTCTCCACTGGAGAGCTGCTGAACGGCGGTCATGATGAAGGTTCCACTCAAGGGCTTCCGGTCGCTCCCGGAAGCGTGACAAAGAAACGCGGCGCGCGGCGACCGGGCCGGCGGCGCCTGACAAGGGGTGCTGCAGACAGCAGGCGGCGCGTGCTCCTGGAGATATAGACGTGCGGCAGGGGGGCAGGAAGTTGGCCAAAAGTTTGATGACATCGCCTCCCGTCACGGAAGACGTTCCGGTCCGTTGCGAGTAAATTGGCGCCCGTCACATGTGCCCCGGTCATGCGCCGGGGCGTCGGTTATGTCCGCGGCGCGCCGGGCCGGCAGGCTCCCGCGCCGGGACTGGCAGAACGGGCGGCTTGATGAACGCACAGGACACGCACGCCACGACAGGCGAAGGGACAGGCGCGGACGCCGGCAGGACGGCGTCGCGGGACAAACCCTGGATTTTCCGCACCTACGCCGGCCATTCGACGGCGGCGGAATCGAACAGGCTTTACCGCAGCAATCTGGCCAGGGGACAGACCGGCCTTTCCGTTGCGTTCGACCTGCCGACCCAGACCGGTTATGACCCGGACCACGAGCTGGCGCGCGGCGAGGTCGGCAAGGTCGGCGTGACCATTTCGCACATCGGCGACATGCGCGCCCTGTTCGACGGCATTCCGCTGGCGACGATGAACACCTCGATGACCATCAACGCCACGGCCGCCTGGCTGCTGGCGCTGTATGTCGCCGTGGCGGAGGAGCAGGGCGCCTCCCGCGTGTCGCTGACGGGCACCACCCAGAACGACATCATCAAGGAATACCTGTCCCGCGGCACCTATATCTTCCCGCCGGCGCCCTCGATGCGGCTGATCAAGGACGTGGCGCTGTTCACCACGCGGGAGATGCCGAAGTGGAACCCGATGAACGTCTGCTCCTATCACCTGCAGGAGGCGGGAGCGACGCCGGTCCAGGAGCTCTCCTACGCGCTGGCCACCGCCATCGCCGTGCTGGACACGGTGAAAGCCTCGGGCGAGGTCGATGAGGAAGGCTTTGGCAAGGTGGTCGGCCGCATCTCGTTCTTCGTCAACGCGGGCCTGCGCTTCATCACCGAGATGTGCAAGATGCGGGCCTTCGTCGAGCTGTGGGACGAGATCTGCACCGGGCGTTACGGCATTACCGACCCGCGCCAGAAACTGTTCCGCTACGGCGTGCAGGTGAATTCGCTCGGGCTCACCGAGCCGCAGCCGGAGAACAACGTCTACCGCATTCTCATCGAGATGCTGGCGGTGGTGCTCTCCAAAAAGGCCCGCGCCCGCGCCGTGCAGCTGCCTGCCTGGAACGAGGCGCTCGGCCTGCCGCGCGCCTGGGACCAGCAGTGGTCGATCCGCATGCAGCAGATCATGGCCTATGAGACCGACCTGCTGGAGTATGGCGACATTTTCGACGGCTCCGTCGAGATCACCCGCAAGGTGGAGGAGCTGAAGGCCGCCGCCCGCGAGGAGCTGGCGCGCATCGACGCCATGGGCGGCGCCATCGCCGCCGTCGAGAACGGCTTCATGAAGCAGGCGCTGGTGGAGGCCAACGCCCGCCGTCTCGCCGCCATCGAGGACGGCTCGCTGGTGGTGGTGGGCGTCAACCGCTGGACGGAGAGCGAGCCCTCGCCGCTGCTCTCGGGCGAAGGCGCCATCCTCACCGTGCCGGAGACGGTGGAGATGGAGGCGGTGGCCAGCATCCGGACCTGGCGGGCGAAGCGCGACCAGGCGGCGGTGGACGCCGCGCTCGCCGCGCTGGCCAGCGCGGCGCGCGAAGGCCGCAACATCATGGAGCCCTCCATCGCCTGCGCCAGGGCGGGCGTCACTACCGGCGAATGGGGCCAGACGCTGCGCGAGATTTTCGGCGAGTACCGGGCGCCGACCGGCGTCTCGGTCGAAACGAAGTCGCCGCAGACCGGCCGCGAGGTGCGGCTGCTGGTGGCCGACCTGGCCGAAAAGCTTGGCGGTCCGCCCCGGCTGGTCGTCGGCAAGCCCGGCCTTGACGGTCACTCCAACGGCGCCGAGCAGGTGGCCCTGCGCGCCCGCGACGTCGGCATGGACGTCACTTACAACGGCATCCGCCAGACGCCGGCGGACATCGTGCGCCAGGCGCGGGAGAAGGACGCCCACGTCATCGGCCTGTCGATTCTCTCCGGCTCGCACGTGCCGCTGGTGCGGGAGGTGATGGCGCAGCTGCGGGCGGAGGGGCTCGATCACATTCCCGTGGTGGTCGGCGGCATCATTCCGCCGGAGGACGCGCTGGTGCTGAAGAACATCGGCGTGCGCGAGATCTATACGCCGAAAGACTACGCCCTTGACGAGGTGATGAAGGGCATCGTCCGCGTGGTGGAGCGCTCCCTGCAGGCGCGCGCCTCCGCGTGAACGGCGCGGCTTCGCCGGGCAGCGCGCGGTGAAAGAGAAAAGCGCCCGGGCGCGGGCGCTTTTCCTGTCTTGCGGGTCAGCCGCCGGCGCCGGCGTTCCGCTCAGCCCTGCTTTTCGCGGGCGGCGCGGGCGATGGCGTCGGCGATGTACTGGCGGGCCTCGTCGGCGTCGCCCCAGCCCTTCAGCTTCACCCACTTGCCGGCTTCGAGGTCCTTGTAGTGGAGGAAGAAGTGCTCGATCTGCCGCAGCGTGATCTCGGGCAGGTCGGTGTAGGTCTCGACCTTCTCGTAACGGCGGGTCAGCTTGGTGGAGGGCACCGCGATGATCTTCTCGTCGCCGCCGCCGTCATCCTCCATTTTCAGCACGCCGATCGGGCGGCAGTTCATCATGGCGCCGGGAACGATCGGGCGGGTGTTGGCGATGAGCACGTCGATCGGATCGCCGTCCTCCGAGAGCGTGTGAGGCACGAAGCCGTAGTTCCCCGGATAGCGCATCGGCGTGTAAAGGAAGCGGTCGACCTTCAGGATCTGCGCATCCTTGTCCATTTCGTACTTGATCGGCTCGCCGCCAAGCGGAACCTCGATGATCACATTGATGTCGTGAGGCGGGTTCTTGCCGATCGGGATCGCGTCAAGGCGCATGCTGTTTTCCGCTAAATGCCGTGGGAGAAAACCGGACCGCTCGGGTCCAGGACGCCGCCTGTTTAGGTCCGATCTGGTCTAACCACAAGTCGCGCGCACAAAATTCCTTGCCGGCGGCGCCGGCGCGTCCGCGCGTCGCCGCGGGCCGGGACCGGCGCTCAGCTGAACGCATAGGCGGTGCTGTCATAGGCGACGCCGCCGACATGCAGCGCCGAACGCGTCAGGGGCGTTCCGCCCATGCTGGCGTAAAAGGACCGTCCGCGTTCGTTGGCGTCGAGGCACCACACGACGGCGCCGCGCAGCTTGCGGCTGGCGAGGTCGTTGCGGGCGGCGCGAAACAGCTTGCGACCGAGGCCGAGCCCATGAAACACCGGCGCGAGATAGATGGCGTCGATCTCGCCCTGATACGGCAGCGAGGGATTGCGGTTCGCCCCGTAGATCACGTAGCCGCCCACCTCCTCGCCCACGTCGAGCACCAGCATGCGCCTGGCGCCTTCCCGCCGGCTGCGGATGGCGAATTCGCTCCACCACCGTGGTCCGCGGCGGCTGATGAGGCGCTCGAGGGTCACGCCCGGCAGAATGCCCTGGTAGGCTTCGCGCCATGAAGCGTCATGCACGCGCGTCAGGGCGACTGCGTCATCGGGGCGCGCGCGGCGAATGCTGACCACAAGTTCTCGCATGGCGACCATCCGGGGGCTGTCATATGGCTGCGCCAGCCACGATGATACGCGTCTCACCGTAAATGACCTATCGCACGCCCGCCTGGAAATATTGTCAATTGCGGGCGGCGATTGCGGCGCGGCGCGTCCCGCGGCCGGCCGCGCCGCCGGCAGGGGAGCGTCCTTGGGCGCGCCATTTGGGAATATGACGCCGGTCTGCTAGAGAGCACGCTCTGTGTTCGCCCTGCGGATCAATCAGGAAAACAGATGGGTTTCTGGCGTCGGCCGGATGAGGTCCGGTATGCGCGGCGTATGGCGCGGATTGCGCGGTGGGACCGGCCTCTGCAGGGGCGGGGCGACCGCCTGCGCGCCTGGGCCAACATGCTGCTGGCGGACCATGGCGTCTTCCGCGTCGCCTATCTCAACCTGTTTCAGGTGACGCCGCAGTTCTGGCGCTCCGCCCAGCCGACGCCCAACCAGATCGACCGGCTGGCGCGGCGCGGCCTGCGCACCGTCATCAACCTGCGCGGCGGGCGGGAGCATGGCGCCTGGCCGCTTGAGCGCGAAGCCTGCGAGCGCAATGGCGTGAAACTGGTGGAGTTCGTGGTGCGCTCCCGCGAGGCCCCTTCGCGCGAGACCATTCACGAGGCGCGGGAATTCTTCCGGCAGCTGGAATATCCGGCGCTCGCCCACTGCAAGTCCGGCGCCGACCGGGCGGGCATGATGTCCGCCCTCTATCTGATCCTGCACGAAAACCGCCCGGTGCGGGAGGCGATGCGCCAGCTGTCCTGGCGTTACGGCCACTTCCGCTTCGCCCGCACCGGCGTGCTCGACGCCTTCTTCGAGGCCTATCTGCGCGAGGGCGAGGCGAACGGGCTCGACTTCCTCACCTGGGTCGACACCGTCTATGATCCGGAGGCGGTGAAGCGCAATTTCCGGCCGGGCTTCCTGTCAGACCTGCTTGTCGACCGCATTATCCGCCGCGAGTAGCGCGCCGGCGTCCGGCCGCGCCGCCGGCGCGCCGTCGTCCGCCAGCTGCATGCGGCACAGCCGGGCGTAAAGGCCGCCGCGCTCCAGCAGCGCGGCGTGCACGCCGGTTTCGACGACACGCCCGCCGTCCATGACCACGATCTGGTCCGCGTCGCGGACGGTGGCGAGGCGGTGGGCGATCACCAGCGTGGTGCGCCCCTTCATCAGCCGGGCCAGGGCCGTCTGCACGATCTGTTCGCTTTCGGCGTCAAGCGCGCTGGTGGCTTCATCCAGCAGCAGGATCGGCGCGTCCTTGAGGATGGCGCGGGCCAGCGACACGCGCTGGCGTTCGCCGCCGGAAAGACGCGAGCCGCCATGGCCGACGCGGGTGTCGTAGCCCTCCGGCAGGCGCATGATGAAGTCATGGGCGGCTGCGGCCCTGGCCGCCTCGCGGATTTCCCCGTCCGTGGCGCCGGGGCGGCCAAAGGCGATATTGGCGCGCACGGTGTCGTCGAACAGCACCACCTCCTGGCTCACCACGGCGATCTGGCGGCGCAGTGAATCCAGCGTCGCCTCCCGCACGTCCATGCCGTCGACGCGCACCGCTCCGCTGGTGACGTCATAGAGACGCGGCGCCAGCGCCAGCAGCGTCGACTTGCCGGAGCCTGAGCGGCCCACCAAAGCCGTCACCGAGCCCGGCGCCGCGCGCAGGCTGACGTCGTCCAGCGCCGCCGTCTTGCCGTCATAGCTGAAGCTGACGTGGTCAAAGACGATCTCGCCTTTCGTCACCACCAGCGGCTTTGCGTCCGGCCGGTCGACGATGGTCGGGGCGCGGTCGAGAATGCGGTAATAGCGGGTGAGGGCGGCCATGGCCTCCTGGATGATGGCGTTCAGGTTGCCGAGCGAGCGCATGGGCTGGGCCGCCAGCAGCAGCGCGGTGACGAAGCCGGTGAACTCGCCGACCGAGCTCTCGCCGCTGGCGATGCGCAGGCCGATCAGCACCAGCACGCCCGCCACGGCGACGCCGCCGCCCACTTCCAGCAGCGGGTCAAGCCGGCCCCGGGCGTTGGCGGCCTTCATCTTCAGCCGGCGCACTTCGTCAAAGGCTTTCCACGCCCGCTCCTTCAGATAGCTCTCCAGACGGAAGGTCTTGGCGACCCGCGCGCCGCCAAGGCTTTCCGACACCAGCCCGGCCATGGCGCCGATCTGCTCCTGGGTGGAGTTGGCGACCCGGCGCAGCTTCTTGCCGATGCGCCCGATGGGGATGGCGGCGAACGGCGCCACCACGCCGGCGACGATGGTCAGCACCGGGTCGATCCACAGCATCGCCACCACCAGGGCGATGATCTGCGCGAGGTCGCGCAGGAACACCGTGGAGATGCGGGTGAGCGCCTCCTTGATGAAGGCGAAGTCGGTGGTGAATCGCTGGGTCAGGGCCGCGGGGCTTTCCTCGTCCAGCTGGGCGAGGTCGGCGTCGATGAGATGGGCGTAGAGCTCCGTCTGCATGTCCGCCTCGATCTGCGTCACCACCCGGTTGGTGAGAACGGTCTGGGCGAGCAGGGCGAAGCCGCGCGCCGAGGTGACGGCGATGACGAACAGCGGCGCATACAGGATGACCTGCGTGTCCCGGCTGGCGAAGGCGTCGAAGGCGTGCTTGATCAGCACCGGGTAGAGGCCTGTGGCGCCGGCCACCAGCGCGATGCAGGCCAGCACCACGGCGAGCGTGCGCCAGTGCTGGCGCATCTGCGTGCGCCACAGCCGTTTCAGCGCCGGCGCGGTGTCGCCGCCGACCGGCAGGCGCACGAGGTCTTTGAGGTTCTTGCTCATCGGCTGTGGTCGCTAGCACGGCGCGGGACGCCCGGCAAACCGTCGCCCGCGCCGCTGTTCAGGAGGCTTCGCCGCCCAGCGGCGTCGCGACCTGCTCCAGCGGCTTGCGCTCGGCGTCGAGCGCCATGGCCCAGGCGACGACGCCCGCGCCGATCATCAGGCCGGAGCCGAGCATGTAGCCCTGCAGCACGGCGAGGCGCGAGCCGGTCTCGATCAGCCAGCCGAACAGCCATGGCGCGGCGAGGCCGCCCAGCGCCGTTCCCAGCGCGTAGAAAATGGCGATGGCCAGCGCCCGCACTTCCAGCGGAAAGCTTTCGCTCACCGTCAGATAGGCGGAGCTTGCGGCGCAGGAGGCGAAGAAGAAGGTTACGGACCAGCAGACGGTCTGCGTCGTCGCCGTCAGCAGCCCGAGGTAGAACAGATATCCGGAGCCAAGCAGCAGCACGCCGGAGGCGACGTAAGTGGCGGTGATCATCACGCGCCGGCCAAGCGTGTCGAACAGCCGCCCCAGCAGCAGCGGCCCGGCGAAATTGCCGAGGGCGAACGGGAAAATGTACCAGCCGATGCTCCCGGACGGCGCGCCGTAGAATTTCATCAGCACCAGCGCGTAGGTGAAGAAAATGGCGTTGTAGAAAAACGCCTGCGCCGCCATGAGCGTGAGGCCGAGAACCGACTG
This sequence comes from Camelimonas abortus, assembly GCF_042432745.1. NCBI lineage: Bacteria > Pseudomonadati > Pseudomonadota > Alphaproteobacteria > Hyphomicrobiales > Chelatococcaceae > Camelimonas > Camelimonas abortus. The sequence continues at coordinate 2,328,187 of NZ_JBHLWR010000006.1, read as the reverse complement.
GCGGCGGTGGCGGACGAACATCGCCCGGAAGGCGGCGCGCAGCGGCGTATGATCGCCCGTATGAAGGCGCAGCGGTTTTCCGGCGGGCGGAGGCAGGGGGGCGCCGTTGCTGCTGACCCGGTCCTCGATGGCGGCGACGATGCGCTCCGCTTCGTCAGAACGGCCGTGGGTTATGAGCCAGCGCGGGCTTTCCGGCAGCCACGCGCGCATGAACAGGACAAGAAGCCCGAGAGCCGCTCCCGAGAAAAACGCCAGCCGCCAGCCCAGCTCCGGATTGACGAACGCGGGATCCAGAAGCGCCAGCGACGCCGCCGCGCCAAGCGTGGCGCCGACCCAGAAACTGCCGTTGATCGCCAGGTCCACCCAGCCGCGCACCCGCGCCGGGACCAGCTCCTGGATGGTGGCGTTGATGGCGGCGTATTCTCCGCCGATGCCGGCTCCCGTCAGGAAGCGAAACAGCATGAAGCTCCACGCGTTCCACGAGAACGCCGTGGCGGCCGTGGCGAGGATGTAGACGGCGAGCGTGACGAAGAACAGCCGCCGCCGACCCAGCCGGTCCGTCAGCCAGCCGAAAAACAGGGCGCCGGCGATGGCGCCGGCCAGATAGAAACTGGCGGACAGCCCGATCAGGCTTTCCGTGAGGCCAAGGGCGGAGCTCTCGTGAATGGCGCCGGCGAGCGACCCCGCGAGCGTGACCTCAAGGCCGTCGAGTATCCAGGTGATCCCGAGCGCCGCGACGACATGCGTATGGAAGCGGGCCCATGGCAGCCGGTCCAGACGCTGCGGTATGTCCGTAACCACCTGGCCGGGGTTGCGCGACGTTTTTTCAGGAGACGCAACGGTCTGCTGCGAGGCGGCGCTCATGTCGTCCCTCCTTTCCGGTTGAGGGACAGTAGTGATGGCGTGGGTTCGCGTCACAATCGCCGTTTGGCGCCTGGGCCGGCGCGCATGACGGGGCGACCGGCGGCGTCCGTGCGCGGCGCGGTCCTGCGCGTCGCTACGGGAAAATGGCCTCCCGGAAGGGATTCGAACCCCTGACCTACGGTTTAGGAAACCGTTGCTCTATCCTGCTGAGCTACCGGGAGGCGCGGCGCCCGTATGTACGGTCCGCGTCTGCGCGACGCGACCGACAGCGCGCCCGCACATATAACCCGACTGGAGCGGCGCGTCACGTCTCAAGACGGCGTTTTCCAGTGACGGAGCCTTGCGCTATGACCGCAAGGCCGGCCGGCCCGGAATCGCCGCCGGCGGCCGGACGGAGCGACGCATGTTTGCCCGCGCCGCCAGCGACGGAAAACCCCTTCTCGCCGGCCGGGCCATTCTGGCGTAAATTCGGGGGGCCGGCCGTATTGGGGGGAACATGCGGCCGCCTGCGCCGGCGGGAGCGCCGGCGACGCAGCCTCGACAGGGAGCTGGCTGCGGCGGCGAAAATGTGGATTGGGAGCGCGAGCAGGATCTTGGCGTTGATTGCTCCAGCAACTGGGCGCCGTCCCCCCCTTGTCCGGTATCTGGCGCCGCTTGCGGCGACGCTGGCGCTGGCCGCCTGCGCGACGCAGGCCACTGACAGCATGCCGCCGTTGCGAGCGCCGGACGCTGCCCCGCAGCTGGTCGGGGTGGAGCAGCCGTCGGCGCGGGAGCGGCAGCGGCTGGCGGCGGCTTATGGCGGCGTGTACCGCTGGCCGCCGATGGAGGCGCTGCTGCGCCGCGTCGTCGGGCGCATCGCGCGCGTCACCGGCAAGCCGGCCGACGCCTATGAGGTCGCCATTCTCAATTCGCCGGCCATCAACGCCTTCGCCCTGCCGGATGGCCGCGTATACGTCACCCGCGGCCTGCTGGCCCTGGCGCGGGATGAGGCCGAGGTCGCGGCCGTTCTCGCCCACGAAATCGCGCATGTGACGCTGGATCACGCCCGGGCGCGGGCGGAGCTCGCGCGGCGCTCGGCGCTGGTGTCGCGCATCGCCGCGGACGTGCTGGACAATCCCGCCGCCAGTCGCGCCGTGCGGGCGGAAGGGCGCATGACGCTGGCGCGGTTTTCCCGCGACCAAGAGCTCGAGGCGGACCGGATCGGCGTGAACGTCATCTTCCGCGCCGGTTATGACCCGTTTGCGGCCGCCCGTTTCCTTGAGGCGCTGGACCGTCAGCGGCGCATGTACAGGGCGAGCGGCGAGGGCGGGGTCGACATGCTCTCCACCCATCCGTCCACGCCGCACCGCATCGCCGCCGTCATCGCCATCGCCCGGGAGAACGGGGCCCGCGCCCCGGCGACAGCGCCCGATGCGGCATACGCCGCCGCCATCAACGGCATGCTGTATGGCGAGGATCCCGCCCGCGGGATCATCCGCGGCGCCGTTTTCGCCAGTCCCCGGCTGGGGCTGACGTTCACCGCGCCCGCCGGTTTCACCCTGGAGAGCACCGCTGACGCGGTGATCGGTGTGGCGCGCGGCGGCGTGGCGGCGCTGCGGATCGACCATGCCAGCGGCGTGGGCGAGGCTTCGCTCGAGGCGTTCGTCGCCGGGGACTGGATCGAAGGCGTCCGGCCCGAGGGCGTCCGCGTCCTGGCGGACGCGCCGTTTCCCACCGTCATGGCCCAGGGGGCAGGACGCGGCCTCCATTTCCTGCTGGCGGCGGTGCGCCTCGACGACCGCATTTTCCGGGTGATTTACGCCCTTCGCGGCGATCCGGGGGCGCAACAGCAGGCGGCGTTTGAGGCGATGCTGCGCAGCTTCCGCAAGCTCGGTCCCGACGAGGCGCGGTCCATCGCGCCGCTCACGGTGCGGCTGGCGCAGGCTGGTCCGGATGATACGGTCCAGAGCCTCGCCGCGCGCATGCAGGGCGTGGACGATCCCGTCGGGCGCTTCGCCATCATGAACGGCCTGCGAGAGGGCGACCGGCTGACGCCCGGCGCCTGGTACAAGATCGTCGAATGAGCCCGGCGCGGACGCCGCACCGCAGCAGGCGGCGTCTCACGTCAGGGAAATGCGGCCGCCGCGGCGGGGCCGCCGCGGCCGTTGCGCGCCGCTTCCGCATCGCCCGGACAAAAAAAGCGACGCCTGCTGGCGTCGCTTTTCTAGGATATCGGTCAGGATATCGCGACTGTCGCGGAGCGGCGCGGTCAGGCAGCCTCTTCCTGGACGTTGTCCTCGCCGGCGGCGCCGGACTTGGCGGCCGGACGGGGGCTCTTGGCGAGGGCCTCCTCCACGAGCTTGCGGGCTTCGGTGTCGGTGATGCGGTTGACCGCCGCCAGCTCCGAAATCACGCGCTCGAGGGCCGCCTCGTACAGCTGGCGCTCGCTGTAGGACTGCTCCGGCTGGGCGTCAGAACGGTGCAGGTCGCGCACCACTTCGGCGATGCTGACCAGATCGCCGGAATTGATCTTCGCCTCATACTCCTGGGCGCGGCGCGACCACATGGTGCGCTTGACCCGGGCGCGGCCGGAAAGGGTGACCAGGGCCTTGGACACGATGTCCGTGTCCGCGAGCTTGCGCATGCCGACGCTCGCCGCCTTGGACGTCGGGACACGGAGGGTCATCTTGTCCTTTTCAAAGGTGATGACAAACAGCTCCAGCTTGAAACCGGCGACCTCCTGCTCCTCAATGGCCTGGATGTGACCAACCCCGTGGGAGGGGTAAACGATGGCCTCGCCGGTCTTGAAACCAAGCTTGCTAGCTGTTTTCTTTGCAGTCATGATTCGGAAAGCCTCCTGATCACGGTCCCGGGGACGTGGTCGTCGACGTCAGGGCGGACAATCGCCTTTGACACACAGGCGCATGTGGCTGCGTGCTTTACGTGGTCGCAAACTGGCCCTGTCCGCAAATTCAGCCGGACTGAACACGCAAACAGGGGAATGTGTCGGAAATCTTGACACCAGATCGCTATCCGTGTCCGGATAGCCGCCGCTCATACACGTTCCATATCACAAATTTGCAAAGAATCAAAGCGATCGACCGGCCGCTCCTGTCGCTGGCGCATGCATGACGCGCCGCCAGGGCAGGTCCCTGCGTCAGGCGCGAGGCCGCGCCAGGTCACCGAATCAGGGCGGCGGCGCTGTCCGGGCGCGCCGCAACGCGCCAGTCCCGGCGGCGGACAGCCACAAAAGCGGCGCCGGCGGGTCGTGCCGGCGTCGCGGCGCATCCGTCGGCAGGGAACGGGAGCGCGGCCTGCGTCGGAACGTCGCTGCCGGTCCGGATCAGTCGCCCTCGCCAGGCGCCGTGGAGAGATACTTCAGCTTGTCCGGCTTGCCGTCCCATTCTTTGGCGTCCGGCAGCGGGTCGCGTTTGCGGGTGATGTTGGGCCAGGTCGCAGCCAGATCGGCGTTCAGCTTGAGCCAGTCCTCAAGGCCCGGCTCGGTGTCGGGCTTGATGGCTTCCGCGGGGCATTCAGGCTCACATACGCCGCAGTCGATGCACTCGTCCGGATTGATGACCAGGAAGTTTTCGCCCTCGTAGAAGCAGTCCACGGGGCAGACCTCAACGCAGTCGGTGTATTTGCACTTGATGCAGTTTTCCGTGACGACGTATGTCATCGTGACCTCGCATGCCCCTGGACGCGCGACCGGCTGCGCGCCGGTCATTCAGGGCGATTCATGAAAATTGCGGCCCCCGGCGCGACGGCCGCAGCGCTCCGCCTTGCGTCTGTTGAGGAAAACCGCCCGCTGGTCGCCGCGGGGGCTCGCGGCGGCCATTCCCAGATAGTCCGGCGCGGCGGCATTCTCAACCGGGAATCTGGCTGAGGGTTTTCACGGCGTCCGCAGGTCGTCGCCCGGGCGCGGCGCTGACAGGTCCTCCCAGAACAGCGCCGCCTCGGCCACCGGGCGGCGTCGCGCCGGCAGGCCCAGCACCCGGGCCACCCGCACGCCCTGCGGCAGGTTCAGCGTCAGCACGTCGCCCACCTTCACCGCCTTGCCCGGCGCGTCGATGCGCGCGCCGTTGAGCCGCACCATGCCGCCGGTCACCAGCGCCGCGGCCAGCGGGCGCGTTCTGACCATGCGGGTGAACCAGAGCCACTTGTCGATGCGGAGGCGTTCAGGCGCTTCGTTCATCGGTCAGGTCGCCGGGCGCGGGGCGTGGCGGGCGGACGGCTCCGCCCGCGCCGCCGGCGCCGCAGGGCGGCCGGCGCGGAACCGTGCGGACCCTCTCCTGAAAGACGGCGCGCCGACGTCCGTCGCGCGGGCCGCCGCCGGTCAGGAGGTCTTGTCGCCGTTCTGCAGCCGCTCTTTCAGCTGCAGCAGCTTGGCGAACGGTGAATCAGGATCCGGCAGTTTTTCGGCGCGCTGCGGCCTGCGGTCGCCGCGCTGCTCCGGACGCGCGCCGCGCTCCGGGCGGGGGCGCTGCTGGTTGCGCTGCTCGCCGCCGCGGCCCGCGTCAGGGCCGGGCGTCCAGCCGCCGCGGGCCTTGCGCCGGTTTTCGCCGGCCTGGGCGTCCTGCCCGCTTTCGGCGGCGCGCCGTCCTTCCGGCCGGCGACCCTCCGGCCGCGGCCCGCGCCCGCGGCCCTGGCCGTCGCGACGGCCATGACGCTGGTGCCCATGGCGCTGCGGACGCCAGATCTCGAGCAGCGCCGGCCCTTCCGGAGCGGCGTCGTCGCCAGCGTTCTCGCCGGCGGTTTCGGCAGCGGTCTCGCCCGCGTCGCCGGTCTGCTCCGCCGCCGTTTCGTCCGCGGCCGCCCCGGCGGCGACCGAACCGGCCGCAGGCTCCCCAGCCTCCGCGCCGGCGGCCGGGACCTCGCCGTCATCCGGCGCGGCCGCGGTTTCGCCGTCCGTCGCAGGCGTCTCCCCGCCGGCGGCCGGAGCCGCTTCGCCGGTGTCCGCGGGCGCGGCGGCCTGATCCGGACGCGGCGCCAGCGGAACGGTGATGGCCGGACCCTCCCGCTGCTCGCTGACATAGTTCAGCGACCGCAGGATGGAGGCGAAGTCGTCGCCGGCGCAACCGACCAGCGAGGTCATGGCCACGGTGACGACGAAGCCGTCGCCGTCGGCGGCTCCGGGCGGCGGATCGCCCGGGGTGACGCCCGGCCTGTAGGTCACGGCCGGCCGGATGAGGTCGGCGAGACGCTCCAGAATGTCCACGCGCACGGCGCGCGAGCCGCAGACGCGGTAGCCGGCGGCGCGGTAAAGATCACGGCTGATCGCAGGATCGTGCACGATCGAGGTGCGGCCCGAGGCGGCCAGATGCGGCAGCTCCTCAAGCGCCCTGGCCACGACCTCCGGATCGCCGCCATGTTTCAGCGCCCACAGCTGCACCGCCAGGGTGCGCGGGGCGGGCTTCAGCAGGGCCGGGACGTAGATGTGGTAGGCGCCGAAGCGCAGGCCATACTTGCGCAGCTGGGCGCGCCCGGTCTGGTCCAGCGCCTTCACGTCCTGCGCGACGCGGGAGCGCTCCAGCACGCCCAGCGACTCCGCCACCTGGAAGGCGATCCCGCGGGCGAGGCCCTCGATGTCCGGGGCTTCCTCAAGGGTTTTCAGCGGACCAAGCAGTCTGGCGATGTGGGAGCTGACCCACTGCTCGACGCGGGCCTGGGCCTTGTCGCGCGCTTCGCCGGCAAGGATGTCGTCGGCGAGCAGGATCACCCGCGGCGCCATGAGCAGGTCGCCCGGCGCCAGCTTCGCCACCGGCTCGCCAAGCCAGCGCAGCGTGCCGTCGTTGGAGAGGACGAAGGCCTCGTCCACGGCCATGGAGATTCGCTCGGCGCGCGCCGCCAGCTCCGGGCCAAGCGATTTCTGCGCGGCCGCGCGCAGCGCGCGGGCCTCCGAACCATCCGCCTGCGGGTCGGGGACGAAGACCAGGCCGTGGAGGGCGCCCACGTGCTGCCCTTCGACGCTGACTTCGCCCGTGGGCGTGACTGTAGCTTCCATATGCGCGTTCTCTCTGAGGCGCCGCATGAGCACGCTGGTGCGCCGGTCCACGAAACGGCTTGCCAGCCGCTCGTGCAATGCATCCGAAAGCCTGTCCTCTACCTGACGGGCGCGTTCCTGCCAATGCTCAGGATCAGCCAGCCAGTCAGGACGGTTGGCCACGTATGTCCAGGTGCGGACCTGGGCGATGCGCGCGGAAAGGACGTCAATGTCCCCGTCCGTGCGGTCGACCATCGTTATTTGCCGGGCGAACCACGTTTCATCAAGCTTTCCTTCGTGCATGAGAGCACGAAATATCGTCCTGACAAGCTCGGCGTGGGCATGCGGGGAAATCTTGCGATAGTCAGGCGTCTGGCACACGTCCCACAGCAGGGCGATGTCGTGCGGACGCCGGGCGAGACGGGTCACGGATTCGTCGCCGGCCAGGGCCTCGAGGGCGAGCACGTCGTCGGCCGGCTGGGCGCGGGTGAGGCCGGTCTCCTTCGGCGTGGCGTACAGCGAGGCGAGCAGGCCGCGGATGGAGCGGAAATTGAGGTCGGCGTTGCGCCACTGCAGCACGCGTGCCGGCTCGAACGCATGCTCCTCGATCGCCCGCACCAGCTCGGGCTCGAAAGCCGGGCAGCGGCCTGTGACGCCAAAGGTGCCGTCGCGCAGGTAGCGGCCGGCGCGGCCGGCGATCTGGCCGAACTCGGCCGGATTCAGCCGGCGGAAGCCGAAGCCGTCGAACTTGCGGTCGCTGGCGAAGGCCACATGGTTCAGGTCAAGGTTCAGCCCCATGCCGATGGCGTCGGTGGCCACGAGATAGTCCACCTCGCCGGACTGGAACATCTCCACCTGGGCGTTGCGGGTGCGGGGCGACAGCGCCCCCAGCACCACCGCCGCGCCGCCCTTCTGGCGACGGATCAGCTCGGCGACGGCGTAAACTTCCTCCACCGAGAAGGCGACGATGGCCGAACGCGGCGGCAGGCGGGTGATTTTCTTTCCGCCGGCGAAGGAGAGGGTGGAGAGGCGCGGCCGGGTCACCACCTGTACGCCCGGCAGCAGCTTCTCGATCAGCGGACGCATGGTGAGCGCGCCGATGACCAGCGTCTCCTCGCGGCCGCGCATGTTGAGCAGCCGGTCGGTGAACACGTGGCCGCGGCCGAAGTCCGCCGCCAGCTGGATCTCGTCGATGGCGCAGAAGGCGACGCTGACGTCGCGCGGCATGGCCTCGATGGTGCAGATCCAGTAGCGCGGCCGCGCCGGCTTGATCTTTTCCTCGCCAGTGATCAGGGCCACGTGCCGCGGCCCCACCTTTTCGACGACGCGCTGGTACACCTCGCGCGCCAGCAGGCGCAGCGGCAGGCCGATCATGCCCTCGCCGTGCGCCACGAGGCGCTCGATGGCGAGGTGCGTCTTGCCGGTGTTGGTGGGGCCCAGGATCGCCGTGACGCCGCGGGAGCGTTCGGCGACCGGCAGGGTTCTCTTGCTCATTGGCGCGGCGGGCGCCGGATGTTCCGGCGCCGTCCTGTAGGTCCGGGCCCCGGGGCGCTCCGGAGGCTGGCGCCGGAGGCGGCTTCAGGGCGCCGGGATCATGCGCTGCCCCGGACGGCGCCGCGCGCCGTCCGGGACGGGGCGCGGGGGATCAGGCCTGACGGGCGGCGATGGCGTCGGCGACGGCCACCACGCGCCTGCCGATTTCCGCGTGCAGGATCTCGACCATCTTGCCGTCCACCGAGATAACGCCCTTGCCGGCGTTTTCGGGCAGTTCGAAGGCGGCGATGATCTTGCGGGCCCATTCGACCTCGGCCGCCGGCGGGGCGAAGATCTCGTTGGCCGGCTCGATCTGGGTCGGATGGATCAGCGTCTTGCCGTCAAAGCCCATGTCGCGGCCCTGCTCGCACTCGGCGCGGAAGCCATCCATGTCCTGGATGTTGTTGTAGACGCCGTCCAGGATGTCGAGGCCTTCGGCGCGGGCGGCGGTGAGCGCCAGCGACAGCCACGGCAGCATGGGCTGGCGGCCCGGCACGAAGCGGGCGCGGGTTTCCTTCGCCAGGTCGTTGGTGCCCATCACGAAGCAGGCGAGGCGCGTGCTGCGCTCGCGCGCCGCGGCGGCGATGCGGGCGATGTCCAGAATGGCGGCGGGCGTCTCCACCATGGCCCAGACGCGGATCTTCGCGGGCGCGTCGGCCAGCAGGCGGCCCACCTCGAGCAGGGTCTCCGGGCTGGAGACCTTGGGAATGAGGATGCCGTCCGGCCCCGCCGCGGCGGCGGCGCGGATGTCGTCGCGGCCCCAGGGCGTGTCGAGGCCGTTGGCGCGGATGATCACTTCACGCGGGCCGTAGCCGCCCGCCTTCACCGCGGCGCAGACCTGTTCGCGCGCGGCGGGTTTGGCGTCAGGGGCGACGGCGTCCTCAAGGTCAAGAATCAGGGCGTCGGCGGGAAGGGTCTTCGCCTTCTCCAGGGCGCGGGCGTTGGAGCCCGGCATGTAAAGGACGCTGCGGCGCGGCCGGATGGCGGTCATCAGGAGCTCCTGGAATCTCGTGAAAAGTCTCTCGACGTGCGGAACATGTCCTGTCCGGAACGGTTGTGCCGGTTTTGCGCAATTTCGCAAGACCGTCGCGCGTCGCCGCGTGGCGCGCGGGACGGCGCGCAGGGCGGAAATCTACATCCGGCCCCGGTGCATAAAATGATTGCGCGCCGCCTGATCCGGCGGCAAACGGGGCGCGGATCCATATTCCGGGCGCGTCCAGCGCCAGTTGGTCCCCCGCGGCGCCTGCCTCCGCTCCTCCGGCGCGGACGACGGCGCCGCCGCACGCCGCAAGGAACGCGCATGGCCAGAGATGCTGTCTCCCAGGAATTTCCGCTGCGTCTGCGGGAAGGATACCGGTCGTTTCTCAGCGACCGCTTCCCCAGCGAGCGCAGCCGTTATGAAACGCTGGCGCGCCGCGGCCAGAGCCCCGAGGTGCTGATCATCAGCTGCTGCGACAGCCGCGTGTCGCCGGAGGTGATCTTCGACGCCAACCCCGGCGAGCTGTTCGTCGTGCGCAACGTCGCCAATCTGGTGCCGCCCTATGAAACCGGCGGCGACTATCACGGCACCTCCGCGGCGCTGGAGTTTGCGGTGCAGGCGCTGAAGGTGAAGCACATCGTGGTGCTGGGCCACCAGATGTGCGGCGGCATCAAGGCGTTCGCCAACGAGGCCGAGCCGTTGTCGCCCGGCGATTTTATCGGCAAGTGGATGTCGCAGATCCGGCCCGCCGCCGAGGCGCTGGGGCCGGAGGCGCGCAAGGCGCCGGATTACGTCTCCCGCCTTGAGCTCGCCGCCATTGAGCTCTCGCTGCAGAACCTGATGACCTTCCCCTGCGTACGCATTCTCGCCGAACGCGGCCAGATCGCCCTGCACGGCGCCTATTTCGGCGTGGCCGACGGCGTGCTGCGGGTGCGGGATCCGGAAACCGGCGCCTTCGTGCCGGCGGTGGACGGCCTCGACGTTCCTGCGCGCCTGTCGCCGCGCTGCGACTGAACCGGGCCGCGCCGCCATGCGGCGGGCGCCTGCGCGCGGCTTCCGGCGCACACAGAAAGACGCCGCCCCGGCGGGGGCGGCGTCGCCGTTTCAGGCCCCGGCCCGCGCGGGGCCGCGGAGGCGCGCGCCTCAGGCGGCCGTCTTCTTCGGCGTCAGCAGCTTGCGGTTGATGAGCGCCTCGGCGATCTGCACCGCGTTGAGCGCCGCGCCCTTGCGCAGGTTGTCGGAGACCACCCACATGGCGAGGCCGTTCTCGACCGTGGGGTCCTCGCGGATGCGCGAGATATAGGTGGCGTCCTCGCCCGCCGCCTCATGGGGCGTGATGTAGCCGCCGGGCTCGCGCCTGTCGACGACGAGGCAGCCGGGGGCGTTGCGCAGGATCTCGCGCGCCTCGTCGGCGGTGACCGGCTTCTCGAACTCGATGTTCACCGACTCCGAGTGGGAGATGAACACCGGCACGCGCACCGCCGTGGCGGTCAGCCGGATCTTCGGGTCGAGGATCTTCTTGGTCTCGACCACCATCTTCCATTCCTCCTTGGTGTAGCCGTCCTCCATGAAGACGTCGATGTGAGGAATGAGGTTGAAGGCGATGCGCTTGGGGAACTTGCCGGGCTTCAGCTCGCCGGCGGTGAAGATGGAGCGGGTCTGGTCGAACAGCTCGTCCATGCCCGCCTTGCCCGCGCCGGAGACCGACTGGTAGGTGGAGACGACGACGCGCCGGATGACGGCGTGGTCATGCAGCGGCTTGAGCGCCACCACGAGCTGGGCGGTGGAGCAGTTCGGGTTGGCGATGATGTTCTTCTTGCGGAAATCGCGGACGGCGTCGCCGTTCACCTCCGGCACCACCAGCGGCACGTCCGGATCCATGCGGAAGGCGGAGGAGTTGTCGATCACCACCACGCCCTGCGCGCCAAGCCTGGGGGACCATTCCTTCGACACGTCGCCGCCGGCGGACATCAGGCAGATGTCCACGTCCGAGAAGTCATAGGTCGCCAGATCTTTCACGCGGAGCGTGCGGTCACCGAAGGAGACTTCCTGGCCAATGCTCCGGCGCGAGGCGAGCGCGACGACCTCATCGGCCGGGAACGCCCGCTCCGCCAGGATCTGCAGCATTTCGCGGCCCACATTGCCCGTGGCGCCTGCGACAGCGACCTTGTAACCCATGCCAAGTTCCTTTCCGCATTGAGCGCCTTTCCCTCGCCGGCGATCCGGGAGCGGAAAACGCTCCATTGCGACACAGTGTTCCTGCGCCGGCGCGCTCCGGTCACGGCGGGTGCGCGCAAACGCCTGCAAGAGACCGGATGCGCGCCGCGTTCGCGGCCGGGCCCCGGCGGCCGACGCCTTCTGCATGCATATGGTGTCTGGATCCGGCTGCAGACAGAACCGCGTCATTTCCTCCGCATGGCGACAGCGGCGCCGCGCGCCGCCCGTCCTCCCCCGGCGGAGGACGCGGGGAGGGCGCGATTCAGGATTTCGCCGGTTTTATGCGGACCACGGCCACCGGCGCGGCGGCGCGCCGCGCGCTTCTCGCAAATGTCTGCGTGATGCTGGCCGGATGCATGGTCATCAGGTCCTGATAGTCGCGCCTGTCGCAACGGCGATCCACAAGCACCGGTTCATCGCCAATGTCAATATCCGCGCGCGCGGGGCGCGGATATCCGGCGCGGGCGCGCCGTTCCGCCGCGGCCGCGGGCGGCGGAAGGCGCCGTTAACCAGCCGTGGAAAAATGTGTTCCCGCTAACGGTCTGCTCACCATCGCCCGCCAGGATGCCGCCTCGCCAGACGTAACGGGAGGCGCGGGCCGAACCGCGCTCCAGGGGTTTCTTGTCAATGAAGGGTATCGGGAAGCCGTCGCGCAGGCGCGTCCGCGACTGCGCCGATCTTCCGTCGCGCCGGCGGAGCCAGTCGTCCCGCGCGGCGCATGTCGCCGCCGCCGCTCTCGCCGCGCTGCTGACGGGCGGCCTTTACGCGGTGTTCGCGACCGCGCCGCAGCAGCAGGCCCAGGACGCCGCGCGCACGGCGGAGCGCGCCGGCGCCGCCGCGGCCGGAGCGCCGGAAACGCCGGGCGCCGTCGCCGCCGCGGCGGAGACGGCCGGCGAAGCGGAGCAGGCGTCCGCCGGAGGCTGGGTCGCCGTGCAGGAAGATGATCCCGCCTTCACCCTCGCGCCGCTGCCGCAGCTGCCGGAGACCCTGGCGCTGCGCGGGCTGCTGGCCAAACCGGCCGTCATGGAGGCGGTGCGCCACGTCAGCGGCGGCGGCCGCGACGACGCGCTGACTGTTGGCGAGCCGGACGAGGCCGGCCCGCTGTTGCGCCTGTCGCTGTACCGTCCGGGTTCGGAGCCGCAGCCGGGCGGCAGCTTTTTCGTCGAGGTCGCCCGCCGCGCCGGCGAGCGCGGCATGTCGGTGGAGCGCTTCGTGCCGCTGCCGCCGGTGGCGACGCGCATGGGGCCGCTGGAGACCGCGCTGGCGCGCATGGACAGCCCCGGCGGCGCGCGCAACTGCGTGACGTTCCGTCAGGGTGAGACCGCGCCGGACCTGCGCGTCAGCGGCTGGATTTGTCTGCCCGACGGCGAGGCGCCCTCGCCGGAGGCGGCCGCCTGCGTCGTCGACGCCATTCGCTGGCGGCGGGTGGAGGACGAGCCCGCCGTCGCGCGGCGCATCGCCGCCGTCCGGGGTGAAAGCGCCTGCGCCGCGCCCGCCGCGGCCGATCTCACCAGCTCCATCCGGCGGTGACGGAGCCGCGCCGGCCCGCCATTCTGGCGGCCTGATCGCCGGGGGCGGTGCTTTCGCCGGCGGTTTCCGGTAAAATGGCGAAGAATCCCCGGGCGGTGACGCGCGCGACGGGCCCGCCGCCGGTTGCTGGCCCCGCGCTCCCTCCCGGACGCATGGGAGAGGTGATGGACCGGCGCACGCTTCTGCTCGCATCCCTTGGGACGGTGATCGCCGGCTCCGCGCTGGCCGAGCCGGCGTCAGCGCGCCGTCGCCAGACGGCGCGGCGGACGCCGGCGCGCCCGCCAGCGGCGCCTGAAGGCGTGGCCGCGCTGGCGGAGACATTCCCGGGCGTCGATCTGGGTCCCGACGGCGCCGCCAGCGCCGTGATCATCGCCGAGGATCCCCGTCCCGAGGCGGCGCAGCCCGGCGCCCAGGCGGTCCTGTGGCGGGCGGCGCGCCGGCCAGATGCGCCGATGTTCGCTGGCGGCGCGCTCAACGGCGTGATCCTCGCCGGGTTTCTGCGCCAGGTGGAGCAGGGCGGGGCGGCGCTCGCCGACGAGGCGGTGATCGACGACAGCGTGCGCTCGTTGCCGAGCCCGGTGTTCGGGCGGCTGACCGGGCGCGCGCCCTGTTTCAGCGTGCTCGAGGCCATGATCGCCCACGGCGACAACACCGCCGCCGACGTGGCGCTGGCCGTGGCCGGCCCCGCGGCGATCAGGAAGTTTCTGCAGTCCGCAGGCTTCCGGCAAACGCACGTTCCCGCCTCGACACGCGAAATGCTCAGCTGGATGGCGGGGGGCGCCGCGGGCGTCAATCCGGGCTGGGAAGGGCTGCAGGCGGCGTGCGCCGCGCCCGTGTCGCCGGTGCGTTCGCCTCTGGGCGAGGGGCCGGCCGCGCGCTCCACGGCGGCGGAGCTGGCGGAGTGGAGCCGCAACGCCTTCGCCGGACGTTATTTCGGCGCTTCCGCCAGCCTTGCGGAATTTGCGCGCATCATGGCCATGGGCGCGCCGGCGCGGCGCATCGCGCCGGCCGATGTTCCCGCCTGGGGGACAGGCGGCGGTTTCAGCCTCGGCGATTTCCACGGTTACGCCGTCGCCGGCCGCATGCTCGCCGGGGGCGTTCCGGTGACGTTCAGCCTGCTGGCCAGCTGGCGCGGCGGGCCGGAGGAAGGCAGGCGCGTCGCCGCCGCCTGCGAAACGGCGGCGCGCGACCTGCTGGCGGAGACACGGCGCGCGCTGGCGCGCGCCTGAACCGGACGCGTCAGGGGGGCGATGTTGTAACGGTCACTCTGGCGCGTTATTCAACCAAGATGGACCAGGGTGGGCAGGGCGCGGCTCCACCGCGACGTCCCTTGCATGGGCGCGACGCGAGGACGCTTGCGCCGGCGTAACAAGATCAGGCCGGACAGGTCATCAGGCCAGGGGCCGGCGACAGGGAGATGGTCATGCGCGAGTACACGAAATTCTACATTGACGGGAAATGGGTTGAGCCCTCCGCGGGCGCGAAGACCCTCGACGTCATCAACCCGGCCGACGAGTCGGTGGCTGGCCGGATTTCGCTCGGCACGGCCGCTGACGTCGACGCCGCCGCGAAGGCCGCGGCGCGCGCGTTCACGACCTTCTCGCGCACCACGCGCGAGGAGCGCATCGCCCTGCTCGAGCGCATCATCGAAGAGTACAAGAAGCGCTTCGATGACATGGCGAAGGCGATCACCGAGGAGATGGGCGCGCCCGTGTGGCTGGCGCAGCGCGCCCAGGCGCCGATGGGCACGGCCCACCTGCAGACCGCGCTGAACGTCCTCAAGAACTACAAGTTTGAGGAAGACCGCGGCAGCACCGTCATCGTCCGCGAGCCGATCGGCGTGTGCGGCTTCATCACGCCCTGGAACTGGCCGGTCAACCAGATCGCCTGCAAGGTGGCGCCGGCGATCGCCACCGGCTGCACCATGGTGCTGAAGCCGTCGGAAATCGCCCCGTTCTCGGGCCACATCTTCGCCGAGATCATGGACGCCGCGGGCGTACCGCCGGGCGTGTTCAACCTGGTGCATGGCGACGGCCCCACCGTCGGCGCGGCCATCAGCTCGCATCCGCTGATCGACATGGTGTCGTTCACCGGCTCCACCCGCGCCGGCATTGAGGTGGCGCGCAACGCCGCGCCCACCGTCAAGCGCGTCCATCAGGAGCTGGGCGGCAAGAGCCCGAACATCATCCTCGACGACGCCGACTTCGAGCGCGCCGTCTCCGGCGGCGTGCGCGCCGTGATGAACAACTCCGGCCAGTCCTGCAACGCCCCCACCCGCATGCTGGTGCCGGCGAACCGCATGGACGAGGCCATCGCCATCGCCAGGGCGGCGGCCGAGGCCACCGTCGTGGGCCGGCCCGAGGACAAGGTGACCATCGGCCCGGTGGTCTCCGAAGCCCAGTTCAACAAGATCCAGAGCCTGATCCAGAAGGGCATCGAGGAGGGCGCCACCCTCGTCGCTGGCGGTCCTGGCCGTCCGGAGGGGCTCGGGAAGGGCTATTACGTCAGGCCGACGGTGTTCGCCAACGTCACCAACGACATGACCATCGCCCGCGAGGAGATCTTCGGTCCGGTGCTGTGCATCCTCGGCTACCGCGACCTGGACGAGGCGGTGGAGATCGCCAACGACACTCCGTACGGCCTCGCCGCCTACATCTCCGGCTCCGATCCGGTGAAGCTCCGCGAGGTCGCCGCGCGCCTGCGCGCCGGCCAGGTGAACCTGAACGGCGCCGCTCCGGACCTGATGGCGCCGTTCGGCGGTTACAAGATGTCCGGCAACGGCCGCGAGTGGGGCGATCACGCCTTCGCCGAGTTCCTCGAGACCAAGGCCGTGCTGGGCGTGCCGAAGCAGGCCGAGCAGAAGCAGGCCGCGGAGTAAGGCGGGCTTCGTCACGAAATGCGAAAGGCCGGGCGCGCGCCCGGCCTTTTTCGTTCCGGCCCCGCGGCCGCGTGGTCCGGCGGCGGAGCGGGCCGCCAGCGCGGGCCTGACGCAGGCCCGCCGCCGGCTCACACGGCCGCGCCGGCCTCCGGAGCGTCCTTCGGCTGCTCGCGGATAAACTGCGGCCGCCAGCGCCGGTGCATCCACAGCCACTGTTCGGGATGCTCCAGCACCCAGCCGGCCACCACGTCGGTCATCGCCTGCATGGCGCCGGCCACGTCGATCTCGCCGTTTTCGTCGCGCGGCATCTCGACGGGCGGCGTCAGTTCGATGAGGAAGCGCGCGCCGTTGAGGCGGATGACGCGCGCGCCATGCACCGGGCAGTCAAAGCGCCGGGCGAACTTGCCCATGACCGGATTGGTGAGGGCGGGCCGGCCAAGAAATTGCGTGACCACCCCGCGGGTGAAGTGCTGGTCGATGAGCATGCCGAGATGGCCGCCCCGTTCCAGCGCCTCCATCATGGCGAAGGCGGCGCCGGGGCGGGCGGCTTCCAGGCCGCCCATGGTCTGGCTGCGAATTTCCTGCACCGCCCGCGCCACGGCCGGGTCATTGGGCGCGCGGAACACCGCCGTCAGGTCCAGTCCGTACCGGGCGGCGCAGATCGCCGGCAGCTCCCAGTTGGCGCAGTGGGCCGAGAACAGGATGGCCGGCTTGCCGTCGTCCCGCAGGGCGATGAAGTGCTCGATGCCCCGCACCTGGATGCGGCCGTGCGGATCGGGATTGTCGTAATTGTAGTCGAAGATCTCCGCGAGGTGCGGATATTCGGCGGCGGTGCGCCCGAGGTTTTCCCACGCCTTGCGGGCGATGGCCTTCAGCTCCGCTTCCGGCCTGTCCGGGAAGGTCTCGCGCAGGTTGCGCATGGCCACCTTGTGGACGCCGAGCAGCGGGCCGACAGTGCGCGCGACGGCGCCGCCGAGGGCGCTGGCGCGGTCTGGCCCGAGCAGACGCAGGAAACCGAAGACCGCCCGGACAAGGCCGAGCATGACGACGCCAGAAACCCTGCTGGCGAGACGGCGGATAAACGACTGGCGACGCAACAGTTTTCACCCGGTGCAGAATTCTCCGGCGGGCAGATAGCCCGCCGGCCGCGCCGGGGGCAAGGGCGTTTCGGCCAGCCGGGTGAAAAGCGCGGGCCTTTGTGGCCCCGGCGCGCCGGTCTGCGGCGCTCCGCATGTTCCGTCCCGCTTCCCTCGGAGCGTCGCCGGGCCTAGTGTCGCCGGTGACAGTTCGCCGATGAGACAGGGGATTCCGGTTTTGCAGTCTGACAGGCGCCCTCCGTCCGCTCCCCATGCCGATCCGGCCGAGGTGGCGCATTTCGACGCCCTCGCGCGCCGCTGGTGGGATCCTGACGGTCCGATGAAGCCGCTGCACCGGCTCAACCCGGTGCGGCTGTCCTATATTCGCGACGTGGTCTGCGGCCACTTCGGCCGGGATCCGCGCGCGCCGGCGCCGTTCGCCGGGCTGTCCGCGCTGGATGTCGGCTGCGGCGCCGGCATGCTGTGCGAGCCGCTGGCGCGCCTCGGCGCGCAGGTCACCGGCCTCGATCCGGCGCCGGAGAATATCGCCGTGGCGCGGGCCCATGCGGCGGCGGGCGGCCTGGAGATCGCCTATCGCGGCGAGCTGGTGGAGAACGTGGCCGCGGCCGGCGAACGCTTCGACATCGTCACCGCCATGGAGGTGATCGAGCACGTGCCGGACCCGCCCGGCTTCGTCGCCGCCTGCTGCGCCGCGGTGAAGCCGGACGGCGTGCTGGTGATGGCCACGCTGAACCGCACGCGCAAGGCGTGGGCGCTGGCGATCATCGGCGCCGAATATGTGCTGGGCTGGCTGCCGCGCGGCACCCACGACTGGAACAGGTTCGTGACCCCGGAGGAGCTCGCCGCCTACGTCGCCAGCGGCGGCATGACGGTGCGCGGAACCGAGGGCGTGGTTTACGAACCGTGGCGGAACGCCTGGATCCGGTCGTCCGACACGGACGTGAACTACATGCTTTACGCCACCCGGTCCGGGCGCTGAGAAAAGCTCCGGCGCGGCGGCGCCGGAGCCTGCGGGCCCTTCCGGGATCTCGCTTGCGGTCCCTTCCCCAGCGTCAGCCCATGTGGAACACGGCGACCTTGTTGCCGTCGGGATCGCGGAAATAGGCGCCGTAGAAGGTCGGCATGCGCTCGCCAGGCGCGCCCTCGTCTTTGGCGCCGTTGGCCAGCGCCACCTTGTAGGCCTTGTCCACCGCCTCACGGCTGGGCGCGACGAGAGCCGGCATGACGCCGTTGCCCACGGTTGCGGGCTGGCCGTCATAGGGCTTGCACACCATCAGGCTGGCGGCGCCTTTCCTGCCCCAGCCGATCATGCGGTCGTTCTGCATGATGCGGCTGGCGCCGAGCTCGGCGGCGATGGCGTCATAGAACTTGCCGGCGGCCTCAAGATTGTTGGTGCCGAGGGTCATGTAACCCAGCATGTTTTCCTCCCGGGTAGCCGCGCCAGGGCGCGGTCATCTCTTGCGCTGTCAGGGATTGCGGCGCGGATCCGGACGACGCGACAGCATGGGCGACGTCGCGTTCTGGCTGCGCCCCGCGCCTTGACCGCCATGGGGCGCCAGAGCCGCTGCGCCGTCAAGAGGCCGGGCCGGGGCCTGCTCCCGCATGGAGGAAATTTTTTCACACCTTCCTGACCGGCGGCGGCGACGGGCCGGCGGGCAGCGGCGCGGACGGCCGCCGGACTTCCGTGGCGCCGGGGCCCCGCCGCCCCGGCCGTGGGAAGTGGCGGGCGCCGGCGGCTGCGGTCCGCAGGCGGTTACGCGCGAGGCAACGGGGCGGGCGGCGCGACCATTACCTCGCGCGTAATCGCCCGCGACGCCTCCGCCTGGCAGCATGGGTCCGTCACGCAGCGATGGCTCCGGCGAACGGAGTCGAAAGGAGGACGCCATGCACGATCCCACGACCGCCCGCGCCGATCCGGCCGTCGCGCTCGTCGAGCGCTACATCGACATGTGGAACGAGACTGACGCCGGCCGGCGGGGCGCCATCGCCGCGGCGATCCTGACCCCGGACGCCCTCTATCTCGATCCGGTGATGTCCGGCGAGGGGCCGGAAGGCGTCAGCGCCATGGTCGGCGCGGCGCAGCAGCAGTTCGCCGGTCTGGTCTTCGCCCTGCGGGGCGCGCCCCAGGCCACCGGAGACTTCTTGCGCTTTTCGTGGACGCTTGGTCCCGCCGGCGGCCCCCCGGTCGTCGCCGGCGCCGATTTCGCCGAACTGCGCGACGGCCGTTTCGCCCGCATAACCGGCTTCATCGACCAGGCGCCCGGCGAGCCGCCGGTGAGCTGAGCCCCGCCGCCATTTTCGCCAGCGCGTGTTCCGGAGGGCCGCCCGCAGGGCCTCTCCCCGGATCTCCCCTACAGCCAGTCCACCGCAAGGGAGCAACGTCATGACCCGTTTTCATCCCGGCCCCATGCTTCGCAACATCCTGATGCTCGACGGCGTGTCGTGCCTCGCCGCCGGCGCGCTGATGGCGCTGGGCGGCGGCTATCTCGCCGGTCTCCTCGAACTGCCGGAGGCGCTGCTGCGCGGCGCCGGCGCCTTCCTGCTGATATTTGGCGGCGCGGTGCTTCTGGCCGTGCGTCCGGCCGTCGTCGCCCGGGCGGCGGTGATCGCCGTCATCGCCTGCAATGTGGTGTGGGCGGTGGAATCGGTGGCGCTGCTGCTGGCCGGCTGGCTGGCGCCGAACGCTGCCGGCGTGGCCTTCGTGCTGGCGCAGGCGGCGTGGGTGGCGGCGCTCGCCGTGGTCCAGACCGTGCTGCTGAAGCGCGCCGCCGCCAGCCGCGCCGCCGCCTGAGCCGGCGCCGCGCACGAAAGGGCCCGTCCGGCCGTCGCCGGGCGGGCCCTCCGTCATCTTGCTGAAAAAGCGGACGCCGCGCCGGCGCGGGACGCCGGGAAGGCCAGCGCGCGCAGGGCGTCAGTTCAGGTCGTCCGGCAGCGACGGCACCGGCATGATGCTGACGCCTTCCTCAACCAGCGCCTTCACTTCCTCAGGGTCGGCCTCGCCGCGGATGGCGCGCGGCTCCACCTCGCCGGCGTGGATGCGCCGCGCCTCCGCCGGGAAATCGCGTCCGACGTCGTCGGTATTTTCGATGACGTACTGGCGCAGCGCCCGCATCAGGGCGCGGATGCGCCGCGCCGCTTCGTCATCCACCAGCGGACCGCCTTCCCGGCGGCCGGCGTCGGCGCGGTCATGCGAGGCCGAGCGGGCGAGCGCCGGCGCCATGACGGTCTTGCCGACCTTGGTCGATCCGCACGTCGGACACGAGACGAAGCCGGCGGCGGCCTGCCTGTCGTAGGCCTCGCTGTCAGCAAACCAGCTTTCGAACTCATGGCCCTGGTCACAGGCCAGCGTGTAGCGGATCATCTGGGCGGCGACCCCCTCACCGGGAACAGTCTTACCGAATCACGTCACAGATAAGGCGTTCCTTGCGCCATTACCACAGGACGGGCAAGTCCGGGCGGCGGCGCCGGCTTCCCGCGCCAGCCGCTCAGTC
Source organism: Camelimonas abortus (assembly GCF_042432745.1). NCBI lineage: Bacteria > Pseudomonadati > Pseudomonadota > Alphaproteobacteria > Hyphomicrobiales > Chelatococcaceae > Camelimonas > Camelimonas abortus. The sequence goes on along the minus strand of NZ_JBHLWR010000006.1, from coordinate 2,307,636 downwards.
GCCGGCGCGGCCCGCCCTGCGCACGGTGAATGGCCGCGTGTGGGTCAGCGAAGGGATGCGCTGGCGCGCCTGCGCCACGGCGGCGAGGTCGATCTGCGCCAGAAGCACGCCGGGCTCCTCGCCTGCTTCCGCCAGCACCTGTCCCCACGGATCGACGATGATGGAATGGCCGTAGGTGACGCGCCCGTCCTCATGTTCGCCGCCCTGCGCGGCGGAGATGACGAAGGCGCCGTTTTCGATGGCGCGCGCCCGCTGCAGCACGCTCCAGTGCGCCGCGCCGGTCTGGCGGGTGAAACAGGCCGGCGCGGTGAGGATGGTGGCCCCGGCCCCGGCCAGCGCCCGGTACAGATAGGGGAAGCGCAGGTCGTAACAGATGGTGACGCCGATAGCGCCCACCGGCGTGGCGACCACCGGAGCCACGTCTCCGCCGGAATAGGTGCGCGATTCCCGCCAGCTCTCGCCGTTTGGCAGGTCCACGTCGAACAGGTGGATCTTGTCGTAGGTGGCGAGGATCTCGCCGTCGTCGCCGATCACCACCGCCCGGTTGGCGACCCGCTCGCCGTTACGGACGGCGAGCGATCCAAGATGTACGGTCACCCTGCGCCGGCGCGCCAGCTCCTGGGCGGCGGCGATCAGCGGATCCTCATCCTGGGTGAAGATCTTTTCCATCAGGCTGTCGCGCCGGCGCTCCACCAGCCCGGTCATTTCCGGGGTCTGGATGTAGGTCGCGCCGGCGTCGGCCGCCTCGGCGATCATGCGCAGGGCGGCGTCGCGGTTGGCGGCCGGGTCGCGGCCCGAGCGCATCTGCACGCAGGCGACGGTCACCGTTCCCGCCCTGGCGCCGCCGGCGACGCCAGCCTCCGCATCAGTCATGGCCTGTCTCCCGAACGCCGCCGGCTCCGCCGGCGGCCCCTCGACCCTTCCGGACGGTCACCCCGCCAGCAGCGGATCAAGCTTGCCCGTCGCGTCCAGCGCATACAGGTCGTCACAGCCGCCGACATGGCGGTCGCCGATGAAGACCTGCGGCACGGTGGTGCGTCCGCCGGCGCGTTCGATCATCGTGGCGCGCTCTTCCGGCCGCTGGATGATCTCGATTTCCTCGTATGTCACCCCTTTTGAATCCAGCAGCTGCTTCGCGCGCTGGCAGTAGGGGCAGGTTGATTTGGTATAGATGGTGACGTGCGGCAACGGAAAGCTCCCTTGTTGCCCGCCAGTATAGGCGTTTCCGCCGCTGCGGGCGACAGCCGGCCGCGCCTCAGTCGCGCACGACCATGGCGAAGGCGAGCACGTCGACCCGGGCCGCGCCGGCGCGCAGCAGCGCCCGGGTCGCGGCGGCGGCGGTGGAGCCGGTGGTGAGCACGTCGTCAACCAGCAGCAGCCTTTTTCCGGCGACGCGGGCTTTTGCGTCCGGCGCCACGGCGAACGCTCCGCGCAGGTTGCGCGTGCGCGCAAGGCGCGACAGCCCGGTCTGTGGCCGCGTGAGGCGCGTGCGGCGCAGCGCCAGCGGATCGCACGGCCTGCCGCTGACGCCGGCAAGGGCTGCCGCCAGCGCGGCGGCCTGGTTATGGCGGCGCCGCCACAGCCTGAGCCGGTGCAGGGGAACGGGAACGATCAGGTCCGCCTCCGCCAGCAGCGGCGCGCCGGCGATGGCCATGAGCCGGGCCATGACGAGGGCGAGGTCCGGACGGTCGCCGAACTTGAGCGCGTGCGCCAGCGTCCTGGCGGTGTGTTCGAAGCGCGTCGCCGCCCGGGCGCGCTCCCACGGCGGCGGCCGCGCGATCGCCGCGGGCGAAACCGCCCCGGGGCCGGGATCGACGCTGAACGGCGCGCCCAGACGCTCGCAGCAGGGGCTGGTGATGAAGCGAAGCCCCCGCCAGCAGGCGGCGCACAGCCCGTGATGCGCCGCCACCGGCTGGCGGCAGCAGGGGCAGGCTGGCGGAAACAGCAGGTCGATGAGCTGGCGGCGCAGGCTGTCCCACGCCCGCCGCGTCAGCTCGCGGGCGGCGTCATCCGCTTCGGCCGCCGGGTCGAACACGCCGCGGCGGCTCGGGCCATGAAGGACGCCAGTGTTTCCGGGCACGCGCATCTCCCGCCGGCCGGGATCCGGCCGGCGCCATTGTAGCGCGCGGCGCGGCCGACGTGAAAAAGTCATGCGTCAGGAGTATATGGCGGCCTGAAGGCGGGACGCTCCCCGGGGAGGCTTCCCGGGGCGCTTTCCGGAGGGACGCCTGGGGCGCCGCGCTCGCGGCGTCGCGCTCTTGGCGTCAGGAGGCCCCGCGCGTGTATCCGGACGTTTCCGGACATGCGGATTGCGTCAGGAGACATGCATGGCCCACCTGGTTTTTGACCGTCCGCTGCTGCGCCGGCGCATCACCCGCGCCGCCAGGGCGGGACTCGCCGATTTTCTGGTCGACCAGGCGGCGGAGGAGCTGGCGCTGCGCCTGTCGGCCGTCAACCGGCGCTTCGACTGCGCCCTTGACCTTGGCGGCCCCGGGGAGCAGGTCCGCCGGACCCTGTTCGACCATGGCGTCGGGCGGGTCGTGCGCGCCCCGGTCGCCTGTGGCCTTGGCGGCGACGTGGTGGTGGACGAGGAGGCGCTGCCGTTCGCCCCTGAATCATTTGATCTTGTCGTCGGCGTGATGTCGCTGCAGGGCGTGAACGACCTTCCCGGCGCCCTTGCGCAGATCCGCCGCATCCTGAAGCCGGACGGGCTGTTCATCGGCTGTCTGCCCGGCGGCGCGACGCTGTCCGAACTGCGCCAGGCGTTCACCAGGGCCGAGGCGGAGACCACCGGCGGCGTCAGCCCGCGGGTGGCCCCGTTCGCCGACGTGCGCGACATGGGCGCGCTGCTGCAGCGGGCGGGTTTCGCCCTTCCGGTGGCCGATCTCGAAACGCTGACGGTGCGTTACGCCCATCCGCTGCGCCTGCTGGCGGACCTGCGCGCCATGGGCGTGGCCAACGCCCTCGCCGACCGGCGCCGCGCCCCCCTGCGCCGCGACACCCTGCTGCGCATGTGCGAGGCCTATGTGGAGCGGTTTTCTGATCCGGACGGCCGCGTCCGCGCCACCTTCGACATGGTGTGGCTGTCCGGCTGGGCTCCGCACGCCAGCCAGCAGCAGCCGTTGCGGCCGGGGTCGGCGAAGATGCGTATGATTGACGCGCTGCGCGTTGACGCGGCGATCATGGCGAAAGCGGACGGCGGGGGGCGTTAGGGCGCCGTCCGGGCGCAGGCGCGCAGGCGTTTTCGCCCTGTTCCGCGGGGGCGGAGGGATCGCGCCGCCCTTTCGTCAGGCGACGCCTGTTCGACGATGGCGCCATGACCGGACCCGCCTCGCGCGTGGTCAGCGTGCTTGCGATTAAGGCTGCCTCTCCCTTATAGAACACTGGTAGAACGGGCGGCGGGGGGCGCCGCTTCCGATCCACTCCGCGGCGCGGAAAACGCCGGCACGCCGGCTGATCGAGGTGATGGCTGATGCGAGGCGCTCTAGGCGGCCCACGCGTGCTCCTGCGTCGTCTCCGGGAGGTGATGGCGGAGCCCGTCAGCGCTCAGGAGAAGCTGGATCGCATCGTCGTCCTCATCGCCAACAACATGGTGGCCGAGGTCTGCTCGGTCTACGTGCTGCGCGCCGACGGCAATCTTGAGCTTTACGCCACAGAGGGCCTGAAGCCGGAGGCGGTGCACCGCACCGTCATCGGCTCCAACGAGGGCCTCGTCGGCCTCATCGCCTCCAGCGCCGAGCCGCTGGCGCTCTCCGACGCCCAGAGTCACGAGGCCTTCTCCTACAAGCCCGAGACGGGCGAGGAAATCTACCACTCCTTCCTCGGCGTGCCGATTCTGCGCGCCGGCCAGACGCTGGGCGTTCTGGTGGTGCAGAACCGCGCCTACCGCGTCTATACCGAGGAGGAAATCGAGGCGCTGCAGACCACCACCATGGTCATCGCCGAGATGGTGGCTTCCGGCGACCTGCAGACCCTCGCCCCGCCCGGCCAGGACATCGCCATCCGCCGGCCCATGGCGCAGCGCGGCGTCGCCCTCTCCGAGGGCATCGGCCTCGGCTATGTGGTGCTGCACGAGCCCCGCGTGGTGGTGCAGAAGCTGATCGCCGACGACGTCTCGGTCGAGCTGAAGCGCATCGACGACGCCATCGCCGCCCTGCGCGCCCGCATTGACAGCCTGCTGGCGCGCGGCGACGTCTCGCACAGCGGCGAGCACCGCGACGTGCTGGAGACGGTGCGGATGTTCGCCCACGACCAGGGCTGGCTGCGCCGTATCCGCGAGGCCATCATGACCGGCCTGACGGCGGAAGGCGCGGTGGAGCGCGTGCAGTCCGACACCCGCGCCCGCATCCTGCGCCAGACCGATCCCTATCTGCGCGAGCGGCTGCACGACCTCGACGAGCTGGCCAACCGGCTGCTGCACGAGCTCTCCGGCGCGGCCTTCGCCGCGCCGCGCGAGGAGTTGCCGGACAACGCCATTCTGGTGGCGCGCACCATGGGTCCGGCGGCGCTGCTCGACTATGACCGCTCGAAGCTGCGCGGCCTTGTGCTGGAGGAGGGCGGCAAGACCAGCCACATCGCCATCGTGGCGCGCGCGCTCGGCATTCCCGCCGTCGGCGAGATCGAGGGCGTGGTGTCGCTGGTGGAGCCTGGCGACGCCATCATCGTCGACGGCCTCGCCGGCGAGGTGCAGATCCGTCCGCAGCCGGACGTCGAGGCGGCCTACGCCGAAAAGGCCCGTCTGCGCGCCCGCGCCCAGGCCAAGTACAAGCGCCTGCGCAAGACGCCCTCCGTCACGAAGGACGGGGTGGAGGTGACGCTGAACATGAACGCCGGCCTGCTGGTGGACATTCCGCACCTGGCGGAGTCCGGCGCCAGCGGCATCGGCCTGTTCCGCACCGAGCTGCAGTTCATGGTGGCGGACAAGCTGCCTTCCGCCAGCGAGCAGCAGGCGCTTTATGAGGAAGTGCTGCGCGGCGCCGGCGGCGCGCCGGTCACCTTCCGCACCCTCGACATCGGCGGCGACAAGGTGCTCCCCTACATGGAGCAGATGGAGGAGGAGAATCCGGCGCTGGGCTGGCGGGCCATCCGCATCGCCCTCGACCGGCCGGCGCTGCTGCGTTCGCAGGTCCGGGCGCTGCTCAAGGCGGCGGCGGGCGCCTCGCTGCGCATGATGTTTCCCATGGTCGCCACGGTGGACGAGTTCCTGCGCGCCCGCGCGCTCGTCGAGCGCGAACGCTCCTATCTGCGCCGGCACGGCTATCGCGAGCCGGAGAAGGTGGAGCTGGGGGTGATGGTGGAGGTGCCGTCGCTGCTGTTCCAGCTCGACGAGATCTGCGCGAAGGCGGACTTCATCTCCGTCGGCTCCAACGACCTGATGCAGTTCCTGTTCGCGGCGGACCGCGAGAACCGCCGCGTCTCCGGGCGCTTCGACACGCTCAGCCCCGGTTCGCTGCGCGCCCTGCGCCACATCGTCCGCACCGCTGGCCGGCACGGATGTCCGGCCACGGTGTGCGGAGAGATGTCCGGACGGCCGCTCGACGCCATGGCGCTCATCGGGCTCGGTTTCCGCGCCCTGTCGATGCCGCCGGCGGCGGTCGGGCCGGTGAAGCAGATGCTGCTGGGCCTGGAGGCGGCGCCGCTCGCCGGCGCGCTGGAGGAGATGCTTGCGGACGCTTCCGCCGCCACCCTGCGGCCGAAGCTGGAGGAATGGGCCGCCGCCCGTTCGGTTCCGCTGGAATAGCCGGCCGGCGGCCCGCCCTGTCCGGAAGCCGGCGCCTTTTCTTGCGCCGACATTTCTGCCATTGCGGAGCCCATGAACGGATTTACGCCTCCTGAAGCGCGGCTGGACGCCATTCTTGCGCGACATGCGGAGCTCAACGCGCAGCTGGCCGGCGGTCTCGACGGCGCCGCCTTCGCGCGCGCGTCGCGGGAGCTGGCCTCGCTCGCCCCCGTGGTCGACGCCATCGTCGCGTACCGCAAGGCGAAGGATGATCTGGACGGCCTCGTCGCCGTGCTGGAGGACGGCCAGTCCGATTCCGAGCTGCGGGCGCTGGCCGGCGAGGAGCTTCCGCTGGCGCGCGAGCGCCTCGCCGCCACCACCCAGGCCATGCGCCTGATGCTGGCGCCGCGCGACGCCGCGGACGACGGCTCCGCCATCCTCGAGATCCGCGCCGGAACCGGCGGCGACGAAGCCGCGCTGTTCGCCGGCGACCTGTTCGCCATGTACAGCCGCTACGCCGCCCTGAAAGGCTGGGCGGTGGAGCCGCTGTCGGTCAGCGAAGGCACGGTGGGCGGCTATAAGGAAATCATCGCCGAGGTGCGCGGGGCCGGCGTGTTCGCCCGCCTGAAGTTTGAATCGGGGGTGCACAGGGTGCAGCGCGTGCCGGCCACGGAGGCCTCCGGCCGCATCCACACCTCGGCCGCCACCGTGGCGGTGTTGCCGGAGGCGGGCGAGGTCGACGTCGAAATCGCCGAGAGCGACCTTCGCATTGAAACCATGCGCGCCGGCGGCGCCGGCGGCCAGCACGTCAACAAGACCGAATCGGCCATCCGCATCACCCACATTCCCACCGGCATGGTGGTGCACGTGCAGGACGAGCGCTCGCAGCACCGCAACCGCGCCCGGGCCATGAGCCTGCTGCGGGCGCGCCTGCTGGACGCCGAGCGCACCCGCAAGGAGGCCGAGCGCGCCGCCGACCGGCGCTCCCAGGTCGGCTCCGGCGACCGCTCGGAGCGCATCCGCACCTACAACTTCCCCCAAGGGCGGGTGACCGACCACCGCATCGGTCTCACCCTCTACAAGCTGGACGACGTGCTGGCCGGCGAAGCGCTGGACGAGCTGGTGGACGCGCTCGCCGCCGCCCGCCAGGCCGAGCTGCTGGCGGCGGAAAGCGGGGAGGCATGAGCCTCGCCGGGGCGGGCGGGCGCTGGCTGGCGCCGGGAACCGGCCGGGCGGCGGCGCTGGCCGCGCTGGCGGCGCGGCTTGCGGCGCGTGATCCCGCCGAAGCCCGCAGCGCCGCGCGCATCCTGTTCGCCGGCGTGCTCGGCGTGTCCCTGGTCGAGGTGATCGCCCGGCCTGACGCGCCGCTGGACGCCGCCGCCGTCCTGCGGCTGGAGGAAGCCGCCCGCCGTTATCTCGCCGGGGAGACGCCGGGGCGCATTCTCGGCGCGCGCGAGTTCTGGGGCATGCCCTTCCGCCTCGGGCCGGATACGCTGGAGCCGCGGCCGGAAACCGAGACCCTGGTCGAGACCGTGCTCGCCCGGCTTGACCGCGCCGGCTGGCGTGACGGACGTCCGCTGAACGTCGTCGACTTCGGCGCGGGAACCGGCTGCGTGCTTGTGGCGTTGCTCGGCGAACTGCCGTCCGCATTCGGCGTCGGCGTCGATCTTGCGCCGGGCGCGGCGGCGGTCGCCGCCGCGAACGCCAGGCTGAACGGCGTCGCCGGCCGCTGCGTTTTCGTCGCCGGGGACTGGGACGCGGCGCTGGGGCCTGCGGCCGCCGGCGCCTTCGATGTGGTGGCGTCCAACCCGCCCTACATAGAGAGCTGGACGCTCCACGGCCTGCCGCCGGCGGTGCGCCTGAACGATCCGGGGCTCGCCCTCGACGGCGGTCCGGACGGACTTGCGCCATACCGGATCCTCGTTCCGGCGGCGGCGCGGCTGCTGAAGCCGGGCGGCGTCGCCGCCTTCGAGGTCGGCGCGGGACAGGCCGCGACGGTGGCGGCGATGCTGCGTGGCGCGGGTTTCGCCGACGTTGGCGTGCGGGAAGATTTCGCCGGCGTCATGCGGGTGGCTTCAGGCCTGCGACAGATGGCGTCAGGACAGGGATTTTGAATTTCTGCTTGGCGTTGGGCGTTGAAGGCGATAAGGTGCGCCCATACGACGTGATTTGCGCCTGCGCATTAGGGCTTTGCAGCAGAAGCCGCCAGGGGCGATATGTCGGTGGGCCGCTGGTATCGGCAAAACCCGTTGGCCGGGCGTGTGGAACCGGCCGGGCTGTTCCGGTTCAGGCGGCCATGAGCCATCCCTTGAACAGGTCACAGACGGTCACTTGCACGACCCCTTGGCCATGCTTGCAGCGATACGTTCTGCGCCCTGCGCCGCCAGCGGCGCAGCGTGGCGGAACGTTTCCGGGCCCGTGCAGTCTGACATCTGGATGCGTTGTGGACCGGCCCCTGTTCGCTAGGGAACAGCGTCGCTCCCAAGCCTGCGCCGGTCCGCGTCGGACCTGGGTCAGGGCCTGGGCGGGCGGCCATAAAAAACCGGATGCAAGTGAACCGGATGTAGATCGCCGTCACCAATACCGGGCAGTCAGGAACGGGACGTGTCTTTCGCCCGCAGGGCGAAGACCTGCGCCCGACCCGGGATCCATGTCCCGGCCGTTCAGCGCACGAAGCCGGCGCGGTGCGGGAGCAAATACCAAACCATGGCTTCACATGAGAGACAGATGAGACCAGGCCAGAACAGGCGCGTGCGGGGACGGATGAACCGCAAGGGCCCGAATCCCCTTACGCGCAGCTATGAGTCCAATGGACCGGATGTGAAGATCAGGGGTACGGCCCAGCATATCGCTGAGAAGTACACGCAGCTGGCCCGTGACGCGCAGGTCGCCGGCGATCCCGTGGCCTGTGAAAACTACCTCCAGCATGCCGAACACTATTTCCGCATCATCGCCGCCGCCCAGGCGCAGATGCAGCAGGCCTACGGCCACCAGTCGCGCGGCTATGACGAGTTCGACGATATCGATCCGGAAGACGATTTCGCCGATCCGCTGCCGACGCCGCGCCTGGCCCAGGCGGTCGCCGGCGACGAGGCCTATCCCGCCGGCGCGCCGCAGCCGCACGCCGTCCAGCGCGAGCGGGCGGAGCGTCAGGACCGCGCCCAGCGTTATCCCGCCTCAGGCGAGCGTCAGGCGCGCCAGGGTGACAATGGCGAGGCCCGGCCGGACGCCCAGCGGCATGAGAACGGCCGCGCCGATGGCGAGCCGCGCGGCCGCCGCGAGCGTTTCCGCCGCCAGCGCGACGTCCGCATGGTGGTGCGTGAGGGCGCCGAGGCCGGCCCCGCCGGGGAAGCTGACGTCAGCGCCCTGCCGGCCTTCCTGACCACGCCGGCGCGTCCGGCCGCTCCCGCTGACGCCGGCCAGTCCCCGCCGGTCGCTGGCGGGGAGGGCGACGCCGGCGACGCGCCGGCCGCCGCTCCGGTCGAGACGGCTGGTGAGGAGAACGGCGAGCGGTTTCCGACCCGCACCCGTCGCCGTGGCCGTGGTCGCGGCCGCGTCGAGACGGCCCCGGAGAATCCTCCGGCCGAGCAGGGGATCGCCAGCTGACGCGGCGCTCCGTTCGTCACGCCGGAACAGGGGGAAGGGCCGGGCGGCGCGCCGCCCGGCCCTTTCTCGTGGGCGTTGAGGCCGTTCAGATGGCGCCTTTTTCGCGCAGGCGGCTGATGTCCTCGCCGGAAAAGCCGGCTTCGCGCAGCACTTCCTCCGTATGTTCGCCGGTGAGCGGCGCGCGGTGGCGAATGGCGCCGGGCGTGCGGGATAGCGTCATCGGCGGCTGGGCCAGCATCGCCGGCTTCTCCATGCCGGGGTAGGCGACGGGCTGGAGATAGCCGGTGGCCTGCACGTGCGGATCGTCCAGCACCTCCTGCGGGGTCAGCACCGGCGCCGCCGGAATCCGGGCCGCCTCCAGCTCGGCGATGGCCTCGGCGGTGGTGCGCCGCGCCAGCCATTCGGCGAGGCGGGCGCTGATCAGCTCCGAGTTTTCGCCGCGCAGCAGGTCGTTGGCGAACTTGGGATCGTTGATCCAGTAGTCCTCATTCCCCATCAGCCGCGCCCAGCGCTCGTAGATCGGCTGGCCGACCACGGCCACGAGCACGTGCCCGTCTTTTGTCGGCAGGATGTCGGAGGGAGCGGAGGTCTGGCTGCGGTTGCCGGTCGGCTTGCGGTTGATCTGCAGCGCCGCCTGTTCAATCAGCGTCGAGGCCATCATGTTGATGGCGGTGCGCAGCAGCGCCCCTTCCACCACCTGGCCCTTGCCGGATTTTTCCCGCTCCATCAGCGCGACCAGCGCGCCAAAGGCCATGCCGAGGGCGGTGCCGAAGTCCACATAGGGCGCGATGGCGCGCACCGGATTGCCGGGCGTGCCGGTCATGTAGGCGGCGCCGGACATGGCCTGGCCGATGGCGTCGAAGCCCACCCGGTTGCGGTAGGGGCCGCTGGAGCCGAACGCCGAGGCGGTCACCAGAATGATGTCAGGCTTCACCGCCGTCAGGCTCTCGTAATCCAGCTTCATGGCGCGCAGGGTGTCGGGCGGCAGGTTGGCCACCACGATGTCCGCCGTCTCCACCAGCTTGCGCACGATGAGCGCGCCGTCCTCGCTCATCGGATCAAGGGTGACGCCCCGCTTGTTCCGGTTGACGTGCATGAACAGCGCGCCGGCGCCGGTGTCGGAGACGGGCGCAATGAAACGGTCCTCGCCGCCGCCGCGTTTCTCGATGCGGATCACGTCCGCGCCGAAGTCGGCGAGGAGCGCCGCGCAATACGGACCGGCGATGAAACGGCCGAAATCAAGCACGCGCACGCCGGACAGCACCTGCGACATCTGTACCTCCCTGCAACAGCATGTGGGCTTTCTCGCCGCCCTGCGGGCGGGACCCTTTGCCGGCGAGTGTAGGGATGCCGCCAGTGCTGTGAAGACGGTTTTTGATTTTTTATAACATTCAGGATGCAATGCTGGAGCCGCGGCAATGACGTCCGCGCATGGCCCGCCCGGGCGCGGGGCTTCCTGGCGGCGCCTGCGGCGAGGCGACGGCCCGCAGGGAATGAATGTCGCAGGCGAAAAAATTCGGCCGGTCCCTCTGGTGTGGCGCATGAGCAACACCCAGATTATCGCCAGGCTGGCGCTCCGGGTTACGCTGGCCACAGTTTCCGGCGGTTGCCTCCACGGGACCGTCACAGCGGGCGCGCCAGTCGGGCGGCCCCGAAGGAGATGCGCATGAATATTGACAAGTACACCGACCGTTCGAAGGGCTTCCTGCAGTCGGCCCAGAGCCTCGCCCTGCGGGAAAATCACCAGCAGTTCATGCCCGAACACCTGCTGAAGGTGCTCCTCGACGACCCGGAGGGCCTTGCTTCCGGCCTGATCGGGCGCGCTGGCGGCGACTCGCGCGTCGCCCTGCAGAAGACCGAACAGGCGCTGGCGAAGCTGCCGAAGGTGCAGGGCGGCGGCGGCCAGGTTTACCTGTCGCCCGCCCTGGCGCGCGTGTTTGAGACCGCCGAGAAGGCAGCTGAGAAGGCGGGCGACAGCTTCGTCACCGTTGAGCGGCTGCTGCTGGCGCTGGCCGTCGAGAAGGAGAGCGAGGCCGGCAGGGCGCTGGCCGCCGCCGGCGTCACCGCCCAGAACCTCAACGCCGCCATCGAGTCGCTGCGCAAGGGGCGCACCGCCGATTCCGCCTCGGCCGAACAGGCCTATGACGCGCTGAAGAAGTACGCCCGCAACCTCACCCAGGCGGCCCGCGAAGGCAAGATCGACCCGGTGATCGGCCGCGACGAGGAGATCCGTCGCGCCATCCAGGTGCTGTCGCGGCGCACCAAGAACAATCCGGTGCTGATCGGCGAGCCGGGCGTCGGCAAGACCGCCATCGTGGAGGGTCTGGCCCGCCGCATTGTCGACGGCGACGTGCCGGAGAGCCTGCGCGACAAGCAGCTGCTGGCCCTTGACATGGGCGCGCTCATCGCAGGCGCGAAGTATCGCGGCGAGTTTGAGGAGCGCCTGAAGAGCGTTCTGCAGGAAGTGCAGGCGGCGGAAGGCGACATCATCCTGTTCATCGACGAGATGCACACCCTCGTCGGCGCCGGCAAGACCGACGGCGCCATGGACGCCTCCAACCTGCTGAAGCCGGCCCTGGCCCGCGGCGAGCTGCACTGCGTCGGCGCCACCACGCTCGACGAGTACCGCAAGCACGTGGAGAAGGACCCCGCCTTGGCGCGGCGCTTCCAGCCGGTTTTCGTCTCCGAGCCGACGGTGGAGGACACCATCTCGATCCTGCGCGGCCTGAAGGAGCGCTACGAGCAGCACCATGGGGTGCGCATCCAGGACGCGGCGCTGGTGGCGGCGGCGACGCTCTCCAACCGCTACATCACCGACCGCTTCCTGCCCGACAAGGCCATCGACCTGATCGACGAGGCGGCCGCGCGGCTGCGCATGCAGGTGGACAGCAAGCCCGAGGAGCTGGACAGCGTCGATCGCGAGATCGTGCGCCTGAAGATCGAGGCCGAGGCGCTGAAGAAGGAGTCTGACGCCGGTTCGAAGGACCGTCTGGCGCGTCTGGAGAAGGAGCTGGCCGGCCTGGAGGAGAAGTCCGCCGCCCTCACCAGCAAGTGGGAGGCGGAGAAGGCCAAGCTCGGCAAGGCCGCGGACCTGAAGCGCCGGCTGGACGAGGCCCGCAACGAGCTCGCCATCGCCCAGCGGCGCGGCGAGTACCAGCGCGCCGGCGAGCTGACCTATGGCGTCATCCCGGCGCTGGAGAAGGAGCTCGCCGAGACCGAGGCCAGCGGCAAGGACATGGTCCAGGAGGCGGTGACGCCCGACAACGTCGCCCAGGTGGTGTCGCGCTGGACCGGCGTGCCCATGGAGCGCATGCTCGAAGGCGAGCGCGACAAGCTGCTGCGCATGGAGCATGAGCTCGCCCGTCGCGTCGTCGGCCAGCATGAGGCCGTGGTCGCCGTCTCCACGGCGGTGCGGCGCGCCCGCGCCGGCCTGCAGGACCCGAACCGGCCGATCGGCTCGTTCATGTTCCTTGGCCCCACGGGCGTCGGCAAGACCGAGCTCACCAAGGCGCTGGCGGCCTTCCTGTTCGACGACGAGAACGCCATGGTCCGCCTCGACATGTCGGAGTACATGGAGAAGCACTCGGTGTCGCGGCTGATCGGCGCGCCTCCCGGCTATGTCGGCTATGAGGAAGGCGGCGCGCTCACCGAGGCCGTGCGGCGCCGGCCCTACCAGGTCGTGCTGTTCGACGAGATCGAGAAGGCGCACCCGGACGTGTTCAACGTGCTGCTGCAGGTGCTCGATGACGGCCGCCTGACCGATGGCCAGGGCCGCACCGTGGACTTCCGCAACACGCTGATCATCATGACCTCGAACCTGGGCGCCGAGTATCTCGTCAACCAGAAGGAGGGCGAGGACACCGAAGCGGTGCGCGACGAGGTGATGAGCGTCGTGCGCAGCCACTTCCGGCCCGAGTTTCTCAACCGCGTCGACGAGATCATCCTGTTCCACAGGCTGCAGCGCGACCAGATGGGCCAGATCGTCGACATCCAGCTGCGCCGTCTGGCCCGGCTGCTGGAGGATCGCAAGATCACGCTCGACGTCTCGGAGGAGGCGCGCGAGTGGCTCGCCGCCCGCGGTTACGATCCGGCCTATGGCGCGCGTCCGCTGAAGCGCGTCATCCAGAAGAACGTCCAGGACCCGCTGGCCGGGCTCATTCTCGCCGGCAAGGTCAGGGACGGCGACACGGTGCCGGTCACGGTCGGCCCGCTGGGGCTGATGGTGGGCGACGTGCCGGTGGAGGCCGGCGTGGCCCGTCCCGCCGACGCTCCGCTGAACTGAACTGGCGGCGACATCGTCATCACCTGGAGACGCCGGCCCGCGGGCCGGCGTTTTTATTGCAATTACTGAATATTGTTCAGATCATTTTATGATTTCTCATTATGTCGCGCATCGCTCCAAAGTATTTTCCTTGTATTTGTACAAATTCACGCGAATATGTTTCCCGGCTGGGGAGCGACGCCTTGCGACGGAGACGGAACGGCGACGCGTCGTCGGCCGTGCCGTGGCTGCCGCGGGCGCGATGACATGGGCATTTCATGGCCAGCCAGAACAGGAACCCTGCCGCCGCCTCCGCCGGCGCGCCGCCGTCCGCAACCGGCGCCACGCGGCGCGAGCACGACCTCCTGGGCGAGGTCGACATCCCCGCCGACGCCTATTGGGGCGTGCACAGCTTGCGGGCCCGCGACAACTTTCCCATCACCGGCGTCGCCGTCGGCTCCTGTCCGGAGCTGGTGCGGGCGCTTGCGCTGGTGAAGCACGCCGCGGCCCTGGCCAACCGGCGCCTTGGCGCGCTTCCGCCGGAAAAGGCGGAGGCGATCGCCCGCGCCTGCGCCGAGATCCATGAGGAAGGAAAGCTGCACGACCAGTTCGTGGTCGACGTCATTCAGGGCGGCGCCGGCACCTCCACCAACATGAACGCCAATGAGGTGATCGCCAACCGCGCGCTGGAGCTGATGGGCCGGCGCAAGGGCGATTACGCCGCCCTGCATCCCAATGACGACGTCAACATGGCGCAGTCCACCAACGACGCCTATCCGACGGCGGTGCGCCTTGCGCTGATCCTCGCGGCGCGGCCGCTGCTGCGGGCGCTGGACGACCTGTGCTACGCGCTGAAAGGCAAGGCGGCCGAGTTCGCCGGCGCGCTGAAAATCGGCCGCACCCAGCTGCAGGACGCGGTGCCCATGACCTTCGGCCAGGAATTCGGCGGCTGGTGTGTCACCCTGCGCGAGGACATCAGCCGGCTGAACGAGGCGCTGGCCCTGTTCCGCGAGGTCAATCTCGGCGCGACGGCGATCGGCACCGGCGTCACCGCCGACGCCAGCTATGCGACGCTGGCGGTGGAGGAGCTGTCGCGGCTGTCGGGCGTTCCGCTGGTTCCGGCGGCGCATCTGGTCGAGGCCACCTCGGACATGGGCGCCTTCGTGCTGTTTTCCGGCGTGCTGAAGCGGCTGGCGGTGAAGCTGTCCAAGATCTGCAACGACCTGCGCCTGCTGTCGAGCGGGCCGCGCGCCGGCCTTGGCGAGATCAGCCTGCCGGCCGTGCAGGCGGGGTCGTCGATCATGCCCGGCAAGGTCAATCCGGTCATTCCGGAGGTGGTCAACCAGGTCGCGTTTCTGGTGATCGGCGCCGATCTCACCGTCACCATGTGCGCCGAGGGCGGCCAGCTGCAGCTCAACGCCTTCGAGCCCGCCATCGCCAGCTGTCTGCTGGATTCCCTGCGCCGGCTGGCGGCGGCTGTCGACGTGCTGCGCGCGCGCTGCATAGAGGGCATGACCGTCAATCGCGAGCGCTGCCGCGACATGGTGGAGAGCTCCATTGGCCTGGTGACGGCGCTGGGCCCGGCGCTCGGCTATGAGGCGGCCTCGCGCATCGCGCGCCGGGCGCTGCAGGAGAACCGCCGCGTCGCCGATCTCGTGCTGGAGGAGGGGCTGATGGACCCGGCCGCCCTCGCCGAAGCGCTGCGCGTTGAGGCGATGACCGGCCCGATGCGCCTCGATCCGCGCCGCGGCGCGGAAAAATCCTGAAGCGGGCGCAGGCGCTCAGGTGGCGTCGCCGGGGGCCTGCGCAAATCCGCAGCGGGCGAGCAGCGTCGCCATGTGCGGCGGCGGCGGCGCGACCACATGCACCGCGGGCTTCGCCGGATACAGCGGAATGGTGACCGAGCGCGCGTGCAGGTGCAGGCCTGGCCCGCCGAAGCGCGGCGCGTCGCCATAAATGGCGTCGCCGACGATCGGCCAGCCCATGGCGGCGCAGTGCACGCGCAGCTGGTGGGTGCGGCCGGTCACCGGCGTCAGCTCCATCAGGGTCAGCGGTCCGCCGTCTTCGCTTCCGGCCTCACCCAGCGCGCGCCACAGGGTGACGGAGGGCAGGCCGTCCGGATCCACCTTCATCCACCAGCCGCGCGCCGGGTCGCGCCGCGCCAGCGGCAGGCTGATTTCGCCGCGTCCGGCCGGCGGCCGGCCCCTAACCACGGCCAGATAGGTCTTGTCGATCGCGCCGTCGCGGAACATCCGCCCCAGCTTCTCCAGCGCCTTGCGGTGGCGGCCCAGCACCAGGCAGCCCGAGGTGTCGCGGTCGAGGCGGTGCGCCAGAGAGGGAACGCGCGGCAGGCCGAAGCGCAGGGCGTCGAAGGCGCTCTCCAGGTCCGGCGCGTTTCGCTGGCCGGCGGCGGCCGGGCCGCGATGCACCGGCACGCCCGGCGGCTTGTTGAGCACCAGCATCATGCCGTCGCGATAGAGCACGCGCTGCTCAATCGTTTCGCGCAGCTGTTCAAGGGTAAGGGCCGGCTGGTTCATGGGCGCGGTTGCGGCTGGTGCGGACGGCGGCGTTGATAAACCATCCCGGCGCCGGCGGAAACCGCCCCTGCGGAGCAGGCCATGCGGCGGCGCGCCCGCCAGCAAACAGTTGCCAAGCGGGCCTCACCCTGTAAGACCTCTCCTGCGTGCTTTGAGGCTGCCGCCGCAGCGCATCGACCACCGGGACGGATATGAGCGACAACGAACGCAAGGGTTTCTTCTCGCGGCTGTTCGGCCGGAAACAGGACCGCTCCGCGGCAACGCCCGCCTCGCAGGAGGCGCCGGCGGCGCCGGAGCCCGCCGGCGCGGAGCGGCCCGTCCCGCAGCCGGAGCCTGCGGAGGCCGCCGCTCCGCCGGCCGCGGACAGCGCGCCCCACGCGCCGCAAGACGCCGTCGCGCCAGAGCCGGAGGCGGCCGCCGCCCCGGATCCGGAAGCCGCGCCGCAGGCGCCTGGACCCGTCGCCGGAACGCAGCCCGTCGCCGCGCCCGGAGCCCCGCGCGCGCCTGAGCCCGCGCCGGAGCCAGAACCGCCTGCGCCGAAGCCGAGCTGGTGGCAGCGGCTGAAAGGCGGCCTCGCCCGCACCTCGTCGTCGATCAGCAACAGCCTCGCCGACCTGTTCGTGCGGCGCAAGCTCGACGCCGCGGCGCTGGAGGATCTCGAGGACATCCTCATCCAGGCCGACCTCGGCGTTGACACCACCGAACGCATCGTCAGGGCGGTCAGCGCCGGCCGCTTCGACCGTGAGGTGTCGGCGGACGAGATCCGCGCCGTGCTGGCGCGCGAGGTGGAGGCCACCCTCGCGCCGGTGGCGAAGCCGCTGGAGATCGACGCCGCGCGCAAGCCGTTCATCATCCTCATGGTCGGGGTGAACGGCGCCGGCAAGACCACCACCATCGGCAAGCTGGCGCAGAAATTCCGGGCCGAGGGCCGCTCGGTGATGCTGGCGGCGGGCGACACCTTCCGCGCCGCCGCCATCGAGCAGCTGAAGGTCTGGGGCGAGCGCACAGGCGCGACCGTGATCTCGCGGCCCCAGGGCGCGGATGCGGCCGGCCTCGCCTTTGACGCGGTGAAGGAGGCGAAGGAGCGCGGCGTCGACGTGCTGATGATCGACACCGCCGGCCGCCTGCAGAACAAGGCCGGCCTGATGGCCGAGCTGGAGAAGATCGTGCGCGTGGTGAAGAAGCTCGACCCGGAGGCGCCGCACGCCGCGCTGCTGGTGCTCGACGCCACTACCGGCCAGAACGCGGTGAGCCAGGTCGAGATTTTCGGCAAGACCGCCGGCGTCACCGGCCTGATCATGACCAAGCTGGACGGCACCGCCCGCGGCGGCATTCTGGTCTCCATCGCGGCCAGGACCGGCCTGCCCGTGCACTTCATCGGCGTCGGCGAGGGGGTGGACGATCTGGAGCCCTTCGCCGCCCGCGATTTCGCGCGGGCCATCGCAGGCCTGCCGGAGAAAGACTGACCGGCGCCGGCAGGCGGCGCCCGGCGGCGGTTCCGTTCGCCGCAGGAGGCGAGGGCCGCGTCGGCGGCGCGGCGCGCCAGTGGCCGCCAGGGCGTGATATCGGGACCACGGAGGGCGATGGTTCTGATGACGCGCAAAGGCGGAAGCACGGCGGCCAGCCGCCGCGCCGCTCCGCGCGCCGGGCCTCGTTCCGGTGAATGGAGAGCCGCCTGCAGTCGCACGCGGCCGGGCGCCAGGGCGGCGGGGGCAAGGCTGATCCTGCGCATGAAACGCCGTTCAGGAGAGCAGGCGCCGCAAGCGACGCGCCGGCGTTCACGGCTGGCGGCGGTGACTTGACAGGCATCGGCGGGATTTTTGTTTCCTGCTCCGGACGTGCGCGCGCCGCCGGGAAGCCCGCCGGAAAGCGAAAGGCGGCGCGACCGCCAGCGCGCCGCCTTTCGTCCGCTCCCCATGACGGGCCGGAGCGGCCCGTTTACTTGCGCCGGTTCTGGCGGTTGCTGATCAGCTCGTCCACCACGGCCGGATCGGCGAGGGTGGAGGTGTCGCCCAGCGAGCCGAAATCGTCTTCGGCGATCTTGCGCAGGATGCGGCGCATGATCTTGCCGGAACGGGTCTTGGGCAGGTTCGGCGCGAACTGGATCAGGTCCGGCGTGGCGATGGGGCCGATCTCCTGGCGTACCCACGACACCAGTTCCTTGCGCAGCGCGTCGCTGGGCTCCGCGCCGGACATCAGCGTGACATAGGCGTAGATGCCCTGGCCCTTGATGTCATGGGGATAGCCGACCACGGCGGCCTCGGAGACGGCCGGGTGCGCCACCAGGGCGGATTCGATCTCTGCCGTGCCCATGCGGTGGCCGGAGACGTTGATGACGTCGTCGACGCGGCCGGTGATCCAGTAATAGCCGTCGGCGTCGCGGCGGCAGCCGTCGCCGCTGAAGTACTTGCCGGGATAGGTGGAGAAATAGGTCTCTTCGAAGCGTTTGTGGTCGCCGTAGACGGTGCGCATCTGGCCGGGCCAGGAGTCGGTCAGCACGAGGTTGCCCTCCGCCGGGCCTTCAAGCACCTTGCCGGAGGCGTCCACCACCTGCGGCTGCACGCCGAACAGCGGCAGCGTCGCCGAGCCGGGCTTCAGCGTGGTGGCGCCGGGCAGCGGGCTGATCAGGATGCCGCCGGTTTCCGTCTGCCACCAGGTGTCGACGACAGGGCAGCGGCCGTCGCCGACCACGCGGTGATACCACTCCCAGGCTTCCGGATTGATCGGCTCGCCCACCGAGCCGAGCAGCCGCAGCGACGCGCGCGAGCACGCCTTCACCGGGCCGTCGCCGGCCTGCATGAGCGAGCGGATGGCGGTGGGGGCGGTGTAGAAGATGTTGACCTTGTGCCGGTCCACCACCTGCCAGAAGCGGGACATGTCCGGATAGTTCGGCACGCCCTCGAACATCACCGTGGTGGCGCCGTTGGCCAGCGGGCCGTAGAGCAGGTAGCTGTGGCCCGTCACCCAGCCGACGTCGGCGGTGCACCAGTAGATGTCGCCGTCGTGATAGTCGAAAACATGCTGGTGGGTGAGGGAGACGTAAACCAGATAACCGCCGGTGGTGTGCAGCACGCCCTTGGGTTTGCCGGTGGAGCCAGAGGTGTAGAGGATGAACAGCGGGTGCTCGGCCTCCACATGCTCGCACGGGCACTCGGCGGTCACCTGCTCGCGGGCGGCGTGGTACCAGACGTCGCGCAGCGGATCCATCGGCACGTCGGCGCCGGTGCGGCGCACCACGACGACGTGCTCCACCTCCAGCCCTTCGGGCAGGCGGGCGATGGCGGCGTCGACATTGGTCTTCAGGGGCACCTTGCGGCCCCCGCGCACGCCCTCGTCGGCGGTGACGACCACTTTCGAGCCGCAGTCGGCGATGCGGCCGGCGAGGGAGTCCGGCGAGAAGCCGCCGAACACCACCGAATGGATGGCGCCGAGGCGGGCGCAGGCCAGCATGGCGTAGGCCGCTTCCGGAATCATCGGCATGTAGATGGTGACCCGGTCGCCTTTCTTGACGCCACGGTTGCGCAGCACGTTGGCGAAGCGGCAGACCTCGTCATGCAGCTCCTGATAGGTGATGTGCTTCGATTCCGAGGGGTCGTCGCCTTCCCAGATGATGGCGGTCTGGCTGGCGCGGGTTTTCAGGTGGCGGTCAACGCAGTTGTAGGCGACGTTGGTGACGCCGTCTTCATACCAGCGGATCGAGACGGCGCCCGGGGCGAAGCTGGTGTTCTTCACCTTCGTGTAGGGCCGGAACCAGTCGATGCGCTTGCCGTGCTCGCCCCAGAACGCCTCCGGATCGGCGATCGAGGCCGCGTACATTTTCTGGTAAGAGCTGGCGTCGACCCAGGCGCGCTTCCGCCACTCCTCAGAGGGTGGCCAGGTCCTGCCATGGGCATGGTCGGTCATGTTGCTCTCCCCGAAACTCTCGCGCAGCCCTGGCGTCGCCGTGTGCCTGCGCGGGCTGATGCTTGTGGTGAAGTTAGCCGCGCGCCTGGCCGGAGCGCAAGGCGACGAAAGGGGAGGACTGGGGACGCCTGCGCCTTCGCCAGCGCTTGCGCGGGCGGCGCGGGGAAGGCCGTCCGGCCGCGCGCGCGGGCGATGAGACCGCCTGCCCCCGTGGCGGCGCGGCGGGCCGCGGAACAGGCGTGGACGCGCAATAAAGCGTAGCGCGGGCGACAGGTTATGCGGGCGCCGGCCGGAGCGCCCGCGGCGCGACCGGCGATGCGGCCGCCGCCCGCCGGCGGGAGGGTTGACGCAATGGTGATGCGCGCGCGCCGCCAGTTGCGCCGGCCGGCCGGTTTGGCGGCCCTCAGCGGCGGCGCCGCCTTCGGCGCCGGCGGCGTCAGTCCAGCCCGCCCAGCTCGCGCACCACGCGCCACTCGTCTGCGGTCACCGGCTGGACGGAGAGCCGCGAATTGTTGGCCAGCACCATGTCCTTCAGGCGCGGCTCCCGTTTGACCATCTCCAGGGTGACCGGGCGCGGCAGCGGCTCCACGGCGCGGATGTCGACCATGCCGAAGCGGCCGGTGGGGTCGGTGTGGTCCGGATAGTACGGCCGGATGACCTCGACGACGCCGACGATCTTCTTGCCCTTGTTGGAGTGGTAGAAGAAGCCGAGATCGCCCACCTTCATGGCCATCATGTTGCGCCTGGCCACGTGGTTGCGCACGCCGTTCCACGGTTCGCCGGCGTCGCCGCGCGCGACCTGCTGCTCCCACGACCAGGTGTCCGGCTCGGACTTGAACAGCCAGTAGGCCATTTCCTGCACCTCCGCCCCCGCGTCGCCGGCGGGGATCAGCCTTCGCGCCGCAGCGGGCGCATCATCAGTTCGCCGATGGCGTCGTCAATGCCCATGCGGCCGTCGAGAATGGCCGCCACCGCGGCGGACACCGGCATGTCGACGCCGGCGTCTGCGGCGCGCCGCAGCATCACCGCCGCCGTGGCCGCGCCCTCGGTGAGCTTGCCGCCGCTGGCCTCGGCGACAGGCGCGCCGCGGCCCAGCGCCTCGCCGAAAGCGAAGTTTCGGGACTGGCGCGAGCCGCAGGTGAGCACGATGTCGCCCAGGCCGGAGAGTCCCATGAGCGTGTCGCGGCGGGCGCCGTAAGCCTCTGCGAAACGGGTGATTTCGGCGAAACCGCGCGCCACCAGCGCGGCGCGGGCGCTTTCGCCGAGGCCCCGCCCCATGACGATGCCGCAGGCGATGGCCAGCACGTTCTTGGCGGCCCCGCCGATCTCGACGCCCCGCATGTCGGTGGTGTGATAGATGCGCAGCGCCGGCCCGGACAGCCGCCGCGCCAGTCGCGCCGCCAGCGCCTCGTCGTCAGCCGCCAGCGAGACGGCCGTCGGCAGCCCGCGCGCCACGTCGGCGGCGAAGCTGGGGCCGGAGAGCACGGCGGGCGCAGCCTCCGGCAGCATCTCGCGCACCACGTCGGACATGAAGAGGCCGCTGGCGCGCTCGATGCCCTTGGCGCAGATGACCACGGGCAGGCCCTTGCGGCCGAGCCACGGGCGCAGACGGGCGAGGGCGTCGCGGATCTGCTGGGCGGGGATCACCAGCAGCACCGCGTCGGCGTTGGCCAGCGGCGCCGGGTCAGCGGCGGGCGCGACGCCGTCCTCCAGGCGCACGCCGGGCAGCCGCGATCCAGCCTCCCGCGTCGCCGCCATGGCGGCCACGGCCGCGCCGTCGCGGCCCCACAGCGGCACCGGCGCGCCGCCGGCGCGCGCCGCCGCATTGGCCAGCGCCACGCCCCAGGCGCCCGCCCCGATCACCGCGATCACCCCGCCGCCTGCGTCCACGGTCATGGCTCAGGCCTTGGCTCCGGCGCGGGTGTCCTTGCTGGCGTCGAGCGGCCAGCGCGGACGGGCCGCGACGGTCAGGTCGTCATGGATGCCCATGCGCAGGCGTTCCAGCCCGGCCCAGGCGATGATGGCTCCGTTGTCGGTGCACAGCTGCAGCGGCGGCGCGACGAGCCGCACGCCGGCCTCGGCCGCGAGCCGCTCGAGGCCGCGGCGGATGGCCATGTTGGCGGCGACTCCGCCGGCCACCACCAGCGCGGCGGGATGACCGGCGATGTCCCGGAAGCCGCGCAGCGCCACGCGGGTGCGGTCCGCCACCATGTCGACCACCGCCGCCTGGAACGAGGCGCACAGGTCGGCCACGTCGATGGGCCGCAGCGGCAGGATTTTCTGCGCCTGCTGGCGCACGGCCGTCTTCAGGCCGGAGAGCGAGAAATCGGCCGTCGGGCGGCCCACCATCGGCCGCGGAAAGGCGAAGCGCTCCGGATTGCCCTTCGCCGCCTCGCGCTCAACATGCGGCCCGCCCGGATAGGGCAGTCCCAGCATCTTGGCCACCTTGTCGAAGGCCTCGCCGATGGCGTCGTCGACGGTGGTGCCGAGGCGCACGTAGTCGCCCACGCCTTTCACGGCGATGAGCTGCGTGTGTCCGCCGGAGGCCAGCAGCAGCAGGTACGGGAACTGCACCGGCTCGATCAGCCGCGGCGTCAGCGCGTGGCCCTCCAGATGGTTCACCGCCACCAGCGGCTTGCCGGTGACCAGCGCCAGCGCCTTGGCGGCGGTGAGGCCGATCATCACGCCGCCGATCAGCCCGGGGCCGGCGGCGGCGGCGAAGCCGTCGATATCCTGCAGCTCGACGCCGGCGGTCTCCAGGGCGCGGGCGATGAGGTGATCGAGCGCCTCCACATGGGCGCGCGCGGCGATCTCCGGCACCACGCCGCCATAAGCGGCGTGGGCGGCGATCTGGCTCAGCACCTCATTGGAGCGGATGATCGGACGCCCGGCGCCGTCGGTTTCCACCACCGCAGCCGCCGTTTCGTCGCAGGTCGTTTCGATACCGAGCACACGCATGCGTCTGGATCACCTCGAGCTGGTCTGCGCTCCGGGGCGGGAGCCGTCGCCGCCGCCGGCCCGCGCCGCGCGCGCGACGGGGCCTGCGCCCGCGCCGATGACGCAGGCTCTAGAGCATGTCGCGTCCAAAGGAAATGCGCGACAGCGCCCGCCGCGGCGGCGCGGGCGTCGCGACCGTCGCCATGATATCCCCAATGCAGCGGGCTGTCTGGCCTGTCATGACGCCGTTCTCAGGCGGGATTGCGGCGAACTGTCCCGAAATCGGTTCCCACTTTTGCGAAGCATGCTCTATAGAGAGCGCGTCGGCAGGTTTCCCCCGGGGCTACGGCCGCGCGCTTCATTCTGGTTTGCAGTCGGGCTGCAGCAGGCCTTGCTGGCAGGCGTTGCCGGCGTCAGCCTTTGGAGTGAGACCCACCCATGTCCATTTCACGCCTCGTCGTCGGCACGCGCGGAAGCCCGCTCGCCCTCGCCCAGGCGAACATCGTGCGCGACAGGCTCGTGGCCGCCCTCGGACTTGATCCGGCCCAGGCGACGCTCCAGGTCATCCGCACCACTGGCGACATGATCCAGGACCGCGCCCTGGCCGAGGCCGGCGGCAAGGGGCTGTTCACCAAGGAGCTGGATTCGGCCCTGCTCGCCGGCGACATCGACCTCGCCGTCCATTCCGCCAAGGATCTGCCTACCTGGCTGCCCGATGAGCTGGTGATCGCCGGCTATCTGGAGCGCGAGGACGTGCGCGACGTGCTCATCGCGCCCGGGGCGCGCGGCGGCGTCGCCGCCCTGCCGGCGGGCGCGGTGGTGGGCACCGCCTCGCTGCGCCGCGCCGCCCAGATCCGCCGCCTGCGGCCGGATGTCTCCACCGGCCTGCTGCGCGGCAACGTCCACACCCGTCTCGCCCGGCTGCACGAGGGACGTTTTGACGCGACCCTGCTGGCGCTGGCCGGCCTGCGCCGCCTGGGCGTCGAGGAGCCGGCGGCCACCGTGCTGGGGCTGGACGAAATGCTGCCCGCCGTCGGCCAGGGCGCCATCGCCATCACCGCCCGCGCCGCCGATGAGGCCGTGCGCGAGGCGCTGGCGCGGATCATCCACGCCGACACCGGCTACGCCCTCGCCGCCGAGCGCGCCTTCCTCACCGTTCTGGACGGCTCCTGCCGCACGCCCATCGCCGGTCTCGCCCAGGTGGACGGCGACCGGCTGCGCCTGCGCGGCCTGCTGCTCTCCGTGGACGGGCAGGAATGGGTGGAGAGCGTGCGCGAAGGCCATGTGAGCGACGCTGCGGCGCTGGGCGAAGACGCCGGCCGCGAGATCCAGCGCCGCGCCAGCCCTGCGCTGCTGCAGCAGGCCGGCCGCTAGCGGCGCTGGCCGCCGCTTCTTCATGATTTCGCCGCCGGCGCGCGGTTAGCTGGCCGCGTCATCCGGCGCGCGGGCGAGGGCGGGGCAGGGCGCGGCTGTCGCTTTCAGGCGCAGGTGGAGGCAAACTGGGGACGGCGGCAAGGGAGGCGGCCATGCGAATCCTGCTCACACGTCCGGCCTCGCGCAGCGGCGCCACGGCCCGCCGCCTGCGCGGCATGGGGCTCGAGGTGGTGGAGTCGCCGGTGCTGGCCATCCGCCCCAGCGGCGCGCCCATGCCGTCTGGCCGTTTTGACGCCGTCATTCTCACCAGTCCCGGTTCGCTGCTTGGTTTTCCCGAGCCGCCGGCGCATCTGCCGGTGCTGGCGGTGGGCGACCGCACCGCCGAAGACGCCCGCCACGCCGGTTTCCTGCACGTTCTGTCCGCCTCCGGCGACCGCCACGACCTTGCGGCGCTGGCGCGCGAGACGTTGCCGCCCGGCAGCCGCCTGCTGCTCGCCGCCGGCCGCGAGCGCAAGGAAGATCTCGTCGACATGCTGCGCCGGGACGGTCTCGAGCCGGTGGTCTGGGTCTGCTACCACGCCGACGCGGCGTCGTCGCTTGCGCCTGAGGCGTCGGCGGCGCTGCAGGCCGGCGCCATCGGCTGGGTGATGCACTATTCGCCGCGCAGCGCCGCCCTGTTTCTGGAGCTGGCGGCGGCGGCCGGATTGCGCGCCGCGGCGCAGCAGGCCGGCCATGTCTGCATTTCCGAAGACACCGCGGTGGCGCTGGAGCGGGCCGGCGTGACCCGGGTGGTCACCGCCGAACGGCCGGATGACGACGCCATGATCGCCGCCGTGGCGGCGCTTGTCGCCGGCGCCGCGTGATCGCGGCGGATCGTCCGGGCTGGCTTGCCTGCCGGCGACCGGCGTGGGACCGTCAGCTGCGCGGGCGGGAGAAGCCGTCGCGGAACCCGCGCGGGGCGCCGCGCGGTTTTACTGGAGGGGGCGGCTGCGGGCGGACCGCGGCGTGAGGGACGAAGCGGGGGAACGATTGGCGATGAAAGACAGCTCTTCTACAGGCGCAGGCTCCCCGGAGGACAGGAACGACGCCGGCGCGCCGCACAGGGACGCGGCTGCGGCCGGCCAGCCCGCGGCGCCGCAGTCCGGCGGCTCGCCGCTGCGCCGCCCCGTGACCATCGATCTCACGCCCGAACCCGCCGGAACCGGCGCCGGGCCGGGCGGCGCGAAGGCGTCCGCGGCAGATGCGGCCAGATCCACGTCCGCGTCGCGGCCGGAGACGGAGAAGCCCGCCCGCGTGGGAGAAGAAAAGGCGGGGGAGGCCGCGGAGAAACGGTCCGCGGCTCCGTCGTCCTCCGGCTCCGCGCCGCCGTCCGGCGGGGGCGGCGGTTCTGGCCTTGTGGGCGGGCTGCTGGCGGCGGTGATTGGCGCGGCCGCAGGCGTGGCCGGCGCGTGGCTCGTGTTTGTCGTCAGCCCGCCAGGCATCGCCACCATCCAGGACGACGGCGCGCTGGAGCAGCGGTTCAGCGCCCTCGAGCAGCAACTCGCGGCCAATGTGAACGCGCTGGCGCCGCGGGCCGAGGTCGTCGCCCTTGGCGAGCGCGTCGCCGCCCTCGACAGGCGCCTCAACGCCGTCGCCGCCGAGGCGAAGCAGCTCGCCAGCCAGGCCGCGCCCGCGGCTGCGCCGCCGGCTCCGCCGGACGGGGCCGGCGCGCAGCAGGTCGCCGCGCGTCTCGCCGTCCTGGCGGATGAGCTCGCCGCTTTGCGCAAGGCGGAGCAGGAGACCGCCGCCGTCGCTGGCGACGCCCGCCAGAAAATTGACGCGCTCGCCGCGACGGTGCGCGACGTCGACCCGCAGCGGGCGGCGAGCGCGGAGCAGGCCGCCGCAAAGGCGGAGCAGGCGGCGGCCGGTCTCGCCCGCCGCGTGGACGATGTGGACGCCCGGCTTGCGGCTCTTGGCCAGCGCCTCGACGCCCGCGGCGGCGACGCGCTGATGCAGGATCTGGCCCGCGCCCTCGCCGCGGCCGAGGCGCGCGCGGCGATCGTGGCCGGCCGGCCGTTCAGCCCTGACGTCGCCCGTCTGGCGGCGGGCGGCGACGCGGCGCTGGCGGCGCCTCTGGAGCGGGGGGCGGCCGGCGTCGCCCCGCTTGCGCGCCTGCAGCGGGATTTCGCCGCCCTCGCCGGGCGCCTCTCTGTGCTGCAGCACCGGGACGAGAGCGTCCTTGACCGGCTCGGCGCCAGCGCCGCGCGCCTGGTGCGCGTCCGCCCGGTGGACGCGGACGGCGCGCCGGTGACGGCGCAGGAAGGCACGGTGGAGCGGGTCAGCGACCTGCTGGAGCGCGGCGATCTCGCCGGCGCGCTGCAGGCGTGGCGGGCGCTGCCGCAGCCGTTGCAGACGGAGTCGGAGGCCTTTGGCGCGGCCCTGGCGGCGCGGACCCAGGCGGAGGCCGCGGCCCGCGCCGCGCTCGACCAGGCGCTGGCGGCGATCGCCCGCCAGACCGCCCCGGCCGGGAGTGACACGCAGGGTCGCCGCCAATGACGAGAGTCCTGAGCTTTATCGTTCTCATCGCACTGCTCGCGGCCGGCGTCGCCTGGCTGGCGGACCGTCCCGGCGACGTGGCGGTGGTCTGGAGCGGCTATCGCATCGAAACCTCGGTCGGGGTCGCAGTGGCGGCGTTTTTCGCCGCCCTCGTGCTCGCGGTGATCGCCTGGACGGTCATCCGCCTCGCGCTGAGCCTGCCGGACATCGTCAGCGTGGCGACGCGCGGCCGCCGGCGCCAGCGCGGCATGGACGCGCTCTCGCGCGGACTGGTGGCTGTGGGGACGGGCGACCCCGCCCTGGCGCGGCGTTACGCGCTGGAGGCGGAGAAGCTGCTGGGCCGCGCGCCGCTCACGCTGCTGCTGCGCGCCCAGGCGGCGCAGCTCGCCGGCGACCGCAAGACGGCCGAGGCGGCGTTCCGCGCCATGCTGGAGCAGCCGGAAAGCCGCGTGCTCGGCCTTCGCGGCCTTTACGTGGAGGCGCGGCGCCGGGGCGACCTTGAGGAAGCCTGGGGCTACGCCGGCGAGGCGGCCCGGATCGATCCTGGCGTCGGCTGGGCCAATGAGGGCATGCTGGAGTTTTACGGCGCGTCGCGGCGCTGGCGCGACGCCCTCGCCATGCTGGAGCGGCGGCTATCCACCGGCCGCATGAACCGCGACGAAGCCCGCCGCCAGCGGGCGGTGCTGCTTACCGCCGACGCCATCGACCGGCAGGATTCCGATCCGGACGGCGCCGTCAGCGCCCTGCGCCAGGCGGTGAAACTGGCGCCGGATCTCGTGCCGGCGGTGGCGCTGCTGGGGCGGCTGCTGTCGCGGCAGGGGGCGTTGCGCAAGGCGGCGAAAGTGCTGGAGGCGGGCTGGCGGCTGCAGCCGCACCCGGACATCGCCGCCGCTTATGTAGACCTGCGTCCGGGCGATTCCGCCCTCGACAGGCTGGAGCGCGCCCGCGCCCTGCAGCGACTGGCGCCGGGCCACGAGGAATCGCGCCTGGTTGTGGCGCGCGCCGCCATCGACGCCCGTGAATATGACCGGGCCCGCGCGGCGCTGGAGCCGCTGCTGAAAGGGCGGCCGCAGGCGCGCGTATGCCTGCTGATGGCCGGGATCGCCGCCGCCAGCCCGGCGGGCGCAGGGGAGGCGCGCGAGTGGCTGGCCCGCGCCTCGCGCGCGCCGCGTGATCCGGCGTGGATCGCCGACGGCGTCGTTTCCGATCACTGGGAGCCGGTCTCCCCGGTCACCGGCAGGCTGGACGCCTTTGTCTGGACCACGCCGGCCGAACTGCTGACCCGCGAGGACAGCGACTGGTCCGGATCCGAGACCGCCGGCCCCGCCGGGGCCGGGTCCGCCGGGCCGCTGCCGTCGCCGGAGGCCGCCGCTGTGGCCCCTGTCCGTCCGGACGCGCCGGCGGCGACGTCGCAGGCGCAACAGGCGGACGCCGCGCCGGCGCCGTCTTCCGGCGCTCCGGAGGCGAAGCCTGCCCCACGCCGGCCGTCTCCGCCGGTCGAGGTGGTGTTCCCGGCGCCGCGCCCGCCGGATGATCCCGGGCCCGAGGGCGCCCATCACGACGGCGTGGAGCCGGCGCTGCGGCGCATCAACCTGTAACGGCCAGACGCCGTCGGGCGCAGGCTCCGCGGCGCAGGCGGGCGGGGGCGCTCACGATGCGGCGGCGGCCGTCCGCGCGCCCGGTCGCGCGCCTCCGGAAGGCAGATGCGCCGGGGCGAAACTGTCCGGGCGGGCCACGCGCCAGGTGTCGGCGTAGAAGGCGTGGGCGCTGTAGCCGCGCAGCAGCTCGCCGGGCTCAAGGAAGGGAAACAGCCGCGAGAACAGCCGGATCTCCGTGGAGCCCACGCGCCGGGCGATGTGATGCGGGGTGATCTCCGACGGATGCTGCAGCCCCGCCGCGGCCAGCAGCTCGGCGAGCGCGTGCAGGGTGTTGCGGTGGAAGTTGGCCACGCGCCGCGCCTTGTCCTCCACGACGATGGCGCGCTGGCGCAGCCGGTCCTGGGTGGCGACGCCGGTAGGGCAGCGGTTGGTGTGGCAGGCGCGCGCTTGGATGCACCCCACCGCGAACATGAAGCCGCGGGCGCTGTTCACCCAGTCGGCGCCGAGGGCGAAGGCGCAGGCCATGTCGAAGGCGGAGATGATCTTGCCGGCCGCCGCCACCCGGATCTGGTCGCGCAGCCCCGCGCCCACCAGCGTGTTGTGCACGAACAGCAGGGCTTCGCGCATGGGCGCGCCCATGTTGTCGGCGAACTCCACCGGCGCCGCGCCGGTGCCGCCTTCGGCCCCGTCCACCACGATGAAGTCCGGCCGCACGCCGCTCTCCAGCATCGCCTTGACGATGGCCATGAATTCCCACGGCTGGCCGATGGCGGTCTTGAAGCCCACCGGCTTGCCGCCGCAGAGCGCGCGCAGCTCGGTGATGAAGTCCATCAGCTCAAGCGGCGTCTGGAAGCGGCTGTGCGAAGGCGGCGACACGCAGTCATGCCCCATGGGAATGCCGCGGGTGGCGGCGATCTCCGGGGTGATCTTGCTGGCCGGCAGGATGCCGCCGTGGCCAGGCTTCGCCCCCTGGCTCAGCTTGATTTCGATCATGCGGATGCGCGGATCCCGGGCCCGTTCGGCGAATTTTTCCGGCGAGAAGGTCCCGTCGGGATTGCGGCAGCCGAAATAGCCGCTGGCGATCTGCCAGACGAGATCGCCGCCATGCTCCAGGTGATAGGGGCTGACGCCGCCTTCGCCGGTGTCCTGGCAGAACCCGCCCAGCCGCGCGCCCAGATTGAGCGCCTGGATGGCGTTGGCGCTGAGCGCGCCGAAGCTCATGGCGGAGATGTTGAGGACCGAGGCGGAATAGGGCTGGCGGCACTGGTCGCCCCCCACGCTGACGCGGAAAGTCGCCGGATCGGCCAGCGGCGCCGGGGTGAGCGAGTGGCCCATGAATTCGTAACGGTCGGCGTAAGCGTCCAGCGTGGTGCCGAACGGCCGCTGGTCCGGCTCCGCCTTGGCGCGCTGGTAGACAAGCGAGCGCTGCGCCCGCGAGAACGGGACGGTTTCCGTGTCCGTTTCCAGCAGATACTGCCGCACCTCCGGCCGCACCGCCTCGAACAGGAAGCGCAGGTGGCCGATCACCGGATAGTTGCGCGTGATGGCGTGCCGCTTCTGCAGCAGGTCATGGACGCCGAGCAGGGTGAGGCCGGCGAAAACCAGCGACATCACCCGGCCGAGATACAGCTGGTCGGCCAGCAGCCCGGTGACGATCATCATCGCCACGCAGATCGCCAGGGCGGCGTAACGTTGCATGAAACGGGCGGTTTGCAGCGCCTTCATGGCTGGTGGGCCTCCTGGAGCGATGGCCGGCCTGCGCCCGCCGCGCCGCCGGAAGACGTCGTGCGCGCGCGGCTGCGGTGGCGGCCGGCGGTTAGTGCGGCGGCGGGCGCCGCCGCGGGCGTCCGCGTGGCCTTGCGGCCCTCCGGGGCCGTCATGCCGGCGCCCCGGCGCGGATGATCACGTTCACCCCTGCCGGATCCGTCAGCGCCACGACGCCGTCTGCGCCGGGCGACGCGCCGGTGCGGGCGGCGATGGCGGCGACGCGCGCCGGCCCGTCCGCCAGCAGCTCGAAGGCGGCGAGGCCCGTGCAGGGACGCGCCGGCGCCGGTGCGCCGCGGCTGTTCCATACATTGGCGGCGACTTGGTGGTGGTAGCCGCCGGAGGCGAGGAAGACGGCGCCAGGATAACGGCAGGTCACGTCCAGCCCGGCGACGCCGGCGTAAAAGGCTTCCGCCGCCCGCAGGTCGCCGGTCTGCAGGTGGACGTGGCCGACGCGCGTTCCGGCCGGCGCGCCGCTCCAGTAGCCGGGCGCGCGCAACAGGGGGGCGAGGTCGAGCCGCAGCGTGTCCATCTGCACGAGGCCGTCGCGCCAGGTCCATTGCGCGGCCGGCTGGTCGGCGTAAACTTCGACGCCATTGCCCTCCGGATCCGCCAGGTAGATCGCCTCGCTCACCAGATGGTAGGCGGCGCCGCCGAGCGGCGCGCCCGCGCGCGCCGCCCACGCCAGCCAGCGGCCGAGATCTTCGCGTGAGGGCAGCAGGAAAGCGGTGTGGAACAGGCCGGGCTCCTCCGGGTCACGCCGGCGCGCCTGCGGGTCGTGGCGCAACGTCAGGAGCGGAACGCCGCCGGCGCCCAACGTCAGGGCGTCGCCAGCCTCCGCCAGGCGTTGCAGCCCGATGATGCGCTCATAGAACTGCGAGACCGTCGCCAGGTCATGCACGACCAGCTCCACCCTGCCGATGCGAAGCGGATATGTCGCGCTGGCGCCGGCGTGTTGCGTCATGGGCCTGTCCTCCAGCTGGCGCCCGGGCGGGCGATTCGGGCCGTTCTGGCGAACGTCCGGCGTGACTATAGCCGCATTTTCCCGGGGCGCGCCCATTCGCTGGCGCGCCGGACGTCGCGGCCTGTGACTTGCGGACGGAAGGGTCTTGCAATGCGCCCGGACTTGGGGCACAGAGGCTGCCGACGCCGCTTTAGCTCAGTTGGTAGAGCACATCATTCGTAATGATGGGGTCGCGTGTTCGAGTCACGCAAGCGGCACCACCTTCAGAAAACCGGTTCCAAACGCCAGCCTTTCGCCGCCGGGCAACCCGGTTGCGGTGCAAGGGCCATGGCGCTCATGGATTCCTGCCCAGGATGAACCGGCGCCGAACTGCGGGAGATTGGCGTTATTTACGCGCCTGCCGTCCGCGCAAGGAACCCCGCGAGGCTCGTCGGCAGAAGTCGCTCAATAATGGTCCACCCATGGCCGGCCAGTTCGTAACTGACCGCGGTTCATCCCGTTCCCCTCAGTCGGGAGCCCTGGATCACCTGCCGGCCGGAAAGCCGGTCATTTATGTGTGTGCGCCGTAATATCCCGTTGCCGTCGCGCTCCAGCCGGGAGGCGCGTC
This sequence comes from Camelimonas abortus, assembly GCF_042432745.1. NCBI lineage: Bacteria > Pseudomonadati > Pseudomonadota > Alphaproteobacteria > Hyphomicrobiales > Chelatococcaceae > Camelimonas > Camelimonas abortus. Next base: position 2,275,831 of record NZ_JBHLWR010000006.1, on the reverse strand, counting down.
CGGAAACGGCGTCCCACAGGACGGATAGAGGCCGCCCCCCGTCCGCTTCCGGCCCCTGTCGCTACCTTCCAACTGTGCCGAGCCGAACCACGGGCGCGTGCGGATTGATCGAAAAGCAGACCATCACGCTGTCCTCGACCGCTGTCACCACCGTTCGACCCGGCTGGCGGATCAATCCCGTTTCGGCTTCGAGAAACGGCGCGCCATTCACCAGCACGTGACCCGTGAACACATAGAAGTAGCTGTCCCACCCGGGCGGGGGGGCGGTAACGCGGTCTCCGCTCCGCCGGACAGGCGGATGTCATGGAACTTCACGTCGTTGCGAACGAAGAACGGCGCGCCCGAGTTCTCGGGACCGAAAAGGTAGCGCCACTCATCCTGCCGCGACGGCGGCATTTCCCCGAACTGGACCAGGGGCTCAAGATCCGCGGCGCGCGGCCGCACGAAAATCTGCAGCATGCGCAGATACGGATCCGATGATAACACCCGTTCCTCATGCCAGAAGCCGGAACCGGCGTTCATGACCAACAGGCGCCTGTCATCGACGACGAGCTGACCGGCTGTCAGGTCGTTGTGCCGCATCACGCCGCCTGGCGTCCATGAGATGATCTCGTCATTGGCGTGCTTGTGAAGACGGATGTGCGCGCCAGGCTCCAGAGTGGATTCGACGATGAGCGCCAGCGGACCATGCCCGTGATCGGCGGGGGCCGGCAGGTTAAACCCGGGCGGATTGACATGCATCGTGAACTTTCCCTGGCGCCGTATGATCCGCGTCCTCGGCGCCTTGAAAATACCGTTGCTGGCGAGGTCTGTGGTCGACATGTGCGCCTCCGGGCGTACCTGCTTTGAGCCAAAGCCTTCCCCTGACGCAGGGCATTCCGCCAGTGCGCCGGTGCGTCCGGCCATTGGCCCAAGACTTTGCGCGGTTGATGCGAAGAACATATAAATTGAGCCGGTCACCGCGTAGCGACCTGTACCGGACCATCGCGTCCCATGGATGGAACGCGCAATGCAGGACCTGAACGACCTCTTCTACTTCGCCAAGGTGATCGAACACCGGGGCTTCGCCGCCGCGAGCCGGGCGCTTGGCGTGCCGAAATCTACTCTCAGCCGGAGGATCGCTGCGCTTGAGGAGCGGCTGGGCGTGAGGCTGCTGCAGAGAAATGCGACAAGGTTCTCGCTGACCCATATCGGCGACCAGTATTTCCGCCAGTGTCAGGCGATGATCGCCGAAGCCGAAGCTGCGCAGGAGGTGATCGACCGCACCACGGCGGAGCCGCGTGGGGTCATCTCCGTCACCTGCCCTGTGTCCCTGCTGCAGGCGCTTGTGTCGCCGATGGTGGCGCGGTTCCTGGCCGCCTATCCGCTGGTCACGGTCAATCTCGCGGCGACGAACCGGCGCGTCGATGTCATCGAGGAGGGCGTGGACGTCGCCTTCCGGGTTCGCTTTCCGCCGCTCGGAAACAGCAATCTGGTGATGAAAAATCTCGGCGACAGCGAACAGTTGCTGGTCGCGCACCCCGCCTTCCTGGATGAACATGGCCGTCCGGCCCATCCGCGTCAGGCGGCCGCCCTCCCGGCCATGGACCTCACGCGGATTACGCAGCGGCATGTTTGGGAGCTGACCGGCGAAAATGGCGACGTGATCTCCGTCCCCTTCCAGCCGCGCTATGTCACCGATGACATGGCGGCGCTACGCGACGCCGCCCTCAACAGGATAGGCATCGTTCAGCTGCCCGAGTACATGGTTCGCAACCATGTCAGCGCGGGAGAACTGGAGATCGTGCTTCCCCGGTGGAAGCCGAAGGCGGGCGTCATGCATCTCGTCTTCGCCTCACGCCGGGGCCTGGCTCCCGCCGTGAGACATTTCATCGATTTCATGGGAAAGGAATTCGCTCTGGCGTCTCGCGGCGCTCCAGCCGGGATCCCCTCCTGATATGGCCTGGCGAATTTGGGCCGGGACTCCGGGACTGATGATCACGTCATCGCCCCGGCGGCAGGTTCGCCCGCGGCGTCATCGTCCATTGGCCAGGGCGGCGTCCCTCCGGGCGCGCCCCGGGGGGCTGGAAGGCGAGCTTTCGTCGCCGGGCCTGCCATGGGCGGAAGGCGCGTGTCTGGCGGCCGCCAGGCGACGCTTATCTGGTTCCTTCCTTGAGACCCAGCAGCTGCCATTCCCAGCGAAGACCCTGGCCGAAGCCGCCGCCATGCTCCTCGAACAGCCTTGTGACGTCTCCAGCCGTCTCCTCGCGCGCCCAGTCCCGCTGCAACTCGCTGACATAGGACCAGGTGGTGGTCGGGATCGCACCGGCCTGGATCATGCGTTGCACGGCCATGTCGTGCGCCTCACGACTGGCTCCGCCGGAAGCATCCGTGATGAAATAGACGTCGTAACCGTCTCCCAGAGCGGACAGCACAGGCATCTGCAGGCAGACTTCCGTCCACAGGCCAGCCATGACCAGCTTCTTCTTCCCGCTCTTCCTGACCCAGTCAGTGACACGGGGGTCTTCCCAACTGTTAAGCGTGGTGCGGTCAACCGGCGCCTGTTCGGGGAACACGTCCTGGATTTCTTTCAGCAGCTCCTGTCGTTCAGCGAACGCTGTGGTCAGCAGCGTTGGCACGTTGAAAATCTTCGCCGCCTTGGCGACCGCCTGGGCATTGTTAATGACCTGAGACGCTTCATGCGAGCGAAGCGTCAGAAGTTGAAGATACTGATGGTCGATCAGAAGAAGCGCATGATTGTGAGGGGAAAGAAGCTCGGTCGACATTGTCTCTCTCCGTCGTCAGGGGTGAGTTTTTCTGGATGGGACGAAGGTAGGGCCGCTTCATTTTCCCGAGTAGGCGTCGATATCGGATCGTCGCGTCCCATGAGCGCAACGTATGGCGGATGCAGCCCCGTTAACGGACTGCGGCGGCGTCGCCTCTGGTGAGGTTGCGCTCATCGCGCCTGCGCCGTTCAGGCATGAGACGCGCATGTACGGTAACTGGCGCAGTCCGCAGCGTTCCTCACGGGAGATTTCCGGACGGGCCGTCTCGCGCCGGCCGCGCATCTGGGCCGGCGGTCATCAGGCGGGCGCTGGCTGTCGCCGGCGCAAGGCGCGCCCCCCGGCGTCGCCCAGGCGACCTTCCGTAATGGTCACGGTTCTCCCGGCTGAACTGACGCGCGCCTCAGCGAACGGGGCCCGGCAGGCGCAGGGGCGAAGCAGTCCAGCGCCAGCCCGCGCCGCCGATTGTTGAACCGTCGCCCCGCAGGGACGCCTGGCGCTGGTCGCCGACCCGCCGTCGCCGGATGTCATGCCTTCAGGCGCAAGAGCCTCTCCGTCCGCCGGAAGCTGATGTTCGCGCGCGTCAGTTTGGGATGACAGGCATCCGGAAGCAGGGCCAGCTGCTCCAGGCGGTCCCGGCGCTCGAGGACAAGGGGGGAGATACGCACGACCCGGGCGGAGCCTTTCGGGCGGATCAGTGCAGGAAACTTCAGGCGGGCTCATGCCCTGACCGAATCCGGACGCGCGCGGCAGGATCAGGCTCGAGGGCTTCCGGCAGGTCGTCTCCCGCCATCCGGTCAGCGAGCGGAAAGGACGGGGCGGCGGGAGGCATGCCGCAGCGGTCAGCCGCCCCTGATCCTGTCCGCCATGAAGTCGATGAACAGCCGCATGCGCGGCGGCAGGTGCGCGCGGGAGGAATAGACGACATAAAGGTTGATGTCGTCATGCTCATATGGCTCCAGCAGCCGGACCAGCCTGCCCGCCCTGATGTCTTCTTCGACATCCCAGAACGCCTTGTAGGCGACCGCGTGTCCGTCAACGGCCCATTGATGGATCAGCTCCGCGTTGTTTGACAGAAGCCGCCCGGTCACCCGTATTTCCGTCGGCCGGCCGTTCTCCCTGTACTTCCAGCGATCGAAAATGCGCCTGCCGCGGATCAGCCTCGCGCAGTCGTGACTGAGGAGATCTGCGGGACGCAGGACCGGCGGACGCTGCGCAAGATAGGAAGGCGACGCCACCGTCACGCGTCTGCTGCGCAGCAGGATGCGCCTGATCAGGCTTCCGTCTGCTGGTTCGTCCAGGAACAGGCCGATGTCGATCTCTTCCTCAAGGATGTCGACGTGGGCGTCGTTCAGGATGAGTTCGATGCTGATGTCTGGATAGCGGGCGGTGAACTCGGCGACCAGCGGCGCGATGCGCCTCCGGCCGATCTCGAGCGGTGCCCCGATCCGCATGTGACCGCGTGGCCGCCGCGAGCGCGCCATCACTTCAGCCTCGGCGGCGTCGATATCCCGGAGAATCGCCTCCGCGCGCTCAAGGAACGTGCTGCCCTCCTCCGTGAGGGTGAAGCGTCGGGAGCCTCGTTCGATCAGCCGTACGCCGAGTCTTTCCTCCAGCGCGGCGAGGCGCCTGCTGATGGCTGCAAGCGAGCCGTTGTTGCGGCGCGCAGCCTCCGAAAGGCTCCCCGCCGCCACGATCCGGACGAACAGGCGCAGGTCACTGATCTCGTGCGTCACGCGTCACCTTTCCACCTGGCGCAAGGATGCCTTCCGGTTCCGGCGCCTGCAAGCCATCGAGACCGCCGGCCACATAGCGACAGGCCAAGGGACTGAAAATGACTTGACCAGACATGACAGACACGGTTTCACGCCCCTCTCTCACGCCCGAGCAACGCTTCCGTCGAAGCGTGTTCACGTCGGCGGCGGCCGCGGCGCTCCTGCTGCTGTATGCGGTGATTGCGGACCGTTACATGCCGGTCACCCCGGAGGCGCGGGCGCTCTACGACACGGTGAGGGTGGCGCCGGAGGTGTCCGGCGCCGTCGTCAGGGTGAACGTCGCGAATAACCAGCCGGTTGAGGCCGGCCAGGTCCTGTTCGAGATCGATCCCTCCCGTTACGCGCTGGCGGTCAGGGCCGCCCAGCTTGCGATTGAACATGCTGGTCAGGCCAACCGGCAGCTGGACGCAGAGATTGCCGAGGCGGAGGCGGCTGTCGCCAGCGCCAGGGCGGCGGCGGCCGACCAGGTGCGCCAGGCCCGGCGCAAGACGGAGCTGAGCGAACGCATGGTCGTTCCGGTCAGTATGGCTGAAACGGCCGCCGCCAGGCGCGATGAAGCCCTGGCGGCCCTGCAGGCTGCGCAGGCGCGGCTCTCGTCAAGTCTCGTGCGGCGCGGCGACAGGGGGCCCGACAACCTTGCGATGCGAGAGGCCCGTAACAGGCTGGCCATTGCGCAACGTGAGCTGGCGTCGACCACCGTCGTCGCCGCTCAAGACGGCGTCGTAGCCAACATGTGGCTGCGTCCGGGCCACTATGTCGCCGCCGGCGCCCCCGTGCTGACGGTGGTCGGCCGGACGCCGACGATCGTCGCGGACTTCCGTGAGAAGGCCCTGACCCGGGTGCGCCCGGGCGATCGCGCGCTCGTCAGTTTCGACGCATTGCCGGGCCAGGTGTTCGCTGGCCGCGTCATCTCCATCGAAGCCGGCGTCGCCCAGGGTCAGGTCGACCCCGACGGTATGCTCGCCCGGACTGTAGAGACCGACCGCTGGATCCGCCGCGCCCAGCGCGTGCGCGTGAACGTGCGGCTGGACGCGCCGCCACGCCTCGTGAGCGGCGCCCGCGCCACGGTCCAGCTGGTTCCCCGTGGTTCTGCTGTTTTCCGTTTTCTGGCCAGGATCCAGATCGTCCTTTTCGCGCAGGCCCGCCATGTCTACTGACTTCGGTTCCCCCCTGGGCGCCAATGACTGGCGCCTCGCTTGCCGGATGACCTTCGGCGCCATCGCCGGCTGGGCGCTGGCCAGCCTTCTCTCCCTGCCGTACGCAGCCTTCCATGCAGTGTACCCGCTTGTGCTGATCGGTCTGTCGCCAGGGTTCGACCGGCATGTGGCGCTGCAGTTTCTGGCCGCTGCGCCCACCGGGATGATCGCCGCGGCGACCATGACCGGCGTGCTGTCGGTTCACCCGGTCCTCATGACGGCTTCATATCTGGGCTTCGCGCTCGCGTGCTTCCGCATGATGACCAGTCCGCGCAGGCTGTTCATGTTCGGCGCCATCTCGCTGAGCGTCTGCAGCGCGCTGGTCCACTACGGCAGCTATCCGCAGGTCCCGTGGGAGCAGCTTTACTGGTCCGCCGCCGGCGCCCTGGTTTTCAGCGTGGCGAGCTATTTCGTGGCGTTCGCCCTCTTCCCGGACGTGGAGCCGCGGACGCCAGCCGCGCCGCCGCCGCGCACGCCGGAGCAGCGCCGCCATCTCGTCGCGCTCTGCGCGCTCGCAGCCACCGGCTCGTTCGCATTCTTCCAGATGTTCGAGGCCAGTGACTCGCTCAGCGCCCAGATGGCGACGGTTCTGATCCTCCTTGGGCTGACCCATGACGGCATCTGGAACGCCGGCCGCACGCGCCTTTCCGGCTCCGTCATCGGGTCGGTCCACGCCACGCTGGCCCAGGTGGCGATCCAGAGCCACTCAGGATTCTGGCCTCTCACCGCGACCGTCTTCCTCGTCGGACTCCTGTGGTTCAGCGCCGGGCACGCCCGTAGCAGGACCGGGCCAGGCAAGGGATTCGCCGCAGTCACCGCCCTGGCGATACTGTTCGGCCAGCTCCAGCCTTCCGACGACCTGATCCAGAACGCGCTGTACCGCAGCGTTTCAGTCGTCGTCGCAATCCTGCTGATGCTGGTGTTTGTTTCGCTGCTGCACCGGATGCTGAACTGTCTGCGGGCGACGCGTTGGTCCGGCCAGACCCAGGGAAAGCTGGCGTAGTGGAGCCATGACCGCATGCGGCGGCGCCATTTCCCTGACATTTCCAGCATCTGAAGCGCAGGGGCGGCTGAGAGCGGAGGCGCTGCGCGCCCGCATGACGGCGCTTCGGCCATGGGCGGCGTCCGCCGGTGTCCGCGCGGCCAGGGAGCGTGGGGCGCAATGAAAAAGGCGGCGCGGATCGCCGCGCCGCCCCCGTTCCGGGCGTTGTGGGCCGCGTCCGCGGCCCGCGCTGTCGCCGTCTCAGGTCCGCGCCACGTAGATGGCCTGCGGCGCCATGTACTCCAGCAGGCCGTCCATGCCGTTCTCCACGCCGAAGCCGCTCTGCTTGTGGCCGGCGAACGGGGTGTCCGGACGCAGGTTGAGGTTCTGGTTGATCCACACGGTGCCGGTTTCGATGCGGCGGGCGATCTCCACCGCCTTATCCGTGTCCTTCGACCACACCGCGCCGGCGAGGCCATAGTCGCTGGCGTTGGCGCGCTCGATCACCTCGTCCACGTCGCGGAACCGCATCATCGGCAGGATCGGGCCGAACGCCTCCTCCTGCACCACCCGCGAGTCCTCCGGCGGATTGTCGACGATGGTCACCGGGATGAAGTAGCCGCCGTTGTCGGGCACGTCCGCGCCCTGCAGCAGGGTGAGGTTGTTCTTTTTCGCGTCCTCCAGCAGGTTGAGCACGCGCTCGTACTGGCGGCGGTTCTGGATCGGGCCGAGCATGGTGCCCTGCTCGGCGCCGTCGCCCACCTTCACCGCCCTGGCGATGCCATGCAGGCGGTCGCGCAGGCCCTCGTAAACGTCCTCATGGACATAGAGCCGCTTGGTGGCGACGCAGATCTGCGCCGTGTTGAAGAAGGCGCCGAAGAAGATCTTCTGCGCCACCTCGTCCAGGTCCACGTCCGGCAGCACGATGGCCGCGTCATTGCCGCCGAGCTCCAGGGTGACGCGCTTGAGATCCTTCGCCGCGTTGGCCAGCACGCTCTTGCCGGTGGCGGTGGAGCCGGTGAAGGAGATCTTGGCGAAGCCCGGATGCGCCGTCATCTGCGGCCCGAGCTGGTCGCCGCCCGAGACCACGTTGAGCACGCCCGGCGGGAACACGTCGCGGAACAGCTCGCCGATCTTCAGCGTGCACAGCGGCGTGAACGGCGAGGGCTTCAGCACCATGGTGTTGCCGGCGACCAGCGCCGGGCCGACCTTCCACATGGCCAGCGTCACGGGGAAATTCCACGGCGCGATGGCGCACACCACGCCCAGCGGCACGTAGCGGGTTTCGATGTACTGCGTCTCCGAATCCTCGGAGACATGCACCGGCGGCGTCATCTGCGAGACTGCCTGCAGCCACTGGGCCGCGCCATGGATCTCGAGCAGCGCCGCGTCCACCGGCCGGCCCTGTTCACGGGTGAACAGGCGGGCCAGCTCGTCGGCGTTGGCGGCCAGCGTCTCGCCGGCCTTGCGCACCAGCGCCTGCCGCTCCTCAATCGGCGTGTTCCGCCAGGTCCTGAACGCGGCGCGGGCGCTGGCCACGGCCTCGTCCAGCAGCTCCGGCGTGCAGTCCGGCGCCCTGGCGAAGGCCTGGCCGGTGGCGGGATTGATCACGTCGATGGTCGCGGCCGCGGAGACGCCCCGGCCGTTGATGGTCATGGTGTAATCGTCGTTGAAATTCATGGCGTATCTCCCCGTTTGGCCTGTCCGGGCGGGGCGTCCGGACAGGCGTCGTCGTTCAGGCGGCTTCTTCAGGCCGCTTCGCCAGTCAGCAGGACCACCTTGACGCACTCGCCCCGGTGCTGGGCTTCGATGGCCTCGTTGATCTGCTCCAGCGGCCAGGTCCGGATCATGCGGTCGAACGGCAGGTCGCCATTACGATAGTGCTGCAGCAGCTCGGGGAGAAACTCCTCCGGATTGCTGTCGCCCTCGATGATGCCCTTGATGGTGTGGCCGAAGGTCATCACCGTATTGACGTCGCTGGGCAGCTTCTGGCCCGGCGCGGCCACGCCCACGAGGCCCACCACGCCCTTGGGCGCCAGCGAGGCCATGATGGCCTCATGCACCTGCGGCAGGCCGGTGGTGTCGAAGGCGTAGTTCACGCCTTCCGGAACGATGGCGCGCACCGCCGCGGCCAGGTCGCTGGCGCTGGCCGGATCGATGACGTGGGTGGCGCCGAACTCCAGCGCCAGCTTGCGGCGCGCTTCGTGCGGCTCCACCAGGATGATGGTTCCGCACCTGCGGATTTTCGCGCCCATCACCGCGCTCAGGCCCACCGGACCGCCGCCGGTGACCAGCAGCGCCGAGCCTTCCTCGCAGGCCAGCGAGCGCATGACGCCGCCCGCGCCGGTCTGCACGCCGCAGCCCAGCGGGCCCATCAGCTCCAGCGGCAGGTCGTCGGGAATCTTCACCAGGTTGCGCTCATAGGTCAGCGCATGGGTGGCGAAGGACGACTGGCCGAAGAAATTGCTGCTCACCTCCGTGCCGTCGTCGGCGCGGAAGGCGCGGGTGCCGTCGGTGCGCATGCCCGCGTAATTGAGCATGGGCATGGTGAGGCAGTAGGCGGCGTCGCCGCAGTTGCAGCGCACGCAGGCGCCGCAGGAGCGGAAGGTGATGGCGACCCGGTCGCCCGGGGCGAATTTGGTGATCTTCGCGCCCACCTTCTCGACGATGCCCGAACCCTCATGGCCGAACACGGCCGGGGTCTGGATGGCGCCCGCTTCGCGGAACACCAGATCGGTATGGCACACGCCCACGCCGACGACGCGCACCAGCACCTCGTCGTCGCGTGGGTCATCAAGTTCAAGCGTCTGCAAGACAAAGGGTTGTCCGGCGCCAACGGCGACCGCGGCCTTTACTTTCATGGACAGGCTTCCGGCGTAAGGGAGAACTGCGCGCGGCCCCGCCGGACGGCAGGCGCAAATGGCCTGCGCCGGTCGGGGCGCGGGTCTGCTCCACGGCGAACGGGGCGGCGCGGCCTCGCCGCGCCGCGACGGCGCAGGTTACGCGGCTTCGGCGAGCGGCGGGGCCGAGTTGTCGCGCTCCCAGGCGATGGGCAGCGTCTTCGGCCCGATCACGAACACGCCCTCGGAGATTTTCATCTCGCCGTTGCGGCGCACGGAGGCGATGTGCGGCAGCAGCTCCTCGTAGAGGATGCGCATCTCGAGGCGCGCCAGATGCTGGCCGAGGCACACGTGGGCGCCGCCGCCGAAGGCGATCTGCCGGTTCGGGGTGCGGTCCAGCCGGAACTCGTAAGGGTTCTCGAACACCTCCTCGTCGCGGTTGGCGGACTCGTAGCAGAGCATGATCCAGTCGCCCCTGGCGATCTTGCGGCCGCGCAGCTCCGTGTCCTCGCTGGCCGAGCGCATGAAGGTCTTCACCGGCGTGGCCCAGCGGATCGCCTCGTCGATGAAGGCTCCGATCCTGGACGGATCCTGCTTCAGCTGCTGCAGGATGTCGGGGCGGTCCGCCAGCACCGACATGGCCCAGGCGGTGGTGGAGGAGGTGGTGTCGTGCCCTGCGGTGGCGACGATGGTGTAATAGCCGGCGGCTTCGCGCGGCGAGATCGGCTCGCCGTCGACCATCGCGTTGGCGATGACCGTGGCCAGGTCGTCCTTCGGCTCCTTGCGGCGCGCCTCGCTGATGGCGTTGAAGTAATTGGCGAAGTCATCAAGAACCATCTTGAGGATCATCGCCAGCTGGTCGGAGGTCATCTCGCCGAACACGCGGGCCTGTTCGGGGTCGCGCGCGCCGAACAGCTCCTGGGTGAGGCGCAGCATGCGCGGCTCGTCCTCCTCCGGCACGCCGAGAATGCTCATGATGACGTGCAGCGGATAGGCGAGCGCCACGTCCTTGACGAAGTCGCACTGGCCGTTGGTCTCAAGGAACTTGCGCACGTTCTTGCGCGCGATGTCGCGCACGAGATTCTCAAGCTTCTTGAGATTCTGCGGCATGAACCAGCTCTGGGTGAGGCCGCGGTATTTGGGATGGTCCGGCGCGTCCATCTGCACCAGCGTGCGCACCAGATGCGGCGAGCCGCCGGTGATCTCGCGGGCGCGCCTGTCGCCGGCCTTGTCGGTGAGGGTGGTCTGGCGCTCGCCGCTCAGGAACAGCTTGTTGTTGCGCGAGATGTAGGCCAGATCCTCGTGCTTGGTGACCACCCAGAACGGATCATAGCCCTCGACACTGGCGCGGCCGAGCGGATTGTTGGCCCGCAGCCAGCGGTGCGCCTCGGCGGTTTCGCCATTGGCGTAGCACTCGGGCCTCACCAGCTTGACGGCGATTTCCTGCGGAATGTCGATGGCCGGGTCATGCGCAGGCGCGCCATTGCCTGCAGCCGCCGCAGTCTGCTGCGTCATAAATCCCTCCCTTGGTCCCCGTCCCCGCGGGGCGTTATCGTGCGCCGGCGCGATCTGCGCGCGCCTGTGCGCGTGTCGCGTTCGTGCGTGCCGCCGGCCCAGCCGTGACGGCTGTTCCAGCATATATGGTACACATGTCTCACGCCACATCTATCATGCGATAGGCCAGATTATTTTTGTTCGCCCGAAGTTCAATAGCCGGCGCCGCCGGCCGGGCGGAGAATTTTTCACGGCGGCGACATGTTACGCCGCGCCGCGCCCGCCGCCGGAGCCCGTCGCGGCGTCTTTCCGCGGGCCGGCGCCGCGGCTTCCGCCAGCGCGGCGCCTTATTCGGCGGACATTTCCATCGCCACAGGGTGACGCCGCCGGCGCGACCCGGCACTATGGGGCGACGGGCGCGCGCCGGAGGGGCGGACTGACAGGGTTATCAAACGCATGGCGACACATTCAGTGGGGGCGGAGGTGGATCAGGAGCGTCTCGTGCGCCGTCGCGCCGCCACGCCGGAGCGGCGGCCGGTGCTCATCATCCTGCATCAGGAACGGTCGACGCCGGGACGCGTCGGCCGGCTTCTGGCCGAGCGCGGCCATCCCCTCGACATCCGCAGGCCGCGATTCGGCGACCCGCTGCCGGAAACCCTCGCCCTGCACGCGGGGGTGGTGATTTTCGGCGGGCCGATGAGCGCCAACGATTCCGACGACTGGCTGAAGGCCGAAACCGATTTCATCGGCCTGGCGCTGAAAGAGAACAGGCCGTTTCTGGGCCTGTGCCTCGGCGCGCAGATGCTGGCGCGCCATCTGGGCGGACGGGTGTTCGCCCATGCGGGCGGCCTGGCGGAGATCGGCTACTATCCCATCCGCCCGACGCCGGAGGGACTGGATTTCGCCCGCCGGCTGGGCGCGCCCTGGCCCACCCACGTCTATCACTGGCATCGCGAGGGCTTTGACACCCCGCCCGGCGCGGTGGCGCTGGCCGAGGGCGACGAGTTCCCGGTGCAGGCCATCCGTTACGGCGACACGGCCTTCGGCTTCCAGTTCCATCCGGAAGTCACCCACGCCATGGTCTACCGCTGGACGACGCTGGCGGCGTCGCGGCTCAACATTCCGGGCGCCCAGCCCGCGGCGGAGCATCATCGCGGCCGCTTCATGTACGATCCGGCCGTGCGGCTGTGGCTGGGCATGTTCCTGGACTACTGGCTGGAGAGCGGCGCAAGGCCGGCGCCGGCGCGCGAGCCGTCCTTCCCCGCCCGCCAGCCGCGTCACGCGCAGCCGGAGCTGGCCGGCGCCGGGGAGGGGCCGCATTTCGCCCCGCCGGAGCTGCCGCGGCCGGTGCGCCGCGGCGGCTGAGGCCCTGGCGGCCGACGCCCGGCGCGGCGTCGCCGGCGGTTCCGCCATGCGCTTCCGGCATGGGCGCGGCGGCAGGTCTGGCGCCCGTCACATGGCGCATTGCCGCGGCGGCGGAAGGGTTGTAACCTTGTCGCCAATCAAACGATTGTTCGGGAGTGCTGACGTATGGCAGGCGCACGTGCCGTAAGGATAGGCGGGGCCGGAGGATTTCTTGGCGATTCGCAGGTGGCCGCGCCCCAGCTGATCGCTGGCGGAAATCTGGACTATCTGGTGCTGGACTATCTGGCCGAGGCCACCATGTCGGTGCTCGGCCGCGTGCGCCGCAAGGCGCCGGCGGAAGGCTACGCCCGCGACTTCACCGACTGGGTGTGGAAGGACAATCTCGCCGCCATCCGTGAAAAGAAGGTGCGCATCGTCACCAACGCCGGCGGCGTCAATCCGCACGCCTGCCGCGAGCGCATGGAGAAGATCGCCGCCGAGGCGGGCTATTCCTTCAGGATCGCGGTGATCGAGGGCGACGACCTCATCGGCCGCGTCGGCGAGTTCGCCGGCGAGAAGGAGATGTTCAAGGGCGACGCTTTCCCGGCGCCGGAGACGGTGCTGAGCGCCAACGCCTATCTCGGCGCCTTCCCGATCGTCCGGGCCCTGGCGGAGGGCGCCGACGTGGTCATCACCGGCCGCGTGGTGGATTCGGCCCTTACCCTTGGCCCGCTGGCGCATGAGTTCGGCTGGAAGCCCACCGATTACGACCAGCTCGCCGCCGGCTCGCTCGCCGGCCACGTCATCGAGTGCGGCGCCCAGGCCACCGGCGGCCTGTTCACCGACTGGGAGGACGTGCCGGACTGGGCCCACATCGGCTATCCGGTCATCGAGTGCCACGCCGACGGCTCCTTCGTGGTCACCAAGCCGGAAGGCACCGGCGGCCTCGTCACCCCGGCGGTGGTGGCCGAGCAGATTCTCTATGAAGTGGGCGATCCGCAGGCTTACGCCCTTCCGGACGTGGTGTGCGACTTCTCCGCCGTCACCGTTAAGCAGGTGGGCGAGAACCGGGTGCTGGTGGAGAATGCGAAGGGCTATGCGCCCTCCGGCTGCTACAAGGTCTCCGTCACCTACACCGACGGCTGGCGCTGCATCGCCCCCATGCCGGTGGTGGGCCGCGACGCCGCCCGCAAGGCGCGGCGCCAGGCCGAGGCGGTGCTCACCCGTCTCGACGAGCTGCTGCGCCAGCGCAACCTCGGTCCGTTCCGCGCTACCCGCGTGGAGATCCTCGGGGCCGAGTCGAGCTACGGCGCCCAGGCGCGTGATCTCGGCGTGCGCGAGGTGGTGACCCGCATCGGCGTGGAGCACGACGACCGCCGCGCCATGGAGCTGTTCCTGCGCGAGTTCGACGCGCCCACCACCTCCATGTCGGTGGGCACCACCGGCTGGTTCTGCGGGCGTCCGGCCATTTCGCCGGTGGCGCGGGTGTTCTCCTTCCTGCTGCCGCGGGAAAAGGTGACGCCGGTGGTGGCGATCGGGGATCAGCGCATTCCGGTGCAGGAGGGCCCCTCGCCGCAGCCGTTCGATCCGGCGAAGCTGGTGCGGCCGCAGGTCGTCGATGGCGAGATTCCCGCTGGCGAGGAGGTGGAGGTTCCGCTGGTGGAGATCGCCTGGGCCCGCTCCGGCGACAAGGGCGACGCCTTCAACATCGGCGTCATAGCCCGCCATCCGGCGCTGCTGCCGGTGATCCGCCGGGCGCTGACCCCGGAGGCGCTGCTGACCTTCTTCGCCCATGAGTTCGAGGGCGCGGCGAAGCCCGAGGTGCGCGCCTACGAGCTGCCCGGCCTCAACGCCCTGAACTTCCACCTGCTGGACGCCCTGGGCGGCGGCCAGTTCGCCAGCCTGCGCATGGACCCGCTGGCCAAGGGCAAGGCGCAGCAGCTGCTCGACATGCCGGTGAAGGCGCCGGTGAGCCTGCTGAAGCTGGCGCAGAAGCCGCGTTCGGCCAGCGCCGCGGCCTGAGCCGCCGCGCGGTCCCGTTCCTGACGGCGGGAGGCTCCGGCCCCCCGCCGCGCCGGCCCGGGCGGGCCGCCAGCACCATACGGCGCCGGGGAGCGCCGCCGCAGCGGGGCGCCGGCGCGTTCCGCCGCAACAGGAAAGGGAGGGGCGCATGAGCGCAGCGGCCGACACTGCGGCCAACGCCGCGGGCAGGACCGTGAGCCGCCGGTCCGCCGGCGCGTGGATGGAGGAGGCGCGGCGTCGCGGGCTGTTTCGCGTCGGCCTGCCGGCCCCCTGGGGCGACGGGGGCGGCTACGCCGCCATCGCCGCCACGGCGCGGGCGCTGACGCTGGAGGCAGGCGACCCCACGGTGGGCATGGCGTTCGCCGTCCGCCAGCTCATCTGCCGTTCGTTCATCGCCGCGCACGGCTCGCCCGCCCAGAAGGAGCGCTGGCTGCCCGCGCTCGCTTCCGGCGACATCATCGCCGTTTCGCTCGCCGTGTCGGAGCCGGACGCCGGAGCGCGGCCGAAGCTGCTGAAAACCCGCGCCACGAAGGCGCAGGGCGGCTGGCGCGTCAGCGGCCGCAAGGCCTGGGTCACCAACGCCCCGGTGGCGGGGCTGATCGTGGTGATCGCCATCATCGGCGAGGAGGACGGCCGCAAGCGTTTCGGCGCCTTTCTCACGCCGGGCGACGCGCCCGGGCTCGACATTCAGGCCGGGGCGGACGCCGGCCAGCATGGCAGGCACTGTCCGGTGGTTCTTGACGACGTGTTCCTGCCGGACGACGCCCTGCTGCCGGTGGAGGGCGACGCCTTCGCCGCCCTCGCGCTGCCGTTCCGCACGCTGGAGGACTCCGTGGGGCTCAGCGTCCAGGCGGCGGCGTTTGAGCGGCTGTTGCGCCTGGTGGCCCGCGCCGCACCGGACGACGCCAATGGCGAGATCGGCGCGCTCGCCGGTTTCGCCGCGCTGATGCGTCAGGGCGCTGCGGTCGCGGCGCAGGCGCTCGACGTCGCGGCCGGTCGCGACGGTCATGACATTGCGACCGTTGTCGGCGTAAAGAACCTGCTGGAGCTCGCCCTGCCGCGGCTGGAGGCGCTGCCTGGCGGCGGCGCGGCCGGGGAGGAGGCGCAGGGGCTGCTGAAGTGGTTCGCCCTGTGGGCGGGCGTCGCCCGCCACGCCCGCGCCGCCTATCAGGAGCGGCTGGCCGCCGGCGTGCGCGCCGGAGACTGAGAGATTTCCGCCAGCCGGCCCGGTCCGCGCGATCCGCCGGCGGCCTGTTCACCAACGGCGCCGCGGCGCGGTTGACCCGACACGACCGGCATCGCGCTGATCCGGACAAAGAGGCCCGATCATTTCCATGACCACCGTTCTTCACCAGACCGCGACCGGCGCCGGCGCCCTGCGCGCCGTCAATGACGCTCCGCGCACCCCGGCCGAGAGCGTCGCCGACATTCACCGGCTCCTTGGCGAACAGGGCTACATCGCCTCCGACGCCATCGCCACGGCGCTGTTCATCGCGCAGCATCTCGGCAAGCCGATGCTGGTGGAGGGTCCGCCCGGCGTGGGCAAGACCGAGCTCGCCAAGGCGGTGAGCGCCATCACCGGCAAGCCGCTGATCCGCCTGCAGTGCTATGAGGGCCTGGACGAGGCCAAGGCGCTGTACGAGTGGAAATACTCCAAGCAGCTGCTCTACACCCAGGTGCTGAAGGACAAGCTGGCGGACCTGCTCTCCGGGGCGGAGGGGCTGAAGGCGTCGGTGGCGCGCCTGCACGAATTCGACGACACCTTCTTCTCCGAGGAGTTCCTGGAGCCGCGCCCGCTGCTGAAAGCGCTGCGCGAACCCGGCGGCGCCGTGCTGCTCATCGACGAGATCGACAAGGCGGACGACGAATTCGAGGCCTTGCTGCTGGAGCTGCTGTCGGACTACCAGATCTCCATTCCGGAGCTGGGACCGGTGCGGGCGCAGACGACGCCCATCGTTTTCCTCACCTCCAACAACACCCGCGACCTCAGCGACGCGCTCAAGCGCCGCTGCCTGCACCTGCACATCCCCTTCCCGGACGAGGCGCTGGAGCGGGCCATCATCCGCTCGCGCGTGCCCGAGGCGGAGGAGAAGCTGCGCGTCCAGCTGGTGTCCTTCGTGCAGTCCCTGCGCGAACTGGACCTGAAGAAGGTTCCGGCCATCAGCGAGACCATCGACTGGGCCCGCACCCTGGTGCTGCTGCACGCCCGCGAGCTGGACCGCGCCCTGGTGGAGAACACCCTCAACGTGTTGCTGAAATTCCAGGACGACATCGAGCGCGTCGGCGGCAAGCTCAACGAGCTGGTCGGCAAGGCCAGGTCCGGGCTGGGCTGAGGCCGGCGGGCGCAGGCGAAAGGCGCCGCGAAGGAATGTCATGACCCAGGTTCTCGGTGAATTCATCAGGGCGCTGCGCGAGGCCGACGTGCGCATCTCGCCGGCGGAGGTCATCGACGCCGAGGCGGTGCTCGCGCTCGTCGGCTACGAAAACCGCACGCTGCTGGCCCACGGCCTCTCCCAGGCCCTGGCCAAGTCAGACGCCGACAAGGCGGCCTTCTGGGACGTGTTCGACCGCTTCTTCGCCTTCGCCCCGTTCTCGGAGCGCCCCGCCGCGGAGCAGGCCGGTCCGGACGGGGGAGACGATCAGGAGCGACGTGAGGCGGACGGGGCCGCCGACGCGCCCCGGGACGAGGCGGCGGTCACCGGCATGGCCTCCGCCGGCGGCGAGGGCCAGGGCTCGGGCGCGGCCAGCGGCAAGGGCGACGGCGCGCTGAAGGGCAAGGGCGACGCCGGCGCCGGGGCCCCTGGCGAAGCCGCGGCCGCGCCGGTGACCGGCCCTCACGGCGAGACGCTGACCGCCGCCGAGGAGCTGGCGCGCCTGCTGGAGCGCGGCGATTCAGCCAGTCTCGCCCTGCGCGTCGCCGAGGCGGCGCAGCAGGCCGGGCTCAGCGACATCAGGTTTTTCACCCAGCGCGGCATGTACCAGTGGCGCATCCTGCAGCTGATGGGCAGCGAGGAGCTGGGCCGCTGGATCGACCAGGCGGAGCATGGCTCCAACGCCGCCGCCGCGGCCCGCGCCGCCCGCCTGCGCGGCCTGCGCGCCGCGCTGCACGACCAGGTGCGGGATTACGTGGAGACGCAGCTGCAGCTGTTCGCCGGCAATGAGGGGCGGCGGCTGCGCGAGGACATGCTGGCCAGCCAGCGCATCGGCCAGCTCGACCGGTCGGACATGCAGATCATGCAGGGGCTGGTGCGGAAAATGGCCAAACGCCTCATTTCCCTGCATTCGCGGCGGCGCAGGAAGGCGCGCCGCGGCGTGCTGGACGCGCGCCGCACCATCCGCGCCAACATGCAGTATGAGGGCGTGCCGTTTCACACCATCTGGCGGCGCACGAAGGTGGACCGGCCGAAGGTGATGCTGGTCTGCGACGTCTCCGGCTCGGTGGCGCAGGTGTCGCGCTTCCTGCTGCTGTTCATGCACTCGCTGCACGAGGTGTTGCCGGAGGTGCGCTCCTTCGCCTTCTCCAGCAATCTCGGCGAGGTGACGGAGCTGTTCGGGAATTACCCGCCGGACGTGGCCATGGGCCGCACGCTGCAGCGTTTCGGCGGCTCCACCGACTATGGCCACGCCCTCAGCGATTTCGCCCGCCTCGCCCTCGACGACGTGGACCGGCGCACCACGGTGATCATTCTCGGCGACGCCCGCAACAACAACGGAGACCCCAGGGCGCACATCCTGCAGGCCATCCAGCAGCGGGCGAAGCAGGTGCTGTTTCTCAACCCCGAGCATCGCAGCCGCTGGGGCACGGGCGACAGCGTCATGCCGGTCTACGCCGCCTATTGCAACCGCGTCATCAGCTGCGGCTCGCTGAAAGAGCTGGAGCGGGTGGTCTCCGACCTGCTGCGCACCGCCGCCTGACCGGCCGGTCTCCGGCGCCCCGGAGGCCGGGAGGCGGCGCGCGGATATCGGCTACCCCGGACCGCGCCGCCTTGTGCGCGGCCGGGTTAGCGGTTAAACCGGCATGAAATTTTCCCTGAAGGTGAGAGGCACATGCGCGCGATCCTCGACGTCGTGATGGTCGTTCTCGACATTTACACCTGGCTCATCATTGCGTCGGCGGTGTTGAGCTGGCTGATCGCCTTCAACGTCATCAACATGCGCAATGATCTTGCGCGCAGCGTCTGGAATTTTCTTGAGCGCGTCACCGAGCCGGCGCTGCGCCCCATCCGCAACGTCCTGCCGAATCTTGGCGGCGTCGACGTTTCGCCGGTGATCCTGCTGCTGATCATTTTCTTCGTGCAGCGGGTGATCGTGCTTTACGTCTATCCGGCGGTGATCTGAACGGCCATGGCGGACGTTCCGTGGCGCATTGAGGGCGGCGCGCTGAAGATCGCCGTGCGTCTCACGCCCCGGGGCGGCCGCGACGGACTGGACGGCGTGGAGGTGCGCGACGACGGCCGCCCGGTGCTGAAGGCGCGGGTGCGCGCCGCGCCCGAGGACGGCGCCGCCAACGCCGCCCTGGAGCGGCTGCTGGCGAAGACGCTCGGCGTCCCGGCCTCCCGGGTGGCGGTGACCGCCGGCCATACGGCGCGGGTGAAGACCGTGTGCGTGTCGGCGGACGCGGCGCGGCTGGAGGATCTGGCCGGCGCGCTCGCCCGTCTCGCCCACTGAAAGGCTGGCTTCACGAAGAATTGCCCCGTCGCGGAAAGTGACGCCCCGGCAGGCGCGCGGCCCCGCGAAAATGCTGGACAGCCCCGGGCGTTCGCGTCACTAACGCGGCGGCGGGACACCACGCGCCAGATGTCTGGATGTGCGTTGCGGCCGGCGGGGCTTCCCTGTCCGGTCCTTTTCGTTTTCCCGGGCGTCCGGCGCTGCTGCGCCGCGACCATTGAACACCGTCACCGAACCCCTGGAGTGGAGCCCATGAGCGCGACCATCATTGACGGCAAGAGCTTCGCGGAAGGCCTGCGCGGCCGCATCGCCGCGACGGTGGAGAAGATGAAGGCGCAGGGCGTGCATCCTGGCCTCGCCGTGGTGCTTGTCGGCAATGATCCCGCCAGCGAGGTCTATGTCAGCTCCAAGGCGCGCCAGACGGTGGAGGTCGGCATGCGCTCCTTCGAGCACCGCCTGCCGGCCGACGCTTCGCAGCAGGAGCTGGAGGCGCTGGTCGCACGCCTCAACGCTGATCCGGAGGTGGACGGCATCCTCGTGCAGCTGCCGCTGCCGGCCGGCCTGAACGCCGAGCCGGTGATCGCCGCCATCCATCCGGACAAGGACGTGGATGGCCTCACCCACATGAACGCCGGCCGCCTCGCCAACGGCGCCGTCGGGCTGGTTCCCTGCACGCCGCTGGGCTCGATGATGCTGATCCGCTCGGTCATGCCCGACATCGCCGGCAAGACAGCCGTGGTCGTCGGCCGCTCGAACCTGGTGGGCAAGCCTGTCGCCCAGCTGCTGCTCGCCGCCAACGCCACCGTCACCATCGCCCATTCCCGCACCCGGAACCTGCGCGAGGTCTGCCGCGGCGCCGACATCCTGGTGGCCGCCGTCGGCCGGCCGGAGATGATCCGCGGCGATTTCATCAAGCCCGGCGCGGTGGTCATCGACGTGGGCATCAACCGCATCCCCGCGCCGGAGCGCGGCGAGGGCAAGACGCGTCTCGTCGGCGACGTCGCCTTTGGCGAGGCGAAGGAGGTCGCGGGGGCCATCACCCCGGTTCCGGGCGGCGTCGGTCCCATGACCATCGCCTGCCTGCTGGCCAACACGCTCACCGCCGCCAGCTTGCGGCGCGGCCTCACGCCGCCCACATTCTGAGATCACCGGGGGCGCTGACGGCATCCGGCGCGCGCGCCCTGGGGCAGGCCCGGCTCTCCTCCGGCGCGCGCCGGCTGGGCGGGCGGCGGCGGTTGTGATACACCGCGGCGGACCGCCGGCCGCATCCGCGGCGCGAGCCGTCGCTGCCGGCGGGGCGGCGGCCCAGCGTTTCCGCCGCCCGCGTTGCGTTTGCAGGCGTCTTGCGGCGGCGCGCGCCGTCGCCGCACGGCGCGGACGGGCTCATGCGCCGCCGCGCCCTTTCGTATTCCCGCGATGGCGGCGGCGCCGGCCATCGCAGTTTCCGGCGTCAGGCCCCGTGCGGGCGCAGGCTCGCCGCACACAGTTTCGGACCGCCATGACCGTGCTGATCGACATGAAACCGACCGCTTCCTCCGGCGACGCCGCCGTCCAGGGCGCCTGCGCGCCTGCTCCGGCCGTCGCGTCCGCGCCGCGGCGGCCGTCGCTCGCCGGCCTGTCCCGGGCGGCGCTGCGGGAGGCCGTGGCGCGCGTCGGCGTTCCGGAGAAAGAGCAGCGCATGCGCGCGGCCCAGCTGTTCAACTGGATCTATGTCCGCGGCGCCGCCAGCTTCGGCGAGATGACCACCATCTCGAAGTCGCTGCGCGCCACCCTGGCCGAGCATTACACGCTGGACCGGCCCGAGGTGGTGTCCGAGCAGATCTCCGTGGACGGCACCCGCAAGTGGCTGCTGCGCATGCCGCCCGCAGGCCCGCATGACCGCGGCGCCGAGATCGAGTGCGTTTTCATCCCCGAGCCGGACCGCGGCACGCTGTGCGTCTCCAGCCAGGTGGGCTGCACGCTGAACTGCACCTTCTGCCACACCGGCACCCAGCGCCTGGTGCGCAACCTGACCGACCAGGAGATCGTCGGCCAGGTGCTGGTGGCCCGCGACCGGCTGGGCGACTGGAACGCCGCCGGCGCAAGACCGGCCCGGCGCGATGACGACGCCCCTCCGCCCGGCCGCCAGGTCACCAACATCGTGCTCATGGGCATGGGCGAGCCGCTGTACAATTTCGACAATGTGAAGACGGCGGTGGAGACCATCAGCGATGGCGACGGCATCGGCCTCGGCCGGCGCCGCATCACCCTCTCCACTGCGGGCGTCGCGCCGATGATCGCGCGCGCCGGCGCGGAGATCGGCGTCATGCTGGCGATTTCGCTGCACGCCCCCACCAACGAGATCCGCGACCAGCTGGTGCCGCTGAACAGGAAGTACCGGATCGAGGACGTGCTGGAGGCCTGCCGCAACTATCCCGGTCTCTCCAACGCGAAGCGCATCACCTTCGAATATGTGATGCTGAAGGGCGTCAACGACAGCCCCGCCCATGCGCGCGAGCTGGTGCGGCTGCTGCGGGGCATTCCCGCCAAGATCAATCTCATTCCGTTCAACCCCTGGCCGGGCACGAAATATGAGTGCTCGGACTGGGAGACCATCGAGGCGTTCTCTGACATCGTGTTCCGGGCCGGCTACGCCAGCCCGGTGCGCACGCCGCGCGGGCGCGACATTTTCGCCGCCTGCGGGCAGCTCAAGAGCGAAACCGAAAAACTGCGCGCCCGCGCCCGGCTGATGCTGGAGGAGGGCGGCGCGCCGGCCTGAGGGCGCGGCGACGCCAGGGAGAAGGCATGGGGGTTATCGGTCGGGCGTTTCTGGTGCTGTTCGCCCTGTGCTGCGCGTTCGCGGTCTGCGCGCTGATGCTTGGCGTCGTCGCGGTGGTCGAGCCTGGCGTCGGCGCCATGGCGGCGTTCGCCTTCCAGACGTTCATCGACCGCGCCTTCAGCCTGGCCCTGGATTATGACGATCCTCGCGCCGCCTTCGACCTGCTGGCGCGGCTGTGGGGGGTGATGGCCGTGCTGCTGGCCGGGCCGGTGACGCTGGTGGGGCTTACCGGCGAAATCGCCCGCATCCGCAGCTATGTCTGGTATTCGGGCGGTGCCGGCGCGGTCACGGCGCTGCTGCCGTGGCTGGCGCGCGCCGGCTATGGCGACGGCGCCGTCGCCGGCACGTGGGGCGAGGGCCGGGTGACGCTGGCCCTGTTCCTGTGCGGGGCCATGGCCGGCCTCGCCTACTGGACCGTCGCCGGTCGCAGCGCGGGGCGGCAGGCCGCGAGCGCCGCGCCGCCCGCGCCCCCGGTTGCGCCGCCGGCCGCTTCTTCCTCCGCGTCTTCTTCCCCTGCTTCTTCCATGACGCCTCCGGCCGGAGGCGCCTGAAGCCCGGCCTTACAGGCCCCGGCTCTGGGTGGCGAGAATGTGAAGGGCGAACAGCCCGAACACCCCGGCGAACACGTAGTCCAGCGCGCGCAGCAGGCGCGGGCGCGCCCGCACGCCCTTCACGATGCGTCCCGCCGCCAGCACCAGCAGCGTGGACATGGGCGTGGTGAGAATGACGAACCACACCCCCAGAAACGCCAGCTTGCCCATGGCGTGCGGATCGCTGGCGCTGACGAACTGCGGCAGGAAGGTCACGAAGAACAGCACGATCTTCGGATTGGTGAGGTTGACGCCGAGCCCGGCAAGATAGGACTGCAGCAGGGTGGGGGCGCGCCGGGCGGGGCGGGCGTCCTCGAGACTGAGCGCCGAGCCGTGACGGATGGCGCCGATGGCCAGCCACAGCAGATAGCCGGCGCCCACCGCCTTGAGGATGGTGAAGGCGGTGGCCGAGGCGGCCAGCAGCGCCGAGACGCCGAGGGCCGCAAGCAGCGTGTGGGTGAGGCAGCCCGTTTCGGCGCCGGCGACGGCGGCCAGGGCGGACCGGCGCCCCTCGGCGACGGTCTTCGCCAGGAACAGGCTCATGTCCGGCCCTGGCGTCACGAACAGCACAAGGCAGGCGAACGAGAAGGAAAGCAGGACCGGAAGGTCCGGAATGAAGGTCATGAGGACGGCCTTTCGCAACGGCGGCTGTTCCGGACGAAGAAGGTCGCCTCTGAAACCGTTCGCCGTTATCATGGCGTTATTATCGTCGCGCGCGCCGTTCGCCATTGCGGCGCGTTATCGCTGCGGCGCCGCCCGGAAGGGCCGCGCGCCGGCGCGGGGCGCTATCCCGCGCATGTCGCAACGTCCGGGCGCGCGGGCCGCAGACCCTCCGCCGCCCGCCAGACAGGAGGCGCAAGTGGCGCTCTTTTCCCGCATCCGTATGGCGCTGGCCGCGCTCGCCATCGCAGTTCCGCTCGCTGGCTGCGGCCAGATCAACGCCGTTCCGACCTTGGAGCAGCAGGCGAAGGCCAGGTGGGCTGAGGTGCAGAACCAGTACCAGCGCCGCGCTGATCTGATCCCCAACCTGGTGGAGACCGTCAAGGGCTACGCCCGGCACGAGCAGGACACGCTGACCGCCGTGGTCGAGGCGCGGGCGAAGGCGACCCAGGTGAAGGTGGACGCGGGCACGCTCACTGATCCGGAGAAGTTCCGGCAGTACGCCGAGGCGCAGTCCCAGCTCAGCGGCGCTCTCAGCCGTCTGCTGGTCACCGTCGAGCGCTATCCGGACCTGCAGGCCAACCAGAACTTCCTGGCGCTGCAGTCGCAGCTGGAGGGCACGGAGAACCGCATCGCCGTGGCGCGGCGCGACTACATCGAGGCGGTGCGCGCCTATAACACCGAGCTCACCACCATCCCCGGCGCGTGGATCGCGAAGATCCTCTATCCGTCCGCAAAACCCATGGAGACCTTCTCCGCTGCGGAAGGGGCGCAGACCGCGCCGTCGGTGAAGTTCTGATCTCCCGCGCCCGGCCCCTCGCCGGGCGGGCGCGCTGACCCGGGACGCAGCCGGCATGTTTCTCGCCCATGGTCTCAAACGTCTGACGGAGCTGGCGTCGCCGCGGCGGCTAGCGGCGATGCTGGCGCTCGCCCTTGCGCTGGTCATGGCGGCCCCGGCCCTGCCGGGAGCGGCTCCGGCCCTGGCCCAGGGGGCGCCGTCGCAGGGCGGGCGGCAGGGGGAGGCAGCGTCGCAGCCGCGCCCGCCGGCTCCGGAGGCGCCGCCGCGCCCGCAGGCCGCCGGTCCGGCCGCGGACAGTCCGCGGGAGCCGCGCTTTCCGGCCCTCACCGGCCGGGTGGTGGACGCCGCGGGCGTTCTCGACGCCGCGACGCGCGCCCGCCTCGCCGAAAAACTCGCCGCCTACGAGGCGCAGACCGGCGACCAGGTGGTGGTGGTCACGGCGCCTGGTCTCGACGGCCTCACAATTGAGGAATACGCCAACCGGCTGTTCCGCCGCTGGGGGCTCGGCGAGAAGGACCGCAACAACGGCGTGCTGCTGCTGGTGGCCCCGCGCGAGCGCAAGGTGCGCATTGAGGTGGGGTATGGCGTCGAGGGCGGGCTCACCGACGCCCTCGCCAGCGTCATCATCAACCAGGCCATCCTGCCGAAATTTCGCGCCGGCGATTTCTCCGGGGGCGTCGAGGCCGGCGCCGACGCCATCGTCGACGTGCTGAAGGGCGACGCGGAGACGTGGAGCCGCCGCGCCCGCCCCCGGGGAGGGGGCGACGGGCCGCCGTCGCTGGCGGCGGTGCTGTTTTACGTCGTGCTGCTGCTCATCTTCATCCGCATCATGTCGCGCATGGCGGGCGGGGGCGGCGGCCGCGGCATGCACCGGCGCCGTTCCGGCCGCTGGGGGCCGGTGGTTATCCCGCCCGTCGGCGGCGGCTGGGGCGGCGGTTTCGGCGGCGGCTTTGGCGGCGGGGGCGGTTTCAGCGGCGGCGGCGGCTCCTCCGGGGGCGGCGGCGCTTCGGGCAGCTGGTGAAGCGGACGACGGAAGGCCACGGAACATGCTGGACGAAGCCGGACGGCGCAGGGTCGCGGAGGCCATCAGGGCGGCGGAGGCGCGCACCACAGGCGAGATCGTGTGCATCGTCGCGCGCGAGGCCAGCTCCTATCGCAGCTGGGCGATTTTCCTGGCGGCGGCGGTGGGCTTCGCCGCGCCGGGGTTTCTGATTGTTTTCACCAGCTGGGGGCCGGCCCCGGTGTGGATGGCGCAGCTGGCCGCGGCTGCGCTGGCCGGCGGGGCGCTGTTATGGCGGCCGCTGCGGCTGGCGCTGACGCCGCAATTCCTGAAACGCGAGCGCGCCTGCGAGGCGGCGCGCCGGCAGTTCGCGGCGCGCGGGCTGCAGGCCACGGCCGGCCGCACCGGCGTGCTGGTTTTCGTGGCCGTGAGCGAGCGTCACGTGGAGGTGATCCCGGACGAGGGCGTGGCGGCGCTGGCCGGGGAAGCGGCGTGGCGCGCGGCGGTGGAGGATCTGGTGACGGCCATCCGCGCCGGGCGCGTGGCCGAAGGCATGGAGCAGGTGGTGACGCGCATCGGCGCCATTCTCGCCGAACATTTTCCGGCCGCGCCGGGCGAGACCCGCAACGAGCTGCCGGACCATGTCATCATGCTCTGAATGCTCTGGGGAGGGCCGCCTCCGGGACGCGGCGGGCGGGCCTTCGCCCGGCCGCAGGAGAGGCCAGGGAGAGGACCGGGAGAGCCCTTGAAACAGTTTCGCGCCCGCTGACCTGTGGTCAGGAGCGCGTCCTGCATCCGCCGCATGTTGCGGGATCCCTGGTGGAGCTGAGGGGAATCGAACCCCTGACCTCTGCAGTGCGATTGCAGCGCTCTCCCATCTGAGCTACAGCCCCCGACCGGGATGCGGGCTTTAAAGAGCAGTTCGCGCCGCCTGTCAATCGCCGCCGCCGGTGGAAATGCATTCTTCCATAGGCAAACGCCGCGCGCCTGGCGCGCAGGGCCGGTCCATGTGGAAAAGCGGCCGCCGCCGCGCTCACGCCGCCACCAGCATGCGGCCGTCATGGCCGGCGATCTCGACCTCGATGATCGAGCCATAGGCGGCGGGCCGCGCCAGCCGCACCGGCGTGAACGCCTCGGTGCGTCCCTGCTTGCGCTCCACCAGCACGCGGCGGCGCTGGCCCACCTCGCCGTCCAGATACTGGCGCAGGGCGTCGGCGCCGCGTTCGCGCAGCCGTCTGGCGCGGTCTTTCGCCACGGCAGGGTCCACCTGCGGCATGCGCGCCGCCGGCGTGCCGGGGCGCGGCGAAAACGGAAACACGTGCAGGTGCGTGAGCCCGCACTCGTCCACCAGATCGAGCGACCGCCGGAACATCTCTTCGGTTTCGGTGGGGAAGCCGGCGATGATGTCGGCGCCGAAGACCACGTCCGGCCGCAGCCGCCGCGCCTCGGCGCAGAAGGCGATGGCGTCGGCGCGGCTGTGCCGGCGCTTCATGCGCTTCAGGATCAGGTCGTCGCCCGCCTGCAGCGACAGGTGCAGGTGCGGCATCAGCCGCGGCTCCTCCGCCAGGGCGCGCAGCAGCTCCGGATCCGCCTCCACCGAGTCGATGGAGGAGATGCGCAGGCGCGGCAGTTCCGGCACGTGCTTCAGCACCTGGCGAACGAGCGTTCCGAGCCGGGGCCGTCCCGGCAGGTCGTCGCCATAGCTGGTAATGTCGACGCCGCTCAGCACCACCTCGGCCGCGCCGAGCGCCGTCGCCCTGCGCACCTCGTCGATCACCAGCCCCATGGGCGCCGAGCGCGAGGGGCCGCGTCCAAAGGGAATGATGCAGAAGGTGCAGCGGTGGTCGCAGCCGTTCTGCACCTGCACGAAGGCGCGCGCCTTCACCGCATGGCCGTCCGCCAGGTGCGGGGCGATCTCGCGCACGGTCATGATGTCGCCCACCAGCGTGCGGGGCGTGAAGCCGCCGTCCGGGGCCAGCAGGCTGCGCCAGGTCTCGCCGCGCATCTTCTCGGCGTTGCCCAGCACGTGGCTCACCTCCGGCATGGCGGCGAAGGCCTGCGGCTCCACCTGGGCCGCGCAGCCGGTGACGACGATGCGCGCGTCCGGATGCTCGCGGCGGAGGCGGCGGATGGCCTGGCGCGCCTGGCGGGCCGCCTCCTGGGTGACCGCGCAGGTGTTGACGATGAACACCGGCGCGCCGGCCTCGCCCGCCGCGGCGGCGTGGCGCTTCATCGCGTCTGATTCGGCCGCGTTCAGCCGGCAGCCGAAGGTGACGACCTCAACCGCCATCAGCCCGCGTCCGCCGGCGCGGCGGCCATGAAGTCCGCCGGCAGCCGGTCTTCCCATTCCAGCTCCACCGGGCCGGTCATCAGCACGTGACCGTCGCTCTCGCGCCATTCGACGCCGAGGCGGCCCCCTGGCAGGTCCACGGTCACGCGCCGGCCGGCGAGGCCGCGGCGGATGGCCGCCACGGCCGTGGCGCAGGCGGCGGTGCCGCAGGCGAGAGTGGGGCCGGCGCCGCGCTCCCACACCCGCAGCAGGATGTGGCCGCGGTCCAGAACCTGGGCGAAGGACACGTTGGTCCGCTGCGGAAACAGCGGATGACGTTCCAGCGCCGGCCCGTGGGTCGCCAGGTCGTAGGCCTGCTGGTCAGGCACGAAGCACACGAGATGGGGGTTGCCCATGCCGAGGGCCGAGGCCGTGCCGGGCGGCGTCCAGCCGGGCAGCGTCACGTCCACGCCGTCGTCGTCGTCAATGGCGTGGGCGAGGGGGATCTCGCGCCAGTCGAAGCGCGGCGGCCCCATGTCGACGGTGAAGCTGAATTCGCCGGCGCGCTCGGCGACGATGGGCCCGGCCGAGGTCTCCAGCGTCACGCGGTCCGGTCCGCCGTCGCGGCCCAGGGCCCAGGCGACGCAGCGCGTGCCGTTGCCGCAGGCGCCCGATTCCGAACCGTCATTGTTGTAAATGCGCATGAAGGCGTCGGCGCCGCCGGCGGAATCATGCAGCGCCATCAGCTGGTCGAAGCCGGAGCGGGGCAGGCCGGCGATGGCGCGCGCCTCATCCGCCGTGATCACGTGATCGCGGCCGCGCAGGTCCATCACCAGAATCTGGTTGCCGGCGCCGTTCATCTTGAGGAAGGGCGCGCCGGCGAGGGGGGATGCTGCGCTCATTGCTTCACCAGGGGGCACATTGTCTGAAAGGGGCCTGAGAGTGCGCCGGCATCGTGACGCTGGCGCGGCGTGCGCGACCCGTCCGGGCCGCCCGCCGTCGCGGGCGCCGGCGGCGCGGTCGCAAAAGGCCCCGCCGGCTGTCGAAAACCGTTGACAGCCTCATACATGATGCGCGCCGTGCAAAAAAGTAGCCCTGTCGCCCGGACGTCTCCTCGTACATACTGCGCGGGGCCGCGGCGATTTGCGGGCGTGGCGTCTGGCGGGGCCAGGCGGCGGGCTGGCGTCATTTCGCCCCGGATGGGGCGCAGGCTGGAGAAGGGGCGCGGGCTGGAGAAACGGCGGCGGTTCCGGCGCGGCTGCGGCGGAACACGGGGCGATGCGGAATGGTGATCGCGATGCGGCGCACAGGGCATGAGACAGCAGGCGGGCCGGGCGCGCGCCGGCGCGCCGGAGGCGGGCGCGGAACGTCGTCCGTCCTGATGGCGGCGCTGCTGGCGGGCGTGATGATGTTTCCGGGCCATGGCGCCTTCGCGCAGGCGGCCGCGGCTTCGCCCCCGGCCGGCGCGCAGGAGGGGGCGCCGCAGCCAGGGGCGGCGCCCGGAACCGGCGCGGAGGGCAGGGCCCCCGCGCGGGTGGGGACCGATGAGGCTGAAGGCGCCGACGAGGACGCCGCGACGCTGCCCGGCGATGAGGCGCCGCCGCGCCGCGGCGCCTCATCGCCGCCGCCCGCGCCGCGCGGCCCCTCGGCCTACGCGGGCCTGGAGACGGTGCTGCCGACGCCGGCGGAAGCCGGCCATATCGACGTGGTCGAGCTGCCGGCGCGGGACGCGGCCATTCTGTCGGGGCGCAGCAGCTGGGACGACGGCTTCCGCAGCCTGTTCGACAGTTTCGACGCCCTGGCGGCGGAGCTGGCCAGAATCGGCGTGAAGCCGGCGGGCCGGCCGCTGGCGGTGTTCGTCTCCACCGATGAGGCCGGGTTCAGCTATGAGGCCATGGCGCCCGTCGCGGCGCCGCCCGCCGATCCCGCAAAGGCGGGAGGCGGCGTGCGCTTCGGCAAGACGCCGTCGGGCAAGGCCATCCGCTTCACCCACAAGGCGCCCTATGACGAGATCGACGCCACCTATGAGGCGATCACCGCCTATCTCGACTCAAAGGGGATCGAGGCCGAGGACGCCTTTATCGAGGAATACGCCTCGGACCCGAAGGATCCGTCCGATCCGACGCTGCAGATCAACATCTATATCCGCCCCAAGGCGGGCGGCGGCCGGCCCGCCGGAGCGCCGGAGGAGGGCGGCCATGGCCACGATCACGATCATGGCGTGGCCCCCGGCCATGACCATGGTCCCGGGCCGGACGCCGGCGGGGACGCCGGAAAGACGCCCGCTCCGGATCAGGACCAGCCCCCGTCCAGGGGCCAGTCTCCGGGCGAGGGTCAGGCGCCAGGCCGGGATGGCGGCGGCGCGGATCCCCAGCGGCGATGAGACGGGGCGGACAGGCTGGCCGGTCCGCCGCCGCCCGGCGGCGCGTCTTCGGGGGAGTTTCTTGACTCGGCGGCCGTTCTGGCCCATCAAGCGCCAATTGCCCGAACGACCCGTTCGAGAGCCGCCGACCGGCAGGGGCCTGTGACAGGTTCTCCGGAGGTCAACGTCCGACAGCGCGTTGCGCCCTCGGGCGCCGCACGCGTTTGCGCGAACGGACTGGCCGGAAGCGGGGCGGCGGGGCTCCGGAGCAGGCGGGCGTCCCGCGCATGCGCGCAGGGCGGCCGGACGGAAAACAGCTGGGGCGCGGGGCGGTTCGCCGCCAGAAGGATACTGACCGTTGCGCAGGATCGCACACACTTCCGGAACGGGACGCGGCCGGCGCGGCGTGATGCTGCGTCATGGCTCCGCGCCGGCGGCGGCTGCGACCGCTTTGGCCGGCCGCGCCGCGCATCGCCACCGGAGCGCGCCGGCCTGGCGCCGCGCTGAAACAGCGGGGATTTCCGAATAATGTTCGAGAGCCTTTCCGAAAAACTGTCCGGCATTCTCGACCAGCTCACCCGCCGCGGCGCGCTGTCGGAAGCAGACGTCAACGCCGCGCTGCGGGAGGTGCGCCGGGCGCTGCTGGAGGCAGACGTCGCCCTTGAGGTGGTGCGCTCCTTCACGGACCGGGTGCGTAACCGCGCCGTGGGCGCCGAGGTGATCCGCTCGGTCACGCCGGGCCAGATGGTGGTCAAGATCGTCCATGACGAGCTGGTCGCCATGCTGGGCGCCGAGGGCGAGACGCTGGACCTCAACGCCGCCCCGCCGGTGGCGGTCCTGATGGTTGGTCTGCAGGGTTCGGGCAAGACCACCACCACCGCCAAGATCGCCCGCCGCCTGACGGAGCGGAACAGGCGCAAGGTGCTGATGGCCTCGCTGGACACCCGCCGTCCGGCCGCCATGGAGCAGCTGGCGGTGCTGGGCGAGCAGGTGGGCGTGGCGACGCTGCCGATCGTGCCGGGCCAGAACGCCGTGCAGATCGCGAAGCGCGCCCTGGAGGCGGCGCGCCTCGGCGGTTACGACGTGGTGATGCTGGACACCGCCGGCCGCGTCACCATCGACGAGGAGCTGATGGACGAGGTCGCCCAGGTGAAGGCGGCCACGAATCCGCATGAGGTGCTGCTCGTCGCCGACGCCCTCACCGGCCAGGACGCGGTGAACACCGCCCGCGCCTTCGACAGCAAGGTGGGCGTCACCGGCATCGTGCTCACCCGCATGGACGGCGACGGCCGCGGCGGCGCGGCGCTCTCCATGCGCGCCGTCACCGGCAAGCCGATCAAGCTGGTCGGCGCCGGAGAAAAGATCGACGCCCTCGAGGAATTCCATCCCCAGCGCGTGGCCAGCCGCATTCTCGGCATGGGCGACATCGTCTCGCTCGTGGAGAAGGCGGCCGAGACCATCGACGCCGAGAAGGCCCAGCGCATCGCCGACAAGATGCGCAAGGGCAAGTTCGATCTGGAGGACATGGCCGAGCAGCTCGCCCAGATGGAGAAGGTGGGCGGCATGAAGGGCGTGCTCGGCATGCTGCCCGGCATGGGCAAGATCCGCGCCCAGATCGAGCAGGCCAATATCGACGACAGCATTTTCCGCCGCCAGCGGGCCATCATCCTGTCGATGACCCCGCAGGAGCGGCGCAATCCGGAGATCCTCAAGGCTTCCCGCAAGAAGCGCGTCGCCGCCGGCGCCGGCGTGAAGGTGGAGGACGTGAACCGCCTGCTCAAGCAGCACCGGCAGATGGCCGAGGTGATGAAGTCCATGGGCAAGGGCGGTCGCGGCGGGCTGGGGGCCGCGCTCGGCAACCTGTTCGGCATTGGCGGCGGCGGCATGCCGGGCGGCATGCCGGGGCTGCCGCCGGGCGGCCCCACGCCGGAAATGCTGGCCGAGGCGCAGAAGGCGCTGGGCCAGATGGGCAAGGGCGGGAAGATGCCGGCGCTGCCGGCGGATCTGGGCAAGGCGCTCAAGGGCGGCCTGCCCGGCCTGCCCGGCGCCGGGCCGCTCGGCGGCCTCGGCAGGCTTCCGTTCGGAAAGAAGAAATGACGCGCGTCTGACGGCGCGCGTTCCAGGCCCGGCGCAGGTTGCTGCGGCGGGCGAACCCAACAGGACAAGAGCACTTTTTCAGGAGTAACCAATGGCTCTCAAGATCCGTCTCGCCCGCGGCGGCGCCAAGAAGCGTCCGTTCTACCGCATCGTGGTCGCCGACTCCCGCTCCCCGCGTGACGGCCGTTTCATCGATCGCCTCGGCTCCTATGACCCGCTGAAGGCCAAAGACGCCGCCGACCGCGTGGTGCTGGACGTGGAGAAGGCGAAGGCGTGGCTGGCCAGGGGCGCCCAGCCGACCGACCGCGTGCTGCGTTTCCTTGACGCCGCCGGCGTCCTGAAGCGCCCGGCCCGCAACAACCCGAAGAAGGGCGAGCCTGGCCAGAAGGCCCGGGAGCGCGCCGCCGCCGCCGCCGAGGCCGCCGCTGCGGCCGCCGGCGAAGAGGCCTCCGCGTAATCCGCCATGGCCAGACGGTTCCGTGCGCCGCCCGCCGGGCAGGCATCTGACAGCCCCGCTCCTGCCTCCGGAAATGGCGCCGGGGCGCGCGCCGCCCCGCAGGGCGGGCGCACGGAAGCGCGCGGACCTGCCGCCCGCACGCCGGAAGGACATGTGGTGGTGGCCGAATTCGGCCGCGCCCATGGCGTGCGGGGCGAGCTGCGGCTCAAGTCGTGGACGGCGGATCCCGCCGCCGTCGCCGGTTATTCGCCGCTCGTCCTCGCGGACGGGCGGGAGATCGTGATCACCGGCATGCGGCCGGCGCCAGGCGGCGAACATGACATGTTCGTCGTCTCGGTGCAGGGCGTTGCGGACCGCGCCGCGGCCGAAGCGCTGGCGCGCCAGCGGCTGTTCATGCCGCGCGGGCGCCTGCCGCAGCTTGAGGACGAAGACGAATTCTACCTTGCCGATCTCGTCGGCCTCGCCGTCGAAACCGCGGCTGGCGAGCGGCTCGGCGAGGTGGTCGCGGTGCATGATTTTGGCGCCGGCGACGTGGTGGAGATCCGCCCGCCGGCCAGCCCCGGCAATCCGCGCCGGTCCACGGCGATGGTGGCGTTCACCCGCGATTTCGTGCCGGTGGTCGACATCGCCGGCGGCCGGCTGGTGGTGTCCGTCAATCCCTTTGCGAAAGACGGCGACTCCCGGCCGGAGCCGGATGACGCGGAGGACTGAGCGGCGCGCGGCGTCGCCAGCAGGGGGCGAACGGTTGGACGGCATGGTTTCCGGAACTGATGACGAAACGCGGGCGGCGCCCGCGCGCACGCCGTGGCGGGCCACGGTGCTGACCCTGTATCCGGAAATGTTTCCGGGACCGGTGGGCGTCTCCCTCGCAGGGGACGCGCTGTCGCGCGGCCTGTGGAGTCTCGAGACCCGCAACATCCGCGATCATGGCCTCGGCCGTCATCGCGCCGTGGACGACACGCCCTTCGGCGGCGGCCCCGGCATGGTGCTGCGCGCCGACGTGCTGGCGGCGGCGATCGACGCCGCCACGCCGGCGGGCGATTGCCGCCCGCGCCTGCTGATGTCGCCTCGAGGCCGCCCCCTCACCCAGAAGCGTGTGCGCGAGCTGGCGGCGGGCCCTGGCGTCATCATGGTCTGCGGCCGGTTCGAGGGCGTGGACGAACGCGTCGTCGAGGGCCGCAATCTCGAGGAAGTGTCGATCGGCGACTACATCCTCTCCGGGGGCGAAATGGCGGCGCTGGTGATTCTCGACGCCTGCGTGCGGCTGATCCCCGGCGTCATGGGCGCCTTCACCTCCGCCGGCGAGGAGAGCTTCGAGAACGGCCTGCTGGAGTATCCCCACTACACGCGGCCCCGCTCCTGGGAGGGGCGCGACGTGCCTGAAGTGCTGATGTCCGGCGATCACGGGCGCATCGAGCGCTGGCGCCGGCAGCAGTCGCTGGCCATCACCCGCGAGCGCCGGCCGGACCTGCTGGCGGCCTCCGGCCCGGCCTGATCCGTTTCCGGAGCATTCCATGCGCGTGAGCAGCATCCCCGGCCGGCGTTCGCTGGCGACCTATCCGTTCCGGATCCGCATCCGGGCCGCCTACGGCGATCTCGACGCCAACCATCACATCAACAATGTGGCGCTGTCGCGCTTCGTGGAGGAAGCCTGCGCCAGCCTGAACATGCAGGTGTTCGGCGAGGACGTGGTGGTGCGCCCGTCCGGCGGCGTGCAGCTGCTTACCGCCTCGGTGAGCATCGATTTCGTCGCCCAGGGACATTATCCGGGCGAGGTGGTGGCCGCCGCCGGCGTCGCCGCCATCGGCCGCTCCTCCTTCATTTACGCCACCGCCCTGTTCCAGCCGGAGCGCTGCATCGCCGTGGCCCAGACCACCCTCGTTTACGCGCGGGACGGCGCGGGCGTCCCCGTTCCGCAGACGGTGCGCGCCGCCATGGAGCCCTGGCTGTTGCGGGCGGCGGCCTGATCATGTCCGGCCTTTCCGCCATTTACTTCCTGGTCACGTTCTTGCCGTAAATCGGGGCGACACGGCGTGTCGCCGCGCGCACCGTCGCAAACCGGCAACCGGGGTCCCATGGCTGTGAACACCCTCTGCTACATGCTGATCGCCTTTGTGACGCTCGCGCTTGTTCTGGTCCCGCGACTGTTGCCGGCGATCGGCTGACCGGCGGGCCCTTCTTCCTTTCCGCATCCGCATGAATCCGCCTGCCGCCGCGGCGTCACGCGCCGGCAGCCGCCGGCGCGCGCCTCTGCGGCTTGCGGCGCTGGTCCGGCGCATTGCGCCGGACGCAGGAGTTGCAGGCTTGGACCATGTCATATTTGCATGACATAGTCGATTGTTGCGTCAGATTTCAGTCTGACATGCCGTGACCGCATGTACGTTTTGCGGTCTTCGCATGTCTGCGGCGCGAGAAGCCGGTGCGTGGCCGGGCGGGGCGTGATATAGGGAGCGCGCCATGTCCAGACCTGCACTGATTATCGACAAGAAGCGCGAAGACCTGCCTCCGCTGCGGGTGCGCCACGAGCCGCCGACCATTGAGGAGGCGCTGGCCGCGGTCGCCGACCTGTCGCAGGATCCGGAGGAGCGCATCGCTCTTGCGGCCAGCCTCATGGGCGTCAGCGTCGATGACGTGCGCCCCGTGGCCGCCGCGCTGGCGCGCGTGAAGCCCAAACGCGTGCTCACGGTCACCACCCGCTCCAGCGCTGCCCGCCAGGTGGTGGTGGAGCGCCGCAAGCCGCGCGTCAGTCTCGCCAGCCTGCGCTGACCGCGCCGGCCGCCGGATCGCGGCCCGCCGCGCCGTCATCCGCCGTTTTTGCCTGCGCCGCCGCCGGGCGTGCGGTCGCCCCGGCGACCACGCTTCCCCAGACGTCGTCCGGCGGCGGCGTCCCTTCAATGATTCTGGCGATCCGGTCCAGATTGCGCGTCCGGTCGAACAGGCGCGCAAGCCGCCGGCGCGCGGCCGCGCGCTCCTGGTCTCCGGCCTGCGCCAGGGCCTCCTTCACGGCCGCGGCCACGGCGTCCGGCTCCGGGGGCAGAGCGTGGCGGCGGCGCCGAGAAAACGGCCGGCGAACGAATCCGCCGTCGCCGTCGCCACCACCGGCCGGCCGCTGGCCAGCATGGCCCCGAGCCGTGACGGCAGCGCCAGATCGTCAAACGCCGGGTCCAGCGGCAGCACGTGCGCGTCGGCGAAATGCATCAGCGTCGGCAACAGCGGCTCGGGCTGCGGCGGCATCCACCTGAACGCCGGAACCTCCCGCGCCGCCCGCCGCGCCTCCTCCGCCAGGGGGCCTTCTCCCGCCAGCACGATCACGGCGCCGTCGTCATCGCGCAGCCTGCGCGCCGCTTCGATGAGCAGCCCGGGGGTGTGCTTGCGGTTGATGGCGCCGGCGCACAGGACGACCCGCTGCTCCGGCCGCAGGCCGAGCCGGCTCCGCCAGCGGGCCGCCGTCGCCGGGTCGCCTCCGGCGGCGATGGCGTCGATGTCGGCCCAGTTGGGGCAGATGTGGACGCGATCCGGCGCCACGCCGCCTGCCGCCAGCCGCGCCGCCATGGCTTGCGACAGGGTGATGATGGCGTCCGCCCGCCGGCGCGCCCGCTGCAGGATCCGGACGGGCAAGGGCGCGCGCCGCCAGCCGGCTGCGAACGCTTCCGGCTCCAGGTCATGGACATGCAGCGCCAGCCGCGCGCCCGCCAGCCGCGCCGCCGCCAGCGCCGGAAACAGGGCCAACAGCGTCGGTTCGGCGCATAGCGTCAGATGCGGGCGCCGCCGCGCCCCGAGCCACAGGATCACCGGCGCGGCGGCGAGGGCGAAGCCGAGCGGCGGCGCCAGCCTCCGCCAGCCGGCGACCCGCCGGGGCAGCGGCAGGGGGCATCGGATAACGCGCACCCCGTCCCGGGTTTCCGTCGCGTACCGGTTGCGGTAGCCGTCGGCGCGCCACGGGCCCGTGCGCCAGCAGGGGTAGTGCGGCGGCGCCGTCACCACGGTCACGGCGTGGCCGCGCGCGGCGAGCGCGGCGGCGGTCTCGGCGGCGTAGCGGCCGACGCCGACGGTTTCCGGCGCGTAATTCATGGCGATGACCAGCACCCGCAGCTTCTTCCGGCCGGCCGAGCCAGGATCGCCGCCCGTGCCCGCCGGCGGGGCGTCCCGCTGCGTCGCGGGCCGCTCCTGCGCTGGCGCGCCGGCGCGCCGGCCAGGCAGGCCGCAGTGTCCGTCCGCGTCAGTCATGGAAATAGCCGTGCAGCGCGCCCGCGCCATGGCTGGCGAAGGGGCCGGAGCCCGGCAGGCGGCTGAAATCGACCTGCGTCAGCATGACGGCGCAGGGCTTGCCCGCCCTTCTTATGCGCGCCGCCGCATCCACCGCCGCCAGGCGCGGCGTACGCGCCCAGCGCACGGCGAGCACGGCTACGTCCGCCGACTGCAGCACCGCGGCGGCGTCTTCGGTCACGTCCAGCGGCGGCGCGTCGACGATCACCTCATCGAACACGCCTGTTAGCCGGCGCAGTAATGGTCCGACCGCAAGGTCGGCGAGGGAAAGCGCGCAGGTCCCGTCGCCGACGCCGGCCGGCGTCACCGTCAGGCCCGCGCGCCGGACGCTGGCTTCGGCGAAAATCGCCGTTTGCTGGAGCATGTCGAGCAGGCCGCAATGGGCCTGCAGGCCGAAATAGTCGCTGAGCCCGGCGCGGCGCGGGTCGGCGTCCACCAGCAGCGTCCGCCGCCCGGCGGCGAGCATGGTCAGGCCGAGGCCGATGGCGGTGGTGGTCTTGCCCTCGCCTGGTCCGGCGGAGGTGACCAGCACGATGCGGCCGCGCCGGCGCGGCCCGTGTCCCAGGCCGCCGGAGCACGGCGCCATCCGCGGACCGGGCCGCGCCGCGACCGCGGGGCAGGAGTCCACCAGCTGGCGCAGCGCGCGGAACCCTTCGGCGAAACGTGACTGCGGCCGCACCGCCACGACCGTGGCCGGGTGCATGACATGGCCCCGCGCCGTTCGCGCTTCGGGACGCAACAGCGGCGCCGCGGCGATCCGCTCCACCTCAAGATCGTGGGCGAGGAGCCGGGCCGACAGACAGGGATCACGCATGCGCATGTGCAGGGCGGCGCCCAGCAGGGCGAGCGCGCCGCCGGCCGCCACGCCCAGCGACAGGGCGACGGCCGGCCGGGGCAGCGCCGGGGCGTCCTCCGCCGTCGCCGGCGACATGACGCGCGCGGCGGGGGCGTCGGTCGCGCCGGCGAGCTGCGCCGCGTGCAGCTGCGTCAGCGCCTGGTCATAGGCGGCGCGGCTGGCGGCGGCCTGGCGCTCCAGCTCGCGCAGGCGCGCCACGGCGCCGGACGCCTCCTGCCCCCCGCGCGCGTTCAGGGCCTCGCGCAGCTCCTGCTCCCGCCGCTCCGCTTCGGCGACCTGCATGCGCAGCGCCCTCGCGAACCGCTCCCGCTCGGCCCGGATCGCCCGGCTGACCGCGCCGATCTGCGCCCGGATCGCCCTGCGCTCCGGACTTTGCGCCGTGTAGCGGCCGGCGAGCGCCGCCTCCTCCCGCGCCAGCGCCGTCATCTGGTGCTGCAGGGAGCGCATCTCCGGCGTCGCCACGCCGCCGTCGGCATGGAGTTCCTCTGTGGGGCGCAACTGCTCCAGGCGTGCTTTCGCCTTCAGCGTGGCGGCGCGCGCCTGCGCGAGCCGCTCGTTAAGCAGCGCGAGCTGGCGGTCGCCAAGGCTGGCGCCGGCCTCCCCCTCCGGCGCGAGGCCATGCTGGCGGCGCCACTGTGCTGCGGCCGCCTCCGTTTCGCGAACACGCTCCGCCAGTTCCGGCAATCTTGCATTTAGCTGGCTTACAAGCCTGTTCGCCATCTCCCTGCGCGACGCCAGCCGCTCCGCCGTCCATGCTCCGGCGACGGCGTCGGCGATCCGCAGCGCGAGGGCAGGGGACCTGGCCTTCGCCGTGATGCGCCACACCAGGGTGCGCGGCAGGCGCCGCACGCTCACGCAGCCGCGCAGCTGCAGGACCGTCAGCTCATCCCCCGTCTCCGCCAGCATCGCTGCGGCGCGGGCGAGAACGGGTTGCGACGTGGCCATGACTCCCTGGTTTTCGATGATCCCCTCGGAGACGGCGGCCGACGGGCTGGCGCCGGCGCTCCCGGGGGGCGTTCCGGTGAGTTCGACGTCGGTCGAGGCGCGCCAGACGGGCGGGAACGCCAGCAGGAAAAGGCACGCGGCGATCATGCCCGCGGCCGCCCCCGCCAGAACCGTCCGGTGATGCAGCAGCAGATGCGTCCACAGCGGCGGCGCGACGGCGTGCTCCGGCGCGCTTTGGCGGGCGGCGTCGGCGGGGGCGGGTGTTGCGGAGAGCGGGAGCATGACGGTCATGGGGCCGCCTCCGTGCCCGCGGCGCGGTCCGCGCCGCGCGCCAGCGCCGCAAGCGCCATGGCGGCGAGACTGACCGCCACGCTGATCCACAGGAATTTGAGCGCCGTGCGCACCGGATAGCTCGCCATCAGGTAGAGCCGCGGCGGCGAGCAGCATTTCGGCGCCGGCCTGCGCAAGCGGGACGGTCTTTCCGGCCCGGGCGGCGAGCCCCATGGCGACGGCGAGAATGAACAGGAACGCCGCCGCCGGCGGCGGGCCGAACCACAACAGCTCCACATAGCCCGGCATCGGCGCGTATTCATGCAGGCGCACCTGCGCGCCAAGCGCCTCGCTGAAACCGTCCAGCGCCGAGGGAAGCGGCGACAGGCTCAGCCACACATAGTCGTCGGGGAAGAAGCGGACGCCCGGGGCGGCGTTGCGCCATTCGCCAAGACCGGCGGCCACGGCGAACACGCCCTCCGCCAGATTGGTCGCCGCCCGCGGCCCCCAGCCGGCGACGCCGGCGAGCAGCGCCGGCAGCTCCGGCAGGCTGGCGAGCCCGTGCGCGCCCAGTCCGCGGCCGGCGAGGGCGCCGCCCAGCGCCGCCGCGCCCAGCGCGCCGCAGAGCGCGAGCCTGAACCACGCCCGCGGCGCCGTGAGCAGCGTGACCAGCATGAATGCGAGCGGCGCCAGCGCGGCGGCGCGGGAGTGCGCCGCAAGCAGCCACAGCGTGGTGACGGCCGCCTGCGCGCCGGTCGCCGCGGCGGCGACCGGATCCGGCCGGGGCGGAGCCAGCGCCAGCGCCGCTGCGGCCGCCGCCAGCGCGCCGCAGTAGGGCAGCAGGGTGAAGGCGAGGCCGGACAGCGCGCCGCGGGTCATCAGCTCCGGGTCGGTCAGCTCCAGATAGCCGCTCGTGAACCACAGCCGTTGCAGGTCCAGCGTCGCCGCCGCGCCGGCGAAGGCGACGCTCCACGCCGCCGCGACCGCCCAGAGCGCGCGTCTGCGCCAGCGCAGGAAGGCGCGCGGACGGACAGGCCGGGGCGGGCGCGGCGCTCCTCCCGCCCGGGCCGGCGCCACCGCCGCCTGCAGCGCCCACACCAGGGCGAACAGGCCGCCCGCGCACCAGATGGCGCGCGCGAGGTCCGCCTCCGGATCGGCGCCGCCATAGACCTCCGTCATGTCATGGCTGAGGACGCCGTGCAGCGCCAGCCAGGCGATGAGCTGCGCCCCAACCGTCCAGCAGCCGGTCAGCGTCGCCGCGCCCGTCAGGCCGTAACGCCGGCGCGCCCGCACGAGCGCGGCGGTTTCGGCGGCCAGCAGCAACAGTATGGCGGAATCGCGGAGCGGCTCCGTCATGGCCGTGCTCCCTCCGCCGCCAGCCGCTCCGTCCGCGACGCCTGGCGCGCCGTCCTGTCGCCGCGACGGCAGGCGACGGCGCCCAGCGGCGTCGTCGCCTCCAGCTCCAGCACCGCGCGCGCCGCGGCGAGCGCCGCCGCGCGCTCCGCCATGAAGCGGGCGCGCGCCTTCGCCTGCATGTCGCGCAGCCAGCCGGGCTCGCGCCGCGCGCGCCCGATCGCCGCCATCGCGCCGCGCACAAAGTCGTCCCCCGGCCGGATGACCAGCGCCGCGTCGCCGACGAGATCGCGCACATAGCCCACGTCGGCGGTGACGATGGCGCAGCCGTGCGCCATGGCCTCCAGCAGCACGAAGGGCTCGGCTTCATGCACGTGGCGGCTTGGAAACACCAGCAGGTCCACCTTGAGGTAGAACAGCGACGACCGGTTGCGCTCGTTCACCGGGCCAAGCCAGTGAATCACGCCCTGCGCCGCCCGCCGCCATACCGCCCCAAGGTCACGCGCGCGCACGACCGGCCCGGCGAGGAGAAAGCGCGCGTCGGGCGCCTGCGCGGCGTCCGGACCCCGGCAGGCGTCGGCGAGCGCCAGAAACGCGTCCAGGCCTTTTTCAGCGCACAGGTTGCCCAGCATGCCCACGGTGAGCGGCCGTTCCCGCTCCCCGCGACGCCACAGCAGCGACGGCGCAGGCGGGCGAACGAACGCCGCGTTGGAGAGCACCTGGACCTGGAGACGCGGGCCATGGCGCGCCTGCAGCGCCACGGCCATCGGCTGGCGCAGGGCCACGTGCAGCGCGTCGCGCCCGGCGAGGCGCGCAAGCAGCCACAACGGCAGGCTGCGCCGGTGCATGCGGGCCTGGCTGTGATGATGGAGACGCAGGCTGCAACCTGCGGCGCGCGCGGCGAGCACGACCAGCATGACCAGTACAATGCCCGCCCCGCCGTCGACGCCAATGTGGACGCGGGCGCGCCGGCCCGTCACGCGCCCTTCCCGCGCCAGCCGGGCGGCGGCCGCCGCCGCGCGCCACAGGCGCAGGGCGACATAGCCGAAACCGCGGCGCCGCACGGCGAGATCGAGCGCCTCCGGTTCGGCGCCCGCGGCGCGCAGCAGGCGTACGAGCCCCTGCATGGCGACGGCGTAGCCATGCGCCGGCGGCGGCAGCGGACCTATGACGATGCGGCGGAGGGCCGGCGCGGTCGCCGGCGTGGCGGCGGTCATGGCCGCCCCCGTCCGTGGGGGCCGGCGTCGCCGGCTGCGCCCGTCCGCGGCGGCGGCCGCAGCCTCCGCGGCCGCGCCGGCGCGCCCGTGGCCACCACGCCCGGGGGGATGTCGTGAAATACCGAAGCACGCGCTCCCACCACGGCGCCGGCGCCGATGGACACGCCCGGCGCCACCCACACGTCCATGCAGATCCATGCCTGCGGCCCGACGTGAATGGGCGCGGTCACATAGGCGAAATCCTGCCGGTCGAGCGCGTGGCCGGCGGCGCACAGACAGCTGCGCTGGGAGATGACGGCGTGGGCGCCGATGCGGACAGGAGCGAGATTGTAGATGACGGCGTCCGCGCCCACCCAGGCGTGATCGCCAATCTCCAGCTTCCACGGATAGGCCACGCGCGCCGACGGCAGGATGCGCACGCCGCGGCCGATCCGGGCGCCGAACAGCCGCAGCAGCGCCCGCCGCCAGCCATGCAGCGGCGGCGGCGACCAGGCGAACAGGCTGCCCTGCGCCAGCCGCCAGCAGGCGACGGCGGCAAGGCTCCGCCCCCGGAAGCCGGCGGGAGTGCGAAACAGGCGCAGGTCCTGCCGCGTCATGTGATCGCCGGCCGCCGGCGCGACCGTTGCGGGTTGGTCCATGACGGGATGCTCCGTGACCGGCTGGGTCATGACGGTTCGGTCCGTGACAGGACTGTTCATGAAAAGGCTGTCGGTGACTGGGCGTTCGGCAGGCGCGCCCATGGTCAGATCTCCCGCATCAGGCTGAGGGCGCCGGTGAAGCGCCGGTCCCGGCGCCGTCCGCTCCCGGAAAGGCGCGCGCCCGCCACATCCAGCTCGGCGCGCCAGCCGGGCGCGAACGTCCAGAAGACGCGTGCGGCGGCGCCCAGGGCGTCGTCCCTGCGCCGCGCGCCCGTTTCGCCTGGCCGCCATACGGCGCGGGCCAGCTCCACGCCGACATCGAGCCCCAGCGCATCCGAGGGACGCCAGCGCGCCGACGCGGCGAGGCGCTGCATCCGCCCCGAAACGCACAGGCCGGTTTCCCCGGAGAAACAGGCGAGACTGGCGCTGGCCGATCCCGTTTCGGCGCGCACGCCCACGGTCAGCGTCCGGCGCGGGCTCCACCACAGCTCCGCCCCGGTCGCCGGCGCCGCCGGCCCGTGCGAGGGCGCGTCGGCGCCGGCGAACAGGGCGGCGTGAAACAGGCCCAGCTCCGGCAGACGCGCGCCTGCGACCAGCCGCCGCCGCGAAGCCTCCGCCCTGCCGTCGCCGCGCCACAGCGTCCCGGCCTCCACGAACGGCTCAAGCCGGTGGGACAGTTGCGCCAGCGCCTGCACGCGGGCGTAGCCGGCGCGGTCGCGGCGACGGTCAGGAGGCTCCGGCCCGGCCGCGCGGCCGGCGAGGCCGCCGCCCGCCGCCGTCAGCGCCAGGTCGCCGCGCCGGACGACGACGCGCCCGCCGGCCCCGGCGACGTCGCAGGCTTCGGCGTCAACCGTAAAGGTCGCGCAGGCCGGCGCCGGGACAGGGAGAGCCGCATCCTCCGGCCACAGCCCGAAGCCGGCGTCGCTCCGGAACCGGCGCATGCCGGCGGCGCGGCGCGCCGCCGCGCCGGCCTCCACCTCCAGGCTGTCGTCCGGACGGTAGAGCCAGTGCGCGGCCACGCCGCCGCCGGAGGCGTCAGGAGCCGTGACGCTGAGCTGCGCCTCGGCCGCCAGGGCCAGACGCTTCGTCCGCCACTGGCGGACCAGCGCCGCCCGGGGCGTTGCGAATGCGCCGCCGCGGCTGGCGCCGGCGTCCCGCCCGATGGCGCCGGTGAGGCTGACGCTGGCGTAAACATCCCATCCTGAGGCGGACAGGGCGGGCCGCGGGGCCGGAGCGCCCCTCCCGTGGCTGCGTCCGCCCTGGTCGCGCCAGCCGCCTTCCGGCGCCCGCGGCGCGGCGCGCGGGTCGTGAACCGGCGGCGTCTGCGGGCCCGTGCGGCCGGCGAAGGCGCCGTCATGGCGAAAGGAGCCGGCGGCCCACGCCTCCGGCGCGGCCCCGAAACCGCTTCCGGAGAGCGACGCCGGCGCCATGTCCGGCGCGGACATCACCGGCGCCCACAGCACGTCGGCACGCGCCTGCGCGCCCGGCTGCTGGGCGGCGCACAGCGGGGTCAGCGCCAGCCCCACGCGACGCAGCAGTCGCGCCGGGCGGCCGCGCCCTGGGCGCGCGCCCGCTTGCGGCGGCAGGAAGTTGCGCTGGGGGCCGGCCATGTCTCTCCCTGTCATCCTGTCTGCGGCCTATGACGAGAATAAGTAAAATTAAAGTATTGTTCAATTCATGAATTTGGACGTATCTGAAATTTTCTTGATGTCGCTTGCAACATGTTGTTGCGCGCTGCGCGGTTTTCGGGAAAAATGTTCTGGCGCCGCGCGAGGCGGGTCGCGCCGGCTGGCGCGCCGCCGGCGCCGCGCCCCGGGGCGCGGCCGCACGACAGGGCCGGGCGATCAACAGGAGCCGTTTGTCGAATCTCATGCCGACGCTGAGGATTTTTCCGTGGAGCCGCTGGCGGCGCGTGCGCGCGGCCGTGCGGCTGCTCACGCCGGTTCTGGCGGCGGCGTGCGTCGGCACCTGCGTGACGGACGCGCAGCCGGGCGGGCGAAGCGCTGCGCCGGCGCCAGCGCCAGCGCCGCCGCAGGCCCTGACCGCGCCGCTTCTCGGTCCTGGCGACCAGCTGCGCGTCATCGTCTATGGCGAGGACCGGCTCAGCGGGCCGGTGATGATCGGGCAGGACGGCCGCATCGACCTGCCTGTCGCCGGCGCGGTGGAGGTCGCCGGCCTGACCACGCAGGAAGCGGCGGCGCGCATTGCGGCGCGGCTGAAGGGGCGCATGCTGCTGGAGCCGCGCGTCACCGTCACGGTGGCGGCGTGGCGGCCGGTTTACGTGACCGGGGAGGTGGAGCGGGCGGGCGAGTATCCCTGGCGGCCGGGGCTCAACCTGATGAGCGCCGTGGCCATGGCCGGCGGCGCCACCCGTCGCGCCAGCCACGCGGACATTCTCGTGCAGCGCCAGGGGGTGGGGCCGCTCGTCGCCATGCCGCTGTCTCCGGAAACGCCGGTGCTGCCAGGCGATCTGCTGAAACTGCCCGAACGGCTGTTCTGACGCAGCCCGTTCTGAACGCCTGGACGTGAGCGCCTGCCCCGTGCGTCCCGGCCAGGGCGTCCGGG
Source organism: Camelimonas abortus (assembly GCF_042432745.1). Classification (NCBI taxonomy): domain Bacteria; kingdom Pseudomonadati; phylum Pseudomonadota; class Alphaproteobacteria; order Hyphomicrobiales; family Chelatococcaceae; genus Camelimonas; species Camelimonas abortus. The sequence goes on along the minus strand of NZ_JBHLWR010000006.1, from coordinate 2,231,586 downwards.
TCAGGCCGCGAGGGCAAGACGCCTGCGCCTGCAGAAACCGGCCTGGTTCCCGAAACCGGGAACGTGGCCCTGACCGGCCCCGGCAGGCGCCGGGCTGCGCCGGCGAGACCCGGACGCCTGCGTCGCCAGGGAACAGTCGCCAGGGAGCAGTCTGTGGCTCCGGCGCGTGCCCCGCCGCGCTGGCCGCGCGGGCCCTGGCGTCCGGGAGCGGTTCAGGCGGTTTCGTCCAGCGCCACGAATTCTTCCGTGATGAACAGCGGCGAGCGGGCGAGGTCGATGAATTTTTTCTCGTCCTCCAGCAGGGCGGCGCCGGCGGCGGCGGCCTCCGGCGAGCGGTGGGTGAAATCCGCCATGCTGTCCCACCACAGCTCGGCCACGCCGTCGAAGCCTTCGGGCGCGCCGCGGGTTTTCGCCAGCCATGGCGCCGCGTCCTCCGGCAGGGCGTGGCTTTGCACGTAACGCCGCAGGCGCAGCGCCTTCGCGTGAGAACGCACCAGCGGGGCGTGGTGCTCGCGCCAGTAGCGCTGGAACTCCGCGCGGTCCAGATGCGGCAGCCGCACCAGACAGAAGGTGAGCTTGATCATGGCGTTTCCCCTGCTTGTTGACGTCCTGCGTGCGAAGGGGCAGGCAAACCGGGCCGCCGTCAAGCGCCGCGCCGGTCGCCGCCTTCACATTCCGGCGGCGGGCCGATTATTGTCGTCGCCACTGTCCGTGCGCCGCTGGGGGGAGGGGGGCGTGTGATCATCAGGCTTCTTGGAGATTTTCTGGTCTGTCTCGTCACGCTGGCGTTTCTGGCGCTCGGCTCCATGGCGCTGGCCTACCAGCTGCCCGCGCCCATGGCCGTGGCCGCCGTCGCCGTGCTGGCGGCGGCCACGGCGGGCGCGCTGTGGCTGTGGTTCCGGCGCCGCAGGCTGGCGGCGTCCGTGGCCTGGCTGGTGGTTTTCGCGGTGATGGCCACGTGGTGGGAGTCAATCGAGCCGTCGCTGGATCGCGACTGGGCTCCGGACGTGGCCCGCGGCGTGGTCGCCGACATCGACGGCGATGACATCACCCTGATGAACGTACGCAATTTCAGATGGCGCGACGGGCATGAGGGCGCGGCGCGCTGGGAGAAACACCATTACCGCTTCTCTGATCTCGCCAGCCTTGATGTCTTCACCTCCGTCTGGGACAGCCCCGCCATCGCCCACACGCTGGTGAGCTTTGGCTTTCGCGACGGGCGCCATCTGGTGTTTTCGGCCGAGATCCGGCGCGAGGTGGGCGAAGAGTTTTCGTCTGTCGGCGGCTTCTTCAAGCAGTTCGAGATGGTGCTTGTCGCCGCCACCGAGGAAGACATCATCCGGCTGCGCACCAACTTCCGGAAGGAGGACGTGTCCCTGTTTCCGGTGGACGCCAACGACCGCTTCCGCCGCGAGCTGCTGCGCTCCTATCTCGAATACGCCAACCGTCTGGCCGCCACGCCCGTGTGGTACCAGACCATCCGCACCAACTGCACCACGGTGGCCTATCGCCTCGCCGCCGCCCTTGTTCCCGGCGCCGCGCTCGACTGGCGCATCCTGTTTTCGGGCTATCTGCCCGACTACCTGTATGATCACGGCTACATCACCACCCGCCTGCCGCTGGAGGAGGTGAAGAAGCGCGCCCGCATCACCGCCATCGCCCAGGGCGTGCCGGAAGGCGCGGATTTCTCCGCCGCCATCCGCTCCGGTCCGGTGGCGACGCTGCAGCCGAAGGCGTCCGCGCCGCCGTCGCCTGGGCCGGCCCAGGCCAGAAACGGCGGCGCCGGCGGCGAGGCCGGCGACGGCCGGTGACCGCCGCCGTTTCCGGGCCCCGGCCCGGCGCGCCGGGGGCGGCGCCGGCGGACGTCCTAGGCCGGATCAACCCCGCCAAGCAGCACGTATTTGATCTCCAGATACCCGTCGATGCCGTAACGTGAGCCTTCGCGGCCAAGGCCGCTCTGCTTGACGCCGCCGAAGGGGGCCATCTCATTGGCGAGGGAGGGGGCGTTGACGCCCACCATGCCGGTTTGCAGCGCCTCGGCCACCCGCCAGATGCGGGCCATGTCGCGGGAGTAGAAATAGGCGGCGAGGCCGAATTCGGTGTCATTGGCCATGGCGATCACCTCCGCCTCGTCGCGGAAGGAAATCACTGGCGCCAGCGGCCCGAACGTCTCCTCCTTCGTCACCCGCATCTCCTGGGTGACCCCGGTGATGACCGTGGGCTCGAAATAGGTCCCGCCAAGGCTGGCGCGCCGGCCGCCAGTGAGCAGCTTCGCGCCTTTGGCGAGGGCGTCGGCGAGATGCTCCTCAACCTTGCGCACCGCCGCCTCACTGATCAGCGGCCCCTGCTGGGTGTCCGGATCAAGGCCGTCGCCAAGGCGCAGCTGCGCGGCCTTCTCCGCCAGCTTCTGCGCGAAGGCCCCGGCGACGCCCTCCTGCACATAGATGCGGTTGGCGCACACGCAGGTCTGGCCGCTGTTGCGGAACTTCGAGGCGATGGCCCCGGCCACGGCGGCGTCGAGGTCGGCGTCGTCGAAGACGATGAACGGCGCGTTGCCGCCCAGCTCCAGCGACAGCCTCTTGACGCCGCCGCTGGCCTCGCGCAGCAGCCAGCGCCCCACGCGGGTGGAGCCGGTGAAGCTGATCTTGGCCACGCGCGGATTGTGGCAGAACTCAAGCCCCAGCGGCTCGGCGTCGCCGGTGATCACCGAGAACAGCGGCGCCGGCACGCCGGCCCTGCCGGCCAGAATGGCGAGCGCGAAGGCCGAGAGCGGCGTTTGCGGGGCCGGCTTCAGCACCATGGCGCAGCCGGCGGCGAGGGCGGGGCCGACCTTGCGGGTGATCATGCCGTTCGGGAAGTTCCACGGGGTGATGGCGGCGCACACGCCCACCGGCTGCTTCAGCACGAGGATGCGCTGGTCGGGGGCGGCGGCGGGCGTCACGTCGCCATAGACGCGCTTGGCCTCTTCGCCGAACCATTCCAGATAGGCCGCGTTGGAGAGGATCTCGGCGCGCGCCTCCGCCAGCGGCTTGCCCTGCTCCCGGGTCAGGATCAGCGCCAGGTCGTCGACGTTCTCCACCACCAGGTCGTACCACCTGCGCAGGATGCGGGCGCGATCGCGGGCCGGGCGCCGGGCCCATTCCTGTTGCGCCGCATGGGCGGCGTCGATGGCGCGCCGCGCAGCCTCCGGGCCAAGGTTGGGCACGCGGGCGATCAGCTGGCCGCTGGCCGGATTGATCACAGGCAGGCCGCCGTCGCCCTGCGGCGCTATCCATTCGCCGGCGACAGGGGCGTGATCGGTGAGCAGGGAGGGGTCGCGCAGCACGATGCCCGCCCGGCGGGCGATCTCCTCGCCGGCGGCGCGCATCGCCGCCCCGGTTTCCGTCTGTGTGTGTGGCGCGGTGTTCATCCCGAATTCTCCAGTGGCCGCCTGAGATTCACGTCGGCTCCGCAGCCTGCGGGCGCCGGCGCGGCGCGCCGGCATGTTAGCCCATTCCGTGCGGAATGGTTCGCCTGTTCGCGCGTCGCCATGAACGTGAACCGTGCGGAGAGGCCGCTCCTCCCTGCGGCTTTGCCGTCCTGGTCGCGGCCCGGGGGAGGAGCGTCGTCCCGGCCGCCGTCTCCGGCGTGCGGGAGTCAGAAGGCGTCGTCCGGGAGCGCTTCCTCCGGGATTTCCAGTCGCGGCGCGTCGCCTTCCAGCCAGGCGGCCACCGCCTGCGCCACTTCCTGCGGCGGCAGGCGGCCGCGTCCGCGCAGGGCGCATTCCCAGATTTCGGCCACCCGCCAGCCGCTGGCGGCGAGGCTGGCGACGGCCCGGGCGTCGTTTTCCTGGTTGCGGGTGATTTTCTCCCGCCAGAAGTCGGCGCGGCTCGCGGGCCAGCGGAACATGTGGCAGCCGTGGCCATGCCAGAAACAGCCGTGGATGAACGCTACCGCGCGGTAACGGGGAAATAGGAGATCTGGCGCCCCCGGCAGGCTGCGGTCATGCAGGCGGTAGCGGATTCCCATGGCGTGCAGGGCGCGCCGCACCGCGAGCTCCGGCCGGGTGTCCTTGCCGCGGATGCCGCGCATCATGCGGCTGCGGGT
>NZ_JBHLWR010000006.1:2217500-2220000 GCF_042432745.1 Camelimonas abortus | reverse complement strand
TCAGGATCGCGTTGTCCAGCATCTGCTCGGCCAAGAGCTTCTTCAGCCGCGCGTTCTCGTCTTCCAAAGCCTTCAGGCGACGGGCATCGGACACCTCCATGCCGCCGAACTTCGCCTTGAACTTGTAGAAGGTCGCTGCCGAGATGCCATACTTGCGGCAGACATCCGCCGTCTTCGCCCCGGCCTCCTGCTCCTTCAGCATCCCGATGATCTGTTCTTCCGTGAACCGCGAGGGTCGCATCGTCCGTCTCCGTGATCGACGGACTCTACCCAAATCTGGAGGAAGTTCAGGGTCTCAGGTCACCGAATTCAAAAATTTGACGGACGGATCCGTCAAAACCTGAATTTTGTTTACGCGCTCGTCGTTCAGGTCCCCTGCGCAGGGCCCCCGTGCGCTTTCCGGATTGGCGGCCACGACCTCCCTGCGTGGGCAATCCGGAAAGCGTCTCAACAACGGCGCTAGCGACCGTTACTCAGGGCGACGCCCGCAGGCGTCTGGGGCGCAGAGCGGCGCCAGCGCGGCGTCTGGCGCGCCCGCGCCAGCAGCTCCACCAGCTGCCGGTGCGTGAGCGGAAGGGAAGAGGCGTGGCGATTATGGCTCGCCGGCACGGACTTTGGGGACGCATTTCCTCGCATGGAAACCTCCTGTCCTTTTGCGTTGGTTTATGTAGGGTAAACCCCCGCGATGCCAAGAGGGTTCCGTGCGCGCGCCACGTTATCGCGACGCGCGCCTTTTCGGGGATCGTCTGGCGGGGCTCAGTTCGCGTTCGCGCCGCCGGCGCCTGTCGTCGCCACCCGCGGCGCGCTGGCTTTCTCCATGAGCTCGTCCACCTGCTGGCGGGTGCGCCGGAAGTCGGCGAGGGCGGCGCCGTCCAGTTCGCCGCCGCGCGGAACCTTGATGCGCATTGGGTTCACGAAGCGGCCGTTGATCAGCACCTCGTAATGCAGGTGGGGTCCGGTGGAGAGGCCGGAGCTGCCAAGATAGCCGATCACCTGGCCCTGCCGCACCCGCACGCCCGGCCTGATGTTCTTCGCAAAGGCTGACTGGTGCGAATAGGTGGTGACATAGCCGTTCTTGTGCTGGATCTCGGTGTGGCGTCCGTAGCCGGAGTGCCAGCCGGCCTTGGTGACGATGCCGTCGCCTGCCGCGAGAATCGGCGTGCCCACCTTGTTGGCCCAGTCCACGCCGGTATGCATCTTGGAGTAGCCCAGGATCGGGTGGCGACGCATGCCGAAGCCGGAGCGCAGCACGCCTTCCGAAATCGGCTTGCGGAGCAGGAACTTCTTCAGCGATTTCCCGTCCCGGTCGAAATACTCGACTGTTCCGTCGGGCATCTGGTAGCGGTAGACGCCCCGGGTCTCGCCATCGACCGTCAGCGCGGCGAACAGCAGCTCCGGCGAAGCGCCGTCCTCGTCCTCGGCCATGAACACTTCCATCCGGTCGCTCGGCGAGATGTGCCGGTCCATGTCGAATTCGTAGGCGAAGATACGGATGATGTTGGCCACGGTCTCGCGCGACAGGCCATTCTTGAGGCCCGTCTCGTAGAGGCTGGCGTAAAGGCGGGGCGCGCCGCTGTCGCCGTCGTCGTCCTCGTCCAGCCGGTTGCGGCGGTTGCGGCGGCGGTCGCCGTCATCCCGGTCCGGCTCAACCGCGACATATTCGCCGTGGTCGTCCAGCGCCGCAATCGCGTCCACCCGGTCGTCGGTGATCACCATCACGCGCAGAATGCGCCGGTGGGCGACATGCGCGGGCGTCATCAGGATGCGCAGCCGGGCGCCTTCCCCGACGGAGCCTATGCGGACCCGCTGCGCCAGCGCCCGCAGGATGGCGCGAATTTCAGCGTCGCTGGCGCCGCGGGCGCGCAGCGCCGTCTCGATATTGTCGTCCCGTCCCAGCGTCACCAGTTCCTCGCCGGCCGTATTCTCCTGCGGGTCTGATTTGGCCAGAACCGTGAGGTTTTCCGGAATCACGTGCACTTCAATGCGCGAGAACGGATTGTCAGTCGGAGAAAGGTCGAATTCGCCCGCCTGGCCCTCCGCCTTTCCGCCGACGCCGATCGGCGCCAGGCTGCGCGACAGCATCAATTGCGGCGGCAGTGGCAGAACCGGCGAACCGCCAGTCTGGCGCGTCGCCTCCATCTGGCGGAACTGCTGCACCTGGGCCGCGGCCTCGGCCTCGGAAAGGCCAGCGCCGGAGAAGGCTTCCGTTCCTGTCAGCGACGACTTGACCAGCGAAACCTCGGCGTCGGAGACGTCCACTTCCGGCTGGGCGTCCGCCTCGGGTTCGCCTCCGGCATCGGTGAACATCTGCAGCGGATTGAACGCGGGGATGTCGCTCGCATACTGCCCCACGGTCATCGACAGCGGCGTGGCGATGCGCACGAAGTTGCGCGCCTTGATGACCTCCACGGAGCCGGCGCGCAGGGTCACCGGCATGCGGAACGCCTGCCGGGCGCCAGGCGCAATTTCAAAGCGCACCAGCCGGTCGCCGCGGTTGCCG